>NZ_JBSHNR010000118.1:0-204 GCF_053604645.1 Lacinutrix cladophorae | reverse complement strand
AATATTAGCAGCATTCCAATCATTAGCAATGGTTTCATTATCTGTACCATTACATTCTATAGTTTCATCTACAACCGTACAAGCTGTAAGATCAGGACCGATAGAATCTTCAAGAGTAAGTGTCGCAGTCAGTGTAGTTTCGTTATCACAATCATCCGATACCGTATAGATTACAGTAATAGTACCACCAGCACCACAAGTGGA
>NZ_JBSHNR010000117.1:0-212 GCF_053604645.1 Lacinutrix cladophorae | reverse complement strand
GTAATTACAACTTCTACTCCTTCTATTCCTTCTTCTCCTGGATCTTGTATTCCATCGCCGTTAAGATCTTCGAATACAACTCCTGTTAATTCTGCAGTTATTGGTTCATAACCGTCATCGGTTGTTGCTGTTTCAACTCCTTCTAATACGGTTACTGTTTCAGGATCTGAAGTTCCTGTTGTTAAAGTACCACTTACATCTGCTGGTAATGT
>NZ_JBSHNR010000116.1:0-462 GCF_053604645.1 Lacinutrix cladophorae | reverse complement strand
TGGTAAAGTGGTGGTATCCACTACGATATCAACAGTTCCTGCTGGTACGCCATCTATAGTGTATGTTCCATCTGCTGCTGTTGTTCCTGTTGGCTCTCCTGCGTCTAATACGCCATCACCATCTAAATCTGCAAATACTGTTACTGGAGAAGTGTATCCTGTTTCTGTTCCTTCTTGTGCTCCATTACCATCTTCATCATTATATACTGTTCCTGTTACAGATCCGGCTGTGGTATATCCATCGATTCCGGCATCTACGGTTCCACTTGTTGGAACGGTAACCTCTGTTGGTTCTGTTCCTTCGGTTAATGTAGATCCTGTTGGTAAAGTGGTGGTATCCACTACGATATCAACAGTTCCTGCTGGTACGCCATCTATAGTGTATGTTCCATCTGCTGCTGTTGTTCCTGTTGGCTCTCCTGCGTCTAATACGCCATCACCATCTAAATCTGCAAATACTGT
>NZ_JBSHNR010000115.1:0-281 GCF_053604645.1 Lacinutrix cladophorae | reverse complement strand
CCATCGATTCCGGCATCTACGGTTCCACTTGTTGGAACGGTAACCTCTGTTGGTTCTGTTCCTTCGGTTAATGTAGATCCTGTTGGTAAAGTGGTGGTATCCACTACGATATCAACAGTTCCTGCTGGTACGCCATCTATGGTGTATGTTCCATCTGCTGCTGTTGTTCCTGTTGGCTCTCCTGCGTCTAATACGCCATCACCATCTAAATCTGCAAATACTGTTACTGGAGAAGTGTATCCTGTTTCTGTTCCTTCTTGTGCTCCATTACCATCTTCATC
>NZ_JBSHNR010000114.1:0-207 GCF_053604645.1 Lacinutrix cladophorae | reverse complement strand
CAAAGAGTTTTGAAGAAAAACACTTTTCGCTATTAAATGGTAAAAGCAAAACTCGTTTCGCTTTTGGTTTATAATTGTTCCATGATTATGGCTAAATATTTCGTGCTTACTCAAATGTTTCGCTACATTTTATAACAACGTGTATAAAAAATTGCTAGATTAGTGCTTAAATAATGGTAGTTGCATTTTTGCCAACTTCTGATTTTC
>NZ_JBSHNR010000113.1:0-246 GCF_053604645.1 Lacinutrix cladophorae | reverse complement strand
TACTTTAACAACAGGAACTTCAGATCCAGAAACAGTAACCGTATTAGAAGGAGTTGAAACAGCAACAACCGATGACGGTTATGAACCAGTAACTGCAGAATTAACAGGAGTTGTATTCGAAGATCTTAACGGCGATGGAGTACAAGATCCAGGAGAAGAAGGAATAGAAGGAGTAGAAGTTGTAATTACAGATGTGGATGGAACAGTAACCACAGTAACAACAGGAACGGATGGAACATGGTCATT
>NZ_JBSHNR010000112.1:0-244 GCF_053604645.1 Lacinutrix cladophorae | reverse complement strand
TTCGTCTCCGTTAACATCGGTAATTACAACTTCTACTCCTTCTATTCCCTCTTCTCCTGGATCTTGTATTCCATCGCCGTTAAGATCTTCGAATACAACTCCTGTTAAATCTCCAACTACTGGTGCATAACCATCATCGGTTGTTGCTGTTTCAACTCCTTCTAATACGGTTACTGTTTCTGGATCTGAAGTTCCTGTTGTTAAAGTATCTGTAATATCTGCTGGTAATGTTGTTTCATCAACA
>NZ_JBSHNR010000111.1:0-9581 GCF_053604645.1 Lacinutrix cladophorae | reverse complement strand
TGATATGATTTCAGCAATCAAAGCATATTCTTCAAGTATTTCTTTCATAATTATCTTCTTTCGTTCTATTATTAAAAGTTCAACTCATTAATTTGCATGTGGTAATTTTTTCTGTTTTTCTCAAATTAAGCACAACGGTTTAGTATATGGTTTGTTGCGTGATTAAGCAACCAAGTTAAAAAATAAAAACGTAATAGAAAATTCGCGAGAATTTTCGTAAGCAGGCTAGAACCTAGCAATAAAATATATGCATTGTTGGCAAACGTTATTCTTTAATTATCTTTTTTATTGTCATACTCTTATCTGAAACTATTTTTAAGAAATATATGCCAGAATCTAATATGGATAGGTCAATTTCTATTGGAGAACTATTCTTAACCGATTTAGTTTTAATCATTTTCATATTTATGTCATAAAGTAATATTTCTTTAATTTGGTGAACATCATTTTTAATAAAAATTGACTCTTTTGTCGGATTAGGATATAATTGATAATCAACTTTACTATCAAACTCAGTAATTGCAAGTGATTCGCTAACAACATAACAACTATCGGAATAACTATAGCATCCCATAGTGCAAGATTCTATACCATCTATTCCAACACATAATGAATCTCCTTCTACAAAAGTAACAGTTTCGATATCAGCAATATAATTGCCGTTTAAAAAGAAATTAACATATGGAGCGCAAGAATCAATTTGTAAGGTATTTAAATCTCTTACTCCAGCACTTAATTGAGTTGAATTTAATTCTTCAGGTGAAAATCCTGTTATTTCATTATATAAATTGTCCGTAAGTATGACTTCGTATAATGTATTTGGATTAGTGTATGTCTTTTGATAATGAAAAACAACAACATTACCATCTCTTATAGTGTAATTCCCTGTTGGAATGTTAGAAAATTGATAGTCGTTATTTGAATAACTAACAAAATCACCATTCTCTGTATAAAGTGAATATTTTGTATCATTTAAAGCAGCTTGTGGAAATAAGCTTAAAATTATCTGATTACAACTTTCAATTTGAAAAGTTGAAGATGAAGAATCAAAAGTTTCTGATAAACTCCCTCCCCAAATATCAACTCCATAGGTAGCGTTTATTTGATATTCACTTGCCATAAGACACTGAACGCTCATTACAAAAACAGTTAAAAATAAGCTCGTAATTTTTTTTATATTCATTATGTTTGGTTTTAATGTTTGCCAACGTTGTTGTATATGGTTTGTTGCGTGGTTTAGAACGTAATTTAGCAAATAAAAACCGAATAGAAAATCCGCGAGGATTTTCGTAAGTAGGCTAGAACTAGCAATAAAATATATACGGTGTTACCAGTAGTTTTATCCTAGCTCATTTAGTTCCAATGTCATTCCGATAATACGTTTGTTTGTAATTCAGATAATATAATTCAGTAAGTTGAGATACAAGTTAATTCTTAATAATTAATTCTGAATAATCACCAGATATTAAAACTTGAGACTCAATATTTGTCGTTATGTTTTTCTTAAGTAAATAGTTGCTTCCAGCTTCGTTTTTTATTGTAAGTAGTTCGTTTATTTCTTCTCCATAAACAATACATTTTAAATTTCCATCTACATAAATTTCAGGTTCGGAATTTAAATTAGAATCCACTTTGAGAATTTTATCACTATCTCCAGATGATGTTTTTAAGTAATATATATACCCATTATTTACTGTGCCTATCAAGGCTTCATATAAGTCTAAGTTTGAACTACAATAATCAAATGTATTCCCTGCTATATCAGTTATTGAACTTGGAAAACATGAACTAGATATTTCTGAAAAATCTGCTAAATTTTTTACATAAAGATTTCCTGCTCTTACATAAGTTTCGATTGTCATAGTAGTAGTGCCTAAATATATTTCTTCAGTTCTTTCATAGTATATTGTGTTATCTGTATTTGAAATGTATACTGTTGTAATTGTTTTGTATTGATCAAAACCCGCATTTGGACCATAAGGATCAACACCGTTTAAGAAATTTAATGTATTTGGGTCAATTTCTCTTATAAGATAACCATCTTCTGGAGTAGCGGATAATTGTGAATTCCAAATAAAAAGTCTTCCATCATTAGAAACAGCTATTCGGTCTCCAAAATCATTGTTTCCAAAATCATTATTAGCTTGTATTACACTGTAATTATTAGTATCGACATTTACTTTAATAAGTCTAGGTAAATAATCATTTAACATGCCTGGATCTGACATTATAAAAATTTCATTTGTCGAAGAATTAAAAACAGAGTCACCTAATATTATATCAAAACCAAAATTAGAAAAATCAACAATAGTTCCTACTTCTGTTCCATCAAGTAAATTTAGTTCCACTAAACTTTGGTTTGGAACTTCTCCTTTAATTGCAAAGAGTTTAGATTCTATACGAGAAAACTGTTGAGAATAGTATTCAATTTCATTTATAGCTACATTGAGTATACCTGTCTCTGCATTATCTGGCACTTCAACGGTAATTGTTGTATCGGTAATTTCTATATTGGAGGCTGGATTCCCATTAAAAGTTATCTGATAAGTATCATCGATATTAAAATTATTACCAGTAAAGATAATAGTATCTCCAATTCTAGCATAAAAAGAAGATATAGACTCTATTTGCGGTCTTTCTAACAATAAAAAATTCCCTAATGCTATTTGTGTATTATTTTCATAATTAAATGTAATGTTTCCAGAGGTAGCATTTTCTGGGACTCTTACTTTAACTGTAGTTTCTGTTTGTTCAACTATTGTTGAAGTTAAATCATTAAATTTAATATTGTATGCACCATCTAAATTAAGATATGTCCCTGTGATGGTAATGATATCATCTACATATGCTGAACTGGGAGAAAATGATTCTGCAGTTGGTACTAACTGATCTTTAGTATCATCATCTTTTGAACAGTTAAATAAAAAAATGAAAACAGCAAGTATATATATAGTTCTTTTCATAGGTTTCATAAATAATTTAAATTATAGTAAAATTTCATTTTTTTAATTACTGGTAACGTGTTTGTGTATGAAAAGTTGCGTTTTTGTGAGCGAGGATTTTCCGCAGGAAAATCAGACGTAACAAAAGAGCAACTAACTTTATTTAAGCACTAATTTAGCGATTTTTTATACACGATGTTGGCAACTGGCTTTCTCTAATCGAAATAGAACTGAAATTCGCCATTTATTCTTATTAATCTAAAAGCATAATCATCTATTTTCCATTTGCGACCAATCCATTCTTTTTCTTTAAATTCTTCTTCTTTAATTTTACCGAGATTATCAATGTCATTTCCTAATAAATCACATATTTCATTGTGCAATCTGCTTATTTCCATTGAGTATACACTATGGTTACTGGGTTTGTTTTGACTTAATAATACAGTTGCTTTATTTCCATTATTTGGAATGAGAACCATGATTTTGTTAAAAAAACCAAAGAAAAAGAATGGAACAAAATAAATCCTCAATACAGCGTCTTCCATTATTTCTTCATAATATTTTTCGGTTTTAATTATTTCAAATGGTACTTTAATATTGAATATTTGATTATTTATATTTAGATAATTATTATAATATTTTACAAATTCAGATGGTTTTAAAACCATAGTATTTATTTTAAGTTTTTCATAAATTACTCTTGTCTTTTTATAGGATTTATTATCATTGATAACATAAAAGTTACAAGTAGACGCAAAAGCTGAATGAAATGCATCTTCTGTTGTATTTTTAAAGGTTTCTTTTCTGCCTTTTCCAATATTTACTTTATCTTCTTGATAACCATGCATATCTAGCATTAAATATTCATTTGAAATTGTATCAAACCATTCTGGAGAATTTTTTGATTTGTTAATATAATCGCTTGGTGAAACTCCTAATTTTTGATATTTATTATCAATTATTTTATAAGGATCTTTTGTATCATAAATTCTATCTCTATTTATACCAATACCATCCTGAATAGATTTTCTCATTTCTTTATAAGTATCTGATTCATTTAGATTTAATGCCATTTTGCTAAAGCTCTCAAAGAAACCTTCCATAGTTGGGTTTTCTTTTAAGCCTGGAAAAATTTTCTCCATTTGTTCAGAGCTCTCAGGGTTTTCAAATGCTTTTTTAAAAGTATCTTGAATAGGTAAAGCTTTTAAAAGGTTTAAAAAAGATTTTCCAATTATTTTAGTTGACTCATCTTGCTCAAAAATGCTCAGCAATCCATTTATACTTAAATCTTTAAATGATTCTTTTTCGTCAATTCTTTGTTGGAAAATTTCTTTAGGAGAATAAAAATCTAAAATAATATCTTTATTTGTGTTTACTAAACATTTGTTATTAGTTAAATTAGATATGAATTCTAAATCTGATTTTATATATTCTTTTTGTTCTTCAGTTTCCTTGAAGCTTGATAGAATATCTCCGATATGAGATGTTGAGAAAGGAATAAATAATTTATCATCATTAAAGATTATTTCTTTTAGTTCGCTATGCTTCCCATTTTTAATTTGCGAGAGTACATTCCAATCGAAATATATTTTTATCATTCCTCTATTTTTAGCTTGTTGCCAACGGTTTTGTGTATGCTTTGTTGCGTGTTTGAGCAACTAAGTTAGCAAATAAAAACCGAATAGAAAATCCGCGAGGATTTTCGTAAGCAGTCTAGAACTAGCAATAAAATATACACGTTGTTGGCGGTAGTTTTTATTCAGCTGTTTCTTTTAATATTTCTGTCCTTAAATCGAATTTTTCATATCTCCCATCTTTCCATTTATAGCCTACTTCTTTATTGTTCATTAAGTCAATTATCTTTATCATTAATTTAATTATTGGAACAAAATCGTATTTAACTTCATAATCTCCATCTTCTTCTCCGATTTTAAGATGAGCAATTTTTGTATGTCTTCTATTACGTTTTAAAGGTGTAATACTTTTATGGAAAACTTTAATTTTTTCAATTATTTCCTTTTGATTTTGATGAGTTGAATTAAGTTCTAATATAGCTTTGTTAAATGAATGGACACCTTTAGTATCATCATCAAATTTGCAAATTCGCACTAATAAGTCATTTTCAATAGTTTTTAAAGCAATTAATCTATCTACAAAATCAGACCTTGAAATTTTATGTAAATCATTAAACTTAAAGATTCTATCATAAGCCAATTGAAATCGTAAAATCATAAGCATTTCTCCTTTGAAGGCGCTAATATGATTAGTCAGCGATGTTCTTTTCATAAAATTCGATTACTTAAATAATTGGCAGATTTATGGATTATATTTTCTCATAAAAAGATTAAGACCTTCAATTGCATTTTGAATTCTTTTTCTGTCATTGACTTGCTCAAACTCTCCGTGAGTAGCGTCATTTCTAATTCCAGCCCAAGAGGTAATATCTTTTATGTCTTGCTTTTTCAAAATATCAGCTGCGTACAGTTTTTTTGAAATTGTATCAATCGACAATTTTTCTCCATCAAGTTCAATTTTATTCAGTTCAGCTAGTCTTTTTAGAAATTCTTCTAAAGAAGCTCCTAGCAAAATTCCTGCAGCAGCTGGGTGGAATTTTTTATTAGTAGCGAGAATTACAGCTTGTTCCATAAAGTCGTTAATAACATCAACTTTAGTTATATATTTCTCGTTTTTATGGATGTCTAAATCAAGATTTAAATAATCTTTTATTGATTTTAAAACTTTTCGAGCAGCCCAAGCTTGCGTTGATGATGTAGCCGAGTTTCCTCTTACACCTTTATTCGTAGATAATATACTGTAAAATTCAGAGTCAGTTCCAATATAATTTTTAACAAATTGTAGAGTTGTTATGAAAAAAGAACTTGTAATATAACCAGTCCATTTATTTGTATCATTTGGTAGGATACTTTCAATTTCTTCTATTTTTTTTATCAATTCTTCTTTTTCCATTGTACTTAATTAAAATGTATTTAGAGTGGCTTTTTAAATTACCGCCAACGGTCTTGTATATGGCTCGTAGCGTATAAATTAGAAAATTATTTTCGGTTAAACACAAGCCAGATTTTTAAATTTTACTGTTTATCTTTTTTATTGGAAATCGTCAAATTTAAAAATTTGGCGACTTTCCAAAAATGCCTTAACTTCGATTAAGCAACTAATGAGCTATGAGTTATATACGTTGTTGCCCACTGGCTTTATCTCACGATTGCACTCATAGAATCCAATAATCCACTTTCATTTTCTCCTATCGGTTTTAAATTGTAGTCGGAATTTTGAAATCCGTTTTCGTTGACCATAACATTATTAAAGTCATCAATAAATTTTTGCAATGGATTTTTTTCATCAGATATATTACTTTCCGCCAAATCTAAATGTCTCGCAAAATCATAAAAGTCATAATAATTTTCAATATTTTTTCCTTTTTCTGAATGTACAGTAATATTTCTTGTTGTTAAGCTATACTTTATTTCGTGATGACCTGTTAGACCTCCATTTGGAATTATCCAACTTGGTTTTAAAAATAGTGTTTTTTTTAAAAGTTGTCGTCTTTGTGTAATTACGTCTTGAGTAGTATAAAAAAGAGGTAAAGCATACCAAACATCATTACCCAACATTTCTAATAGAAATAATTTTAAGTGCTGGTCTCTGTTTGTATTTCTATTCAAATGAAATTGTAATTCATTAGCTCTTACTTTAAAATAAGCTCTTTTATATTGTATCAAGGTAGGATACCCATTTGGAAGCCCTATCGATGCGTCATAACCTAAAACTCCTTCTTCTCTTTGAGATGGTGCAAGAATATATGGACGTACACCGGAAATGTAATAATTCCAATTGACTAATTCGGTTGTAAGGTTTAATTCAACGGTTTTTTCTGATATCATTATTACTGTTTGCCGATTATTGGATTTATTCTATTCCTTAATTGCCATTCTATTTTAGGTACAATAGAATCGTAATTATGAACATCAACTTTTATAGCTTTAAGTCTAAAAGTATGATTTTTTAAATTTGTTCTTGCTAATAGCTTTAGAGCAAAAGTTGTCTTGTGCAATTCCTTGTAAATGTGTCCGTGTATTCGCCGACCAATATTTCGTGATTTTCCAATATATATTGGAATCCATTCATTCAGTACGTTATGCGCTTTAATACGCACTTTTTTAGTATTAGGTGTGAACTTGTAACGATATTCATCAGTTTCCCAAATCTCTTTAAAATCTTCAATCCACGAATCAAAATCTGTAAATCGTTTATCGTTTTTTATCTCAAATAAATATATTCCCTTATGAACTAAATCGTCCCACGGAATTATTTTGCCTGCATTTTCCAATTTAAATTCACAAATTTCTTCGAGTTCAATTAATTTAACTTCTTCTTTTAGAAGTTCTAACTGTTTATTGATTTCTTCGTCGATTTTTGTAATGTTCATAGGTTTTTTTAGCTTGTGGGCAACGGTTTAGCATATGGTTTGTTGCGTGATTAAGTCACTAAGTTAGTAAATAAAAACCGAATAGAAAGTCCGCGAGGACTTTCGTAAGCAGGCTAGAACCTAGCAATAAAATATATGCATTGTTAGGCATAGTTATTTTTTCAGGTCAATATATTTAGCACTAAAATCAGGTTCAATTGAATTTATAAATAATAGCCAACCTTTTATTTTTGATTTTAATCCATGAATTTTAAAGTCAACTTTTTCTTTAATTTCATCATTGTCTAAATACTCTTCATTGGAAATGCCAAATTCGTGCATAATATGTCCTTTATATCCATACTTATTAATATAGTGCATTTGTTGGCGAATTTCTTTTTTCTTGTGCTTAGATATTCTTGGTTGCTTTGAATCAAAAACTGTTAAACCAGTAACATATTGTTTTTGACCTCGTTTCATCAGTTTTGTTTTTGACTTATTAATTGTAAATCCAAATTTTAAAAGTTGTTTTTCTACTTTCGGAACAATATCTATTTCTTCATTTGATGAAAAGTATAGGTCGTCTGCATATCTAGTGTATGTAATATTCGGGAATTTTGAAAGTATTAAGTCTAATTCATTAAAGATGATATTTGCTATTGTAGGACTTGTGTGAAATCCTTGTACGAGTATATCATTATGAGTTACAATTTTTGCTATTAAAGGACTTATTTTCTCATGAAACCCTAAATCATTTAAAGATTTAATAATACTATCTTTCGTTATTTTTTCGAAGTAATTTTCGATGTCAATTTTTAAAAGATACTTTTTTCCTAAGTGTTTAGAAGCATTAGTTTTTATTCCACGACCTTTAATATAACCATGAACGGAAGATGAAGGTTTGTATATGTTTCTTAGTTTTGAGTTTAGTATTTTTAAGCAATTTGTTAAATTATCTGATATTGGTGAGTATACGATTCTAAATCCACCACTTTTTTTACTGATTTCAATTTTTTCTACTGTTAAAACATTATTTAAAACATCTTCCGAACAATTAATTCTATTAACTAGGTTGTAATCATTTTTTGATAATTCCAATAAGACTTCTAATTCCATATTAAGGAAGTTGGAAAGTTTTTTAACGGTATTTATTTTTTTGTGTGGCATAAAAAAAATAGCAGTGATTAAGGTAAGAAGAATTGATTTTTTTCATTGTCGAATACGACTCGTACCCTGTTATTTATCCTTAATGCACTGCCTTTTTAATTTTAAGTTATTTAATTCAATTTGTTTATTTTTAGTTGCATGTCTACTGTAAAAACTATCTTCATTTTGAAAATGAATTAAACCAATTTTATCTTTAAGTATTTCAAATGTTCTTGCAACCCATTCAGCAATATTTTTGTTTTCATTTTCCTTTTGTATCAATACCTTATTTAAGATAAAGCATGAGTAATCGACTACTGGCATATTTTGACAATGTTTGTCAACAATTGTATACTCAATATTATAATCGTCTTTAAATATATCGAAAATTTCTTCAACAATTTTTTTTAATGATTTATTTTGAACTTCTAATGTTTCAATGAAGAATATATTTTTATCATTCCTGTTTTTTGTTATTCTTGGTTTTATTATTTTAAGTAGCATAGATTTGATTATTTCATGGTCTTCTTTCTCTGTTTTCAACCTTTTGTAATAATCATCATTTTTAAATAAAACAGTAAAGTAGGCTCTATAATTAATCAAAGGTAATATTCTGTAAAATTGAGTTCTTACGTCAAAATGGTCTCCAGTTGCATGAAAGTTATTTTTCAATAATTTTTCTCCAAATTTTGCTAATAAAGGGTCTTCTGCTAATTCCTCTTTTAGTTCTTCTAATACTTTTTCAATTAATTTTGGTGTGTCAGTTTTTATACAACCATAAGCAAACATAGGTTCATCATTGTTAATGTGTCCTGTTTCGTCAATGTAAAAGTAATTTGTTTTCATCAATTTTGCTCGGGCTTGTTAATTATGCCTAACGTGTTTGTATAAGAATAGTTGCGGGTTTGCGTGCGAGGAATTTCCGAAGGAAATTCAGATGTAGCAAATACGCAACTACCTTTATTTAAGCACAAAACAGCAATTATTTTTATACGTTGTTGTGTGCAGTTTTTTTTATTTCCGATTTTAAATTATTCCATTCATTCCAAAATTGTCGAAAACCATTT
>NZ_JBSHNR010000110.1:637500-639933 GCF_053604645.1 Lacinutrix cladophorae | reverse complement strand
ATTATAGTATATAAAAAAACCCTTCAATAAATAAATATTGAAGGGTTTAAAAAAGGCGACGACCTACTCTTCCACAATGTAGTACCATCGGCGCAAATGGGCTTAACTTCTCTGTTCGGAATGGTAAGAGGTGAGCCCCATCGCTATAATCACCTTAAGCTTTAGTCCCGCATTTGTTACGGGATCTCTTTCTTATAAGCTTTAAAAGCATATTGAAAGATAAATATCTTAACATATTGAAAAAATAACATGATTGTTTATAATAATTGTATGGAACTTTATAAAAAACAGGCGTACAATAAGCCTATGGGTTATTAGTATCACTCGGCTATGACATTACTGCCTTTACACCTATGACCTATCAACGTAGTCATCTCCTACGACCCTTTAAAGAAATCTCATCTTGTGGTGGGTTTCGCGCTTATATGCTTTCAGCGCTTATCCCTTCCAAACGTAGCTACTCTGCAATGCTCCTGGCGGAACAACAGATACACCAGAGGTTTGTCCATTCCGGTCCTCTCGTACTAGGAACAGATCCACTCAAATTTCTAACGCCCACAGTAGATAGAGACCGAACTGTCTCACGACGTTCTGAACCCAGCTCGCGTGCCACTTTAATGGGCGAACAGCCCAACCCTTGGGACCTTCTCCAGCCCCAGGATGTGACGAGCCGACATCGAGGTGCCAAACCCCCCCGTCGATATGAGCTCTTGGGGGAGATCAGCCTGTTATCCCCGGCGTACCTTTTATCCTTTGAGCGATGGCCCTTCCATGCGGAACCACCGGATCACTATGCTCTACTTTCGTACCTGATCGACTTGTAGGTCTCTCAGTCAAGCTCCCTTATGCCATTGCACTCTACGCACGATTACCAACCGTGCTGAGGGAACCTTTAGAAGCCTCCGTTACTCTTTTGGAGGCGACCACCCCAGTCAAACTACCCACCAAGCACTGTCCCTTCTTCGAAGGTTAGACTCTAGATAAGCAAAGGGTGGTATTTCAACAATGACTCCACAACGCCTAGCGACGCCACTTCAAAGTCTCCCACCTATCCTACACATTACTTATCCAAAACCAATACTAAGCTATAGTAAAGGTGCACGGGGTCTTTTCGTCCCACTGCGGGTAATCGGCATCTTCACCGATACTACAATTTCACCGAGCTCATGGCTGAGACAGTGTCCAGATCGTTGCACCATTCGTGCAGGTCGGAACTTACCCGACAAGGAATTTCGCTACCTTAGGACCGTTATAGTTACGGCCGCCGTTTACTGGGGCTTCATTTTAGATCTTCGCCGAAGCTAAACCCTCCACTTAACCTTCCAGCACCGGGCAGGTGTCAGGCCATATACGTCATCTTTCAATTTAGCATAGCCCTGTGTTTTTGATAAACAGTCGCCTGGACCTTTTCACTGCGGCCACCCCGAAGGGTGGCGACCTTTCTCCCGAAGTTACAGGTCTATTTTGCCTAGTTCCTTAGCCATGAATCTCTCGAGCTCCTTAGAATTCTCATCCCAACTACCTGTGTCGGTTTAGGGTACGGGCTGCTTCATTCGCTTTTCTTGGAAGTCGCTACTCTGGATTATCACCGCGGCCGTAGCCTTAGTGTACTATCGAGGTGTTACCACTCTCTTCAACGAACTATTCCGTCAGTTCGCACCAAATTTACGCCTCCGTCACTTTTAGTATGAGCAGGTACTGGAATATTAACCAGTTGTCCATCCACTACCCCTTTCGGGTTCGCGTTAGGTCCCGACTAACCCTCAGCTGATTAGCATAGCTGAGGAAACCTTAGTCTTTCGGAGTGCGGGTTTCTCGCCCGCATTATCGTTACTTATGCCTACATTTTCTTTTGTAGCTACTCCAGCATGCCTCACAGCACACCTTCAACGCCACTACAATGCTCCCCTACCACTTTTACAAGTCCATAGCTTCGGTAATATGTTTATGCCCGATTATTATCCATGCCGAACCGCTCGACTAGTGAGCTGTTACGCACTCTTTAAATGAATGGCTGCTTCCAAGCCAACATCCTAGCTGTCAAAGCAGTTCAACCTCGTTTTTTCAACTTAACATATATTTTGGGACCTTAGCTGATGGTCTGGGTTCTTTCCCTCTCGGACATGGACCTTAGCACCCATGCCCTCACTGCTGATGAACATTTTATAGCATTCGGAGTTTGTCAGGAATTGGTAGGCGGTGAAGCCCCCGCATCCAATCAGTAGCTCTACCTCTATAAAACTATAAATCAACGCTGCACCTAAATGCATTTCGGGGAGTACGAGCTATTTCCGAGTTTGATTGGCCTTTCACCCCTACCCACAGGTCATCCGAACACTTTTCAACGTATATCGGTTCGGGCCTCCACTGTATGTTACTACAGCTTCACCCTGCCCATGGGTAGATCACACGGTTTCGCGTCTACCACTACTA
>NZ_JBSHNR010000110.1:0-635000 GCF_053604645.1 Lacinutrix cladophorae | reverse complement strand
ATCTTCTCGATGCCGAGTAAATATACTATGAGGTATTAATCTTCGTTTCCAAAGGCTATCCCTCAGTATAAGGTAGATTCTATACGCGTTACGCACCCGTGCGCCGGTCGTCATCTGAAGCAAGCTCCAATGTTACCCCTCGACTTGCATGTGTTAGGCCTGCCGCTAGCGTTCATCCTGAGCCAGGATCAAACTCTTCATCGTTAAATTTTTAAGTCTTGCGACTAATATGCTTAACAATTACTTGGAATTTCTAGTACTCAAAATGGTTTATTCTCTTTGTTTAATTAAATCGTTTCCAATCTAATCTTACGCTGTCAATTCAATATGTCTATGAACTTTTTTATCGTTTACTAAACGCTTTAGCGCTTAGCGGGTGCAAATATAAAACCCTTTTTCTAACTACACAACCTTTTTTGAAAATAAATTGAAATTTATTTCTCTCTAATATAATAGTGTATGTAATAGAACTTTTTTATCGCTATTTTTAATATCTCTATTTCCGTAGCGGGGTGCAAATATAGACACCTTTTTCTTTACAACAATAACTTTTTTAAGCTTTTTTTTAATTATTTTTCCTAACCCCTTTTAGAAGCTTATTCTCAATACTTTATAAATAAACTTTTTTTGTCTAATATTCTAACCGAACTCCAATATCGCGTTAAGGATAGAAGCGACATCCTTTTTGCTATACTAATACAATACCAATTATTTTAAAAAATAACTAGAAAATAGTAGGATGGATTATTGAAATACTAACAAGCAACAAAAAGATATAGCGGAGAGCCTGACGATACTTAGCCCATAGGATAAGTAGCGGAACGCTATAATAGTTATAAAAAGAAGTTCCAAACAACACCGAAACGCACAGCAAAATCTCTATAAGGATAGTTTGGCGCGGAGTAATAGTCGTAGCCTGTCCATGCGGAATTAAAGTGTTCTGCTTTTAAATAGATTCTTGCTTGACGGATTTTGGCATTGATAAAGAAGTCTAATCTTGGAAATGCTCCATATTCTTTTTGGTCTTGCACATAGAGTTCTGCTAAAACGGGATCATATCCATTCATATAGTATTTAGTAAAATAGCTAAATGTGATTCCGGTTTGTAAAAAAAGCTCGTTATTAAAGAATGTATTAGAATAGTATAATGTATTACGCATTACGAATTCTGGCACGTTTAAAGTATTATTTTCGTCTTTTACGTTTTGATATAATATGGTATTGTATAAACCTAGGTTTTTATACTTAATATCTTTTTCTACTTTTAGTTTAAAGTAGTTTATTGTTGCATTATTTTGGTAAGGTTTTATTAGGCTATCGGTTGGATTACTTTTAAAATAAGTGTAGTCGTCTATATTTGAAAAACTCAAAGTAACATCTGCAATTTTATTAGACTGTAATTGCAATTCTATTTCTTGCGTTTTAGTGTTATTAAAATTGTTTTCCCAATTGTAGTTAATATAATCGTTTTGAAATAATTGAAAGTTAAAATTAGGCGCTTTAGAGTTTGTATTAATTTTAGCACTTACCACAGCATCTTGGTTTATTGGGTATGTTGCTTTTGCTGTTAAAAAGTTACCATTAAAATCTCCTGCTATGTTTGCTCCTATTTCTCCTTCTAATTGAAATTTTTCAAACTTTTTATTATAGGATCCACCTATGGCTAGCACTTGTCCTTTTAATCGATTCGTTATGGTGTTTCCGTTAAGAACCACCAAATTATCATATCCATAATTATAATCGTTATGACTAATGTTAAATTGTAAGGCTCCAAGCGTTTTATTGGTATAATTTACGTGTAGTTGGTTATAAAAATTTTCTAGTTTCACTTGTTTTTTTAAATCACTGGATCGGAAGGATTCACCAAAATAATCGGTTTCATCATCCTGTTCAAACTGAAAAAATTTATCTTCAAAAGAAATAATATGACCAATAGACACAGTATTTGATGTTATAGAATCTTTTGGTTGTATTAAATTGTATTGATGATCTAAATGAAAACGTTTGCCTTTTAAAATGCTTTCGGCATCTTCAAAATTAACTTCTAAAACACCTCGATCTTTAAATTCGGGATCTCCAGACTCGAAGAAAATAATATTATCATCTTTTAATCCTCCGTTTTCTTCATTTAGCAAATCTTGAGCTACAAAGTGTGCATTAGCTGTATACCGTTTATTTTTAGTATTGTAGCTTGTTGTAAATCTAAAATTTCCGGTACTAGTTAAAATATGCTGGTATTTCCCTAAGGACCGTAAACCTTTATATGCTATAGAAAAATTTAATTGAGGCGATGTATTGACGGTAAAAAAAGCATCTACTTGCTGTCCTTGTGAAAAAGCGGTTTTGTAATACAGCTCTGTTAATGGTGTTGGAACACGATAGTAGTTTATATCTTCAATTTCCATATAATTAAAGTGTCTTGCTCTGGCACCAAACAAGGGCATGAGTTTATCACTATTAAAATTATATGCAAGTTTATTATAGGTTTGACCAACGTTAGAGAATGGCAGTAACTCAAAATTATCTTTTCGTAAGTAATTAAATTTATATTCCTTTTTTATAGTTAGAGTTGTATCTACGTGCACTGTATCTCTTTTGTGAGAGATTATTAAGTAGTCTTGTATTTTTGCTATTGGGTCTTTAGTGTTATCTGTACTAGATTCTCTATTCGCTCTGGTTGAAGAAGAATCACTAATCGTATTAATTTGATTAGTTTCATTAATTTCGGTTTTATCTAATTTTTTTTTAGGTAATACTTGCGCATGCCCAAAATGAAAAACACTTAATAAAAAGAATATCAGAATTTTTTGCTTCATAATTATTTTTTAGACCTTGCAACAACCTAAAGCCGACTTGTCTTTTTTTTGCCAAAAATAGCAAATATCTAATAGGTATTAATTACAATTATACAATTTATAACAACGTGTTATTCTTAACAATTACTTAAATGCTAAAATTAAACTACTCGAATGTTAAATTTGAATGCGGTACAGACGAAGCTGGAAGAGGGTGTTTAGCTGGTCCAGTAACTGCTGCTGCAGTAATTTTACCTGATAATTTTAAAAACAAACTGCTTAACGATTCGAAACAACTAAGCGAAAAAAAACGAGATTTATTACAACCAATCATAGAGACAGAGTCCATTTGTTTTGGTTTTGCACATGTTTTTGAAGATGAGATTGACGAAATAAACATTCTAAATGCTTCTATATTAGCTATGCATAAATCTATTGCTAGTTTAAAACAAAAGCCCAATTTTATCATTGTAGATGGGAATAAGTTTAAGCCTTTTAATGATATACCGCATGAAACTATTATTAAAGGAGACGGTAAATTTTTAAGTATTGCTGCCGCTTCGGTATTAGCAAAAACATATAGAGATGCGTATATGCATAAAATTCATGAAGAATTTCCGATGTACAATTGGAAACAAAACAAAGGATACCCTACAAAAGAGCACAGAGAAGCCATAAGAAAGTATGGAATAACCAAATACCATAGAAAATCCTTTAGACTATTACCAGAACAATTACGTTTAGAAATATGAATTGCTCGTTACATTTAGTAAATAAAACCCCATATTTGGATCTTATTACCTTTAACCTATATACTTTTAACATGTAAAATTTTTGAAGCATACAACTTTACATACTTTAGTACACTTATAACATTAAATACTTAATCACACTTCTTATATTTGTAAAAATCCCTTTATTATATGAACAAAATTTGGAGTTTTTTCCTTCTTAGCCTTTTACTTATTAGTTGTAATACAAAAAATAAGCACATAAACACTACAGATTATATTCCAGAAAACGCTTCGGTAATTATTCAAGTAAACAATTTAGAAAGTTTAAAAAGCAATTTCAATAATAATGATTTTTTAGAAGGGTTAAATAAAAGTAAATCCTATACTGACCTAACAAAAAAAATTCAAAATCTAAAATATTTAAATACCGTAAATCCGCTTTTAATTTGTTTTAATTATGATGAAAAAGACAGTTTGCAATACACCGTTATCACGAAACAAACACCAGATTTATTTGCAATAGATTCCCTTCCAAATATTAGTATTGAAGCATATCTTTTTGAAAACCTATCCATTCACAAAACACAAATAGACAAAAGTGTTACCTACAACACTGTTATTGATAGTGTTTTTGTAGCTTCCTCTAGCAAAGATATTCTAGAAGCTTCGTTAATGACGACAAATAAAGACGATGAATTAAAAACGATTTTAAAAATAGGTGATACTAAAAAACCTTTTTCTATTCTAGTAAACAATAGCCACAAACCACCAATACAATCTGTTTTTATTAACGACAAAATTCTTTTTAAAAACTTTACAAACTACACGCTTGTTGATGCAGATATAAATCAAGATGCAATTATTTTAAACGGCATTACCAAAGCAACAGACTCCACAAAGCACCTAATTAACATTTTTAAAAACACCATTGCTAAAGAAAATAAAACTGCAAACCTTACTCCAAGTAATGCAGATGGTTTTATGAGCTTTACATTTAACGATTTTTCTATTCTAAATAAAAATTTAAAACAATACAACAAAGTAGATACACTAGCAACAGAAACATCCCTTTTTGATAATATTATTGAAGTTGGTGTTATTTACGAAGGAAAAAACCAAGCTGTATTTTTAAACTCATTAGATGTTATAGCTACCAAAGACGCTTTACTTAACGATCAAAATTTAGTAGAAACGTTTAGACAAACAAACATTTACGATTTTAGCAAAACAGCCTTATTTAGCAATACCTTTTCGCCATTAATTACTTTTAAAAACGCGAATTTTTATGCCAATATAAACGACTACTTTCTTTTTACAAGTACCAAAGAAGCTTTAGAAAATATAATTGTCAACCATCAAAACAAGACAACATACAACGAAAAAGCATATTACAAAAACACTAAAGAACAGCTTACTAATGCTTCATCTTTACTTATGGTTGCTAATCCTTCTGCTTTAAAAAATATTTTAGAAAACAATCTTGAAAAAGATCTAAATCTAAAATTAGGTGATTATAAAACTTCTGCTTTACAATTTGTATACGACACCAATTTTGCACATGTTAATGCTATTATTAAAAAGAACAAAATAACGGTTAGAGAAAATTCGGTTACTGAATTATACAATATAAAATTAGATGCCGACTTATTAAATAATCCACAACTAGTAGACAATCATATTAACAAACAAAAAGATATTGTAGTTCAAGACATAAATAACACTCTATATTTAATTTCTAATCGAGGAAAAGTGCTTTGGAAAAAGCAACTTCAAGGTCCTATTTTAGGTAAAGTACAACAAATAGACATGTACAAAAACGGAAGGTTGCAATTAGTATTTGCAACTCCAAATCGCGTTTATGTTTTAGATAGAACAGGAAAAAACGTCGCTCCTTTTCCTTTAAAGTTTAATGATGTAATTACACAACCACTTTCGGTTTTCGATTATGATAACAATAAAAAATACAGACTAGTAGTAACCCAAGGAAAAAATATATTAATGTATGATGCCAAAGGAAAAACAGTAAAAGGGTTTACATTTAAATCTGCAGAAAGCACCATTAATCACCAACCACAACATTTTAGAATAGGACGTAAAGACTACTTAACCTTTAAAACAGACAATAGGTTATATATTTTAGACAGAATAGGAAAAACAAGAGTAACTCCAAAAAGCAAGTACTCTTTTTCTAATCAAGCGTTATACCTTTATTATAACAAATTTACAACCACAACCAAAGATGGAAAATTGGTGAGTTTTAATACCAATGGTACTAGCAATGAGCAAGACCTAAATCTTGGTAGTAAACACCATTTAGCAACTACTACAAAAACATTAGTCGCACAATCTGAAAACAAGTTAACTATAAAAAGTAAAACTTTAGATTTAGATTTTGGTAATTATGACACCCCAAAACTTTTTCATATAAACGATAAGATTTATGTTTCTGCAACAGACCTGCAAACGCAAAAAGTGTACTTATATGATAGCAATGGTAAACTACAAAACAATTTCCCAGTATATGGAAACTCTGCAATTGCTTTAGATAATTTAGATAAAGACCGAAATCTAGAGTTTGTTACCAAAGGAGAAAACGACGCTATCCTTATTTACCAAATAAACTAAACGTCAAACAGTTAAACAAAATAACCCGTTTTTTTTTATGTTTCTTTTGAGAAAATGTTAACTTTAGCATCTCCTTACTATTAACTAGCTACAGTGTAACCCAAAAAACATTTAAAATTATGAAAACACGTTATGTAGTACTAGTACTATTATCCTTTATTATGTTCTCCAACATTAGTTGTGACGAAGATGACATCTTTCCACAAAACGAAGAAGATCCGTTATTTACTTCTACCAACTATATTTACGAAGGCGACTTACGTAAATACTATTTAGAAAGTGAAAACACCAGACTAAATGACAGTATTGCTGTTTGGCAACAAATTCCAGATTCGGATCCCGCTTATGACATTACCCAAAACCATATAGCGGAAGCATATGCTACTATTGAAACCAATGACATGGAATCGGACACCATTGTAAGCCCTACAGAGGCATTTTTAATTATTAATCCTATTCCTCCACTCCCACCACCTTCACCTTGTCTATGTTTAATTATAAATAATACCATTGGTGCGATTGCTTTACAGCCAGGAACCAATCAAATGAGTTTAAATATAACTTCTACAGAAGATGAAGAGACTTTGGTAAACACAACCCCAAATTCGTTAATAAGCACCATACCAGATACAAACAATACAGGAATGTATCAACCTTTCCAACTAGGACAAGATGGTTTTATTGGAGAGGCAATGATAAACGTTCAAACAGAAAACGGCAGCTATTCTTTTCTAGGTTATTTTGGTAACCCAGATTAATAAATATCAGTCTATTAATACTTTAAATATTTGTAAATTAGTCTTCAATTAAATTTGAAGACTTTTTTTATGAAAATCAAACTGTTTCTGTTAGTTATTTTTATTTCTATTAATACTTCTTTTAGTCAAAACACTAACGACTCCATATACTCAAGTAATATATATTCACTATACACAAAAGCGTACACATATGTTTACTCTAATAAAGATTCTGCATACTACTATTTTAATAAAATTAACGCAGAAGCTTTTAAACAAAACGACTTTGAAACATTAATTAACAGCATTAATGCTTACAATAAAAGCGCTGCCCATTTTCACGATTTAGAGAAAATGAAAGTTAATTTTAAACAACTAGATTCTATTGTTTTAAAAAACAAAGACAAACTAATAGAAACAGGCAACGATTTATTCTATATAAATTCTATAAATTTTGACAAAGCCATATACTACTATACTCTAAATGATTATGAAAAATCCATAAAACTATTTGAAACAATTATTAATACAATAGAACGACTAGAAGCAAACAAAGTAAACACTAATGATCTTAACCTATTAACCAGCGCCTATAGTTTTATAGCCAAAATGTATTTTAATGATGGCAAGTATGATTTAGCAAAAGAATACTATACAAAGAATATTCATATATTAGAAACAAAAAAAGCAAATGATCTTTATAAAATTAATAGAAACTATAGTTTACTAGCCGAAGTTTTAAAAAGTCAAAAACAATATACCTTATCTAATTCCTACTTTAAAAAATCGCTAGCGTTCAACTTGAACAATAACGGAAACTCTAGCAGTATCATTACCGAAGCAAACCACTTACTAGAAAATTATTTGACTACAAAAAAAATAGATAGTTCTACTTACTACCTAAAAATCATGCAAGATAATCTTTCTGAAAATCACCCAAGATGGAATGTTTTTCACGAAGCAAAGGCCAAAATTCTACAAGCAGAAAACAACTATCTAGAAGCAGAAAAAGAACTCCAAAGAGCTTTAGAACTTATAAAGCAAAAATGGCTAAACCAACCTCATAATACTATTGCAGAAGCGTATAACAACTTAGGTTTGCTACATGCAAAATTTAATCAGCCAGAAAAAGCTTTAGAAAATTATAATCTTGCATTGCAGCAATTTTCAATCAACGAAAATCCTTCCACTATTAATCAAACTACTCTTTTAAAAATATTAAAGAATAAAGCTGAAATTTTAAATGCACTAGTCAATCCTTCCGGAAGTTTAGAAACTGTAAATGAAGCCATACAAACCTTAGACCTATTAAAACCAAGTTTTAAAAACAACACAGACAAACTGTTTTTAATGGAGGAAGCTTTTCCTATTTTCGAGTCTGGGTTAGAAGCAACCTATAACCTATATCAAAAAACGAAGCAAGATTCGCTAATAGATAAGGCTTTCTTTTATTCTGAAAAAAGTAAATCCGCACTTTTACTAGAAGCACTTTTAAGCACTAAAGCAACAACTTTTGCAAATATTCCAAAAGAAATTATTGAGCAAGAGCAAGTATTAAAATCTAAAATAAATCATACCGAAAAACAGATCAATAGATCTGCTAATGATTTATTACAAGAGCAATTATTTCAATTAAAAAACGAATACAGAGATTTAATAACTACCATTGAAACCAACTACAAAAGTTATTTTAATTTAAAGTATAATTCGGAAGTTATTTCTGCAGATCAAGTGCAAGATCTATTAAAACCAGATGATGTATTGCTTTCCTATTTTTATGGAAACCATGTTATTTATACCATTGCGATTACCAAGAGCTCAAAAACCATTCAGCGTCATAAAATATACACCAATTTAGAAGACGAGATTATTGGCATCTACCAAATGCTTAACAATCCGAAGTCAAATTTAAAAACCTTAAATAGCAAAACATATACTTTATATGAAAAATTAGTTGCTCCGAGTTTGGCAAATATAAATCCTAAAAACATAATCATTGTAGCAGACGGTTTATTGAATTACATTCCGTTTTCCAGTCTAAATACAGATACAACAAAGAACAAATATTTAGTAGAAGACCATGCCATTAGTTATGCTAATTCTGCTACTTTACTAAAACAGCTTATCGAAAAAGAAGTGGTAAACAATGAAGTCCTTGCCTTTGCTCCTAGTTTTAGTAATGCTTCTTCTACCTTATTACCATTACCCAACAATACTGCAGAAGCAACAGATATTTTAAATTATTTTAAAGGAAAAACATTAACTAGCAACCAAGCTACACTCGAAAATTTTAATACCGAAAGCAGCAAATACGGCATTCTTCATTTTGCAACACATGCTATTTTAGATGATGAAACTCCAGAATATTCTTATTTAGCATTTCAACCAAATGCAACCAATAATAACTTATTATATGTAAGCGATTTGTATAATTTAAACCTGAACACCAATTTAGTAACTTTAAGTGCTTGCGAAAGTGGTATTGGAAACTTGAAACGTGGTGAAGGTTTTATGAGTCTTGCTCGCGGATTTTATTTTAGTGGAGCATCAAGCATCTCTAGTACTTTATGGAAAATTAACGATGCTTCTGCACTAAAGATTATGGATTCTTTTTATAAAAACCTATCTAAAAAAGAACCTAAAAATAGCGCTTTACAAAAAGCACAAATCGCTTTTTTAAACACTAATAAACAGAATGCTTTAATACATCCATATTATTGGTCTGGATTTGTAATTTCTGGAAACACAACCGCTTTAGCTTCTAGTAGTAATTTGATATGGTATATTTTAGGTGGAATTGTTTTTATTATAGCAGGTGGAATATTTAGAAAACGTACAAAATCAAAAATATAAAGTTATGTATACCGTATACAGTGTGGAATGATAAAGTTTACAAACCATAACCAAAATCCTTTTTTGTTACAACTTCTCGATACAATTGCAATAAAAAATTGCAATCACTCGAAGTGATACTATTATTTAAGGTCTTTTAAAAGTGCTTGTGCCTTTTCTTTATTATAGTTAAAATTAGTAATAAGATTTTCTAAGTACTTAACAGCTTCTGCTTTATTTTCTTCTTTTAAAGAAATTAATGCCAAATACCATGTAGATTCACCAACGAAGCTTTTGTTATCTTGTACAACAAGCGTAAAAAATGTTTTTGCATTTACTAGATCTTCTAAATTTAAATACGCCTGTCCTTTATAGAAGTTAAAATAATCCTTTTTAGCATCAGCAGGAATTGCATCTAATTTTTCAATAGCACTTTTATAATCTTTACTTTCATAAGCAACAAAAGCTTCACGCTCTAAAGTATTTTCGGTATCTCCTCTAGTAATAGTATATACTGTATTTGGATACGCACTAAAATTAGTATTATACATAGTTGTATAGTCTGTACCAAAAAACGAATGATAACCAAACCATCCCATTAACAAGGCTATTGACGCAGCAATGGCAAAATTTTTATAATTAAAAATTGGTTTTATTCTTTTCGATGTTTCGCTATCAAAAAATTCAATTCTTGTGGTTTCGGTTGTAGATAAATCATTTTCAAACCCTTGAAGTTTTGTTTTTAAAGTATCTATTTCATTACTTTTAATTACTTCTTTTAAGTTTTGTTCAAATAAAAATTGTGTTTTAAATTCGGTATCATTTTCTAATAAATTTTCAAACGTCTTTTCCTGCTCTGCAGTTAAACTGTTAGAAAAATAATGATATAGAAGGTCTTGATTTTTCATTGCTAATAATCTTTTGCGTTAATTCTATCTTTTAGGGTTTTCATACATCTGGACTTTGCACTTTTCACTACGTTTTCACTAGTGTAATCTCCAGCTTCAATAATGTCTTTAATAGTAAAACCTCTATAATAAAATAAGGTTAATAATTCTTGACATTTCTTTCCAAGAGTAACAAAATACTTTTTTAATAAAACTTGTTCTGTAGTAAGTTCTTGCGAGTCCATTTCTAATTCGGAATCTATAAGTTCTTCCTTTTCTCTAACAATAGACAAATCAAAATCGGGATTAATTGTCTTATTGTTTTTCTTCATTTTATCATAAATTAAATACTTCCCAATGCTAAATAAATAGGTAGAAATACTGCTTGTAAACTCTTGTACTTTACCTTGCATAACATTATTATAAAAGACAATGTATGCATCTTGGTAGATGTCTATATTATCTTCTTGAGATAAGTTATACTTTCTAGCAAAATTTAAAAACTTATCTCTGTTGTCTTCATATATTTTTCTAAACAATATATCGGAGCCCTGTTTTAAATCTTCAATAGTAATATTCTCTTGTACTCTATGCATTTAATGTAACTAAGTATTAAAGGTTAACACACTACTGCTAAATTAACTTTTTTTGACATAACTCTTTAGTTTTCTAACAGATATCTCTTCTCCTTTATTTTTTATATCCCATGTTAACCTCTGATAAACTTTGCTATTAAAAGAGCGAAATCTAAAAACATATAATCATGAAATTTTTTAAATTATCACTAATAATGCTATCGTTTTGTGTCACCACAAACACACAAACGCAACTTTTAAAAGAATTAGGTAACGTAGCAGAACGAGCTGAGGCGCATACTTTAGAAAAAAAAGCAGGCAAAACTACAAGAGAACAACGACAAGTTAATAGTACTTCAGCCATTCAAAAAACGTATACGTTTACACACAAGTTTGTAATGCAAATTCAAAGTAATAAACACAATACGAATATCAACTATTTTTTAAATAATGATGCTAATTATATTGGCACTAGTATGGATTTAGGAAATAATATTACTAAAATGATTACTGTCATGGACATCTCTACTAAAAAAGCAACGATGTTTATGGAAATAAATAACCAAAAAACACAAATGTCTATACCAATAGATTTAGATAGTATGACAGAAGATGCAATGCAAGAGCAAGATGTAAAAATTACACCTACAGGTAAAACAAAAAACATCTTAAATTTTACTTGCCATGAATATAAAGTAGAAGGTAAAGATTACAATGGAAACGTTTGGGTTACACAAGATGCTGGCGTTACTTTTTCGAAAGCATTTTATCAAGCAAAAGTAAAAAAAGGGTTAAATCAATCTTGGATGTCTATGATTAATGGATTAACCATGGAAATGAATATAACAGATACTAGCAAAAGAAAAGATCAAAATATGGTTATGAAATGTATTGCGCTAGAAAAAAGCAATCTAACTATTAATGGTAGTGATTATAAAAAAATGATGTAAAAATGTTAACCTCTTATAGCGATACACATTAATACTTATAACCCAAAAAAACATGTATTAAATGAAATTCACAAAAACAATTCACAAAAACAACGTCTTCAATACAATGAAGATTAGTAAAAATGTACAATTAACAAACAACCCAATTATGAAAACAAAAAACAGTCTATTCGTATGCGTACTAATCTTTTTATTTGCCACACAAATGCAAGCACAAATTGCTATTGGTGGAGGATTAGGATATAACGAAAAAATTTCTGGACCAGGAGTTACACTTAAAGGTGTATTTAATATCACAGATAATATTGCTATTACACCAAGTGCTTCTTACTTTTTTGGAAATCAAGTTTATGGTTACAAAAGAAGTCTATTTGCTGGTGACGTAAATGCGCATTACTATTTTAATATTATTGAAAGCAAATTAAAAGTATATCCAGTAGTTGGAGTAAACTTTTCCAGCTATAAAACTGGTAACTCATATTATGATGCCTTTTTTGACTATGAAACAGAACAAGTTACAGACAGTGCAATTGGAGGCAATATTGGTGCTGGAGCAACCTACCAATTTACAGACAAGCTAAAAGTCTATTTAGAGCCTAAATTTGTTGCTAGTAATTATAGCCAAGTAGTTATAAATGCTGGTGTATTATTAAATCTTTAAACAAAATACAACCGAATTTATCTACCCTAAAAACGACCTGCTATTATCTATTTATTTTATTTGAAGTAGTCTTCAAACAAAAAAGCTTCAGAAAAACTTCTGAAGCTTTTTTATTTTCTGTTAACCTTTCACTTTATAAAACATAAAAAAGTATACATGCTAAAAAACAAATGGAACTATAGTGTTTTTTTTGGGTTACTATAGCAAAGCAGGAAACTGCTTGATTAAAGGTCGGAGAAAGTTTCTTCGGCTTTTTTTTTAAGAATGGTGTTAACCTCAAACAGAATATCACATTAAACAGCAAACATATATTAATCCAATAAATTTAAAAATTATGAAACTTTCAAAAACAACAATTTCAAAAACAAAGTATTTTCTTTTAGCCCTTTTAGTAGCTTTTAGTTTTTCTTGCTCTACAGAAGATGGCGAGGATGGTGCAGTGGGATTAACTGGTCCTGCAGGTACAGATGGCTTAAATGGTGCAGATGGTAATGCCAATGTACAGACTATTACTTATGATACATCTACATTAGATGGGACTAGATTTATTTTAACTGTACCTGCAATTACACAAGATGTACTTAATGATGATGTTATCTTAGGCTATCATACGGCAAGTGGATATGATTATCCAATGCCAGGAGGTGGAGTTGCTGCAGATTATGTAACTAGACCATTTATAACAGTTGGCACCTATTATATTGACTTTGAGAATTGGGATGGTAACAACTATACTATAACTGCAGGAGATATAGATAGTGTGAAAATTATTATCATTGAATCCACAAGTACTACAACTGGTAGAGTAGGAAATAATAAACAACAAGTATACAACGAGCTTAACCAAGCAGGAGTAGACATAAACGATTACTATGCCGTTTGCGATTATTACGGAATTGTATATTAATATTTATTACCAATATATTAAAAACCGAAGTAAAATGCTTCGGTTTTTTTATGCCTTTTTTATAACAAAATGATTAGTATTGTAGTCTTAAAATTAGCAAGATGATTACACGTAAAACTGCAACTATTTCCAAGTTTATTATTCATAAAGTAGGTAATAAACATAACGATACAAAAAATGCTTTTTCAGAAAAAGAAGTACATTTTGACGAACAAAGTTATGAGCTTATGCTTCCGTTTTTACTAAGACCTTTTGGGTCTGTGGTACAGAGTTATCGTTTTAACCACCATTCTAATGTAGCACTAAATGAAATTAATAACTATGCTAAAAATATTTTTAGCGATGATGATGCTTTTATTGAAACTTCAAAAAATATTGTAAAGCATTTATACGAACAAAGCGATTCTGCACAAATAAAAACTGGAGATGTTTTGGTTGCTCTTTTTGAAGGTATAGAATACAAAGAAATGGTTACCAATGCTATTGGTATTTTTAAAATTGAAAACAAAACTAATTTCTTTCAAACCTATTTAGAAAACAATAGTTATGATGTTTTGGTACAACAAGGAATTTCTTCTAAAAAAGTAGATAAAGGTTGTCTTATTTTAAACCAATCAGACATGGAAGGCAATATTATTTTAAGTGTAGATAATAATAGTTATGATGCGCAATATTGGTTAGATAAGTTCTTAAATATTAAATATGCAGATGACATGAATAATCATACACATAACTATTTAGACATGTGTAGTGAATTTTCTACCGAAATTTTAAAAACCAGTTTTGGCGAACAAGAACGAAACATCTTTCTTGCAAAAACCATTGACTATTTTAAAGAAAACGAAATTATTAACGTTGAAAATTTTAAAGAAGAAGTTTTTAAAGACGAAAACCACATACAGCTTTTTGAAGATTTTAAAAAGGAATATGAAGGCGAACAAAACGTATTACTACGAAACCAATTTGATTTAGCAGAAGCGGTTGTAAAAAAGGATAAAAAGAAAATTAAAACAGATATAAAATTAGATACAAATATTCAAATAAAACTAGATATTGATGCTCCGGATGCTGCCGAAGAATATCTAGAACGTGGTTACGACGAAGATAAAAAAATGTACTATTACAAAGTGTTCTTTAATGCTGAAGGTTAATTAAAAACCCCAATATATTTAACAAAAACCGAAGTTTAAACTTCGGTTTTTTGTTTTATAAACTCAGCTTCAAAAAGTACCGTAAAATGTTTCAGTAATTTTTCTTTTACTTCTGCAACATTCACTTCTTTTACTCCAAGCTCTACATGTAACGATGTAACGGCTTTTCCTCGTATACCACAAGGTATCATATTATCAAAATAACCAAGATCTGCATTTACATTTAAAGCAAATCCGTGCATGGTTACCCAACGAGAAGCACGAACTCCCATAGCACAAATTTTTCTAGCAAAAGGAGTTCCTACATCTAGCCAAACTCCGGTTTCACCTGGACTTCGTTCTGCTTTTAAACCATATTCTGCTAAAGTGAGAATAATCATTTCTTCTAAAAAACGAAGGTATTTATGAATGTCTGTAAAAAAGTTATCTAAATCTAAAATAGGATAACCTACAATTTGTCCTGGACCATGATAAGTAATATCGCCACCTCTATTTACTTTGTAAAAACTTGCTCCTTTTTCTGCAAGTTGTTTTTCGTTTACTAACAGGTTAGACATGTCGCCACTTTTACCTAAGGTATACACATGAGGATGCTCTACCAATAAAAAATAGTTGTTTGTTGGTAAAGTTAATTCTTCTCTCCTATTTTTAATTTTAGCATCCACTATCGATTTAAATAAAGACTCTTGATAGTCCCAAGTATCTTTATAATCTTGTAATCCTAAATCTTGTAATTCTATATTTTTATTCAATGCTTTACTCTTCTAATTCTACATCTAAAGTCATTGCTTCTGGTGACTTTATCATGTCAATAAAATTCATTTTTAAAGAAACCGATTTTTTATCGCTACTTATCACTGCATTTTTATTGGTTACCGATTTTATTTTCTTCGGAAAATTATACACCAAAGTATAACTCATGGCTTCAAACATTTCTTTAGAATCTCCCATTTGGCCAATTTCTTCATTCAACTCTTCTATATCTGCTTCCGATTGTTGAAAACCTTCTTTAATAGATCTAGAAAACGTTTTTCCGTCATATGCAAAATCTACATATTCAAAAATATCTTCAGATGCTTTTGCTACAGCACTTTCTCCCATTTTCCCCATTTGTGCATTGTTTTCAGAATTCATTTTTTTGGCTTCTTCAATTTTCTTTAAAGCCTCAGGTAGTTCTTTTAAACTAGTAAATGTAGAACCAAATCCCATATCAAAAAGCCCTTCTTCTTCATCCATTTTCATTTTAATAACAATACTCTCTAAAGATTTTAATTTATCTTGTTCTTCTTGGGATAAAGTAGCAATACTATCTGCTTTTTCTACTAGCATATCTTTAAAATACATGACACTATCTAGTTTCATTTTTTCTTTCCCATTGTCTTTTTTACCGCCTCCCATTTCTTCCATGGTTTTCATGACTTCACTCATATCATAGCTCATAATAAATTCTCCAGAACCATCTGGATTAAAGCTAATCTCTTCGGTGAAATTACAACTGGTTAATAAAAAAACGCTGGCAATTGCTAGTATAAATTGTTTCATAGTATAAATTTTAGTTCTACAAAACAAAGATACGTATTTTATCTTTCCGGATTGTTTAAAATAACTAGTGCAGCTATAACTCCAGGAACCCATCCACAAAGCCACAATAGAAAAACAATTAATATAGATCCGCAACCTTTACCTATAACAGATAATGGTGGGCATAAAATAGCTAATAAGACTCTCCAAAAACTCATTGATTTTGATTTAATTGATTGATGTATTTATTGGACGCAAAGGTTTATATTTTGTTACACTTTGCATTAGTGATTGAACGCATGTTGGAGCTCCTTGAAAAGAGCGACTAGTGAAAGCACGGCTTTTTTATTTCGAAAAAAGAATGCCCAAAAAAGCGTTTTCTAATTACTAGCTTTAGTGTATCTTTGTAGCTTCTTAAAAAATATAAAAATTACATGTCGCAGTTATCTGAACAAGAATTAGTACGAAGAGATAAGTTAGCCAAATTAAGAGATTTAGGCATTAACCCATATCCAGCAGATTTATATCCTTTAACACACTTAACTAGTAAAATAAAACAGGAATTTAAAGAAGGAGAAAAAGTAAATATTGCAGGACGTTTAATGTCTAGACGTATTCAAGGTAATGCTAGTTTTGCTGAACTACAAGATAGCGAAGGTAGAATACAAGTGTATTTTAATAGAGACGAAATTTGTACTAGCGAAGACAAAAGCAAGTACAATGATGTATATAAAAAACTTCTAGATATTGGTGATTTTATTGGTATTGAAGGCGAATTATTTACCACAAAAGTGGGACAGAAAAGTGTTCGTGTTACAGACTTTACGCTTTTAAGTAAAGCTTTAAAACCCTTACCACTACCAAAAGAAGATGCTGAAGGAAATTTACACGATGCATTTAATGATCCGGAATTACGTTACAGACAGCGTTATGCCGATTTAGTAGTAAACCCAAAAGTAAAAGAAGTTTTTGTTAAAAGAACCAAACTTTTTAATGCCATGCGTGGTTTTTTTAATGACGCTGGATATTTTGAAGTAGAAACGCCAATTTTACAACCAATTCCTGGTGGAGCAGCAGCAAGACCTTTTACTACACACCACAATTCTTTAGATATTCCATTATACATGCGAATTGCTAACGAGTTATACTTAAAGCGTCTTATTGTAGGTGGTTTTGACGGTGTCTATGAGTTTTCTAAAAACTTTAGAAACGAAGGAATGGACAGAACGCACAATCCAGAATTTACAGCCATGGAAATTTATGTGTCTTATAAAGATTACAATTGGATGATGGATTTTTGTGAACAATTATTAGAACACTGTGCTGTTGCTGTTAACGGAACTTCTAAGGCTACTTTTGGAGAACACGAAATAGACTTTAAAGCGCCTTATGCTAGAGTAACTATGGCAGATTCTATTAAGCATTTTACTGGTTTTGATATTACTGGAAAAACAGAAGATGAAATTAGAGAGGCTGCAAAAGGCATGGGAATTGCTGTAGATGCAACCATGGGTAAAGGAAAGCTTATTGATGAAATATTTGGTGAAAAATGTGAAGGAAACTACATTCAACCAACCTTTATTACAGACTACCCAAAAGAGATGAGCCCGTTATGTAAAGAACATAGAGACAACCCAGAACTTACCGAGCGTTTCGAGTTAATGGTTTGTGGAAAAGAAATAGCAAATGCCTATTCGGAATTGAATGATCCTATTGATCAACGGGAACGTTTTGAACACCAATTAAAATTGGCAGCTAAAGGAGATGATGAAGCTACCGAGTTTATAGATCATGACTTTTTACGTGCTTTAGAATATGGTATGCCTCCAACTTCTGGAATGGGAATTGGTATGGACAGATTAATCATGTTTTTAACCAATAACCAAAGTATACAGGAAGTTTTATTCTTTCCGCAAATGCGACCTGAGAAAAAAGCTTTAGCAATTAGTGATGAAGCAAAAGAAGTTTTAAAAACGTTAAAAGCTGCTGAGAAATTAGAATTAAACGATTTAAAAGGAAAGTCTGGTTTATCGAATAAAAAATGGGATAAAACCATTAAAGAGCTAACTAAAAACAATCTTGCAAAAGTTGCAAAAACAGAAGAAGGTTTGTTTGTAGAGATTGTTTAATCTCTTCGAAGATAGAAACCTTATTATAACAAAAGGAATTACAGAAATGTAGTTCCTTTTTTTTTGATTTATAAGGAAACCACTTCCAACTTATAACCAACACCATGAACATTGGTTAATTTTATAGTCTCATCTTCTTGCAGTTTTTTTCGAAGCTTAGAAATATAGGTATCTAGACTTCTGCCAACCACAACCCCATTATCTTCCCAAACTTTTTTTATGAGTTCTTCTCTTTTAATAATTTGGTTTGGTTGTCCTACAAAAATAGCCAGTATTTCACACTCTTTTTTAGAAAGGCTAATTTCTACACTTTCTTTAATAAGCTTGTTTTCTTTTGGGAAAAATTGAAACTTTCCTAAAGAGGTAAAATTTAAATCCTTTTCTTCAGAAATATGCTTTGGTTTTCTTCTATACGCAAATAGTACAAGTAATACTAAAAACACTAAAAAAAGCACGTATAAAATTTTGGTTTTGCTTTTACTTGAATTATTAACATCTTCAAATTGCACTGTAACTTGATAGCATTCTTTATGTAGCTCTCTTCCTTTACATGGTATAATATTATTTTCAGCATTATAATTCATGATATAACTGTAGGCTACTTCTTGATTATTACATAAAGTAACTTCGGTGATATAATGTTGTGGTAATTTTGCTCTTTCAAAACTATTTTTAATAATCGCAACCAAACTGTCTGGTTGAATAGCGATGGTATTCTCAAAAGTTACTTGAAACTTATTTTCACTTAAAGCAATAACTGGTTTCACCAAAGTAGTCGAATCCTGATTGGCTAATAATAAATGATGCCCAACTTCGCGTAAAGACACTTTTACCGTTTCTGAGAAGTTATCTTTCTTCTTAGTATTACAAGATATAACGCTAATAAAAAATAATAATAACCCGAAGCTTCTAAATAAATATGCAGTATTAGTATTCATATGGTACTGTAAATAACATACAATTTCTCGACTTTTTACAATAGTTGACACTTCTTTTACATTCTTTTGACATATTTTAACTAGAAACCCTCTTAAATTTGTAACATCAAAACGAACAGAAATACAATCTATTTATTAATCACTAAATTTAAAGACATGAAAAAGACTATATTAATTTTTGCAGCTGTTATTGTTACATTAAGCTTAACCGCTTTTGGTATAAACTGGCAAGATTTTAAAACAGAAAAAGCGAGTACCAAAGACGCTAATAAAATTGCTTTAAATACTGTTTCTAATAAAATTAAAAAGGAAAGCATCAATATAAATGAAGCGGAAAACTATGGCCCAATTGCATTTAACGTTTTAACCGAAGATGAATTTATTTACGATGTTGGCTCTAGATTTGCTCCTATTAAAAAAAGTGTGATTGATAATGCAACTTCTATTCATTCTTTTTATGATGAAGAAACCATCCATGCTATTGAAATATTAAAATATGCTGAAATTATTATCGTTGAAAACGATATTCAAACAGATACGCGTGAAATTACAACAAACAAAGAACTAACAGAAGCACAATTAAATCTTTTACAAAATGCCAATTATGGTAGTAATTTTTTAATAAATATTGTTTTTCAAAAAAAGAATAAAGTAACAGGTTTATTAGAGTACAGCAACGATTCTCCACATTTAACCATTGTACCAGAAAAACAAGCAACTTACAAACATGGAAAAGATGCTTTAAAAAAGTTTTTAAGAGAAAATAGTTTAGATGCTAGATTAAAAGCGAAAGTAGATCCTAATACATTACAAGCTGCTAAATTAAAATTTACAGTAACTAAAGAAGGAGGAATTAAAAATATAAGCTTAGACAGATCTAGCAGTTACCCACTTGTAGATGAAACAATGAAATCCCTTATTTTAGAAACACAAGGTTCATGGAAACCTGCTGAAAATGCAAAAGGAGAAAAAACAGACCAAGAACTTGTTGTCTCTTTTGGCACAATGGGTTGTTAATATTATTTACAAATTAAAATTATATAAAAGGAACTCCTAAAATGGAGTTCCTTTTTTTTTATTATATTTAATTACAAATTCTCCCTAAAGCAACAACTAGATTTAAAACTTTTAATAAATGAAAAAGTTATCCATTGCACTAGTGCTTTTATTTTTGTTTCCATTTACTTTTCTGGCACAAGAAATTAACACCGAAAAATCTATTGTTAATTTTAAAATCAACAATTTAATTGTTAGTAATGTTAAAGGTACATTTAAAGAAATGACAGGAACTTTTAAGTTAGATGTCGATGACTTAAGCAAATCAGAAATAGATGTTTGTATTTCAGCTAAAACAATAAATACAGAAAACGAAGAAAGAGATACACATTTACGTTCTGAAGATTTTTTTTATGTAGAAAACAATCCTACGATTTGTTATACTTCGTCTAATATCCAGAAATCAAAAACAGGCTATACAGCTTTAGGAAAACTAACGATGTTAGGTGTTTCTCGTGATGTAAATATCCCTTTCACCTATAAAAACAATACTTTTATTGGAGCCTTTAAAATAAACAGAACCGATTATCATCTTGGCGAAAACGAAAATCCATTTGCAATTGGAGAAATGGTGAAAATTGAAATAAAATGTATCGTTAATTAAAGTTAATTATTCTTTATTGTTTTGAAATTATTGTAGCTTTAATTCGACTATTTTACTACTAAAACAGAAGAACATGAAAAACATTACATTTCTATTAGCTGTATTTTTTTTAACTAATTACGCTACAATTCAAGCACAACAGACTATAAATCAAGAAAAATCTGAAATTAATTTTCATATTACAGGAGGAGGAATCTTTAAAGTAAAAGGAACTTTTACTGGAATTCAAGGAGATTTTATTTTAAACACTTCGGCTTTAGAAAACTCCAGTTTTAATATTTGTGTAGATGCAACAACAATAAATACTAAAAATAAAAAAAGAGATGCGCATTTACGTAATTCTGATTTTTTTGATGTAGAAAAATATCCTGAAATTTGTTTTATTTCTTCCGCTGTAACAAAAACAAAAAACGGTTATAATACCATAGGAAACCTAACTATTCATGGTGTTACAAAAGAAGTTGAAATCCCCTTTACTTTTTCTAAAAACACCTTCGATGGTAATTTAATTATAAATAGATTTGATTATAATCTAGGAGAAGAATTTGGAACCATGAGAGTAGGTACCGAAGCCACAGTACATATTACTTGTAAAATCAATTAACTAATAGATTATTAAAAATACTCTATTTTAGCCTAAATTTTAATATATGAAACTAACTTTACTCAAAATAACTGCATTATTTATTTTTAGCCTTTCTACCTATGCACAAACCTACAACACCTATTATCAAAGTGTTGTAGATAATGTTTCTGCTTCTAATATACTTGCAGATTTAACTACTTTTGAAAACTTTGGGGTAAAAGAAGTTGGAACAACAGCTTTAACGAACGCTCAAAATTGGATAACTTCTAGATACACAGCTTTAGGCTACACAGATATTACTTTACAACCTTTTACATACTCTTCTGGAACAAGTAATAATATTATAGTTACTAAAACAGGAACCGTTTACCCTGACACCTTCATAATTATTGATGGCCATTATGATACTATTAATGGTCCTGGAACAAACGACAATGGAAGTGGTACCACATTAATATTAGAAGTAGCAAGATTATTAAAAGATATAGATACAGAATACTCCATTAAGTTTATACATTTTAGTGGCGAAGAAGAAGGGTTAATAGGTAGTCAATATTATGTAAATAATACAGTAAATCCAGAAAACTTAGATATACGTTTAGTATTTAATTTAGACCAAGTAGGCGGAGTAAATGGAGAAACAAATGACACCATAACATGTGAGGAAGACCGAAGTAATCCACCTGCAAACAATAGTGCTTCTTCAGCAATGACTACTATTCTAGCAAACTGTGTTGAATTATATTCTAACTTAAACACAGTAATTTCTTACGCCTATGCTTCCGATTATATTCCTTTTGAAAATAATGGAGAAATTATTACTGGCTTATATGAAACAAACGAAACAACACATGCGCATACAACTACAGATGTTTTAGCAAATATGGATCCTACATTTTTAACTCAAGTTACCAAAGGATCTTTAGGTGCTTTATTAGAATATGCTGTTAGTACAAATCCTTTAAGCATTACTGAAAACAAATTAGAACTCTTTAAAATATATCCAAACCCTAGTAATAATGGAATTGTAAATATTAATTTTTTAACAGAAACAACCACAAATAATTCATTAATTATTTATGATGTTTTAGGAAAAGAGGTATATAAAAAGTCAAACTTACAGCATCTACAAGCTTTAAATTTAAAGAAATTAAGAAAAGGCATTTATATAGCAGTTGTTAAAACAGATAAAGAATCCACAACTAAAAAACTAATACTTAATTAGTATCATATTAATTACTTTTAAATGCCTATAAATAAAATTTATAGGCATTTTTTATTCATTATTATATCTATTTTATTACTTTCACGACAGCTATTTAATTATCATTTATGAAGAAAGTAATTTTAACCTTATTAGTTGCATTTACATTAGTATCTTGTTTTAATGATCCTGATGACGACTTTATTGCACAATGTACAACACCAACAAACCTTCAATTTAGTAATACAACGCACGAAAGCACTACTATTACTTGGGAGGACAGTAATACACCTGCATCCTATAATTTAGAATATGGGATTTCTGGTTTTACAATTGGCTTAGGTACAACCATGGAAACTACGGAAAAAACGGCTACGCTAATTGGATTGGAAGCGAATACAACTTATGATGTTTATATTCAATCTATTTGTAACGATAATGTTAGTTTACAAACTGAAGTGGTAAGTTTTACAACTACTGCTCCAATAGTGGTAGCTCAATTTTTAAACAACCTATCTGATTTACATATTTTCGCTGGAGATATTGCAGAATTAACTCCTGGCCCTTATGCTTTTGAGTATGATTTAATTACTCCTTTATTTACAGACTATTCGCATAAACAACGTTTAATCGCTTTACCTTCTGGAGAAGCAATGCAACATGTAGATAATGGTTTACCTACATTTCCAGACAATACGGTTATTGCAAAAACATTCTATTATTTTAATGATGAACGTGATGAAACATTAGGAAAACGAATCATGGAAACCCGAATTTTAATTAAACAAAACGGTGTATGGGAAACTGGAAATTACACCTGGAATGATACACAAACGGAAGCTACTCTAGATTTAGATGGAAGTGTGGTAGCATATAGTTATATTGATGGTGCTGGAGAAACAAAGAATTTAAATTACAAAATACCTTCGAATACAGATTGTTTTACTTGCCATAGTAATGCAGATGTTATTACACCAATTGGACCTAAATTACGTTCCATGAATTTTAATAACCAATTACAAGATTTTATTGATAATAATTACTTAACAAATCTTACAGATCCTTCTAGCATTAGTGTATTACCAGATTGGGAAGATGATAGAAATTATACTGTTACACAAAGAGCTAGAGCATATTTCGATGTAAACTGTGCGCATTGCCATTCTCCAGGAGGAACTTGCAACCCTACTACCAGTCTAGATTTTAGACTAGAAACATCTTTTGATGCTACAGACATTTATTTATATAGATATTCTATACAAGCTAGAACGCAAAGTTATGTAGATGGCTACTCGATGCCATATATTGGCACCACAGTTTTACATGAAGAAGGCTATAATTTAATAGAAGAATTTATAAATTCTCTATAAAACATAAATTATAAAAAAAGGCTTTCGTTTACTCGAAAGCCTTTTTTTATATAATAAATTCTGTTTTCTTCCTATAAACCTAAAACCTTTTTTCCTTGTTCAAAAACAACATCTACAGGAATATTAGCAGCACTTAATCGGTCTAAATCTGCTTGTAAACTAGAAGTAATAACACCTTTATCTGCTACCAGTGCAGCTACACCATCATAATCTCCATTTCCTTGTAATGTTAATATTAGGTTAGATAAATCTTTCATCGCATCTTCCATTTTATCAAAATTCACTTTAAAAGTACCATCATCATTTCTAGTAAAAGCACCTTTTTCTTTAAAGAAATTAAAACGAATCATATTTGCCTTTCCATGTGCAGAAGAAGCGCCAAAACGAACAGATCTAAATATTCCAGCCATAAAAGTTACCATATTATCTTTTATATCTTCTTTTAATTCCCCTTTAGCTTGTAGTTGTTGAATCATATATAAACCAAGAATATCTGCTTTCCCTTCCTCTAGAGCACTTGCGTGTTCTTTTAAAGATTCTCTTACTGTTCCAGTATTGTTAATGGTATTTTTAATTCCTAAACCATGTGCAACTTCATGAAACATCGTATTTGCAAAAAAAGCATCAAACGTTATGTGTTTACGCTGGCTCTCATCTATTAAAACATTAGAAATCGGTAAAAGTATTTTATCAAATTTAGCTTGCATTGCGTTTTTAAGTTGTAACCTTCTAGTACCTTTTGCTAGTTGCACTTCTTCATCATTTGGTAAATTTATAGCAATCGTTTTACTACCAGAATTACAATCTCCAGCGTAAAAGACAACATCGTATGCATTTAAATCACTATCTGTTCCTGGTGTTTCTTTTTTGTATGCTGCATCAACAGGAAGATTTTTTTGTAATTCGGGTAAGTACGCCGAAAACTTAGCCAAACGCTTACTCCATGCTTGATCTTTAATAAGTACATAACCTTCATGTGCGGCTTTGTTTCCAAATAGTTGATCTTCGTACGTTTCTATTGGGCCAATAACAATGTCTAGCGTGTTTGTTTTCATGTCCATCCAAGCTAAATCACTTTTTTGGTATTCATCATTTAATATAGCAGCCGCTCGTAATTCTAAATATTTTTTCAACCCAGTATCTGCTGCAAGTTTAGATGCTTCTATAAGTAATTCGGAAACCTCTGCAACTTCATGCTTAAATTTTTCATGATATGGAATGGTAAATAATTTCCCGTTTTCATCACGACGAACAAAATTATAAATACTAGACTTATCTTTCATTTGGGCTGTATCAAATTCTTCTTTAGTCATATCTTTTGGATAGAAATTTGCTCCAGCTGGTTTTTCTCCAATTCCATCTATAAAAGGAGTATTTCCGTTTAAACGATCCCAAGGGCCATAATTTATTTTCACATATTTTTTGGTGTTCACGTCTTTAATTTCGTTTAATAAAGCGTCACAATCTCCATAAGCTTCATACCAAAACAAATCGTTCATTTTATTCGCTGCATCTATTAAAATAGGAAGCATTTTCTGTTCGTTTTCGGTAAGCACGCTTATATCTGCAGTGAGTTTTACGGACACATATTTATTTAAATTCTGTTCCATTTCTGTTGGTTTTACTACAACATTTTCTTCGGCTTGTTTAGCTTCGTTTTTACAAGAAAACATAGAAAAAGCTATTAATAAGAGGATTATTATTCGTTTCATATTTCTATTTCTTTTTTTTAATTAATAGTATCAAAGATAACCATTTTAACAACTAGTAAAAATGTTAATGTCTAGTTAAATACACTTTAGCAATTAAACTTTTTCATTTTCTAAGTGTCCTAGAAGCAAATAACAATAAAAACTTAAACAGATGAAAAAATTATTAATTATAGCATTAGCCTTAGTAACCATTCAAGTTAGTGCTCAAGACAAAAAAGAGAGAAAACATAGAGGTGCAGATTTAGCTCCAGAAGAAATGGCTCAATTACAAACTAAAAAAATGACTTTAGATTTAGATCTAACAGAAGCACAACAAAAAGAAATTGGTGTCCTTAATTTAGAAAATGCCAAAGCTAGAAAAGCAAAAATGGAGGCTAGAAAAAGTAGAAAAGAATCGGATGAAAAACCTAGCAAAGAAGAAATGCTTAAAATGCAGAATGACAGATTAGATGCTCAAATTGCTACAAAACAAAAAATGAAAAGCATTTTAAATGCAGAGCAATATGCTAAATGGGAAAAGCAACAAGGGAAAAGAAAGCATAAAATTGATGAGAAAAGTAGAAAAGGAAAGCGCAAAGGCGGAGCAAAACAAGAATAGTTAGTTAGTTAGTTAGTTTTTTTTAGCACCTTAAAGGAGAAATCCTTTAAGGTGCTTTTATTTTTATAAGGTTTTTGCTACTGTATCTACTGCACGTATTGTTTTATCTAAATCGGTATAAGTTAAAGCATCCGTAATAAACCATGTTTCAAAAGCACTTGGCGCAATATAAATTCCTTCATCTAACATACCATGAAAGAACTTTTTAAAAGTGTCGTTATTTCCTTCGGCTGAAGTTTTAAAATCTAAAACTTCACCTTCAGCAAAATGCACAGAAATCATGGACCCTATTCTATTTATAGTATGTATTATATTGTTTTGGTTTAAAACCTTAGTAATTCCTTTATGTAAATACTCGGTTTTTTCAGCAAGGCGATTATAAATTTCTACATCTTTATTTAATTCTTGTAACATAGCTAAACCTGCAGCCATTGCTAATGGGTTTCCACTTAAAGTACCTGCTTGATATACAGGACCAAGAGGAGCTAAACAACTCATAATTTCTTTATTAGCAGCAAAAGCACCAACCGGTAATCCTCCTCCAATTACTTTACCAAAACAAACAATATCTGCTTTAATGGTGTACAGTTCTTGAGCTCCTCCTTTTGCAAGTCTGAAACCGGTCATAACCTCATCAAAAATTAAAAGAATATTATTTGCATCGCATACCTCTCTTAATTGTTTTAAAAAATTATTTTTTGGAGGGATACATCCCATATTACCAGCAACTGGCTCTAGAATAATACAAGCTATTTCGTTTTTATTGGCTTCAATAATTTGCTTTACATTTTCTATATTATTATAAGCTGCAAGTAAGGTATCTTTTGCTGTACCTTCCGTTACTCCTGGGCTATTTGGCGACCCAAAAGTCACCGCTCCACTACCAGCTTGAATTAAAAACGAATCGCTATGACCATGGTAGCAGCCTGCAAATTTAATAATCTTGTCTTTACCTGTAAAACCTCGAGCAAGGCGAACTGCACTCATGCAAGCTTCTGTTCCAGAATTTACAAAACGAATCATTTCGATATTTGGAACCATTGCAACTGCTAATGCTGCAATTTGCGTTTCAATTTCGGTAGGTGTCCCAAAAGATGTTCCTTTTTTTGTCTTTTCTACAACAGCATCAACAACTGGTTTAAAAGCATGACCAAGTATCATTGGTCCCCAAGAATTAATATAATCTATATATTGGTTATTATCTTCATCTATTAAATAAGCTCCTTTTGCTTCTTTAATAAATATTGGTGTACCTCCTACAGCTTTAAAAGCTCTTACAGGTGAATTTACTCCGCCAGGTATTACTTTTTCAGCTTCTGTAAATAATGCACTACTACGTGTATAATTCATAAAATTTAATAATCTTTTGGTATTGGTTTTACATATAATACTTGCCCTACAAACAAACCTGTATCATTTAAACCATTTAATTCTTGAAGTTCTTGAACTGTAATTTTATATTTTTTAGAAATAGAATATAAAGTATCTCCTTTTGCTACAGTATACTTATCATTATTCGCTGCATTTTTTCCTAAAACTTCTGCATCAAATCGATACAACTGATAACGTTCAATTAAGCTAATTAACTTTACAGGGTATTTTCTATCTGTAGCATAACCAGCAGCTCGTAATCCTTTTGCCCAAGATTGGTAATCATCTTGTTCAAAATCAAACAAATTACTATATCTTTTTCGTCCTGTTAAGAATAACGAATGGTCTCTAAAGGAATATTTCGAATTATTATATTTTCGGAAACATTCTTGAGATGCATCATCATCATGATAAATTTTAGCTCCTGTCCAATCATGACATTTAATACCAAAGTGGTTATTCGCCTCAACTGAAAGTCTTCCTTTTCCTGAAGCCGATTCTAAAATACCTTGAGCTAAGGTAATACTAGCAGGAATACCATATTTACGCATTTCATCTTGAGCTATATCACTATAAATAGCAATATACTCTTCGGTAGAATTTGCATAAACTTCAGGAGTAGTTGGAGTAATTTCTGGTGTGGTTACTTCTTGTTGTTTTGGTTCTATTTCAGTAGTCTTATTTACTACTTCCCTTTTATCTTTTTTAGTAACAACTTTTTTACTGGAGCCGCAACTAAACATAAAAAAAGTTAGGCAGCTTATTACAATTATTTTCTTCATTTTTTATTGAATCAATGGTAAATTCTTCTTTTTTAAAACGGTATTCATACCTTCTATACCTTGTAATCCTCCAGTATGAATAATTAATATTTTAGATTGCTTCGGAAAAAAATCTTTTGCAATTAAATCCTGTATACCATAAAGCATTTTCCCTGTATAAACGGGATCTAATGGTATCTTATGTTCTTCTTTGAAAGTATTTATAAACCGTATTAATACTTCGTTTGCTTTAGCATACCCTCCAAAATGATAATCTGTTATTAATTCCCAATTTGTTTTGGTTGTAAATTTAGTAATTTCTTCTTGTAAAAAGTCTCCTTTTAACGCTGGAAATCCAAGAATTTTTTGATGCGGAAAACTTGCATTAATTATTCCTGATATTGTACCTCCTGTTCCTACAGGGCAGCAGATATAATCGTATACTTCATCTCCTTCTTCTAAAATTTCCTCACATCCTTTTACAGCTAATTTGTTAGTTCCTCCTTCTGGAATTAAATAAAAATCACCAAACTGTAGCTCTAAGTTTTCAATAAATAGTTTAGATCCTTTGTTTCTAAATTCATCACGTGAAATAAATTGAAATTGCATTCCCTGCTGTTTAGCAAAACTTAAAGTAGGGTTTCCGTTTATTTTATTTTTTAACTCTTCACCTCTAACAACACCTATTGTTTCAAAACCAAAAATATTACCTGCAGCAGCAACTGCTGCAATGTGATTAGAATAAGCACCTCCAAAGGTTAATAAAGTTGTTTTTTTTTGATTCTTAGCTTCTATGATATTATACTTTAGTTTATGCAACTTATTACCAGAAACAAACGCATGATTCTTGTAAATATTCTTTACAAAAACCTGAAAATCAGCAGTTAAATTAATTTTAACAGTTAAACCCATCTTTTAAACGAAAAATCACACATTATTATTAATTTTATTCTATTTTAGCTATAAGTGTTAATATTCTGTTATTTTTTAATCAAAATCGTTAAAAAATAAAATATAACACATTAAAGGATTCCCAAAATCTACATAAATATTATCTTACAATATCTTTTTGATATAAACTTATGTTCCAAATTTAAAGTTTATGATGAAAACACTACACTCTAAGACCGCAAATCTACGTTGCAAAAAAATGCAATTTATAATTAAATTACCTATTATTTGTTTACTACTATTACTTTCTACGAATACTTTTGGGCAAGGCACAAGTTGTGCAACTGCCACTACACTAAACATTGACGGAGTTTGTGATTCTGGAAATATTTCAGACAATACTCAAGACCTTCCTAATATTGCTTCTTGCAATGGTTTTGCGAACTTTAAAAGGGAAGGCTGGTACACTTTTACAGTAACAACTGGACCTTTAGACATAAATATAACTGCATTATCAAATAATCGAAACCTATTTTTACAATTAATAAGCTCAACTTCTTCTTGTACAGGATTATCACAAATAAATTGTGCAAACAATGATACTGCAAATAATTCAGCACAAACCGAAACAATTAATGCAACTTTAAATAATGGCATTTATTATATAAAAGTAGCAAATGTTTCTGGTGGTAATAATCCTATGACGTTAAATAGTATATGCGTAACGTCTTCAGCACCTCTAGCTAACGATGACTGCTCAACTGCAACAACATTAAACTGTGGTGATACAAATATATCTGGATCAACCATAGGTAGTTCTAATACTACAAACTCTACTGGTTGCACAATAAGCAACTATGGAGTTTGGTACTCATTTATTGGAGATGGGCAACAAACAACAATATCATCAACTTCATCAGGCGGTTGGGATCATGAAATGAACATAGTAAGTGGTAGTTGTGGCACCTTAACAAATATTAGCTGTGAAGATAGTGATTTTACAAATGGTACAGAAAGTTACACCTTTACTAGTTCTATAGGAACCAACTATTATATATATATAGCTCATTGGGATTCTACAAGTGCAACAACAGGTAACTTTACCATTTCTAGGACATGCTCAACGCCACCAACTACTCCTACTAACGACGACTGCTCAGCAGCAGTAACATTAAACTGTGGCGATAATATTGCAGGCACGACAAATAATTCAACCGCAGCGAGTAGTGGCACGGGTTGTTCTATTAGTGACTATGGCGTTTGGTACACCTTTACAGGAGATGGAATAGAGACTACTATTACTACAGATGCAGCTGCTAGTTTTGATCATGAAATGGCTATTGCAAGTGGTAATTGCGGTTCTTTAACTAATATTACTTGTGAAGATAGTACTGGAAACGGAGGTATTGAAAGCTATACTTTCACTCCTATTCTTGGTGTGGAATATTATATTTATATAGCAGATTACTACACATATGGTGGAGCAACAGACACTGGGAATTTCACTATTTCTAGAACTTGTGTTTCTGCGTGTACACCACCAACAGCACAACCAACAAACTTAACGTTTGGAACTATAACAGATAATTCTATTGACGGAAGCTTTACAGCTTCTGCACCAGCATCCAGCAACTATCTTGTATTAATGAATACTACAGGCACTACTCCTACTCCTCCAACAAACACAACCTCGTATGCAATTGGGAATACGACACTTGGAGCAACCGTAGTAGATAATGATGAAAATACAAATTTTACAGCTACCGGATTAAACCCAACTACAACGTATTATTTCTTTATTTATTCCTTTAATGATTTTGGTTGCTTTGGAGGACCACTTTACAATACTATAAACCCACTTACTGATAATGAAACCACTTTAATAGCAACCTATTGTATTCCATCATCTACAGACACAAGCAACTACATTGATGATTTTATTACAACAGGAGCTATAAATAACATTAACCATACAAATTCTGGTTTTTCAACAGCTGGCTATGGAGATTTTACTTCTATGGTCGTTGAACAACTTACAGGATCTAATGTAGATTTTACTATTAATTTTGCTGGAGGTACTTACGAAACTAATATTTGGGTAGATTGGAATAATGATACAGATTTTGATGATGCCAATGAAAAGGTATTTGAAACTGCTGGATATAGCGACCCAACAATAGGTAGTTTTACCGTTCTTGGAACAGCAGCACCAGGAAACTATAGAATGCGTATACGATCAGATTGGTTAAATTCTGATCCAGACCCTTGTGGTTATGACGACGATAGTGAAACTCATGATTACACTTTAACAGTCACTCCTTTAAATTGTACAGACAACCCTGTTAGTTTAACAGGAATTACTACATCTACTACCACTGGAACGATTAGTTGGACAGATCCCGCACCCGCTCCTGCAAACGGGTATGAATATATTGTTTCTACAGATAATACTACAGGAACTCCTGGTGGTGATATTTCAGGAACTACTACTGGAACTACGGTTAATCTTACTGGATTAACAGCTGGAACTACATACTATGTATTCGTAAGAGGAATTTGTAATGCAGTAGACTTTGGCGTTTGGATTACCACAACATTCACAACTGGTTGCTCAAACATTATAACTACTCCTACTGTTTGTCCTTTAATAGTTGGAGAACAAGGAGTTGATCCTTTTACAGCTGATCCTTTTGATCCAGACCCAAGCTTTAGCTTAGACTGTACCAGTCCATCATTAACGTTACAAGCTCATTCTACAATAAGAGAAACAGACAGCTATATTGTTGAACAAATTGCATACCCTAATCCAGCACCAGAGTATGAATTTCCTACATTTGGAGGAGCTGGAGTACAAACAATAGATGATGATGATGTTTGGGCTGATGCCAGAACGAATCTTGGTTTTAATTTTTGTTTTTACGGAAATACATATACAGAAACACTAGTTGGTGCTAATGGTATGATCACTTTTGATAATTCGTATATACCAGGTTCTTATTGTGGCTATTCATTTAACGCAAATCTTCCTAGTTTGGCTGGAGCCTTATTTAACAATACCATTTATGGTGTTTATCACGATTTAGACCCAAGGGGCTTATTAGGAACACCTATTAAAAGTCGTGTAATAGGAACTCCCGGATGTAGACAATTTATTATTTCTTGGATTGATATTCCAATGTTTGATGATGCAAGTAGATTGTATACTGGGATGATAGTCCTTCATGAAACTACAAATATTATTGAAGTATTTATTGAAGAAAAAAGAATAGCAAATGGTGACGTTTATCCTTGGAATGATGGTAATGCCATTGTAGGAATACAAGGAGATGGAAATACTGGAGAAGCTATTGCTGCTCCATGTAGAAACGGTCTAGACACTAACTGGGAAACAACCAACGAAGCTTGGCGATTTGTACCAAATGGAGCTATTATTGCACCAGACTCTGTAACATGGTATTCTGCAAGCACAGGAGCTGCAGTAATAGGAACAGGATCAACTTTAACAGTAACAACACCCGACACCTACACTGCCGAAGTTACTTATACTTCTTGTGGTAATACAGTTACTTTTTCTGATGATGTTATTGTAGATCAATCCAGTAAAACATGGATGGGATATATTGATAACAATTGGTACATAGATGGTAACTGGGAACCTAACGGAGTACCAACATCAAGCGATTGTGTCCTAATTCCAGATATCGCAGTTTCTAATGTAGACTTTCCTGTAGCAGATATTGTAAATCTAATTCCTTTACCTCCACAACCTGCAAATGCTTTAAACTTGACTGTTGCATCTTCTGCTAGTCTTGAGGTATCATCAAACACAAAATTAATAGTTACAGATTGGATTCATTTAGATGGAACCATTAACATAAGAAACAATGGTAGCTTAATTCAAATTAACAATGGCGCACCAAATGTTAATAACAATACTGGAAATGGAAATATCAATATGCAAAGAACAGCAACTATAGCTAGTTCATATGATTATATCTATTGGTCATCTCCTGTTGAAGGGTTTAGTGTTTCTAATGTTTCGCCTGGGTCTTCATATATTTATGAATGGATACCAACAATACCTGGAAATGGTGCTGGAAATTATGGAAACTGGCAAGCAACCACAGAAAACATGGTTAATGGTAAAGGATATATCATTAGAAATGTAACAGGAACACCGACACCGTCAACACCTGAATTTGTAGGTAGACCCAACAATGGAGTAATTACCAAAGCCATAACAAGAGGTAACTACAACGGAGCAGATTACGCTGGTGGAGGTAATACTATAGCTACTAACTTAGATGACAATTGGAATTTAATTGGTAATCCTTACCCTTCAGCAATTTCTGCAGATACTTTTATATCTGTAAATGCTGCAGTAATTGCAGATGATACAAGTCCAGCTATTTCTGGAACTGTTTATTTATGGAGACATCTAGCCATCCCGAGTAACGCAATTAATGATCCTTTTTATGAAGACTTTGTTTACAATTATAATCCTAACGATTATATCGCTTATAATAGCACTGGATCTAATCCTTCTGGTTTTGGTGGAGATATAGCAGCTGGACAATCCTTTTTTGTACTCATGGAAGATACTGCACCTGTTAACTCTACTGTTTCCTTTGATAACATTATGCGTAATGAAACATTAAACAACAGTCAGTTTTATAGAAACTCTCAAGATAATAATCGTTCTTCAAGTATTGAAAAACATAGAATTTGGTTAGATTTAATTACTCCAAACAACACTGCAAACTCTATACTTGTGGGCTATGTAGAAGGAGCTTCCAATAGTTTGGATAGACTTTATGATGGTCATGAATTAAGCGAAACTAGCACCAGGTTTTATTCTATAATTGAAGAGGAAGAATTAGGAATACAAGGAAAATCACTTCCTTTTGATGAAAACGATACTGTAGCATTAGGTATAGAAATTCCTCAAAACGGAAACTATTCTATTGCAATAAATACTTTAGACGGATTATTTCAAAACACGAATCAAGCTATTTATATTGAAGACACTTACACAAACCTAATACATAATTTACGAATTAACCCTTATAGTTTTAATATTGATTCAGGAACTTACAATGACCGATTTATATTAAGATATACTGATGAATCATTAAGTGTGGATAATTTTGAAATTTCAGGATTAGAAATTTTAGCGCCTAACAATAAATACATTAAAGTGAAATCTGGAAACAGTAACATTGAAACAGTTATTGTATATGATCTTTTAGGAAGAACTTTAATTAATCAAACAGAAATTAATGCTTCTGAAATTACATTCAATAATAATAATTTTTCGGAAGGTGCATATATTGTAAAAGCAGTTCTTGAAAACGGAAGTCAAAAAATTCAGAAAGTAGTTTTAAAAAATTAATAATACTTTAAAAACTTCCAAAACGACCTTGATTTTAAATAATCAAGGTCGTTTTCATTTATATAAGCCTCTCTTTCAAAAGATATATTTCTATAAGCTTGATGCCAATCTCTTAACTGTACTAATCCAATTAAAAACTCAATAAAATACAAAATATAAAATGGAATAATTAATAATTCTAACTGCTGTCTTAAATGAATTTTTTCATGATTAATTAAAACCTTATTCTTCATTAAACTAGTATACTTTAAAAACACAAAAGGAAAAATAGTAATCCCAGTATACCCTCTAGGAACCATATATTTTGAAATAAAAATCATACTTAACACCTTTCAAAAATCAAACCAAATTACATTATATTTGTTACATGAAGAAATTTGTTCCAATAGAAGAAGGCGATTATTACTTAACTCCAGAAGGCTACAAATGTTTCACTGCACAATACCATTTAAAACGTGGTTACTGTTGCGAGAGTGGATGTAGACATTGTCCTTATGGGTATAATTCTTCTACTTCAGGTAAAACAATTAAAAAAAAGTAAAGCAAATTATAATGAAGACATTTAAAGAGCAAATACTAGAAGGTATACCAGATATTTTACCAGAAACTAAAGTATACGAAATAGAAATAAATCACGCACCTAATCGAAAAGCTATTTTAACTGCTGAAGAAAAAAAACTAGCACTCCGTAATGCTCTACGTTATTTTAATAAAAAACAACATGCAGAATTACTTCCAGAATTTAAAAACGAATTAGAAACCTACGGAAGAATTTACATGTATCGTCTGCGTCCAGATTATAAAATGTACGCCAGACCAATAGACGAATATCCAGCAAAATCGAAACAAGCAGCCGCAATCATGCTTATGATTCAAAATAACCTGGACTATGCAGTTGCACAACATCCCCACGAATTAATTACCTATGGTGGTAATGGTGGCGTTTTTTCTAATTGGGCACAATACAGACTTACCATGAAGTATTTGGCCGAAATGAATAACGAACAAACACTAGTAATGTACTCTGGGCATCCAATGGGATTATTTCCTAGTCATAAAAACGCACCACGTGTTGTAGTTACTAATGGTATGATGATTCCTAATTACTCAAAACCAGACGACTGGGAAAAATTCAATGCACTTGGCGTAACACAATACGGACAAATGACTGCGGGAAGTTTCATGTACATTGGACCACAAGGAATTGTACATGGCACTACAATAACCGTTTTAAATGCGTTTAGAAAAATAAAAAAAGAACCACAAGGAAACCTTTTTGTAACCTCTGGTTTAGGTGGTATGTCTGGCGCACAACCAAAAGCAGGAAACATTGCAGGTTGTATTACTGTTTGCGCAGAAGTAAATCCGAAAATCACACAAGTACGTTTAGATCAAGGTTGGATAGACGAAAAAATCACAGATTTAAACGAGTTAGTAGTAAGAATTAATAAAGCTAAAACAGAAAAAGAAACTATTTCTATAGCATATCTAGGAAACATAGTAGATGTTTGGGAGAAATTAGACGAAGCAAATATTCATATAGATATAGGAAGCGATCAGACCTCTCTTCATAATCCTTGGGCTGGAGGGTATTATCCAGTAGACATCTCATTCGAAAAAGCAAATGAGATGATGGCAAATAACCCAAAGCTTTTTAAAGAAAAAATTCAAGAAACATTACGTCGTCATGCCTTAGCGATAAACAAACACACCGCAAAAGGAACTTATTTCTTTGATTATGGAAATGCTTTTTTATTAGAAGCTTCTCGTGCTGGAGCAGATGTAATGGCCCAAAACCCAACAATTGGACGTGAATTTAAATACCCAAGTTATGTTCAAGATATTATGGGGCCAATGTGCTTCGATTATGGTTTCGGTCCATTTCGTTGGGTTTGCACCTCAGGAAAGCCAGAAGACTTAGCGAAAACAGACACTATTGCATGTGACGTTTTAGAAGAGATCATGAGAAATTCTCCTGAAGAAATTCAGCAACAAATGCAAGATAATATTACATGGATTAAAGGAGCCCAAGAAAACAAATTGGTAGTTGGCTCACAAGCAAGAATACTGTATGCAGATGCCGAAGGACGTATGAAAATTGCACAAGCATTTAATGAAGCTATTGCAAAAAAAGAAATAGGATATGTTGTTTTAGGTAGAGATCATCATGATGTATCAGGAACAGACTCTCCATATAGAGAAACAAGTAATATTTATGATGGCTCTCGCTTTACAGCAGATATGGCGATACAAAATGTAATTGGTGACAGCTTTAGAGGTGCCACTTGGGTTAGTATACACAATGGTGGTGGCGTTGGTTGGGGAGAAGTTATAAATGGTGGATTTGGTATGGTTCTTGATGGTACTATAGAAGCATCTAAACGATTAAAAACCATGCTCTTCTGGGACGTAAACAACGGGATTTCAAGACGAAGTTGGGCACGAAATTCGGGGGCAGAGTTTGCTATTAAACGTGCCATGGAAATAGAACCTAATTTAAAAGTAACACTTCCAAATCACGTAGATGATGCTTTATTGAATTAGAAAAATTTAAAAAACTGCAATTATGAAACATCTATTATCCATCACATCGCTATTACTATTATTAGTAATATCCACTTCGTGTAACTCGGTTAGAGTAGCTTCCGATTACGACAGACAAGTAAATTTTAATAACTTTAAAACCTTTGCTTTCTTTAAAACAGGAATTGACAAAGCCGAAATTAATGATCTAGACAAACGTAGAATTTTAAGAGCTATAGAATCTGAACTATTAGCCAAAGGTTTTACAAAGTCTGAAAACCCAGATCTATTAGTTAGTATTTTTACAAAATCTAGAGAAAAAATAAATGTCTATAACAATAACAATTTTGGCCCTTATGGATATGGTTGGGGATGGAGTCCTTGGTATTGGAATAACTATAATACCGTATCGAAATCTACAGAAGGCATACTTTATATAGATTTAATTGAGGCTAGTAAAAAAGAACTCGTATGGCAAGGGCAAGGCACAGGCTATTTGTCACAAAATAAAAAAGAAGAAAGAATACAAGAATTTGTTACTAAAATAATGGAGAAATATCCGCCCGGCTTACACGAATAATAAGCACAAAAAAACCACTCTAAATTAATAGAGTGGTTTTTTTTTATATACAATTATATTATTTTTTCTCTTTGTAAGATTCTTTCAAAGATTTTTGATACGCTTCATACTGACTTGGAGTTAAGATTTGTCTTAATTTAGTATTTGCAGCTTCTAATAAAGTAGACTTTGCTTTTTGAACTGTAGCAATATCATTATTCCCTTCTAAACCTTTCTCGTTATATGCTAAATCAACTAATACTTTAAATGTTTCTACCTGTTGGTCACCAGTTAACTCAACTAATTGATGTAACTCATAAGTTTGTTTTTTAGCTATTGCTTCAGGGCGCTCTGATTCTGCTACTCTAGAATCCTGTGCTTGTGTTTGTTGCATACCAACAAAAAATATAGCGATTAAGCTTAAAAGTGAAATGTATTTTTTCATGTTTTATTAAGTTATTAATTTAAGAGTTCAATATACAAAATAATTTGAAAAACAGAATACATTATTTTATCCCTTTATAATTAACTAATAATTAATTAGTGTATTTATCTTAGCTTTTACTTTTTCCGTAGAAGGAATCATCGTTTCTTCTAAAGTGGAATTTAAAGGTATTGCTGGCATATTTTCACTACCAATCGTCATTACTGGAGCATCTAAAAACCTAAAGCATTCTTCCTGAATTTTTCCTGCTAAGGCTCTAGCAAAACTGTTATTGGAAGGCTCTTCAGTCACCACCAAACACTTTCCTGTTTTCTTTACAGATTTCATAATCGTATCTTCATCTAATGGAAATAAGGTACGTAAATCAATAATTTCAATTTGATCTCGCATTCCTAATTCTCCGGAAGCATTATATGCCCAATGCACTCCCATGCCATAAGTAACAATCGTTAAAGTTTCTACATTTTCCTGTTTCCAAATTTCTTGTAACAGCCATGCTTTTCCAAAAGGAAGTACATAATCTTCACTAGGTTCTACAGAAGTCGCAGTTAAAGTTCCCGGTACCTTAGACCAATACAGCCCTTTATGTTCTAAAATCACAACCGGATTTGGATCGTAATAAGCCGCTTTCATTAATCCTTTTAAATCGGCTCCATTACTTGGATAGGCTATTTTTATCCCTCGAATATTAGTAATTACACTTTCTACAGAAGACGAATGATATGGTCCACCACTACCATAAGCACCAATTGGTACACGAAGTATCATGCTTACTGGCCATTTTCCGTTAGATAAGTAGCAACTTCTACTTACTTCTGTAAATAATTGATTTAATCCAGGCCAAATATAATCGGCAAACTGTACCTCAACTATTGGTTTTAACCCAACAGCACTCATACCAACTGTAGAACCTACAATAAATGCTTCTTGAATTGGGGTGTTAAAAACCCTATCATCCCCAAATTTTTGAGCTAATGTAGCTGCTTCTCTAAAAACGCCACCAAGCCTTCCTCCAACATCTTGTCCGTAAAGCAAGCATTCTTTGTGTTTTCGCATCAGTTCTTCTACAGCAAATAATGCACAATCAACCATCACCACTTTATCTGCCCCTTTTGGTGATCTCACCCCTTTTTCTTCGGTTATTGGTGTAGGCACAAAATCGTTGGTAAATAAATCTTCTGGCTTTGGATCCTCTGCTTGTAATGCTTTTTTAAAGTCTGCTTCTACTTTCGCTTTCGCGGAATTTTCTATTACTTCAATCTCAGTATCTGTAAAACCATTAGCTAGTAATTGTTGTTTTATAACTGGATATGGATCTCGAGAACGGGCTTCATCTAAATCATCACGATACCACTCCATTCTAACACCAGATGTGTGGTGATTTAATAAAGGGACTTTAGCATGTACCAAAAACGGTCTACGTTCTGTTCGAATGGTATGTATTACTTTTTCTACAGCTTCATAGCTTTCTATAAAGTTTGCTCCATCAATGGAAATCGCTTCTAAGCCATGAAAACCTTTTGCATACTCAAATGCATTTTGCGCTCTCGTCTCCGCTGCATTTGCAGAAATATCCCAACCATTATCTTGTACTAAATATAAAATTGGCATTTGTTTTAAAGCTGCCATTTGAAACGCTTCTGCTATTTCCCCTTCGGTTACAGAAGCATCTCCTAAAGAACACACGACAAACGGTAAGTCTTTAAGTGTTTTATCATCCAGACCTTGTAATTCTTTGTACTGCATTCCCATGGCAACTCCAGTAGCAGGAATGGTTTGCATTCCTGTAGCTGAAGATTGATGTGGTATTTTAGGTTTATCATCCTCTTTTAAACTTGGATGCGAATAATACGTTCTTCCTGCAGAAAACGGATCGTCTTTTTTTGCTAGCAATTGTAACATAAGATCATGAGGCTCTAGCCCAAAAGACAATAACATAGCATCATCTCTATAGTATGGAAATGCATAATCCTGAGGCAATAATTGCATTCCTAAAGCAATCTGAATGGCTTCATGACCTCTAGAAGTGGCATGCACATATTTTGAAACTTGTTTAAAATTAGCTTCATATAATTCTGCCATTGCTTTCGCTGTACAGAGTTTTGAAAATCCTTTTTTTAGTATGTCTTTATTCATCTTAAGTTTTCTGTTTGTGTTATATTTCTCTATTTACATCAAATTGCTCAAAATAATCAGCTACTCTTCGCACAAAACTACCTCCTAAAAACCCATCAACAACACGATGATCAAAAGAAAGGGATAAATACATCATACTACGAATAGCAATTTCATCTCCTTTTTCTGTGGTAATTACTTCTGGTCTTTTTTTAATGATTCCAAGTGCTAAAATGGCAACTTCCGGTTGGTTGATAATTGGAGTTCCCATGACGCTACCAAAGGTTCCTACATTTGATATAGTGAAAGTGCTTCCTTTAATATCATCTCCTGCTAATTTATTTTCTCTTGCTTTTCCAGCTAAAACATTTACATTACTAGCAATGGTTTTTAAATCTTTAGTATCCGCATTTTTCACAACAGGAACAATTAAGTTTCCACTTGGTAAAGCGGTTGCCATCCCAATATTAATAGCTTCTTTTACAATAATATTATTTCCATCTACCGAAGCATTAATGTTTGGAAAATCTTTTACTGCTTTCGCTACTGCTTCTACAAATAATGGTGTAAACGTTAAACGCTCACCATGTTTTTCTTGAAAAGCTATTTTATTAGCGTTTCTCCAGTTTACCATATTGGTTAAATCTGCTTCCACATAAGCAGTAACGTGCGGTGAAGTGTGTTTAGAATACACCATATGATCTGCAATCATTTGACGCATTCTATCCATTTCGATGATTTTACCTTTTCCTTTATCAAATTCTAATTGCGGAATGCGATATGCAGTTGGATCTTTTTCTGCTATTGGTTGCGCAAATTTGTATGGTCTTCCTTCTTCAATATATTGAAATACATCACTTTTACGTAATCTACCTTCGTGACCTGTTGCAGGAATTCGTGCAAGTTCTTCAAAACTAATGTGGTGTTCTTTTGCTATTTTTATAATTAAAGGAGAAAAGAAAATGTTGGAATTAGTAACAGAAAAAGAATTTGACGCAGATATTGATGCTTGCTGAATAGATTTTGTTTTTTTGGGTGCTTTTGTTTTTTTAGTAGGTGACTCTTCTGGCTTAGACAAGTCCTTTATATTTTTTGAAGAATTTACTTCTTCTGAAATTTCTAAAACAGCAATTACTGCTCCAACAGGAACAACATCTTTTGCTTGAAATAAAGTTTTTATCAATGAACCAGATGCTGGTGCTGGCACTTCATTATCTACTTTATCGGTAGCAACTTCCAGAATAATATCTCCTTCTTCAAAAGTATCTCCTTCAGCTATTAACCAATTGATAATGGTTCCTTCTGTAATACTTTCACCCATTTTAGGCATTTTTAATTCAAATTTCGACATCTTTATTAACTAGCGTTTGTTAGTTTATTCTTTCTTTAATTTTTACCGCAATTTGCGTTAGCGATTGCAACGGCATCCTTTTTTACGTCGGTTCGAGTGCAATTGCTTTTTAGCAATTTTGTATCGAGAACAAGTAAAAAAGATATAGTGTAAAGCGCGACCCTTGTGGTAACGCCCAACTATTTCTTCATAAAATCACGAAGTGTTTTATAAACATCCTCTTGTATTTTCATATTTTCTGGCACTTCTCTTAAAGGTGCAACGGCCTTTAAAGTTTCATGGCAATCTGCTGGTAATTGTTGATATAATTGGGTGCCTTTGGTTTTCCAAGCAATCATTTCATCACTAACTTGTTTAATTACTTTAGCAGGATTACCTACTACTAAACTTCTGTTTGGAATTTTGGTTTCTGCTTTTACAAATGCCATAGCTCCAACGATGCATTCGTCTCCAATTTCGGCATCATCCATAATTACGGTATTCATACCAATTAAGCAATTACGTCCTAAATTTGCTCCATGAATAATGGCTCCATGACCAACATGTGCACTTTCTTTTAACGTAATAGATTTTCCAGGAAACATATGAACGGTACAATTTTCTTGTACGTTGACACCATCTTCTAAAATAATTTGTCCCCAATCGCCACGAATGGTTGCGCCAGGACCAATGTAACAGTTTTTACCAATGATGACGTTTCCTGTAACTGCAGCCAAAGGATGTACGAAACTAGATTTGTGCACCACTGGTGTGTAACCTTTAAAAGAATAAATCATCTTACTTAAACCCTTTTAATTTTTCTTTTGTAAACTCTGACAGCACTAATTTTCCACTAGTTGCCGCTCTTTCGGCTAACAACTTATCCCAATCTTCTGTTCCTTGCCAAAATACTTTTTTCATTTCGAGCATGGCTTCTGTATTGTATGTGCATAAGTGTTCTGCGGTTTGTTTTACAGCCTCGTCCAATGCTTCTGTTGTGTCGAAAACATGAGTATATAAACCTTTTTGTTTTGCGAATTCTGGCGAATAGAATGTATTCGCATCTATTGCTATTTGCGACATGGCGCTTAATCCCATTTTACGCTCTATTGCTGGTCCGACAACAAATGGTCCAATACCAATATTTAATTCACTTAACTTAATAGAAGCAAATTTTGTTGCCATACAATAATCGGTTGCAGCTGCAAGTCCAACACCACCACCAACGGTTTTCCCTTGAATACGACCGATAATAAATTTCGGACATGTACGCATCGCATTAATTACGTTTGCAAAACCAGAAAAGAATATTTTTCCTGTTGCTGCATCGTTGATGTTTATGAGTTCTTCGAAGCTAGCACCAGCACAAAAGGTTCTGTCTCCGCCACTTTTAAGAACAACAACTTTAATAGCGTCGTTAGTTCCAGCTCCGGTAATAGTTTGCGCTAGTTTTGCAAGAACATCTCCTGGTAAAGAGTTGTGTGCAGGATGGAAAAACTCTATGTATCCTACTTCGTTTTTAATTACTAGTTTTACGTATGGTGTGTTCATATTCTTAGTATGTCAATGCGTACTTGTTGCGCATTCGTATTTTTTTTAATTCTTATTGTACTTGGAAAGATCCCAATCTAAACTCAAATCCATCCAATCTGGATTCCTTTCTGTTATTAGATTCTTCTTCCATGCTTTTTTCCATTTCTTAATAGTCTTCTCTCTTCTAATAGCAATCCGTATATCTGAGTGCTCTTCAAAATAAACTAATTTTTTAATATTATAATGTCCAACGTGCGTTCCAAAGGTTGCTGCTTTATGTTCATGCATTCTTCGTTCCATATTATTTGTTACACCAACATAAAAGATGTGATTTCTTTCGTGTGTTAGAATGTATGTATAATATTTTTTGGACATTTAGTTGTTATATATGCCACTGCATTAAAGTTTTCCGTTAACATTAATGCGACTGCGCAACAGGTGCGCAGTGACTTTATAAGAGACCAAATTGCTCAAAGTGATGATTCAAATGTTTGCGTTCTAAAAGATACGCTTCATATTTATTTAATTCTCCGAAGACTAAATTCTTCAATTTCGCCTCTGGATTCTCTTTATAAAATTCTATATACTTTTCTCTTTGTTCTTTAAATTTTTCAATTGCTGTTTCTAAATCTGCATGCTTTAAATCATCTAATGTATCTTTTTCTAACTGTGGAAACTGACTGTTTTTTGGAAACTTTTTATAATTATACAAACTATGATGCACTTTCTCTAAAATGATTGAAGGTGTAGCAATTTCAAAATCTTGAATTTCACCTGAAGCAATTTTATAGGTATATTCTAAATGCTCAATCATATGCTGAGGTGTCATAATTCCCCATTTAGGTTTCGCATCTGCTTTTAAATTTGAAAGACATACATTTATTTTTTCCGAAGTCATCTCTACAAAGCTTTCTTGCTTTTTCTCTACCATCGTTAATATGGTTGCAACAGCTACTAACGGACTATCTTTTTCTGTTTTCTGACTTTCGGGACGGTTTTCAAAATTAGCATCAAAAACTTCCACATGCCATTTTACAATACCACTTGGGTGTTCTGCAGAAGCAACATCTCTATCCACTTTTTCTTTGCAAGTTAAACGCACATAAATAGTATCGTTATGATATAATGGTCGTAAAAAACGGATACTATCTAAGCCATAATTAGCTGCTACAGGACCTTTATTTGGATATACAAATAATCCTGCTGCTGCAGAAATAATGAAATACCCATGCGCTGTCCTCTTTTCGAAAATACTTCCGTCTAAAGATGTAATATCTGTATGAGCATAGAAGTGATCCCAAGTTAAATTGGCAAAATTCTGGATATCATTATCGGTTAATGTACGCTTATGTGTTTTTAGGGACATACCAGGCTGAATATCTTCCCAATGGTATTGAAATGGATGCAGTTCTGCTTCCTTATATTTTGCATTTTGCTGATATATTCCTGTAATTTCCGTTATCGTTGTTGGTGAACCTTGAATGGCTGTACGCTGTAAATAGTGTTTTATGCCACGCATTCCTCCCATTTCTTCGCCTCCACCAGCACGTCCTGGACCTCCATGTACTAAATATGGTAATGGCGAACCATGACCTGTACTTTGCTTCGCACTTTCTCTATTTAAAACTAAAATTCTACCATGATGAGATGCTGCATGTATCACATACTCTTTAGCAATTTTATCGTCATTGGTAGCAATAGAAGACACTAACGACCCTTTACCCATTTGCGCCAAAGTAATGGCTTCTTCTAAATTTTTATACGGCATGATGGTACTTACTGGTCCGAAAGCTTCACGCTCGTGAATGACAGTATTTTGAAATGGTTTATCTGCTCGTAATAAAATCGGACTAATAAAAGCGCCTTTTTTAGCATCTGCTCCAATGGTCTTAATTGCATCTAAATTACCATAAACAATTTGTGCTTCTTTTGACAAATCGTTTACCGAATCTCGAACCGCTTGTACTTGTTGATGACTAACCAAAGAACCCATTCTCACCTCTTTTAATCTTGGGTCTCCAATGGTGATTTTATCTAGTTGTTTTGCTAATGCAATTTGCACATCGTCTACTAATTTCTCAGGAACAATGATTCTTCTAATCGCTGTACATTTTTGCCCAGCTTTAACCGTCATTTCCTTTCTAACTTCTTTGATAAACAAGTCGAATTCTGGTGTTCCAGGAACCGCATCTTCTCCTAAAATAGACGCATTTAAAGAATCGGCTTCCATAGTAAAAGGCACAGATTCTTGAATTAATCTTGGATGCGCTTTTAGTAATCGTCCGGTTTGTGCAGAACCTGTAAAGGTAACTACATCTTGAGATTCTACAGTATCTAGAATATTTTTAACCGTTCCGTTTATGATTTGTAATGCGCCTTCTGGCAATATTCCAGAATCTATAATGGTTCTTGCAACTGCTTCTGCTAAATAGGATGACGAAGGTGCAGGTAATACCACAGCAGGAACTCCAGCCATCCAGTTGACTGCACATTTTTCTAACATGCCCCAAACCGGAAAGTTAAAAGCATTAATATGCACTGCAACTCCTTTTTTAGGTACCATAATATGATGGGCCATAAAGCGACCACCACGAGACAAATCGATAGCATCGCCTTCTACATGATACGGTTGATTAGGAAACAATTTTCGTAACGACGCGTTTGCAAACAGGTTACCAAAACCACCTTCAATATCTATCCAACTATCTACTTTAGTTGCTCCTGTTCTGTAACTTAAATCGTAAAAAGCATCTTTTCTTTTGGTAAGATATAATGCTAACTTTTTAAGCATGTTTCCACGCTCTTGGAAGGTCATTTTACGAAGTACTTCTCCTCCTTTTGTTCGTCCGTAGTTTAAAATTTCGGGAACGTCTAAACCTTCTATTGCAACGCTAGTAAATGCTTCACCAGTTACTGCATCTAAGATTGGTGTTCCTTCTTCTTTTCCTGTTGTCCAAGAACCTTGAACGTAATGTTTTATCTTTTCCATCTTAATGCCCATGAAAGTGGGTATCTGTTAAATTAGACTTTTATTCTTTTTTGGCGTTACCTAAAGGTCGGGCTTTCGGCAGTCGCTTTTTTTGTGAAAAACAAAAAAGAGCTTCAACAAATGCCTCTATCCCTAACGCACTTAATCGCTATGTTCTTTCTTAGCCAAAATTTATTATCTATTTGCTAAGAGATTCCTGCCTTCGCAGGAATGACAAAACTTTAATAAATCACTAACCTTAGCGGATTGCTGCGTTAGCGATTGAACGGTTTGTTTGAGCTCCTTTTTGTTTTTCTCAAAAAGAGCGAGTAGTGAAAGCGCGACCCTTGTGGTAACGCCCAAACTATATTAGACATTTACGTTTTCAATAACGCAAGCATACCCTTGACCAACACCAATACACATCGTAATTAAAGCATATTTTTTATTCTGTTCCTGCAATTCTAAAGCCGCAGAATAGGCCACTCTTGCTCCTGTTACGCCAAGCGGATGACCGATAGCAATAGCGCCTCCATTTGGGTTAATTCTTGGGTCGTTATCTGCCAATCCCCAAGCACGAATGCATGCCAAAGCTTGTGCCGCAAAGGCTTCGTTAAGCTCTATGATATCGATATCCTCCATGGTTAAACCTGCTTTTTCTAATGCTTTATTAGACGCTTGCACAGGACCAATGCCCATAATTCTAGGTTCGACGCCAACCACTGCAGAACTTACAATTTTTGCTAATGGTTTAAGATTGTACTTTTTTACTGCATCTTCACTCGCAATAATGGTTGCCGCTGCACCATCATTTAATCCTGAAGAATTTCCTGCAGTTACGCTTCCTCCTTCTTTTTTAAATGCTGCTCTTAGCTTTCCTAAAACTTCTAAGGAAGAGCTTGGTTTTATAAACTCATCTTTTGAAAATTGGATAGGATCTTTTTTACGTTGCGGAATTTCGACAGTAACTATTTCTTTTGCTAGTCGTCCGTTTTCTTGTGCTTTGGTTGCTTTTTGCTGACTCCAAAGTGCGAATTTATCTTGGTCTTCGCGAGAGATATTATATTTTTCTACTAAGTTTTCTGCCGTCATTCCCATGCCGTCTGTGCCATACATTTCGTGCATTTTCGGATTTACAAATCGCCATCCGAAAGTAGAATCGTATAGTTTAGAATCGCCTCCAAATGCGGATGATGGTTTTGCCATGACGTAGGGTCCGCGTGTCATGTTTTCAACTCCACCAGAAATAAACACGTCGCCATCGCCTGCTTTTATGGCTCTGTTTGCGTGAATAATTGCAGATAGGCCAGAACTACAAAGTCGGTTTACGGTTTCTCCAGGAACGGTATATGGTAATCCTGCTAAAAGCGAAGCCATTCGTGCTACATTACGATTGTCTTCTCCTGCTTGATTTGCGCAACCCATGATAACATCGTCGTATGCTTCCTTTGGAATACTTGGATTACGTTTTACAACTTCTTCTATTACTAAAGCGCCTAAATCGTCTGTACGAACAGCAGATAAAGTACCTTTATAATTTCCTATTGGTGTTCTAATTCCGTCTATTATGTATGCTTCTTTCATAATTAATGCCTGCGAAAGCAGGTATCTTATTAATTGTTATTCCTAAATATCTTGTTTCCTAGATTCCAGTTTAGGCTTAAATCTGCCCAACTCGGATTCATTTCTTCTATTAATTTAATCTTCCAATCTCTTTTCCATTTCTTAAATTGAATTTCTCTAATTGATGCTTTTTCACCATTTACGAATTCTTCAAAATAAACTAGATTCTCACAATTATATCTAGCTGTAAAAGATTTTGGGTAAACTTTTAATTTATGCTCTTTAACTCTTTCTCCTAAATTATTAGTTACTCCGATATAAATTACTCCATTTGGCTTATTTGCCATTATGTAGACGTACCAAAGTTTCATTTACTTTTATTATGAGATTCCTGCCTTCGCAGGAATTAATCCCAATCTTTTTGAGTTCTATAAACAACTCCTTTAAAAAGTGCCACTAATTCTTCTCCTCTTTTGACTTCAATAATATTAAAGCCTAATTTATTTTTTACGTTTTCTATTACTGATTCTGCTGTAATATAATCTCCTTCTTCCAAGGCTTCTATATGGTTGATACTTGTTTCGATAGAAACGGCATATTTACCATGTGTATTTGCTGCAAATCCGAATGCTGTATCTGCTAAGGAATAACTGATTCCACCATGAGCTTTACCCATGCTATTTAGCATTTCTTTTCTTACAGTCATTGCTACTTTACAGCGACCTATTTCGCATTCTAGGATTTCTATCCCTAGCCAAGTACTGTAGGCATCTTGGGATAACATGCGTTTAGGGATGAGGTGTGAGGCAATAGGTTTACTCTTGGATTCCATTGAAATTTATTTAATTCTTTTAGAAATTTTAGTTCGTAAAGACGTTATCATTTTAGATAACTCTGTAATCAACTTTCGATTCTCTTCATCTTCTTCGGCAGAAATATTATTTCTCATTTGCGCTTTAGAACTACATGAAACACATTCATGAGCACTATGCCAAGCATTTCCCAAATAATTATAAAACTGTTTATCTGTTCCACTCGAACCCTCAGCTATGTTTAAAGCGATAGAATCTGCAGCTCTTTTAAATTGTGATGTGAGTTCAAATCGTTCTTCTTTTGGAAAATTTTTAATTAATTTACTTACAACCTCTCCAAACTCTATGGCTTTAGTGTAAATTCCTAAATCTTCAAATTTAAAATGATACTTCGATTTCCTCATACCTCAAACCTTTTTAATAAAACCTCATACCCGATTGCTTCATTTTACGTAATAACGGACTGCAACGGTATCTATCTTCATGGTACTCATTATATAAATCGTCTAACTTAGTTACACACCAATCGATACCTTTTTCATCTGCCCAAGCCAATAACCCTTTTGGATAATTAACACCCTTGGTCATGGCATTGTCTATATCTTCTGCAGATGCGATGTTTAAAAATAGTGCGTCTGCTGCTTCATTGATTAACATTACTAAAACTCTGTTGCATATTTGTTCTGCTATATCTTTATCTTCTTTTGGTTCTGGTTTTACAGCTCCTTCAGAATAATCATAATAGCCTTTTCCAGATTTTCGTCCTAAATAACCTGCTTCAGCAAAACGTTTTTGTGTGAATGCTGGCTTGTATCTTGGATCGAAATAGAACGCTGTAAACACCGTTTCGGTAACTGTATAATTAACATCGTTTCCTATGAAATCCATGAGCTCGAATGGTCCCATTCTGAAATTACCTACGCTTTTTAAAGCATAATCTATAGTTGCAAAATCGGCTATTCCTTCTTCATATATTCGTAACGCTTCTCCATAAAAAGGTCTTGCCACACGGTTTACAATAAAACCTGGTGTATCTTTAGCTACTGCTACTACTTTTTTCCAATCTTTTATAGTTTGTATGGCTTTTTCAAGCACTTCTTTTGAGGTTTGAATAGCTGGAATAACTTCCACCAATTTCATTAAAGGTGCTGGATTGAAAAAGTGAATTCCGATACAACGCTCAGGTTTTTGTAGTGAAGCTGCAATGGATGCTATAGATAAGCTGGATGTGTTTGAAGCGATTATACAATCGTCTGCAACATAACTTTCTAATTCTGAAAATACTTTTTTCTTGATGTCTAGGTTTTCAATAATAGCTTCGATCGTTAAGTTGGCATCTGCTAAATCTTTAAGACTATCTACATAAGAAATATTAGATTGAATTCTGTTTTTTTCATCCAAATCCATTCGTCCTTTTTCAATAAGACGCAATAGTATTTTCTCTAAACTTGCTTTAGCTTTATCTAAAGCAGCTTGATTGGTATCGTATAATTTCACTTTACAACCAGCAGTAGCTGCAACTTGTGCGATGCCACTTCCCATGGTTCCAGAACCTATAATTCCTATGTTCATATCTATTTCCTGCGAAGGCAGGAATCTTATTTATTAATATTCTATTTTAATCTCTTTTTGGTTTTCAAAACCTTACTGAAAAAACTAACTTTTACGCTATTAAACACCTACAAGGTTTTGAAAACCTTGCAAGAGAAATTAATTTCCTTTAAAATTTGGTTTTCTTTTTTCAATAAACGCTGCAACGCCTTCTGCATAATCGTTAGTACTTGCTGCTTCTATTTGTAATTTAGATTCTAAAGCCAGTTGTTGCTCTAAAGTATTGGTTAATGACGCATTGAATGCTTCTTTAATTTTTCCGAGTGCTAAAGTTGGCATATTTGCTAATTTTAAAGCGAGTTTGTTTACTTCATCTTCAAAATTTTCTAATGGAATCATTTTGTAAATCATTCCCGTTTTCTCTGCTTCTTCAGCTCCAATCTTATCACCTAACATGGCTAATGCTTGCGCTTTTTGAAATCCGATTAATCTTGGTAAAAAATACGTTCCTGCACTATCTGGAATTAAGCCTATTAAACTAAATGCTTGAATAAAATTTACTTTTTCATGTGCAACAACAATATCACAAGCCAATGCAATATTGGCTGCTGCTCCTGCTGCAACGCCATTTACTGCTGCGATAATTGGTTTTTTAATCGCTCGGATTTTTGTTATTATTGGATTGTAGTGCTCGTCTAATATTTTTTTGAAACCAGGATTTAAGTCTGGATCTGTAACTTCTTTTAAATCTTGACCAGCTCCAAATGCTTTTCCTGCTCCTGTAATTACAATGGCTCTGACGCCAGTATTTGTTTCGCAAGCATCTAGAGTATCTTGAAATAGAAATGCCATTTCTCTATTTATACTATTAAACACTTCCGGTCTATTTAGCGTGATGTACGCTATTTTATTTTCTATTTTTAAAAGAATGCTTTTACTCATATGTTTTTCTTTTATTGTGGATTCCTACATTCGCAAGAATGACAAAACACTATTTTTTTTATGTTCTCGATTCAAAATTGCAAAAAAGCAATTTCACTCGAACTGACGTATTATTAATACTTTCTATTAAGAGATTTCTGCTTTCGCAGGAATTTGATTATTTCAAACACTTGAAGTAATCAAATGGCTCTTGGCAATCGTCACACTGAAATTGTGCTTTGCATGCTGTGGAGCCAAACTGACTAACTAATCTTGTATTTGTGGAACCACAATTAGTACATTTTACCAATCGTTTCCCGTTTAACAATACCTCTTTATCTGCTTCGGCATTTAAAGGTGCAGCTATCCCGTAATCTTCTAATGCTTTACGTCCTCTTGGTGTTATCCAATCGGTTGTCCAAGCTGGTGCTAAAATTAATTCTATTTCAGAATCATACCCTGCGGTTTTTAAAGCTGCTTTAATATCGTCACCAATCACATCCATTGCAGGACAACCACTATAGGTTGGTGTAATTTGCACTTTCACCACATTATTTTCGAAAACAGCAGAACGTACGACTCCCATATCCATTATGGATAATACTGGAATTTCAGGATCTGAAACTTGTTCCAGTATTGGAATTAATATAGACTCTATGTTTTGTTCTGTTGTTGTCATATTCGCTTCCCGTGAAAACGGGAATCTTATTTTATTGTTTATCGCTTTAATTTGTTTACTCTTAACAAATCACTCGAAGTGACGTCATGTTTAACCGACTAACTTTTACTTTTTCGATTATGAGATTCCTGCCTTCGCAGGAATTTGTGTTACCATTCCATATTAGGATACGTTCTTTGCATGTATTGTAAATCGCTTAATAAATATCCTAAATGTTCAGTATGAACGCCTTGCTTACCTCCTTTTTGAAACCATTTTGATTCTGGAACAGTTAAAGTTGCTTCTTTTAAAACCGCTTGTACTTTCTCGTAGTATGCTTCTTTTAGTTTGGTTACATCTACACCAATCTCTTCTGAAACCATAGCTTTATCTGCTTCGGTTTGATGAAATAATTCGTCTGTGTATGTCCATAAACCATCAATAGCATCTTGCATTTTTTGATGACTCACTGCTGTACCATCACCTAAACGTTTTATCCAATCTGTAGAAAAACGCAAATGATAACTCACTTCTTTTATCGATTTGTTAGATATAGCAGATAATGTTAAGTCTTTACTTTTCTGTAATTCTTGTAAAAAAAGCAAATGATACACATCGAATAAAAACTGACGTGCCATAGTATAAGCAAAATCTCTATTGGGTTGTTCTACCAACAAAACATTTACATATTCACGTTCTTTACGAAGCATTGCAATATCATCTTCGGTTCTTTTATCTCCTGCAATTTTTGCAGCGTATTGGTAATAGCTACGTACTTGCCCAAATAAATCTAAAGATATATTTGTGCATGCAATATCTGTTTCTAGACTTGGTCCATGACCTGTTAACTCTCCTAGTCTTTGACCAAGGATTAAACTGTTGTCTGCAATGCCTAGAATGTAGTTGTATAGGTTTTGTTTCATCTTCAGTGCCCACGAAAGTGGGTATCTTTTTAATTACTTCTCGATACGATTTGTTCGTTCCTCACAAATCACTCGAAGTGAAGTTCTTATTAATAATGAGATTCCTGCCTTCGCAGGAATTTGTTACATGTGCTTTACCTCATCTGGTAAATCATAAAATGTTGGATGACGATATACTTTATCGTGAGCAGGTTCAAACATTTCACCATTATTCTCAGGATTTGAAGCTGTGATGTGTTTAGATTCTACCACCCAAATACTTACGCCTTCGCTTCTTCTTGTGTAGACATCTCTAGCGTTTTCTAATGCCATTTCCTCATCTGCTGCGTGTAAACTTCCACAGTGACGATGTTCTAATCCGTTTTTACTTCTTACGAAGACTTCCCATAAGGGCCAATTTTTTGTTGACATAATTTTAATGCCTGTGAAAACAGGTATCTTGTTAATTATATTTTACTTTCTTAATTTATTATAGTTCAGATTCCAATTAATACTTATATCTGTCCAATTAGGATTCATTTCCTCTATCAATTGAATTTTCCAATCTCTTTTCCATTTTTTGAATTGTCTTTCTCGTTTCTCTGCTTCATTACCTTGTTCGAACTCTTCAAAATAAACTATTTTATCACAATTATATTTAGCTGTGAATGATTTTGGATACACTTTTAGTTTATGTTCTTTAACTCTTTCCTCAATATTATCGGTTACACCAATATAAATTACACCATAAGGTTTATTTGTCATGATATAGACATACCAATAATTCATTAATATCGATTATGAGACCTCTTTTTTCAAAGAGGTATGTTTCTTTTCTGCATAAGCCATTGCTGCGTCACGAACCCATTCTCCCTCTTCCCAAGCGTCAACTCTTGCTTTCATTCGTTCTTTATTCATTGGTCCATGGCCTTTTACTACTTGCCAAAACTCGTCCCAATCAATCTCTCCAAAATCATATACTCCTTTTTCATCATTCCATTTTAAATCGGCATCTGGAATGGTTAACCCGATTAACTCGGCTTGCGGTACGGTTTGATCTATAAATTGTTGGCGTAAATCGTCGTTAGACTTACGTTTTAATTTCCATTTCATGGATTGTTCTGTATGGATGGACTCTGCATCTGTAGGACCTAACATCATTAAACTTGGCCACCACCAACGGTTTAGAGCATCTTGCGCTAATTCTTTTTGCTCTGGAGTTCCGTTTGCCAGTTTTATCATGATTTCATATCCTTGACGTTGGTGAAAACTTTCCTCTTTACACACGCGAACCATTGCTCTTGCATATGGTCCATATGAAGTATTACACAATGGCACTTGATTTATAATTGCTGCGCCATCTACTAGCCAACCGATTGCTCCCATATCTGCCCAAGTTATTGTTGGATAATTAAAAATGGAAGAATACTTTGCTTTACCTGAATGTAATTGTTCGTATAATTCTTCGCGAGAAACACCTAAGGTTTCACAAGCAGAATATAAATACAAACCATGTCCAGCTTCGTCTTGAACTTTAGCTAACAATGCTACTTTTCGTCTTAAGGAAGGCGCTCTTGTAATCCAATTCCCTTCTGGAAGCATGCCAACAATTTCGGAATGTGCGTGTTGCGACATTTGTCTAATATGCGTTTTGCGATATTTTTCTGGCATCCAATCTTTAGGTTCGATTTTCTCGTCTCTTGCGATTCGAGCTTCGAATTGTGCTTCTAGGTTTTTTATTTGTTCTTCACTCATTGTATTAGTTATTAGTGAATAGTTTTTTAGTTTTTTGTGGATTCCTGCCTATGCAGAAATGCCATTAATTACTTTATATATTTACCAAGACTTAAGAATATTCACGATTCTTAGTTGGTGTGTGCGTTAAGGATTGCAGCGTTATCCTTTTTTGTTTTTCTCAAAAAAGATTTAAGCGGAAAGCCTGACCCTTGTGGTAACGCCCAAATTATTATTTAATGAGATTCTTCGCTATTGCTCTGAATGACATTTTTATTTGAGATTCCTGCCTTCGCAGGAATTTTACACATCGAAATCAACGATCACTTTATCTGTTGTTGGTACTGCTTGACAGCTTAGCACCAAATTTTGAGATACTTCTTTATCGCTTAAAGCATAATTTATTTTCATTTCGACTGTACCTTCCTTGACTTCACATTTGCAGGTGCTACAAACGCCTCCTTTGCAAGCGAATGGCAAATCTGCTCCTGCGCCTAAGGCTGCGTCTAGAATATTATCATATTCTTTAGTCATAGTGAAAGTAAATTCTTTTCCTCCATCTACGATTATTACTTCGGTTCCTTCTACTTTTTGTTGTGCTAAACGTTCTGCTCTTTTAATATCTTCATCTGAAAGTCCGGTTACGAAAAGCTCGAAATGAACGAGTTCTTTTGGTAATCCTGCTTGAATTAGATATTCACTAACGTAGTTTACCATTTTTTCTGGACCACAAAGAAAGACTTCGTTTGTATCTGGAATATCGATAAATGTTTTGGTTAGCACTTGCATTTTTTCATCGTCAAATCGTCCGTTGAACAATTCGATATCTCTACGTTCTTTGGTTAAGAAATAATATATTTCTAATCTACCAAAGTATGTATTTCTAAGTTGTTCTAGTTCTTCTTTAAAGATAATGGATTTTGCTGTTTTATTGACATAAAATAATTTACAAGTTGCATTAGGTTCTGCAGATAAATGGGTTTTTATCATAGACAAAACTGGTGTAACACCACTTCCAGCAGCAAAGAATATATAGTTTTTAGATGCTTCTGGTTGTACTTCTACTCCAAAGTTTCCGCTTGGCGCCATAACCTCTAGAGTATCACCTGTTTGTAAGACTTCATTAACGTAGGTTGAAAATATACCTCCTGGAATTTGTTTTACAGCTACTTTCCATTGGTTATCTATAGGACTAGAACAAAGGGAATAGGAACGACGAATATCTTCTCCGTTAATATCGGCTTTAAGAGTTAAATGTTGTCCTTGACGAAATTTAAATTCCTTTTCTAATGTAGTTGGGATATGAAAAGAAACTACAGAAGTATCTTCTGTTTCTTTATATATATCGTTTATTTTAAGCTTATAAAATTGTGCCATTATTGTGATACGTCTTAAGCGTATTTACTTTAATTAAAATCCTAATAATCATTAAAAAATTCCTGTTACAACAAGAATAAAACAGAAACTAACACTTGTTAGTTTGTTTGACAAAGTTAAGAAATATATTGCAAACTATTTGTTAATTCCCTGAATTAGGATTGTGCTTAGGTTATTTGCTAAATCGTTTGCGTTGAGGTCTTCTTTTTTAGGAATCCAAAGATAAAGGGAGCGCAAAGTGGAAAGCATAGTAAACATAACAATTTCGGGATTAACTTTCTTGATTTCGGAAGAAGAAACACCTTCTTTTATTATGCTTAAAAAAGTAGCTTCATAGTTGTTTCTTAACTTTAAATAATAATTTAAATGTTCTTCTAAATGCATCCAGTCGTTATTTAAAGATGCCATTCCTGGAGTATTATTGTTTGTAATTGTTACGTGAAGCGCTATAATTTGACTTAATTTATCTAGACTATTGTATTTAGAATTATAAATCAGTTCCATACCTTGGGTAAATTCTTCCGCTAAAGAAATAATAATTTCTTTTAGAATTTCTTGTTTTGAATTTATGTGATTATATAAGCTAGCCGCTTTAATGCCCATTTCTGTTGCTATATCTCGCATAGTAACAGCACTAAAACCCTTTTCTTTAAAAAGTTTAGCTGCGGTTGTAATTATTTCGTTTTTTCTAGTTTCTGTTTTCATATTGTGGAGGAAGATAAAGAAAATTTGCTGTAACTATTGTTACTTATAATTTGAAAAATTTGCTGGTACTTTGCCTAAAACAAAAAAATATGGGATTATTAAGTTTCTTTTTGGGGAATAATAAGGATAAAATTGAAGATTTTAAATCTAGAGGAGCCATCATTTTAGATGTAAGAACAAAAGGTGAATATAGCCAAGGAGCAATTCCTGGTTCAAAAAACATTCCTTTACAAATTATTTCGGGTAAAATTAAGGAGATTGAAAAACTAAACAAACCTGTAATTACTTGTTGCGCGAGTGGCATGCGATCTGGCAGTGCTGCTAGTATTTTAAAAGCGCATGGTATTGAAACAATTAATGGAGGAGGTTGGTTAAGTTTGAGTAAAAAACTATAGTTTAATAGTATTAAAGTTTATGGGCTTATATTTTTTTTCATAAATCTAAATTACACTAGTTACTGGATAAAATTAAATAAATATATTATATTGTAATGCTTAATCAATAAATTTTATATTATGAAAAAAATTACTTTAATACTTTTTTGTTTCTTAACCTTTTCCTTTTTTGTGAATGCTCAAGACACTTGTGCCGGAGCATCAATTATTACTGCCGGAACATACACTGTACAAAATATAAACGGAACTGAAGGCACAACTGTTATTTGCTCAGGAGGCTCAACTACTGGCCCTGCTGCTGAATGGTATACCTATACCCCTACAACCTCTGGATCGGCAACAGTATCTTCCAATATTTTGCCAGCGAACTTAAACGGGGATACTAGAGTTCATATTTATGAAGGCACTTGTGGCGCGTTGGTATGTATTTCAGGAAGCGACGATGTAGATTACCCAGGCGGTAATTATTTATCTGAAGTTACCTTTAATACTACTGCAAATACTACCTATTATATCGTTTGGGATAATAGATGGAGTTCTTTTGGTTTTGAGTTTACTTTAACGGAGTCTATAGCTGTATGTATTGCTCCTTCGACTTTTGTAGCTACTGCTAATTCTACTCCTACTACATTTGATTTAGGTTGGTCTGATACAAATACAGGTACTCCAACATGGGAAATAGAATGGGGAGCAGTTGGTTTTTCTCAAGGAACTGGAGTTCTCGCTTCAAACATCACAACACCAAATTATATGTTTACCGGATTGACTGCTAATACAAATTACGAGTTTTATATACGTACTAATTGCGGTGGTTTTGATGGAGATAGTGATTGGGTTGGCCCAGTTGGCTTTAGATCTGCGAGAGATTGTTCGGATTCTGCAATGTTTCCATATTCTGAGAGTTTTACAGATGGAACTATATTAGATTGCTGGGAAACTGAAGATGTAGATATGATTAGTCCTGTATGGTCATATAACACGGACATAAATGATTTAAATGGAGATGGCACGAATGATAGTTTTATGGTTGTCTTTCCACAAAGCGCAACTGAAACAACAAAAGATGATTGGATTTTTTCTAAAAAAATGGATCTATCAATTAATAGTTCGTACGGAATAGACGCAATGTATAATGCATTTGACTTAAACTCTGCTTCTAACGAAAGTTTTGAATTGTATGTTACTAATGAGCAATCTTCTACTGCAACGTATCAATCTTTACTAGGAACCTATATGGGAATTACGCAGTCAGGAGTTTTTGGAGACGCAACTGGAAATGATTTAATTTCTCAAGCTTATATAGCTTCTGCAACATATACACCTCCAACAAATGGCACATACTATGTAGCACTTCGCGCAACGACAACTGCATCGGCTAACCTTTTAATGTTTTTCAATTTAACTGTTTCTGAAACATTAGGTATAGAAGAAATTGATCAGAATACTTTTAAACACTTTATTAATTATGATACAAATATTTTGACTTTACAGGCAACTACAAACATGTCTGATTTTATACTATTTAATAGTTTAGGTCAAGAGGTATTATACTCTAAGTTGTCTACAAAAAAGCACGAAGTTAACCTAAATCCTATTAGCACAGGTGTTTATTTCGCTAAAGTAAACATAGAAAACAAAATCAAAACTTTTAAAATGATTGTAAAGTAAACAACCAGTAAACATTTCAAAAGTATATATGTATAATTCTGATTTGCACATTAAGTTTCTTCTTATGTATTTTTCAGAATTATACTTTTTTAAATAGCTCCCATCGTAATTATGGAAAAGAACTTGTTAAAGCTTTTATTATCACTTAGTGTATTATTTTTTTTTAATTGCAAAGGAGATGATGATTTTACAACATCTACACCAATAGATTTAAGTGAAAACACAATTATTTATGAAAATGACATTTACGATGCTTACACCTTACTATCCCCTTTAGGGTCAAACAATACTTTTCTTATCAACAATGAAGGTTTTGTGGTTAACAAATGGGAATCTAACACTTCGGCTTTAGTTTCATATTTAACAGACGAGGGTAATTTAATTAGAGCATTAAGACAAACTAATACCGAATTTGAATCTGGATTAACTGGAGCAATAGAAATATTAAACTTTGAAGGAGATCAAATATGGTTTTGGGAGTACAACACATCTAATTATGTATTACATCACGATTTAAGCTTGTTACCTAACGGTAATATACTTGCTATCGTTTGGGAATATAAATCTGCAAATGAAGCCATTCAAAAAGGACGAAATCCAAATTTACTTTTTGACAACAAAGTTTGGCCTTGCAAGATTATAGAGATAAATCCGCTAGCAAATAACCAAGCAGAAATTGTTTGGCAATGGTCTGTTTGGGATCATTTAATTCAAGATTATGATGCTTCAAAAGAAAACTTCGGAGTGGTTTCTAATCATCCAGAATTGATTAATATTAATTTTTCTAGTGGCGATGCAAATTTTAATCACCTAAATTCCATTGCATATATTGAAGCATTTGATCAAATTGTAGTAAGTTCAAGAAACTTTAATGAATTTTGGATTATTGATCATAGCACATCTACAGCAGAAGCGGCATCCCACCTAGGAGGCAACAGCAATAAAGGAGGCGATTTATTATATCGATGGGGAAACCCGATAGCTTATAATATGGGAACTCCTGAAGACCAACGCTTATTTGGTCAGCATGATGTAACTTGGCTTGGAAACACTACAAATAACGGAGGTAACTTCCTGGTTTTTAATAACAATAAATACTCGAATAAATCTTCAATTGATGAAATTCTAATTCCACAATTACCAAACGGAACCTACGAATTATTACCCAATAGCATAAACCTACCAGAAACCTATAATTGGTCTTATGAAAATGACATTATATACTCTTCGCGACTTTCTGGAGCAAAAAGATTACCTAATGGAAACACTTTAATTACAAATGGTAGAGCAGGAACGTTATATGAGATTAACCAATTGGGAACTATTGTATGGCAATATCAAAACCCAATAGAAACTAACTCTTCTATTTTTAAAGTTAATAAATACGAGAAAAACCACCCTGCTTTTGATGGAAAAGACTTAGCTCCTTTACCGATTGCAATTGAATAATTTAAATTAATAACTATCTAAAATCAGTTTCGATAATTATAACTTAGATTTATAATTTTAGATTTTGAAAATCCGTTTGAGATCCAATAAAGTTTTCATTAGATTTTAGCGTCCAACCTAAAGAGTTCGTTAAGATATAGAATTTAGACAATTCGCTAATGAGTCTGTTTTTGGCATTGGTTTTTAAATCGGATGCTTCCACTTTTTTCATTAAAGATTGCTTTACGATTTCTTTTATCTCATTATAATCATTGGCTTCAAATGGATTTAAGAAATCTGCTTGCACATCATAATATTCAAAATCTGGGTTGACTTTAATTTCTTCTTTTGGAATACTAACAATGGTAAGTATTTTGTTTACAGAATCTATTTTAAATTCTATTTTACTTAAATCGTAAGCAATAGTTACATCGGCATTTACCACAACTAGTGCTTTTTTATTGGAAGTAAAATATTGGCCGAAAATTTCTTTAGAATTTTTATAATTAAAAACTTCGCTAAAGTGACCTTCGGTAACAACAAGTTTACCAACATTTTTAATTTGCTCTTGTATTAACATAGAGCTTTCTTGAAGTACAATTTTGTCTTCTTTTTTAGTATTACATTGTTTGAATGCAAAGAGTATTACCAAGGTAATAATGGCACCTAAAAGGATTTTACGCATCTTTCCTATTTTAGGGAAAGGTATAAAAAAAATGAATTAAATAAGATTATTCTTTTTTGCTTTTTGAACAGCTTCTAACTTATTATGCACTTGCAGTTTTCTATAAATATTTTCAATATGCTTTCTAACAGTTCCTGTTGAAATAATTAAGTTACTACCAATAGAATTATAACTCAATCCTTTACTTAATTGCTCAAGAACATCAATTTCTCTTTCTGTAAGTTTTATTTCTTCTTGTTCGGTTTTGTTATTAATTTCTATTGGATTTCTAAGTAGTTTCAGAGTTTTTAAAGCAATAGAAGGGTTCATTGCTGCTCCTCCGTTTATCGTTTCGAGAATACCTTTATGTAAATCTTTAGGATTTATTTCTTTTAGTAAATAGCCATCTGCTCCCGCTTTAATAGAATTAAAAATATTTTCGTCATTATCAAAAACAGTAAGCATAATAATTTTAATATGCGGATACTTTTGTTTTACAATTTCGGTGGTTTCAATACCATTAAGGATAGGCATATCAATATCCATTAGAATAAGGTCTATATTGTGATTTTCTTCTAATTTAACTAACAAATCAGATCCATTAAGCCCAGAAAATTTAAAACTTAGATCGTCAAAAAAAGACAATTTTTCTTTTACAGTATGTATAAGAAAAGTATTATCGTCTGCTATGGCAATTTTAATATTCATAAAAAGATATTTCTACTAATGTATGTGTTTCTTGCTTTACTTGAAATACGATGAATTACGTATTTAACTCTTTTGTTAATTTAATAACAGTTCCTTTATTAGGTATCGATTCGAAATGCAATGTTGCATGAATATCATTGGCTCTTTTTTTCATATTGTTTATTCCGTTACCTAAATCTACCTTTTTTAAATCAAAGCCTTTCCCATTATCTAAAATAGAAATTGTAAGTTGCTGCTTATTTGCACTATTGATATACACTTCAATTTTAGATGCATATGCGTATTTAAGGGCATTATTAACTGCTTCTTGAATGATTCTATAAATATTCATGCCTTCAACAGAAGTTAGTTTTAAATCTTTTTGTGTATTTTCTTCGGCATTAAAAGAGAAGGATATTTTTTCAGAAATCAAATTGGCTTTATCTATAAAATTAGAAATTCTAGATTGCAAATCATCATAGGTAATTTCACTCTTATTCATAGCCCAAATAGTATCTCTAAGCTCGTAAATAGTAGAAGTAGTGAAAGTGCTTATGCTGCTTAATTTTTTGTCTAATTTATCTGGTAGATGGAATCCATATTTTAAGTTATCTAAAGAAGAAATAATAAAAGTAAGTTGTGCGCCAATATTATCGTGCAAATCTCTTGAAATTCGTAAACGTTGTTCTTGCAGTCTATTTTGCGTTTCAATTTTTGCTAATGCTTCTTTAAGGTCGTTCTCTTTTTTAAGTTGTTGGTTTTTTAATTTTTGTTGGTTATAAAATAAATAACCTAAAAACCCAAGAATTACTGTTACTGCTATTAGCAAGAAAATTTGATAATTTCTTTGCTGTATTGTCAAGCTTTGTTCTGCTATATTTGCTCTTTGTGTTAAAATCTCTTTTTCTTTTCTTTCTGTCTCATATTCAATTTCTAATTCGGCTATTTTACTATTAGTATTCACATTAGAAACACTATCTTTTAATTTGTTAAAGATTAGGTTATACTTCAAGGCTTCTTTATAGTTTTTCAAAGAATCATAACTTTTATACAAATACTCTGCAGCATATTTTTGTAAGGGAAAATACTTGTATGTATTAGATAATTGGAAAGCTTGATCAAAATGAAAAGCGGCTTTATTAAATTCTTTTTTCGCAAAAAATAAGTCTCCAAAATATAGTTTAGAATCTGTAATACCATACACATCATTTCTTTGCTCTCTAATCTGTAAAGAGCTGTCTAAATACTTTTCGGCAAGGCTAAACTTCTCTGTATTTAAATATACATTTGCTATATGTGAGTAACCAAAAGGAATGCTTACACTATCTTTAATATGCTTTCTAAATTTTAATGATTTCTCATGATAATACAGTGCGCTATCCCATTGTTTTTTTAAACCATGCAACACACCATAATTATCATAAGCACTATAAAGTCGATCAAGGTTATCGTTATACTTCTCCCTAATTTTAATGCCTTTCTGCATATAAGCAAACGCTTTTTTTAAATCTCTGTATTTTAATTTCCAACCCAAATCACTATATAAATCGCCTATTTTAATTTGCTTATTAAATTTTTCATAGATTCTAATAGACTGTAAAGACAACTGAAGCGCTTCTTCATTTTTTGAAGTAAAATGCAATGCTAATATTTTTTGTTCAATAGATGCTGCTAATAGTAGACTGTCGTTTATTTCCTTAGATAAAAATATAGCCTTATCTGCTAATTTTTCAAAAACAGCAATATTACCAACAGCCTTATCATATGGTATTTGTAATATCTCCCGTATTTGATTTTCTTTGGAATATTTAGCAATAGAAATAGTTAAACTATCTAAATAGTTATTTTGAGAGATTGCATTATGCAAAAAAAACAAAACAATAAATGTAAAAAAATATCTTTTTGAATTCACAGAATAATAAAATGAAAATTATAATAGTAGTTATAAAAAAAAGCATCAACTACAATAACTTAACTAATTAAGATTGTGATCGATGCTTTTATAGATAATTGATTAATAGCAAGTTAAATGTAATGTAATTTGTTAAACTATTCTATTTTTTTCGACAAAACGATTATAAAAAAGATGAAGCGTAATAAATTAAATTATAACGCTTCACCTAGAAATCTTAACAACGATACTATTTATTTTTAAGATCCCTCTATGTAATTAAACAATTACACAGGCGTATTTAACGACTAAATAGCGCTTTAAATATTATTATAAAACTTAATCAAAATTAGCTCTAAAAGTTCCTTCTGTAATCATTTTAGTAGTCATTGCATCTGCATTATAACCTTCAAAAGAAAAAGTTCCTTCAACAGTTGTTCCATCATCAGAAGTTATTTCAATAGTACCAGAATCTAAAGTTCCTAAAGCTGCGGTTGCAAAATTAGAAGCCCATGAGTTTAAAGCTGGTGAAATCTCTAAATACTGAATTCCGTTTTGGTTAGTAAGGCTATCGCCAGTTACATACGTACCAACTCCATTATAATTTGGTAAAGTAATGGAGATTGTGTTCCCGCTATTATCCCCTCCTTGAACAGCTAAAACACCATTAGTAGATTGCGCTCCTACAATAACCGATGGATCTTGAGCAGCAGAAAAATTTGAACCACCAACTTTAGCTGTTAAATATTCATCTCCACTTCCTCCTCCACTGCTTCCTCCATTATCATCGTTGGAACATGAAGTTAATGTTACTAGTGACACTGCCATTACAAATAGCATAATTTGTTTTAATTTTCTCATTGTTGCTTATTTTATTGATTATTAATAAGACAAAATTGCAACAAAAGGAATGTGTAAACAATACGATGAATTACGTATATTTAAAATACGATATGCGAAAACTTAGAATGAAGTATTTTTTGCTTTTCTTTTAATTGTTTTAAAAATTGCTGATGTGCATTCGAATTAGCGTGGAATGGTTTATGCTGAATTCCCTTTTGAATAACAGCAACTTCTTGCATTATTTTTGATGTTTCAGAAGAAATCCAGACTTGCTGAAACGCATTCCAAATATAATCTACTGCTACATTATTAGGATGTATCATGTCCTCTTTATAAAAACGATAATCTCTAAGTTCGTCTAGCATGATTTCGTAAGACGGAAAATATTGTATTTGATTTTCGGCTTCCACCAAATTATGAATTGCAGTGATTAAATGCGCCTTACTTTGGGTGTTTTGAATAAAACCATCTTTAACATGTCTAACTGGAGAAACCGTAAAAACAACTGAAACTTTACTATTTACGCTTTTTATTTTACCAATCATATTTTCAAGAGAAGCTACAATTTCTGGAACAGTAAGTAATTCTTTTTGAAACTCTTTTTGAGGCACTTTGTGACAATTAGCAACAATACTTAGAGTTTTAAGATGCCTGTACACCCATGCTGTTCCCAAAGTAATAATAATATGAGTTGCTTTGTTTATTTGTTCTTTTGTTCTTTCAATCTGTGTATTTAAATTTTCTAACAAAACTTCTTTAGACACATTACTTAATTTAGAGTGTGCGTCGTAACAATGCCATTGCTCGTTATGAAAAAAAACATCTTCGTCGGAATAGACTTTTCCCTGAATTGCATTAACAACTAAAGATGCAATAGCTTTTGGATGGAATAGAATCCCGAAAGGATTTACCGCAGATTGAAACTTAAAGTAGCCAAACTTATCTCCTATGTTTTCTGAAAAACACGAACCCAAAAGCAAGAGGTTAGCGTTATAATCTATTAGATTATCTTTCTCTTGCTTTAGTGGTATTTGTGTTTGAAGTTTCATAATAGATTCTGCATCAATAGCAGAATTTCCATATTATTCTATATATTTTTTTGCTTCACTAAGCGCTATCGCTATTCCTCCTGGGTTTTTCCCTCCAGCAGTAGCAAAGAAAGGTTGTCCTCCACCACCTCCTTGAATATGCTTACCTAGTTCTCTAACTACAGTTCCTGCATTTAAGCCTTTTTTGGCCACTAACTCTTTAGAAATATAGCATGAAAGCAGTGCTTTTCCGTTTTGTTCGGTTGCAAATAACAAAAATAAATTGGTTTGATTTTGTCCTAAATTAAAACATACATCTTTAATTCCTGCAGCATCTAAATCTAGTTTTTTAGCTAAAAACTGAATCCCATTAACTTCAGACAATTCCTTTTTTAAATCACCAATAACATTTTTAGCTTTTTCTTTTAGTAAGCTTTCAATTTGCTTTTTTAAATCGGTATTTTCGGTTTGCAAGTTTTGTAATGCTTTTACCGGTTCTTTTGCATTGTTTAATAAATCTTTCATTTCAAAATACGCTCTGTTATTTTCAAAATAAAAATCTTTAACCGCATCATTAGTTATCGCTTCAATTCTTCTAATACCCGAAGCTACTGCCCCTTCTGAAGTAATTTTAAAATGCCAAATATCTCCTGTATTCTTAACATGAGTACCTCCACAAAGTTCAATAGATTGCCCAAAACGAATCGTACGAACAGCATCTCCATATTTTTCACCAAAGAGCGCCATGGCACCTTCTTCAAGTGCTTTTTCCATAGACACGTTTCTATTTTCTTGTAATGCTAATTTTCCATCAATTCTAGCATTTACAAAATTTTCTACATCTCTCAATTCATCTACTGTTAGCTTAGAGAAATGTGAAAAATCAAAACGTAAATATTTAGAGTGTACAGCAGAACCTTTTTGCTCTACATGCTCTCCTAAAACTTCGCGTAATGCTTGATGCAATAAGTGTGTTGCTGTATGGTTACACTCGGTTCTATAGCGTTGTTTAGCATCTACAGTAGCTTCAAAAGTTTGATACACATCACTTGGTAACTCTTTAGTTATATGAATTATTATATTGTTTTCTTTCTTGGTATCTACAATATAAAATACATTTCCTTTGCTAGATTCTATATAACCTTTATCTCCAACTTGTCCTCCACCTTCTGCATAAAAAGGAGTTAAGTTAAATACTAATTGGTATAATTCGCCATCCTTTTTAGAAACGACTTTACGGTATTTTGTAATTTTAACCTTTGCATTTAATTGGTCATAGCCAATAAACTCTTGATCTTCATCCTCTATTAAAACGGTCCAATCGTCAGATTTCAATTCCGAAGCCTCACGACCTCTACCTTGTTGTTCTTTTAATCGTTTATTGAATTCTCCTTTGTTATACGAAAACCCTTTTTCACGTAAAATCAAATCGGTTAAATCTTCAGGAAAACCATAAGTATCTTTAAGTTCAAAAACCTTTGAACCAGAAACTTGTTTGTCTGAAGCATTATCAACAATACGATCTAAAATAGCCAAACCTTGATCTAATGTTCTTAAAAACGAAGCTTCCTCCTCTTTAATCACATTTTCAATCAATTGTTTTTGCGCTTTAAGTTCTGGAAAAGCGGTTCCCATTTTTTTACTTAATACATCTACTAGTCTATAAATAAAAGGTTCTTTTTTATCTAGGAAAGTAAATCCGTAACGTACCGCACGACGTAAAATTCTACGAATAACATATCCAGCTCCAGTATTACTTGGTAATTGTCCGTCTGCAATAGAAAATGCTACTGCACGAACATGATCGGATATTACACGAATAGCGATATCTGTTTTTTCGTCTTTACCGTAATTTTTATCGGTAATGGTTTCAATTTCACGAATTATAGGTGTAAAAACATCGGTATCGTAGTTAGATTGCACATTTTGTAACACCATACAAAGACGTTCGAACCCCATGCCGGTATCAATATGCTTGTTTGGTAAATTTTCAAGCGAACCGTTAGCTTTTCGGTTGTATTGCATAAATACTAGATTCCAGATTTCGACAACTTGTGGATGGTCCATATTTACTAAAGACTTACCATCAACTTTAGCTTTTTCTTCAGCTGAACGGATATCTACATGAATTTCACTACAAGGTCCACAAGGCCCTTGCTCTCCCATTTCCCAAAAATTATCTTTTTTGTTACCTTTTAAAATACGATCTTCAGAGATATATTGCTTCCAAATATCATATGCTTCTGTATCCATTTCAAGTTTATCTGCATCTTCGCTTCCTTCAAAAACAGTTACATACAAAATATCCTTATCAATTTTATATACATCAACCAAAAGCTCCCAAGCCCAAGCTATTGCTTCCTTTTTAAAATAATCACCAAAAGACCAGTTACCTAACATTTCAAACAAAGTATGGTGATAGGTATCATAACCAACCTCCTCCAAATCATTATGTTTACCAGAAACACGTAGACACTTTTGACTATCTGTAAGTCTAGTATTTTTTGGCTCGCCATTACCTAAAAAGTACTCTTTAAAAGGAGCCATTCCAGAATTTACAAACATTAATGTTGGGTCATCTTTTAAAACCATTGGTGCAGATGGTACGATGCTATGCTTTTTTTCTTCAAAAAAACTTAAAAATTTTGAGCGAATATCTTGAGACTTCATTTGTTTTTTAATAATCTTTGATGTTGTTAAATTGTCTTAATTACAAAACAATTTTTATCTTTGGTCGTTAGCTAATAAATATTAAATAGAATCTCTATTTATATTTCATGCAAAAATAGTATAAATTATATAATGAGTAAGGTAAAATATTATTATGATTCTGAAACGCTTTCATATAGAAAGATTGAGCGTAAAAAACGGCGTACTTTTAAGTACATAACTGTTTTTTTTAGTGCAGCAGCTTTGTTTGGTTTGTTTTTCCTTTTTATTGCTAGTAATTACTTTGAATCTCCTAAAGAAAAAGCTTTAAATAGAGAGTTACAGAATTTAAAATTAAATTTTGATTTACTAAATAAAAAATTTGATGAAGCAGAAGCTGTTTTAGCAAACGTAGAAGATAGAGATAATAATATTTATAGACATTATTTTGAAGCAAACCCAATCCCTGAAGAACAACGCAAAGCAGGTTTTGGAGGAATTAATAGATATAAAAGCTTTGAAGGTTATGACAATTCTAAACTAATTATAGAAAGTAACAAACGTATTGATAGATTGCAAAAGCGAATTGTTGTACAATCTAAATCTTTAGACGAAATAGCTATTCTTGCAACAGAAAAAGAAAAACTTCTAGCTGCAATTCCTGCCATTCAACCTGTAAGAAATGAAGATTTAACACGTATGGCTTCTGGATATGGTATGCGAACAGATCCTTTTACCAAAGCTCGAAAAATGCATTGGGGGATGGATTTTACAGCTCCAAGAGGAACACCTATTTATGCTGCAGGAGATGGTGTTGTAGAACGTGCCGACAGCAATGCAGCAGGTTATGGAAAGCATATAAGAATTGATCATGGCTATGGATATGTTTCCTTGTATGCACACATGTACAAATACAATGTTAGAAAAAATCAAAAAGTAAAACGTGGCGATTTAATTGGTTTTGTAGGCAGTACAGGAAGAAGTGAAGCACCGCATTTACACTACGAAGTTTTTAAAGACGAACAACGCATAAACCCCATAAACTTTTACTATGGCAGTTTAACTGCCGAAGAGTTTAATGAGTTATTAAAACATGCAAGTTTGGAAAATCAATCTCTAGATTAATGTTTATAGAACTACCCGAAAAACGATATTATGGTATTGGCGAAGTTGCCAAGGCTTTTGGTGTAAACACCTCATTAATTCGTTTCTGGGAAAAAGAATTTGATGTTTTAAAGCCAAAAAAAAATGCCAAAGGCAACAGAAAATTTACTCCAGAAGACATAAACAATCTAAAACTTATTTATCATTTAGTAAAAGAAAGAGGATTTACTCTTGAAGGTGCCAAAACACACTTAAAAGAAGAAAAACAAAAAACACTAACTAATTTCGATATAATCAGTAAATTAGAAGGAATTAAAAATCAATTAACTAAAATAAAAGAACAACTTTAAAACGAACAATTATGAAAAAAGTACTTATTCCGTTAATAATATTAGGCTTAATTGCTTTTGCAATATTTAAATGGGGAGTTGGAATTAATAATGAAATTATTGAAAAAGAAGGTCTTGCTTTAGCGCAATGGGCAAATGTAGAAAGCTCTTACCAACGTAGAGCAGATTTAATTCCTAATCTAGTATCTACAGTAAAAGGATATGCAGATCATGAGAAAGAAACCTTAGAAGCTGTAATAAAAGCTAGAGCGGAAGCTACTAAACCAACTATTAATTTAGATGAAAGTGCGTTAACCCCTGAAAACATGGCTAAATTTCAACAAGCACAACAAGGATTAAGTGGTGCTTTATCAAGACTTTTAGTTTCTGTAGAACGCTACCCAGAATTAAAAGCAGACCAGAGCTTTTTAGAATTACAGAGTCAGTTAGAAGGAACAGAAAATAGAATCAATGTAGAGCGCAATAGATTTAATGAACTTGCAGGAGCTTATAATATTTTTATTCAAAAATTCCCTACAAATCTAGTTGCTGGATTTATAAACAAACAAGGACTAGGATTATTTAAATCTGCTCCAGGTAGTGAAAATGCACCAGAAGTAGATTTTAACTAAAAATCATGTCTAACAAAGTAGAAGACTTTTTAAGCACCATAGAAGAGCAAGAAGTTGTTGAAGCTATTCGTTTAGCCGAAAAAAACACCTCTGGAGAAATACGTGTACATATTGAAAACACTTTTAAAGGCGACATAGAAAATCGTGCTTTAGAAGTGTTTTCTATTTTAAAAATGCATAATACTAGATTACAAAATGGGGTTTTAATTTATGTTGCTGTACAAAACAAAGCATTTGCTATTTATGGAGATAAAGGCATTCATGATTTGGTAGGAGCAGACTTTTGGAACCATACCAAAACAACCATTGCTAATCATTTTAAATCTGGGAACTTTAAGCAAGGACTAGTAGATGGTATTTTACATGCAGGGGAACAATTAAAAAAACACTTCCCTATCGCTAATTTAGATTCGAATGAGCTCTCTAACGAAATTTCGAAAGGTTAAAAAAACATGAAGTATTTAGTTCGTTTTTTTCAGTTTACACATAGAAAATATAGTTTTCTTGCTTTATGCTTTGCATTATTCTCTTTTGGAAACATTGCTGCACAATATGATATACCTGAAACACCAGAATTTCAAACTAGTGTTTACGATTACATTAGCATGCTTTCCTCTAACGAAAAAACTGCTTTAGAAAATAAATTAATTAAATATTCAGACACTACATCGACACAAATAGTAGTTGGAATCATACCAACAACCAAAGGTGAAAACATCATGTATTTAGCCACACAATGGGCTCATAAATGGGGTATTGGTGGTAGCAAAGAAAAAGATAACGGTGTTTTTATTTTACTAGCTAGAGATGATAGAAAGATTGCCATTGCAACTGGTTATGGTGTTGAGCATTTATTAACAGATGCGATGTCTAAACGAATTATTGAAAGGGATATTATTCCTTATTTTAAACAAAACGATTACTACGGTGGTTTAAATAGAGGCGCCGATGCTATTTTTGAAATTTTAACTGGCGAATATCAAGGTTCAAGACAGTCTAGTTCTGGGGAATTCCCGATTGGTTTTTTTATACTCCTTTTTATCATCTTTATTATTGTTTTAATTTCTATTTCTAAAAATAGACCTAGAGGCGGTAATGGCACTGATCATTTTGGAGGAGGTAGTAATACCACTCGAGGTATTTTAGAAGCAATCATATTAAGCAACTCTGGTCGTGGAGGGTATAGAAGCGGTTCTGGCGGTTTTGGAGGTGGCTTTGGTGGCGGAAGCTCTGGAGGTGGCTTTGGTGGTGGCTTCGGAGGCGGTGGCTTTGGAGGTGGAGGCGCTTCTGGAGGATGGTAATCCTTCGCTAAAGCTTTGAATTATAAGTTAAATTTAGCTTATTTAGGTGCAACACTAACCAAACGATATTCAAATCTGCTATTTAAGCTATAAGCATTTTTTTTTGATCTTGATTTTGGTCTTTTGTTACCATAACCATTTATTATAATTTGATTTGGACTTACTCCTTTATACTTTAAATAGTCTGCAAGCTGTAATCCTTTTTCTATAGATAATTTTTCATTAATAGAATCTGCAGCATTTGAATGATAATGAGAAGCTATTTCAATAGTACGATTATTTTTAAGCATTTTTAATAATTTACTATCTATGTGTTTTTTGTCTTTTTCAGAAAAAAATGATGCCTTAAAATTTTCAATCTTTAGTTTAGTATACTGTATGTATTTACAATTAACTTCTTCCCACTGTGTTTTATTATTTTCAGTAAAACATCTAATATAGCATTTCCCTGGCTTTGGATTTTTTGGTAAATCTGTATGTTGCGAAAAGCAATAACTAGAAAAAAGAATAAATAAGAAAGTGATAAAATGCCTCATATACAATATAAAAGTACAAATTATTTCTTTCGCATATAAACACTAACAGGAACCCCATGAAAATCAAACTTCTCACGTAATTTATTTTCTAAAAACCGTTTATAAGGTTCTTTCACGTATTGAGGTAAATTACAGAAAAAAGCAAACTGTGGTTGCGGAGTTGGCAACTGCATGATGTATTTAATCTTTACAAATTTCGCCTTAAGTGCTGGAGGAGGATAGTTTTCTATAATTGGCAACATTACTTCATTAAGCTCACTAGTTTTAATACGCTTGCTTCGGTTTTGATAGACCTCTACTGCCGTTTCTATAGCTTTAAAAATACGTTGCTTGTTTAATACCGAAATAAATACAATTGGTACATCTGTAAAAGGCTCCATTTGCTTTCTTATAGCGCGTTCAAACTCTTTAATAGTGTTATTTCCTTTATCTTCTACTAAATCCCATTTATTAACTAGAATAACAATACCTTTTCTATTACGTTCTGCTAACCAAAAAATATTTTGTACTTGACCGTCAAAACCACGAGTAGCATCTAAGACAACAAGACAAACATCACAGTGCTCAATTGCTCTAACACTTCGCATTACAGAATAAAACTCTAAATCTTCTTTAACTTTAGATTTTTTACGAATTCCAGCAGTATCTACTAGATTAAATTCGAATCCGAAACGATTGTATTTCGTGTCAATAGAATCTCTAGTTGTCCCAGCAATATCGGTAACAATGTATCTATCTTCTCCTATTAATGCATTAATAAAGGACGATTTCCCAGCATTTGGACGACCAACTACAGCAAAACGAGGTAGTTCGTCTACTTCATCTTGTGTTTCTTCTACTTCTGGTAAAGCTTCAACAAGAGCATCTAATAAATCTCCTGTACCACTACCATTAATACTTGCAACAGTATAATATTCACCTAAACCTAATGAATAAAACTCTACAGCATCTTCTGCACGTTTACCATTATCGACTTTATTTACTACTAAAAAAACTGGTTTGGTTACTTTACGAAGTAATTTAGCAACATCTTCATCCATTCCTGTTACTCCTGATTCTACATCTACCATAAAGATAATGGCATCTGCTTCATCGATAGCTAATTCAACTTGCTTATCTATTTCTGCTTCAAAAATATCATCACTTCCCTTTACATATCCTCCTGTATCGATTAACGAAAATTCTTTTCCGTTCCAATCACTTTTCCCGTAATGTCTATCTCTTGTTACACCACTTACTGCATCTACAATGGCTTCTCTACGTTGAATTAAACGGTTAAAAAATGTTGACTTTCCAACATTTGGTCTTCCTACAATAGCTACTATATTACTCATAATTTTTTATTTTATCTGCATTACATATCCTGTAAGCGCCTGCAAAGGTAGTGTTTAGTTACAGAAAAAACTGTACATTGAAACATTAAAAATTTGTAAAATGTCATTAAGCAACGAAATAGTACTAAGACCTCGTTTTAAATTTGATGTAAAACTAGATAACGAATCACTATTAAACCATTTTGAAACTACTAAAAAAACACAAAAAGATTTTATAGTTTCTAGGATAGATGATCATGTATTTATTAAAATACCAAAAGCAAAACAACACTTTTGGTCTCCACAATTACATTTAGAAATAAATAAAAATGAAAACAATACCAACAGTACTATTTATGGTTTATTTGGACCAAACCCTACTGTTTGGACTATGTTTATGTTTTTTCACTTTATAGTTATAGGATTATTTTTTGGGTTTGGTGTTTGGGCTTACACCAACTGGTCCTTAGAAACCAATTATTCCCTACAATTAGCAGTAACTTTGTTTATGATTATTGTTTGGTTTGCGCTATATTTTGGCGGAAGAATTGGAAAAAAAACAGGAACAGCACAAATGTATGAACTTCATACTTTTATGCGAGATACACTAAGAAGTAAAGGCATACATGCCGAAACTAATTAATTATTATATCCAAAACGCTTTAGTTGCCTTTGATTGCTTCTCCAGTTTTTGTTTACCTTGACATAAAGTTCTAAGTGAATTTGCTTGCCAAAGAATTTTTCTAAATCTTTTCTAGCTTCTACACCTACTCGTTTTAAAGCAGTTCCTTTATGGCCAATTATGATTCCCTTTTGCGTTTCTCTTTCTACCATTATTACAGAACGTATACGAATGATATTTTCTTCTTCAAAAAACTCTTCGGTATCTACCTCAACAGCATATGGAATTTCTTTTTTATAATGCATTAAGATTTTCTCTCTAATGTTTTCATTTATAAAAAAACGTTCTGGTTTATCTGTAAGTTGATCTTTTGGATAAAAGGCTGGAGATTCTGGGATTAAATCAATAATTCTATTAAAAACTTCTTTTACGTTGAAACCTTCTAAAGCGGAAATTGGAAAAATCTCTGCATTAGGAACATTTGCTTGCCACGTTTGTACTTGTTCTTCTAATTGTGCCTGATCGGATTTATCAATTTTATTAAGAAGTAATAAAACTGGTATTTTAGAATTAGTGATTTTTTTAAAAAAAGCTTCGTCTTTAAGTTCTTTTTCTCCAATTTCAACCATGTAGATCAACACATCTGCATCTTCGAAAGCAGATTTTACAAAATCCATCATAGAAGCTTGTAACTCATAAGCTGGTTTAATAATCCCTGGAGTATCAGATAAAACTACTTGAAAATCATCACCATTAACAATACCTAGAATTCTATGGCGTGTTGTTTGCGCTTTAGAAGTAATAATAGATAATTTCTCACCTACAAAGGCATTCATTAACGTAGATTTACCCACGTTTGGATTTCCAATAATATTTACAAAACCTGCTTTATGTTTCATTTTATTTCTTTTTAATAGATTGCAAAGTTACGACCTTGGTTTGTTTATTCCTCTATCATACATCACAATACTTCCAGCGACTGATACATTTAAGCTCAATTGGGATTTAAATTTAATTAAGAAGTGGCTTTTTTCTATGGCTTGTTTAGACAAACCATGATCTTCTGCACCTAGTAAATACACGCAACGTCTTGGGTGATGAAAAGTTTCTAAAGCTATAGCGGTGTCGTCTAATTCTACGCCAACTAATCTTGCCCCTTTTGGAATGTTGTTATAAAAATCTTCAAAAGTAGGATAGTGAAAATATGGCATAGCCTTTACTGCATTATGTGTATCGCAAGCTTGTTTGGCGTATCTATTTCCAATGGTAAAAATATAACTTGCTCCTAAGTTTTGAGCTGTACGCCAAAGCACTCCTAAGTTTTCGGGTGTTTTTCCGTTTTGAATTCCGATCCCGAAATATTCATTTTCAAAATTATCTACCATTTTACAAAAATATAATTTTATAAATATAGGAGAAGACTATCCTTTTAAATTAAAAATATTTTTCGCGATTTTTTCTTTTGTATTAGTATATCCTAGGTCAAAGATGGCATCCATACTCTTCATATTAAACGTTCCAAAACGAACAAGTTCTTCTGGAGAAATAACCAGATCACAGTCTGAAAATTTAGCTATGGAATGAGATTCTGCCATAATTTTATATGCTCTTTCTAACACCGAATACGAATGTTTTAGACTTCTTGCTTTAATTGGTTTTAGAGGGTTAACATACACTCCAATCATGGATTGACATATCCCTTTTAAAGGTTCTGTTGGAAAATTATTAAGTACTCCACCATCAATATAATGTGAATTTTCAATTTTTACAGGAGTAAAAACACCAGGAAAAGAAGCAGATGCTAAAATGGGTTTTATTAATTCTCCAGAACTAAAAATCTTTAATTTACCGGTTTCGATATTAGTAGCTGCTACAAAAAGCTTTTTTTTTAAACTACTAAAATTATCTTCTGGAAAACAACTATGAAATTCATCGGCAAGTTTTTCTGTATCAATAAAACCTGGTTTTTTAAAGGTAAATTTATTGGTTCTAAATATAGGAATGGTTTTAAAAAAATGAAGAATTTCCTGCCAAGTCAATCCGCCTGCATATAAAGAACCAACTATTGCTCCTGCACTTGTGCCAGAAATATGTGTAGGATATATCCCTGCTTCCTCTAAAGCTTTAATTGCTCCAATATGAGCAACTCCTCTAACTCCACCTCCCGACAAAACTAATCCTATATTCATTTTTTAGTTATTTTAATGATTTAGAGTTTTACATATTATTACTTATTTAGCAATCATTTGAAAGTTAATTAATCCGCCATCAATTTCTGCTTTGGTAAGCTTTCCGTTTTTATAATAATATATGTTTTCTTTTCCTTTAGAATTTATTTTCTTGTAAGTATGATTCCCCAAAGGTTTAATAATATTCAAGGTTCCATCTTCTTCAGAAAAACAATGAGACACCCCTTTAGGTTCTTCAAAATACATTAATATCGTACTATAATCAATAGACGCATTAAATACTTTCGCTTTTTCATTTTCTATAATAGAATAATGATTCCCCAGCCATTTAGTGGTAGTTTCTGCATGTGTTTTGTTGTTTACGGTGATAATAACATCTGCTTTTTTTAAACTGTTATTATTAAAAACTACATTGTATTTATAGTCTACATTTATTTCGGTAATAAATCTAGTCTTTATGTTGGTTATACTCTTGTAATGAATTTCTGAATCTTTATTACTTCTAGATGCTTGAAGCTCTCCAACAACTTTATCCTTTAAAATAATATCAAAATTTAAAATGGTAGTTTTTGTATTTACTTCTGTCTTTGGAAAGGAAAGAATATGGAAAAGTATAAAATACCAAATCATGAATTTTTTTTTAATTAGTCTAAAATTACTACATTTTAAGAAAGAGAAAAAACTACGAATAGAATAAATTTTTAATTTACATATTTTTTTAAAACAAAAAAGCAGATTGTATTTAAGGTACAATCTACTTTTTTATTTGAATAAACACTGTTCTAAATGAAACAGAATTTGTTTTAGTTTCCTTTGTTATAGTCTTCTAAAAACTTAGCTAAGCCACTATCTGTTAAAGGGTGTTTTAACAATCCTGTAATAGAAGATAAAGGTCCTGTCATTACATCTGCTCCTAATTTTGCACAGTTAATAACATGCATTGTGTGACGAATAGATGCAGCTAAAATTTCAGTTCTAAATCCGTAGTTATCGTAAATCATTCTAATCTCATCGATAAGATTTAAACCATCTGTAGATATATCATCTAATCTTCCTAAGAATGGAGAAACATAAGTTGCACCAGCTTTGGCTGCTAATAAAGCTTGTCCTGCTGAAAAAACTAAGGTTACGTTTGTTTTTATTCCTTTATCTGAAAAATATTTACAAGCTTTTACACCATCTGCAATCATTGGAAGTTTTACAACTATTTGCGGATGTAATGCAGCTAAAGCTTCCCCTTCTTTCACCATACCATCAAAATCTGTAGATATAACTTCGGCAGAAACATCTCCTTCTACAAGTTCGCAAATCTTTTTGTAATGGTTTAAAATATTTTCTGCTCCAGTAATTCCTTCTTTAGCCATTAAAGACGGATTGGTTGTTACACCATCTAAAACTCCTAAATCTTGAGCTTCTTTAATTTGTTCTAGGTTTGCTGTGTCAATAAAAAATTTCATATCTATTCTTTTATACTGTTTGTAAATATTCTAATACTTGTTTGCTTACTTTCTCTCCGGTAAATCCAAATTTATCATCTAATACGGTAGCTGGTGCAGAATAGCCAAAGTGTTCTAAACCAAAAACTTTACCTGCATCACCAACTAAACCTTCTAAGTTTACGGGTAAACCTGCTGTTAAGCCAAACAATGGTTTGTTTTTAGGAATCACACTATTTTGATAGTCTTTAGATTGTAATCTAAAAACACCTTCAGATATTACAGAGGCTATATTTACTTTTAGATTATTTTCTTTCTCTAATATTTCAGCGGCAGCAACTAAGGTTGCAACTTCTGATCCGTTTGCGATTAAAACTACATCTGGGTTTGCTACTTCTTTTACTAAATAACCGCCTTTTTCGGCAGCTAAAGCTTCGTTGTATCTTGAATCTCCTTGTGGCTCTACATCTTGAATTCCCTGTCTCGAAAGAATTAAACCAGTAGGTCTGCTTTTGTTTTCTAAAGCCATTTTCCAAGCAACACTAGTTTCTGCTGCATCTGCAGGGCGTAAAGCTAAGAAACTTGGGTCCCCACTATGGTTTTTCAGTTTTTCTAATAAACGTATTTGTGCTTCCTGCTCGATTGGTTGGTGAGTTGGTCCATCTTCACCTACTCTAAACGCATCATGTGTCCAAACGTATTTGACACCTAGTTCTTGTAATGCGCTTAAACGAATTGCAGGTTTCATATAATCGGAAAACACAAAAAATGTCGCAACAACAGGAATAACTCCTCCATGTAAAGCTAATCCGTTAGCAATACAAGCCATCGTTAACTCTGCAACTCCTGCTTGCAAGAAAGAACCTGTAAAGTCGCCTTTTTGTATAGCGTGTGTTTTTTTAAGGAAACCATCTGTTTTATCGGAGTTTGATAAATCTGCCGAGGAAACAATCATGTTCTCTACATTTTCGGCTAAATACCCTAATACTCCAGAGGAAGCTGCTCTTGTTGCTAAACCAGCTTTATGAGTTATTGAAGAAAAATCTAATTCTGGTAATTCACCAGATAAGAAAAAGTCTAATTTAGTTGCTAATGCTTCGTTTGCTTTTCTCCAACTAGCAATTTCTTCTTTCTTTTTGGCAGCTTGAGCCGTTTTTTCAGCTATAATATTTTTATAAAATGCTTGCACCTCTTCATAAATATCAAAAGGACTTTCTGGGTTTGCACCTAGGTTTAATAATGTTTTTTCGTAATCTGCACCGGTCTTACTAATTGGTTGTCCGTGAGAATCACAATGTCCTTCATATTTACTTCCATCGGCAGTAACACAACCTTTACCCATTATTGTTTTACCAATAATTAAAGTAGGTTTTTCTGTTTCGTTATTAGCTTCTGTTAAAGCTTTTCTAATCTCGTCATGATTATGACCATCGATAGTTATTACTTTCCATCCCCAAGCTTCATACTTCATGGCAGTATCTTCAGAAGTCACCTCATCTGTAGAAGTGGATAATTGAATATCATTAGAATCGAAAAACATAATAAAGTTATTCAAACCTAAATGACCAGCAATTCGACCAGCTCCTTGTGAAATTTCTTCTTGAATTCCTCCATCAGAAATAAAACCATATACTTTATGATTCATCCAATCTCCAGAACGTGCTTGTAAGTATTTTGCGGCAATTGCAGCTCCAACTCCCATAGTGTGTCCTTGACCTAGAGGTCCTGAAGTATTCTCTACACCTCTTGCAACATCTACTTCTGGGTGGCCAGGAGTAATAGAACCCCATTGTCTAAAGTTTGCTACATCCTCCTTTTTATAATTACCTAAAAGATAATATTGCGCATACATTAAAGTAGATAAATGACCAGCATCCATAAAAAAACGATCTCTAAACGGCCACGTCATATCTGATGGGTCGTAGTTAAAGAATTCGGAATACAGAATATGCATAAAATCTCCGCCTCCCATTGGCCCACCTGGATGTCCAGACTTGGCTTTTTCTACCATAGCTACAGCCAAGGCTCTTATGTTATCTGCTGCTTGTTGGTCAATTTGCTTGTTCATTTTTAATATTTTGATACGTTTAATAAACTTGTTTAATTTCTAATAAAAATTAGCATTACAAAGATGCTCATTATTTCATAAAATTAATAGTTAATCTAGGATAAATTATTAAGGTTATTACCGTTTTATAAACATCCTCTTTATTTATTAATAAATAGTAAAGAAAAGACTAGTTAAGCGTATTGAAATATTAAAAATGATTTGTTTTCCACTTATTCTCTATTTAGTAAACGAATTTGTTTTTCATCTTTTAAAATATTTTTAAAGATTTGAAACAATTGTGTTTTTAGATTTTTATAATCGATAAAAAATTCACTAATCACTTTTATAAGTTCTTTATGCTCTTTTTTATAACCTACTTCTTCTTTAGGTTTCTTAATATTATCGACTAAAACTTCTAAATCATTGGTATGCGTTCTAACAATATTTAAGAGTTCATTATTTCGTTTTTGAGATCTATTTAAAACGTCTACTATTTCTGTAGTATCTGCAAATTCTTCTTTATTTATAAGCTGCAAAGTATACGTTGTTACTAAATCGTCTAAAAATAATTGTTCATCTTTTATAAAGCTTAATTCGGAATACCATTTTTTAGATGCTTGGTGCATTTCGGATGCACTCATAAGTTCCAAATATTTGTTTTGCGTTTTTGTAGTTATCATAGCTATATATTTAAAAGTTTACATTTTATTTATTCTGGAATTACTAATAATGGTATTATAGGATGAGAACCTATATTTTTCACTACTGGTTCTTTAATAAGGTTTTCAATAAAACTATGCTGATAGTTTACTATTGCAAGTAAATCAATACTTAACTCTTCAATAAAATCATTAATTACTGTTGCTTTTTTAGCATAATTTGGCATCCAATGAAAACTGTGCTCAAAATCTTGTAAAAATCTATCCAACTGATTAAGGTTATACTGTTGTACTTTACTTAACTCTTTTCTTTCTTGAATATGAATTATTTTAATCGTAGCATTATATAACTGGGTTATTTCGCTTAAGGCTTCTAGTTCTGTATCTTTATAAAAACGATTATAATCTGTTGGAAAAGCAACTTTTTTTGGTTTTACAAAATCATACTCATCTGGCACAATCAAAACTGGGCAGGATTTTATATTTTTAAAAACAGATATGGTATTACTACCAAAGAAAATGGTGTCTTTATTAGATGCTCCTTTTGTTCCCATAACTACCAGACTAATTTGATATTCTTTAATCGTATTTAAAATAGCTGAAGTTAATTTTTCAGTACTTAAAACAATTTCAAAATCATGATTTTCGGTATCATTAGAAACCATAGCCAGCTCTTTTAAATCGAGTAACTCTTGCCATGCCTTCGTTTTTAGTTCTTCTAAAAAATGCCCCGTAACAAGGCTTCTTTGCGCTAAAGCCTCATTATTTATAGTATTAAAAAAATAAAAGGTACAAGATTCTTTTGCATATAATTTTAAGACATAAACTATAGCACTCCAAGCATTATCAGAGAAATCTGTTGGTATTAATATATTCTTTTTCATTTTTAATATTTATAATTTTGAAGGAATAACTAAAAATGGAATATTAAGATGAAACCCTATTTGATTAATAGTTGATTTAAAGAATAAGTTTTCAAAAAAGGAGTGTTTATTATTTATCATTACTAGAAAATTAATTCTAGCTTTTCTTTGAAATTCATTTATAGCGTCTTCCACATTATTATTTTTTACATCATGAAATAAATGTGCTACATGTTTAAAATACAGTTCTAGCTTTTGTTTATTTATTTGTTGTTTTTCGGAAAGTGATTCTCCATAATTAACGTGTAAAACATTAACACGAGAGGTATATGCTGATGCCATCGCTACCAATGGAAGCATTTGTTTATCTTGAAAAGCTACCTCATAATCTGTTGGGAATAAAATTTCATGAAGTGGTTCAAACTCAAAATTACTAGGAATAGCTAAAACTGGCACTCTAATGCTTTTAAAAACATGAACCGTATTAGAGCCAAACAACACACCTTGCACATTGGAAGCTCCTTGCGTACCCATAACCACCAAATCTATATTTTCACGATTTACGATTTCTTTTATTTCTGGAATTAAATTATTGAAAGCAGAAATGGTTTCAATAGTATGTTTAGGGTTAGAAAATTTTTCATTAATTCTGGTCTTAATAGTAGCTAAACCTTTTAAAGAGCTTTCTTTGGCAGCATCAAACACACTGAATTGCGCATTGCTAACTTGCATATATTCCATTTGATAAATAACTGGAGTATATGTATTTAAAATGTAAAAGAAACATGTTTCATTTTTAAATAAGTGTAGTGCATATTGAATAGCATTCCATGCATTATTAGAAAAATCGGTTGGTAATAATATTCTTTTCATGGTGTTTATTTTTTTTAATATTCACGTCTTAAGTTTTGTAACACTAGCAATGGAACTTCAAGTTTTAAACTTATTTTATCTATAGTAGATTGAAATAATATATTCTCTAAATAAGAATGCTGTGTATTTACCATAATTAAAAAATCTATAGTATTATCGGAAACATACGTATTAATAGCGCTATCTATCTTTTTATTATCTGTAGTGTAATAGCTTATATTATTTTTACAAATAGTTTCTTCAATAAATGCTTTATTATCTTCCTGTCTGAAAGACAATTTGCCATTTTTAGATACATATAGCATGTCTATTTTTGTTCTAAACGGGGAAAGCAAATCACATATTAATTTTAACTCTCTTCTCTTATATGGAATTAAATAATTAGTTGGAAACAGCGCGTGTTTAGGTTGTTGATATTTATAATCTTCTGGAATCGCCAATATTGGGCATCGTACATATTTTAAAACCTGTAGTGTATTGCTTCCAAAGGTTATATTTCTTGTATTGCTCTTTCCTTTAGTTCCCATCACTACGAGGTCTATATTTTTACCATCTACGATTAAATCGGATTCGTCAAGCAAAGAATTATAAGCAGATATCGTATAATAGGTAAATCTAGGATTTGGAGAAATTTCTTTAACAGTACGCAATAAGTCTGCTAAATTCTCTTCTGATTGCAACTTAACACGTTTCAAAATATCATTAAAATCTGTTCTACTTAATAAAGCTTCATGATTATATACCTCAGCTTGATATGCATGCATGAAGTAAAACTCTACTTTTTGATATTTAAAAAACTCTAATGCATAGGTAATAGCATTCATTGCATTATTGGAAAAATCGGTTGGAATCATTATTTTCATCATACCTAAAGTGTTTATTTTTAATACATTAAAATTAAAAAAGTAAACTAAAAAAAACTATGATAAATATCAGTAAACCAAGAAGAAAAGAGTTTCATAAAATAAAAAAAGCCAGATTTTTTAATCTGGCTTTTTCATGGATTAATAGCAAGTAATTTAATTCATGTAGTATAACATAAACCCCTTAAATTACATTATAAATATACTTTTATAAAAAATGAGAAACTATGACTTTAGTCATAGTTCCATTTTTTTTTTAAATTTCATGCATTACTAAAAAGGGAATATCTGTATGGTAACTAATTTCTTCAACTTTATTATGAAATAATATTTGCTGAAAATAATTAAGATTTTTTGCTACCATAGTTATTAAGTCTACATCTCTGCTTTCAATAAAGCACTGCACAGCATCTTCCACTTTTTTACTTGTTAAATAATGAAAACTATACTTGTAATTATTAAAATAATCTGCTAATAATTCTTTATTTTTTTCTTGATTCGTATTTAATTTTTCAGCCTCTGTTTTAATATGTATAATTCTTAATTGCGAAGTGGTTCTGTCTAAAATTTTGGAAAGCGGAAATAAGGTTTGCAGGTTATAATTTATAGAATAATCTGTAGGAAAAGCTATTTCTTCAATTTTATGATACTTTGCGTTTTCTGGCACAACTAAAGTGGTGCATTTTACTTTTGTTATTACATCTGCAGTATTACTCCCAACAATATATTTTTTGAGACCAGAAGCTCCTTTTGTTCCCATTACAATGGTATTTATTTTTTTTTCTTGAACTTGCTCTCTTATCGATTCAATAAAAAAATTATAATCTGAAACGGTATAAAACTTATGATTGGTATTATTAGGTATTTGATTAGCGATTTTTTTTAAAAGTGCTACCAACTTCTTTTTAGAAGGCTTAATATATTCGTCTTGTATCGTAGTCGAAGTAGCTATATATGAGGTATCATCCATAGCTATATTATTTAGTTTATTTACATGGAGCAAATAAAAATTACATATGGAATACTCGTAAAAATGCAAAGCATATTTAATAGCATTCCATGAATTCTTAGAAAAGTCTGTTGGTAATAAAATATTATACATTGGTATTCTACTTAAAAAAACAAAGTTAATTTTAACAGTCTTTTTAAAATATGACGAATATCACTTTGATACTATTTTTAAAAAATTAAACTATTTGTTCTAATTTTTCAATATCTAGAATCTTAATATTTCTACCTTCAATTTCAATTAAACCTTTCTTTTTAAAACTAGACAAGGTTCGTATTAGACTTTCGGTGGCAATACCAGCAGCACTAGACAAATCACTACGCGAAATTTTTATAGGCTGGTTAGGTTTGCAATTTAATTTTTCGGAAAATTTTAAAATGGTACTTGCTGTTTTTTTACTTACAGAGCTATACGCCATTTCCAATAATTGATTTTTAACTCCTTTTAAATCATCTGTAAGCAACTGTATAAGTTCTAAAGTCACTTTATGATTTGTATTTAAAATCCCTTTTAGTTGATCTTTAGAAACACCAACTAATTTAGTTTCTTTAATTGCTGCTGCAGATTCTTGATACGCTATATTTTGAATAAACGAGGTGTAACCAAACAAGTCATCCTCTTTATACAAAGCAGTTGTAAGCTCTTTGCCTTGCTCGTCTAACTTATAACATTTTACGATACCTTGAATTACTAAAAATATATAATTGGAGTTTTGACCTTCTTCATAAATTATATCGCCTTGTAAAAAATGAAAAGGTTTTCCATTGTCATCAAAATAGTTTTTAAGATCGTTAAGTGTTCTTATTTCATCCTCTTCTTCTGTTTCTATTTCTGTATGCTCCTTATCTCTTATGTCTTTTAAAATAGATGCTCTAGCAATTCTACTTTCAATAGCACTAATAAGTTCATTTTCATCAAAAGGCTTTGTTATATAATCATCTGCACCAAGATCCATTCCTTTTCTTACATCTTTTCGTTCAGTTTTTGCAGATAGAAAAACAAACGGAATGTGTTGTGTATTTTCATTTTTAAACAAAGTTTCTAATACGCCATAACCATCTAATTCTGGCATCATGACATCACAAACTATAATATCTGGAAGCTCTTTAATTGCTGCTTCTACTCCCAACTTTCCATTTGCAGCTGTAACGACATTATAGTTAGAAAGCTCTAAAAGTTCGGCTGTGTTTTCTCTTAAAACAACATCATCTTCAATTAATAAAATTTTCTTCATTATTGGGCAATATTTGGAATTGTAATTATAAATGTGGATCCTTTATTTTCTTCACTTGTAAACGATATGGTTCCGCCTAAATTTTCAAAATGGGTTTTTATTATGTTTAGTCCAATTCCTGTTCCTTGTGTTAGCAATGCATTTTCTGCTCTAAAATAACGGTTAAATATATTTTTTTGGTCTTTTTCAGGAATTCCAATACCATTATCGATTATTTGAATGATTGTATTTTCTTTATCTTGATGAACAATTATTTTTACCGTTGAGTTTTCTGGTGAATATTTAATAGCATTATGCACTAGGTTTGACAAAGCTAATTCCATAATTTTCTCGTCTTGTGTTAACGAAATATGATCAATATTTTCTGGATAACTTATTTTTTGTCCAAATTTTAAAAGCATATTTGCATTGTAAACTACTTCGTCTACAACTTTACTTAATTTAAAAGTACTAAACTTATAATTTACATTACCTGTTTCTAATTTTTCAATAGATAAAAAGTCATTTAATATATTATTTAGATAGTGCACTTTATTGGTAATTGTTTCAATATGCTTATCTCTCTTTGCTTGTTGTTCTTCTAATTTATACTTACTTAACAACATGGTGGATGTTAAAATACCGCTTAATGGTGTTTTAAACTCATGCGATACTAGTGATAAGAATTTTGTTTTGAGTTCGTTAAGTTCGATTTCCTTTTTAAGTGCATTTTTTATTTTGTTCTCTGCTTCAATTCGTTTTTTATTTTCTGCATCCAACTTAATATTGACGCCTTTTAATTCATCTATAGTAGCGCTTAATTCTTTGGTTCTTTGAAATACTTTCTCTTCCAGATCTTCATTTAACTGCTGTATTTCTAGTTCTTGTTGTTTACGTACAGAAATATCAATTACCAAAGCCATTATGTATCCTTCGCCATCCATTTTAAACGGATTTAATCCAGCCTCTACAGGAAAGCTGCTTCCATCTTTATGTGCTCCAAACAAATCTCGACCTCGTCCCATTGGTCTACTTTCCTTGTGTTTCATAAAACCATTAAAATGTGCTCCATGACCGGCATGATAATTTTTTGGAATAAGCACATTTAACGTTTGGTTTATAAGTTCGCCTTTTTTATAGCCAAACATGAGATCTGTCGAATCGTTTGTAAAAACAATATTCTGTTTTTCATCTACAACAATTACACCTTCTGAAACGGCTTCAAAAAGTACATTAAAAATCTCCTGGTCTATTTTAAACATAAATAATTATAATGTTTTAATACTGCTTTAAAAATACAAAACTATATGTCCTAAACCACACTTATTTAATTCTAATAACTGATTAATATCATAATTTAATAGCTAACAGGTAATTATATTTATACTTAGGAAACACCTACAGTATGAAAAAAAAGCACAAAACAACTCTAAATTTCTATAAAAACTTAGGAAATCTATTTTACGCCATAGCTGCTGCAGATAAAAGTATCACGCCTTTAGAGGTGATAACTTTGAAAGAAATTATTAAATCGAAATGGCTAAAAACAGAGACTTTAAAAGATACATTTGGCACGGATAGCGCTTACCAAATCGAATTTATTTTCGATATACTGCATCGTGAAAACAATTTAGATGTAGAAAAATGCTACGCAGATTTTATAAACTATAAAAAGGCACAAAATCATTTTTTTTCTCCATCTGTTAATCAATTAATATTACAAACTGCTAATGCGATTGCCAATAGTTTTTCAGGAAAAAATAAATCCGAACTAATACTACTTGCGAAGCTTGAAATGGAATTAAGAAAGACAGATATATAATTATAAATAATAAGATCATGAAAAAAACAATATTACTATTCGCTCTATTACTGATCCCTATTTTTGGGTTTACACAAACCTTAGAAAACATAGACTACATTTCAACATTTAAAGAAGACCTAGCAGCTATCAAAAAAGATAATCAATGGGCTTTTATAAATAAAGAAGGCTCCATTGTTATAGATTTTCGAGAAGATTTAACGGAAACAAAAACAGAAGCTGGCTCTTCTCCGGTTTTTAATAACAAAAGATGCTTAATCCAACAACAAAAAGATGGTATAAACTATTATGGATTTATTGATACATCTGGAAAAACTGTTATTGAACCTCAGTTTTTAAATGCTACTACCTTTTCCAATAATTATGCTATCGCATTAGAATTAGTTAAAGTAGATTTAGGTAAAAACAACCTGCTTAATAAGGACATCGTGAAATACAACTATTTTCAAGTAGTTATAGATTCTTCCGGAAAGGTTATAACTTATTTAACAGAAGCTACTCCTGTAGAATTATCGACTACAAATTTAAAGAAAGCACCAGTGATATCATCCCAGTTCCTTTCTAAAAAATTAGTAGCTGTTATGACAAAAAACAAACAATGGATTATAAAAAAAATAGACTAATACCAAATGAGATATTTATTTGCAATAGCCTTACTATTTTTTTGTTTCTCCTGCTCTAAAAAGGAGGGCAAAATCCTTCCTTCAGAACAAGATTTAACAGAGTCTGTTTACACTTCTGTCACTATACAACCAGATAGTTTATACCAAGCTTATGCCATTGTTGCAGGTATTTTAGAGAAGAATTTTGTTGAAGAAGGTGATAACATAAAAAAAGACGAAGCCATCTCTCAAATAATAAACAACACACCAGTTTTAAATACGCAAAACGCAAAGCTATCTTTAGATTTAGCAAAAGAAAATTACAACGGAAACGCTGCTATTTTATTTGGAATTAAAGAGGAAATAGAAGCTGCTATTCTGAAGTATAAAAACGATTCGATTACCTTTTTCAGACAACAAAATCTTTGGAAACAAAACATTGGATCTAAAGCTGAATTTGACACAAAACAATTAAACTACCAACTGTCTAAAAACAATTTAGCTGTACTTAAAAACAAATACAACCAAACTAAAAACCACTTAAACACAAGTGTTAAGCAAGCACAAAACAACTACCAAACCGCATTAATTAGCACGAAAGATTTCACTGTAAGAAGTGCTATTCATGGCAAAGTTTATGCCCTCTATAAAGAACCTGGAGAATTAGTGAATACCATGGAACCTGTTGCTTCTATTGGAAGTGCTTCTACCTTTATCATTGAAATGTTGGTAGATGAAGTAGATATCGTTAAAATTATAAAAAACCAAGATGTTTTAGTAACGTTGGATGCTTATACAGGTAAAGTATTACAAGGCAAAGTCTCAAAAATATATCCTAAAAAAGATGCGAGAAATCAAACTTTTAAAGTGGAAGCCCTATTTATAAAACCCCCAAAAGTACTGTACCCAGGACTTTCTGGCGAAGCAAATATTATAATATCTAAAAAGAAAAAGATTTTAACGGTTCCAAAAAGTTACATCACAGATAACAACCAAGTAAACACAGATGATGGTTTAGTGCCTATTACAACAGGTTTAGAAAATATGGAATTCTCGGAAGTCTTAAGTGGGATTACCAAAGACACCTATATATATAAACCAGAATAATGGTAAACTGGACCGTCATATTAGACATTGCAAAAAAGCAACTAATAACCAAATTTAAGTCTACTGCTATTGCTGCTTTAGGTGTTACTTTTGGTATTGGCGCTTACATTACTTTAGTTAGCTTTATGACAGGTTTAAATAATATGCTAGACGATTTAATTTTAAACCAAACCCCTCACATTCATATTTATAACGAAATTGAACCTTCAAAAAAACAACCCGTAGATGGCTATGATGCGTTTAAAAACAGCTTTAATGTGGTGCATTCCATTAAACCTAAATTAAGTCAAAAAAAAATTCATAACGCTTCACCAATTATTCATTTTTTAAATAAAAACAAAGAAGTAAAAGGTGCCATTCCTCAAGTAAAAATGCAAATATTTTACATAGCTGGATCTATTGAAATTGCAGGTAATCTAACAGGAATACAACCAGTTGAAGAAGCGAGACTATTTAATTTTAGAGATTATATTATTGCGGGTTCTCCCGAAAAACTTAAAAACACAGAAAACGGCATATTATTAGGCTCTGGTATTGCAAAAAAAATGGCATTATCTGTTGGTGACAGAGTTCAAATAAGCACGATAAAAGGAGATATATTTCCTTTAAAAATTGTGGGATTTTATCAAAGCGGCATTTCCGATATAGATGCCATTCAAAGTTTTGTAAACTTAAAAACTGTACAACGTATTTTAGGAGAAGCACAAAATTACATCACAGATATTAATGTAAAGCTTTATGATATCGAAAAAGCATTACTCTTATCTCAAAAAACAGAGCAACAATTTAATGTAACTGCAATAGATATTAAAACTGCTAATGCACAATTTGAAACAGGAACAAATGTTAGAAACCTTATTACTTACGCCGTATCTATAGCCTTATTAATCGTCGCTGGTTTTGGTGTTTATAATATTTTAAGCATGCTTATTTACGAAAAGATGAATGATATTGCTATCTTAAAAGCAATCGGCTTTTCGGGGAATGATGTGCAGTACATTTTTATGAGTCAAGCATTGATAATTGGTATCATAGGTGGTATTCTAGGACTATTAATAGGCTTAATATTCACGAATATAATTAGCACTATTCCGTTTAAAACAGATGCATTAGCAAAAGTAGATACCTATCCTATTGATTTTAATGTTTGGTATTATATAATAGGTTTCTCCTTTGCAATCATCTCTACCTTTTTTGCAGGTTATTTACCATCGCTTAAAGCTAAAAAAATAGATCCAGTAAAAATAATAAGAGGACAATAATGGAAACAGTTCTAGAAGCAAAAAACATAAATAAATACTTTAAAAAACCTGTACTTTTTCATGTGCTTAAGGATATTAATTTTAAAATTAATAAAGGTGAATTCGTTTCCATAATGGGTAAATCTGGTTGTGGAAAATCTACCTTACTCTACATCCTATCTACTATGGACACAGAATACGAAGGAGAATTAAATTTGAATAACGATTTAATAACCGGAGAAAGCAGACAAAAACTAACGTTTATTAGAAATAAACATATAGGCTTTGTATTTCAGTTTCATTATTTGCTTTCCGAGTTTACAGTTTTAGAAAACGTGATGCTTCCTGCTAAAAAACTAGGCGAAAAAAGTATTAAAGAAATTGAAAAAGACGCACTTGAAAAACTTAAAATATTAAACATCGAACATTTAGCACATAAGCGAGCATCTCAAGTCTCTGGAGGAGAAAAACAACGTGTTGCAATTGCTAGAGCGCTTATAAATAACCCATTAATTATTATGGGAGATGAACCTACCGGAAACTTAGATAGCCATAATGCAGATAATGTCTTTAATATATTTAAAAAATTGAGCGTAGAGGATAACCTATCCTTATTAATTGTCACACATGACGAAGATTTCGCTAATCGTACCGATCGTATTATTACTATGGAAGATGGTAGAATAATTAGCTAATAACTAACACCTTAAACTGATTTTAATCATATTATTCTTATAATTTTATTAGTAATTTTATAGATATTAAACAGGTTTAGGTATGAAAACAGAACAGGAGTTATTAACGCAAATTACAGAGCTAACCTATAACATTGAGACTAACTATCCAGAGTTATATACGTTTTTAATGGAAGATCCAAGTACGATTCCCTCCATAGAACACCCAGATATAAACCCTACGGTTTTGCAAGATTACTTAAATACGTTAAAGCAAAAGTTAAAACACCATATTGAAAATCATAAAACGAAATAAATGGCATTTATAGATTATTATAAAGCTTTAGGAGTTTCTAAAACAGCATCTGAAAAAGACATAAAAAAAGCCTACAGAAAATTGGCTCGCAAACATCATCCCGATTTAAACCCGAATGATAAAGAAGCGGAAAAAAAGTTTAAAGAAATCAATGAGGCTAATGAAGTATTGAGTAATCCTGAAAATCGCAAAAAATACGATCAGTATGGAGAGCATTGGCAAAACTCGGAAGCCTACGAACAAGCAAAACAACAGCAAAGCAGACAGCAACGGGCGTACCAAGGGCAAGCAGGAGGTTCTGGCGGTTATAGTGAAAGAGATTTCGAAGATATTTTTAGCAATATGTTTGGCGGGCAAGCTTCAGGAAGAAGAGGTTCAGGGAATTCTAGATTTAGAGGACAAGATTTTAATGCAGAACTTCAGTTAGATCTTAAAGATGTTTATGAAGAGCACAAGCGTACGCTTACTGTAAATAATAAAAACATACGAATTACTATTCCTGCTGGAGTAGAAAACGGGCAAACCATTAAGATTAAAGGGCATGGTGGAAAAGGAGTTAATGGTGGACCAAATGGTGATTTATTAATTCAGTTTTCCATTCATAATCACACAAAATTCAAAAGAAATAAAGACAACCTTTACACTACTGTAAATTTAGATTTATATACCGCAATGCTTGGTGGCGATTTGATGGTGGATACGTTTACTAGCAAAGTTAAATTAACAATTAAACCAGAGACGCAAAACGGAACGAAAGTGAAGTTGAAAGGAAAAGGATTTCCGAAATACAAAAAAGCAGGACAATTTGGCGATTTATATATTACATATCAACTAAAAACACCTACAAAGCTTACGGATAAAGAGAAAGAGTTATTTACAGAACTTCAAAAACTAAGATAATTATGGAAGTAACAGATTTAATTTCGATCAACACCTTTTGCTCGCATTACAAAGTGCCTACAACGTTTATCCATGATTTAAAGGAATATGAACTAATTGAAATTGTGGTTTTAAATAATGATCACTTTATTAAAACAACACAAATTATCGAGGTTGAAAAACTGATCCGTTTACACTTTGATCTTCATATTAATTTAGAAGGTTTAGATGCTGTTTATCATTTATTACAGCGCGTAGAAAACATGCAAAACAAAATAACCTCACTTCAAAATACATTAAGACTTTACGAAGATTTATAGACATATAAAATGGAAACCATACAGCAATTATTTCTAGAGTATCCTCTTGTGAAAAGCATACTTAAATACCTTATAATCGCTGGATTTGTATTATTGTGTATTCAGTTTATTAGAAGGTTTTTAAAACGAAATATAGCGAATACTTCCGTAAGGTATAAATCGCAAAAAGGAGTAGAATTACTAGGCTATTTTATACTTGCTTTTGTTACTATTTTATATTTCACCGGAAGCATTAAAGACTTTACCATTACACTAGGGTTGCTTTCCGCAGGATTAGCTTTTACGTTACAAGAATTAATATTAAGTATTGCAGGCTCTGTATATATTTTTATTGTAAAAGTATACGAACCAGGAGATCGAATTGAAATTAATGGAATAAAAGGAGATGTTATTGACGTAGATAGTATTTACACCACCATGATGGAAATTGGACAATGGGTAGAAAGTGATAATTATACAGGTAGAATTGTAAAACTAAGTAATGCGTTTGTATTTAAAGGTCCTGTTTATAACTACTCCAAAGATTTCCCTTTTATTTGGGACGAGTTCAATTTACCTATTCGTTATGGTTCTGATATTGCGTTGGCAAAATCCATAATCATTAAAGCAGCGACTACCACACTTGCTGAATATACTAAAGCGTCTAAAGAACAATGGCAGGAAGTTGTAAAAAAATATTATATAGAGGATGCTATGGTAGAACCTTCACTCGCAACTACGTTAACAGACAACTGGATTTCATTTAACTTAAGATATATTGTAGATTACAAAAAAAGAAGATATACTAAACACCAATTAAATGATTTGATTAGAAGAGAAATTGAAACTACTAATGGTAAAGTTGTTTTGGCTTCGGAAACAATAGAGCTTATTAAAATACCAGATTTAAAAATAGATAATTCAAACACTAAAACCACGAAAAGCCATGTTTAAAAATTTAGAAGAAAAAGAAACGGAATACATTTTAGAAAACAACTACATTGGTCAATTAGGATACATCTTTAAAAAAGCACCTTATGTGATACCAATTACTTACTTTTTTGACAAAGTAAGCAATGCGATTATATGTTACTCTGGAGATGGACACAAAATGAACGCAATGCGACAAAACCCAACAATTTCTTTGCTCGTTTCAGATGTGGATGACGTAACCAATTGGAAATCTGTTCTAGTGCATGGCAAATTTGAACAACATTTTGGTAGTGATGCAAAAGCCTATTTACACAAATTCTCTTTAGGAATTAAAGATATTATTATAGAAAAAGAACATACCAAAGCAAATTTTATTAGTGACTTTTCTAGTAAAATTTATAAAGATGAAATTCCTGCTGTATTTTTAATAAAAATCGAAAAAATCACTGGAAAAAAACGATCTAAATAAACATCCTATAAAAGATGTATGCCGAATTGTACATCTTTTAACTACACTAATAAACATTTAACAAAAGGGATAACATAAAAGAAAGTGATATACCTCACATTTTACGGTATAAAAAAAGCCTCACATTTCTGTGAAGCTTTACTAGTAGCGGGAACTGGACTCGAACCAGTGACCTTCGGGTTATGAGCCCGACGAGCTACCTACTGCTCTATCCCGCGATTTTAAATCAAAACAATTTACTTAGCTTTTAACTTTCGCTTCATAATGGCGACCAAATTGTTTCGGACTGCAAATATACAACGCTTTTTAGATATTACAAGGATAATTTTAAAAAAAATTATTGCTCAATATTTTTTGCCTGAAAACCAGCAAGTTCTAAATTAATAAATTGTGCTTTTATTTCAATAGGATTGCAACACACCTCACAATCTTCAATATAGCTTTGATTAGAAATACTATTATCTAATAACATCGATATATCTTGCCAACAATATGGGCATTGAAAAAAGTGTTCTTCCATGAAATAAAAATAGGCAAAATAAATTTTGCCTATTTAATAAATATAAAATTACGCTTATTAATCTTCTTCTGTTGCTAAAGCAGAGTCTGTAATAAACTGAAGTTTCATTTGTATGTCTTCTGGTCTTCGATCTATAATACTAACCATATCTTTATTTAACTTATTACCACTAACCATTATCGTGTTTAGCTCTGTAAGTTTATTTAGTTCTACTGGTAGATTACCTGTTAGTGCATTACTTGCCAAAACGAGCTCTTTAAGATGAATTAGATTGCCTAATTCTGCTGGTATTTCGCCAACTAACTTATTATCTATTACGCTTAATGTTTCTAATTGTGCTAATAAACTAATTTCTGTTGGTATATTACCTGTTAAGTAATTACTTCCTAATACTAACGTTTTTAAGTTTGTTAAGTTTCCAATAGTAGTTGGTATTTCTCCCGTAAAAGTATTACTAAATAATTCTAAAACCTCTAATTTAGTTAGCTGTCCAATTTCGCTAGGGATATCTCCTTCAAAAGCATTTACAAATAATTTTACCGATCTTAATTCTTTTAAATTAAAGAATGCTTTAGGCAAATGACCTTTTATTTTATTAAAACCAAGATTTATATTTTGAAGATTGGTAAGATTTCCTATTTCTTGAGGAAGTGTTCCTTGTAAATTATTGTTATGCAAATTAAGACCTACAACCTTATCCTTTTGAATAGTAACACCATACCAAGTTGCAACCGGTTTATTTAAATCCCATGAAGTATTCCATTGACTTCCTTGGGTAGTATTATACAAAGCTATTAGTGCTTCTTTTTCAATTTGTGAAACATTAGCAAATAAAATAGTACTAATAAAAAGACATAGTGTGGTTAGCTTTAAAGTCTTCATAATGAATAGATTTGGGATTAATTCTATTACGAAACTAATTGATAACTAGATAAAATCCAAATTTATTCGATGAAATGCACAGTCAAAATAAACCCCTCCTTTTAATAAGCAATATTTAGCAATTCTCCACTTAGCTGTAACACCTGTAATTCGGATAGTTTCGCTTCATATTTCGCTTGATTCCTACTTAATTCGGCATTAAGAAGATTTAGTTGTGCTTGTCTAAATTCAATTGAATTTACTTGACCTATTTTGAATTTTTCTTGCGAACGATCAAAATTATTTTGGGCAGTTACTATATTATTCTCCTGTACACGAAAAATAGTTAACTTATTTTGATAATCATCCCAAGCATTATTAAAATCTCGCTCTAAAGAAAGTAGTATTTCTTCCTTTTGAATCTCTTGACTTTGTAGCGCTATTTCAGCATTCTTCACTAATGTTTTTGTGCTTCCTCCATCAAAAATATTCCAGCTTAAATTAAGCCCTGCAGATAAACCAGTATTTGTAGATCCTGCTAAAAAAGATGCCGCATTATTATTATTTTTATTCCATCCGTAAGAACCTGTTAAACCTAAAGTTGGTAAATACGAAGACTTTCCAGATTTAATATCTAATTCACTTATTTGTATCGACTTATCGGCTTGCATTAATGCAACATTTCTAGATTTTGCTTTTTGCAGTAGCGCTTCTTTATTAATATCTAAAAGAAAATTAATTTCAGTATTTACTTTAAAATTTTCGTTTAAAACATTTCCCATTACCAAGTTTAAATCTCGCTTGGTATTATTTAATTGCTGGTTCGTATTAATTACATTAATACTATCGTTATTAATATCTACCTCGGCATTCAAGACTTCTAGTTTTGTGTTCTGGCCATATTCAAATTGATATTCGGAACGTACCAAACGATCTTTAGAAATAGATAAAGTTTGTTGAAAAGTATCTGCATTTTCTGAAAGCTGTGCAACATTATAATAAATGGTAAACAACTCAATGATTGTATTTTCAATAGTTTCACGAACTTGTAATTCGGAAAGTTGGTATTGTTCTTTTAAACTTTGGTAATTATACTTTCTTCCTAAACCATCAAACAACGTATAATTCACATCTAAAGAGGCGTTATAATTAGAACTTTCCGCGCCATTTAATTTGGTTATATTTCCATCTGAAAATTCAGATTCATTATTATCTAAATTATACGTTGCTCCTGCACTCCCTGTTACAGATGGTAAATATCCAGAATTATAGATACTAGTATTGTTTTCTGAAACTTCTAGTTCCTTATTTGCCACTTTAATACCATAGTTATTATCTAAAGTATAGCTCACAGCATCTTCTGGACTTAACTCCTGTTGTGCATAGCAAGTACTCCATCCTACAACAAAGCAAAATAATGTGGTTATTTTAATGTTCATTTTCTTCATTTTGTTCTTTAATAGCACGTTCTACTTCTTCTTTTGTTACTTTGTTTCCAGTGGCTAACCATTTTACTTTTTGTTTAATAGTATTACTAAACGATAAGAATAATGGCAAAACTAAAAGCGTTAAAATAGTTGCATAAGCAATACCAAAAGAAATAGAAATGGCCATAGGTTTTAAAAATTGTGCTTGTCTACTTTTTTCTAAAAGTAAAGGAGCTAAACCTGCTATAGTTGTTAATGAGGTTAAGAAAATAGCTCTAAAGCGTGATTTACCTGCATCTAAAAGCGCATCATCAAAATTTAAGCCTTCTCTTAAATTAGTATTAAATTTACCTATTAACACCAAGCCATCATTTACCATAATACCAATTAAGGCAATAATACCTAAAAGGGATAGAATATTAACAGAAAAACCTAGCATCCAATGTCCCCAAGCAACTGCTGTTAAACTAAATGGAACCAAAAGCATTAATAATAATGGCTGACTATAACTTCTAAACGTAAAGGCTATGACAATATAAATTAGGAATAAAATTGGAATCCCTGCTTTTGCCAAAGAACTATTTAATTTTTCCTTTTCTCTATTTTGTCCTTCAAAAGAAGCAGATATGGTTGGGTATTTAGATTTTAGCTCCACCATGGTTATGTTTTTTAAGTCGGCCAAAATATCTGTAGTACTTGTACTTGGATCTTTTAAATCTGCTGATACTTGTATTTCACGTTGTCCTTCTAAATGATTAATAGCAACGTCACCTCTTTCTATGGTGTAAGATGCGATATCTTTTAGTGTTACTCGTTCTCCTGTTGGGGTTACAATTCGCATATCGTCTAGATCATTAATAGAAGCTCTATTGGTTCTATCGTAACGAACCCAAACACGAATTTCGTCTTGTCCTCTTTGAAAACGCTGCGCTTGTGTACCAAAGAAACCAGAACGCACTTGACTCATTACTGTGCTTAAATTTAAGCCTAATAAGTAAGCACTTTCTTTAAGTTCTATACGTATTTCTTTTATACCTGCAGGATCATTATCTTCAATATCTTTTAATAACGGATTAGATTCTAGAACTTGTTTTAGCTCTATTTTGGCTGCTTTAAGTTCGTCAATATTATTTCCTAAAAGAGAAACCGAAACCGGACTTCCTCCAAAATTACCTCCAGAACCAAAGATCAAACGTTCTGTACCAATTACTGGTCCAACAAGTTCTCTCAATCGATTAGCCACTAGTGAGGATTTTATAGCATCTGGACGTTCTTCTCCTGGTAATAAATTAATACTTAAACTTGCGCTAGAGCTACTACTAATGTTTAATATAGTATTTTCAAAAAGCTGTTTATCGGTTCCTTTTAAGTATTTTTCGGTTAACTCTTGATTAACAATAAAAGACTTTTCTTCTATCATAGAAATAATAGAGTCTGTAATTTTCTCATTGGTTCCATTTGGCATATCTAATTCTATAGATACTCTATCACTAGCAACCGATGGAAACATAGTAACTCCAATAATTCCGCCACCAATAGAACCAAAAGTTAAAATTAACAAGGAAACAAAAATTCCAAGAGAAAGTAATTTAAAATTTAATACAAATGTGATTGTAGGTGTATATAATTTATCTCTAAGAAAGTTCATAAAGTTATCTCCTGCTTTATTTATTACTCGCATCTTAGAAAAGAATTGCTTCATTTTTGAAGGATTCTCTACTTCAACTTGCGGTTTTAAAGCTTTAGAATGTGCTAAATGCGCAGGCAGTATAATTAAAGCTTCAACTAAAGAAACAACTAAAGTAAGTATTACAATGACTGCTACTTCACTAAAAAATTCACCAATTCTACTATCTAAAAACAAGAATAGTGAAAATGCTAGTAGCGTTGTTATGATAGCTGAAACTACTGGTGGGATTACTTCCATAGTACCATCTATTGCAGCATCAATTGGCGATTTTCCTTTTTCATAATGTTGGTAAATATTCTCGGCAATTACAATTCCATCATCTACTAATATTCCAATTACGATAATCATTCCAAAAAGTGACAATACATTAATGGTTACATCAAACTGTCCTGCAAAAATAAACATTCCTAAAAACGAAATTGGCAAGCCAAAAGCAACCCAAAATGCCAAACGTGTATTCAAGAAAACCGATAAAAACAAGAGTACTAATAACATACCTACAATGGCATTTTCTGTTAATAAATCGGTACGTTGATTTAATGTTTTAGACAAATCACGAACCACATCTAATTGTACATTATTATGTTTTTGATTGTATGATTCTATATATTCTTTTACTTTATCTGCGGAAGAAATTAAGTCTTCAGAATTGGTACTTGTTATCGAAATGTTTACCGATAATTTCTGATTAAAATAGGTAGCATTTGGAGTTTCTGAAAAACGATCACGTATGATAGCCACATCTTTTAAACGCACCACTTTGCCATCATTAGAAGCACGAACTACTATATTAGACAGTTCGTCACCATAATAAGAACGATTATTTGCACGAATAAGGTATTCTTCAGCATCTGTTTTTATAGTTCCTCCTGTAGTTAAAATATTAGCCGTACTAACGGCTTGCGAAACATCGTTAAAGGTTAAATCATAAGCTAGTAAACTCGTTTCGTTTACAGCTATTTCTATTTCTTCATCAGGATAACCAGAAATTGTTATTTGTGAAATCCCATCGATAGCTCTTAAATCGTTTTCTACTTGTCTACCTATTTGTTTTAAGGTTACTAGCGGAATATTTTCACCACTTAAAGCAAAGGAAATTGTTTCTCTAACAGCTTCTTGTTTTGCTACTATTAAAGGTTCCATACCTGATGGAAAAGAAGGCACACGGTCTACAGCATTTTTAACCTCTAATAACATGAAGTCAATATTCTCTCCTTTTTCAATTTCTACAGTAATGGTTCCGCTATTTTCTCTAGAAACCGAAGTTACTCGATCAATACCTTTTAAACCTTTTAGGTTATCTTCTATTTGAAGCACAATACCTTCTTCTATCTCTTGTGGTGAAGCTCCAGGATAGGTAACACTAATATTAATAATTTTCGAGTCGGTTAAAGGGAAAAACGAAGACTTTAAGGAAGTTACTCCTAAATAACCAAAAATTACAAAAGCAATAATAAAGATATTAACTGCTACGTGATACTTTATAAAATATTCTATAAGTTTTCTCATGCTTATTGCTTGTCTTTGGTATTACTTTTTTCTTCAAAAGGCTTAACTAACATTCCTGCATAAGCACCTGGAACCGATTTCTTAAGTATAATGGTTCCGTTTGGCACATTTTTTAAAACCACTTTTGTATCCGAAAAGTATACTGGCTTTACATCTATAACATCTAATAAAGTATCTTTAACTACAAATATTTGTTGGGTTTCTAATAAAAGATTTCTATCCACTTCTATCGCATCACTCTCTTCTTTTGCATTTAGATTTGCTTCCAGATACATACCTTCTTTTAAATTTTCATGCTTCACTTCTATAAAGGCAGTAATGGTTTGTGTAGTAGCATCAATGCTTCCGTTTACACGAGATACCTTACCGGTATAAGTTTCGGTTTTATCTAAATTATTTAATGCAACACTTTCTCCAACTTTTAGCAAATTAGCATAAGCTTTACTAATAGCGACTTCCATTTCATAAACAGAAGTATCTATAAACTCCCCTAATTTTTGTCCGCTTCTAATTAAAGTGCCTTCGGTTACTAAAGCTTCGGTTAAAATTCCTGAAAAAGGAGCAGAAATATAGTACTTAGCTAAACGTTGTTCTAAATTTTTTACGTTGTAGTAATTAGAAACTATGCTTCTCCCTGTAATGAAATAATTTTCCTTATCGGAAGTCATTTCAGGTAATTTCGGAGTTGTCTTATTTAAATCGAAACTGTTTAAATAGTTTTGCCATTTGTCAAAAATATCTGGAAAATCTAATCGTAAATCTGGCATAATTGCAGCGATAGAATTATACAAGTTACTTTTTGAAGATTGTACACTTGCATAATATTCTGCAGCATCTATTTTTATTAAAGTCTGTCCTGCTCTATATTCCTGTCCTGGTTTAAAGAGTTTGCTTCCTGGTTTAAAGATCCCTTGCACTTCTGCATAGATTTCTAATCTACGTTTTGCTTCAAGACTTCCATTGGCAGCAATAACAATTGGTATGGTGCTATTTTGCACAGTATCTGTAAATACCGTTTTAACAATTTTTGCTTGTACTGGTTTGGGTTTATTTTTATCTGCAATTAGTTTTTTAGCAAAGAAAAAAGAGCCAACTATTAGCAGAATGCCAATAATAGATAAAATAATATTACGCATTGGTTTAGTTTTGTAATTAGACTACAAAACTATGCTTTAGTTTAACCTTCAAACGTTAAAAAAAACCTAAAAAAATTAAGCGTAATCTTCTAACTGTAAAGTAATTTCTTCCCAGGTTTCCATAAGTTGGGTTAATTTCTCTTTTTTTGCTTGATAAGCATCAAAAAACCCTGGTTTTGCTGCTACTTCATCATAATTTACTGCTAGTTCGACATCTATTTCTTTAATCTCTTTTTCTAACTGATTTATTTTAGACTCTGTATTGCTAAGTTTATTGTTTAAAGACTTTACTTTTTTCTGATCTTCGTAAGACTGCGTCTTCTTTTCTTTAGGAGTAGATTTCACTACCGTGCGCTTTTCTACTTCACGCAAATTCTCGACATTACGTTGTTCTAAGTAATAATCTACATCTCCTAAATATTTTTTAATTTTTTCGTCTTTAAACTCGTAAACTGTTGCGGTTAGACCTTGTAAGAAATCACGATCGTGAGACACCAGAATTAAGGTTCCTTCAAAGCGTTGTAAAGCATCTTTTAAAACATTTTTAGACTTAATATCTAAGTGATTGGTTGGCTCATCCATGATAAGCACATTAAAAGGCTGTAACATTAATTTGGCAAGAGCTAAACGGTTACGTTCACCACCAGAAAGCACTCTTACGTATTTTTCTGCTTCGTCTCCACGAAAAAGAAAAGAACCTAAAATATCTCTTACTTTACTTCTATTGGTTTCGTTTGCAGCATCAATCATAGTATCTAAGACGGTTTTACTACCATCTAAATACTCTGCTTGATTCTGTGCAAAATACCCAATTTGCACATTATGCCCAAGTTTTAAATGACCATCATGTTGCAAATCGCCAACTAGAATTTTTGCTAGCGTAGACTTCCCTTGACCATTTTGACCAACAAATGCCGTTTTTTCATCGCGTTCAATCATCATACTAACCTGAGAAAGCACTTGATTATCGCCATAATTTTTAGATATTTTATCTGCTTCTACAACTACTTTCCCTGGTGTTATAGAAACTGGAAAATTAAGAGTCATCACACTATTATCATCTTCATCTACCTCAATTCGATCAATTCTATCTAACTTTTTAATAAGAGACTGTGCCATAGTAGCTTTACTAGCTTTGGCTCTAAATTTTTCAATAAGCTTTTCGGTTTGTTCTATTTGTTTTTGCTGATTTTTTTGAGAAGCTAATTGTTGTGCTTTAATTTCATTTCGAAGCACTAAGTATTTTGTATACGGTTTCGGATAATCATAAATTCTTCCTAAAGAAATTTCAATAGTTCTATTAGTAACATTATCTAAAAACATTTTATCGTGTGAAACAATTACGACTGCTCCAGCATAATTTTTTAAAAACCCTTCTAACCAAATAATAGACTCTATATCTAAGTGATTGGTAGGCTCATCTAATAGTAATAAATCATTATTTTGAAGAAGTAGTTTTGCCAATTCAATTCGCATTCTCCAACCTCCCGAAAAAGTATCGGTAAGTTTATTAAAATCTTCTCTTTTAAACCCTAAACCTTGAAGAATTTTTTCAGTTTCGCCTTGGTAATTATATCCACCAATAATTTCGTATTGGTGTTGTAAATCGTTAAGATCAACCATTATTTGATGGTATGCTTCACTTTCGTAATCGGTACGTTCTACAAGTTGCGTGTTTATTTCTTCTAGTTGAGCTTCTATTTTTTTTATTTCGGTAAAAGCTTGGTAAGACTCTTCTAATACTGTTCTTCCTAAAACAAAATCAATATCCTGTTTTAAAAAACCAATTTTTAAATCTTTATCCGATGCTATTTGCCCAGAATCTGGTTCAAACTCTTTCGATAAAATTTTAAGCATGGTAGATTTACCAGCTCCATTTTTTCCAATTAAACCTACACGATCGCCAGAATTTAATTTAAAAGTAATTTCTTCGAATAAATATTCGCCTTGAAAAGATATAGATAGGTTGTGTATATTAAGCATAGTTTGGTAACAATTGTTACAGGTATTAAATAAATATTGGCTAATTTTGTTATAACCACTAATTTGCAAAAGTACATAAATAATATGTTTAACAAAGGCTCAAAATTATATAGTATCTTAACAGGTTCTTGTCCTAAATGTCATCAAGAATCTATGTATAGCGATAAAAACCCGTATCATTTATCTAAGACTTTAAAAATGAATGATAATTGTTCACATTGCAATACGAAATATAAGATAGAACCTTCTTTTTTTTATGGAGCAATGTATGTTAGCTATGCTGTTGGTATTGCTTTTGCTGTAGCTGCTTTTGTAATAAGTAGTTTGGTTTTTAATGCAACTTTACATTATGTTTTTATTTCTATAATTGGAACATTAGTTGTTTTTGCTCCAATAATCATGCGTTTATCTAGAAATATATGGATAAACATGTTTATGAGTTACGATAAGAATTTGGTTAAGAAAAAGTAGTTTTTTTGGGGCGTTACCACAAGGGTCGCGCTTTTCATTATATCTTTTTTTCTTATTCTCGATATCAAATTGCTAAAAAAGCAATTTCGCTCGAGCTAACGTAAAAAAGGATGCCATTGCAATCGCTAACGCAACCAGCTTTCTCTTTTATGTAGTAAAAATAGGGAGCCATCTACATGTAATCGAAATTACTTAAATCTAGAAATATCAATTTCGGTTTCTAAATCTTTATTACTTTCAATAAAATGATATAGTTGTTTTGCTACATAAGGAGCGATCATAACACCTCGTGTACCTAAACCATTGAGCACGTACATATTTTTATGTATTTCGTGTTTACCAACTAGTGGTCTTCTGTCTGTAACAGTTGGTCGTATTCCGGCAACTTGACTCACCACTTTAAAATCACATTTTAAAAACGTTTTAAGTTTTTTTAAGAGCTCTTCTTTCCCTTTAGCAGTTATGCTGTTCGTTTTATCTTTCCAGTTATAGGTAGCCCCAATGGTGTACAAATCGTTTCCAATAGGAATTAAAAACACACTAGATTTTAATATATAGTCCATTTTTAAATCTGGAGCATGAATGGTTAGTAATTCTCCTTTTACTTCTTTTAACGGAATATCTTTAAAAAACGGGTTTTTTTTCACTCCGAAACCTTCGGCAAAGACGATATGTCTTGCTGTTATATCCTTATATTGAAGTTCTTTCTTTACAATTAAATCTTCATAATTAAAGTCTTCTTCTACTAATTGATTTCTTTCTAATAGTTGTTTTTTATAACTTTCAATTAATAGTTTGGTATCTATTCTTCCTGTTTCTAAAACTTTTCCGAAGCCAAAATTAGCATCAATAGCTGAATTATTATTTTTAATAATTTCTATAGAAAGATATTCGGAAAGTGCTGTTTTATCGGAAGCAGTGAACCAATCGTTTTGTTCTTCGACAGAAGAGAACCTCCTATACACTGGCGTTTTATAATCTAAAGTTATATTTAGATCTTTTTCTAATTTATTATAAATAGGTAATGCAAGTTGCAGTTGCTCTTTACTTTTCCATACTGAAGTGAACCTCTTTAAAACAACAGGGTTATATAATCCAGCTGCTACTACAGAAGAGTGTTGCGATTGATTATCGAACACCATAAAAGTTTTATTATTTGCTTGTAACTGTTCGCAAAAATGTATTCCTGCTAAACCACTACCAACTATTATATAATCTACATTTTTCATAAATAACAAAAGTACTATTTTTACTGTACAAAAAAACGCCCACTATTTCTAGTGAGCGCTATTTTTATTTTAAGAAAGCCTTAGTATGACCACATGTCCATTTCAAAGTTTCTGATTTTATCTTTAATTCTATCAGATTCTAATAATTGCATTAAAGCATTTTCGGTAATATATTCATCTACTGTTCTATCTCCAAAAACGTTTTCTTCTTTATACACATAGCCGTTAAAACGTCTAGAGTTTAAAATATGGTCGAACGTGAATGGCACAGCACTGTTTTTATTATTAAATGTTTTTGCTTCATGTAAAACATCTCTTGCGTCTGGAAAGAATATCCAATATAAAGGGTTTGGTTCTTTATTCTCTTCGTCATCACTATCAATAAAGTTTACATCGGCTGCTGCTGGAGCAAGACCTAACAATCTATATTTAAGTTCTCCCTGACGTTTATCAAAGTACCAAAGACCTTTAATTAAATATGCACTTACATCGTAAGAAGATATTTCTCTTTTAGTAATATATTCTGCATCTACGTAACCGTCTGCATTTAATTGATCGTAACCAATATCTAAAGTATCCACTTTAGAAGTTATATCTTTTAAATCTTTAAGACTACGTTTTGCTGTAAAATAAGAATCATCATATACATTTTCTATATCTCCTTCACGAATTGCTTTTGTTAAAACATCATATAAAGAACGTCTGTTGCTTCCAATATTATTGGTATCCACAGGATAATATAAAGGAAAGTTTACACGCTCATCTAAAACCACTTTCTCCCAAGTCATTTTAGAGTACATAATGTCTCTATCATCTACATAACCGTATTCTAATGGTTTATCATTATCTACAGCTTTCTGTGCTTCAGTTCTAACCCCTATTTCTTGAGGTGTTTTCGCATTTAAAATATTTGCTTGCGAAAACCCTGTAGTTGTTAGGGCTACACTAAAAATGGTTAATAAAAAAGATTTATAATTCATCTTACAATAATTAATTTTAATTAATAATACTATTGAGTTGGTTAGTTAGACAACTGAATAATAATTGGTGCTGCTGGTTTAATTCTTGGTCCATTACTACTTGATTTGATATCAAATATTTGCACATCAGAACCACGCTTCGCTTTACGTAAAGCTGATTTAGCTTGAGAGTTAAGTCTATTACCTTGACAAGTTACACTAGGTGAACCAGGAACTTTAAATTTAAATGAGGTTACTTTTAAAGGTAAATCGAAATCAAAATCTTCTAAGACAGCTTGTACTTTACCAATCTCAACATTGTTTCTTGGTAAACTAAATTGTCCTGTTTTACCAGCCATTTGACCAGAAGGTTTAGGAATATCTTTAATTCTAAATGTTTTTCTATCGGAAGCAGAAGAACCATCATCAAGCTTAGCACTTACGTTAATAGTTACTTCTTTACCTGTAGTTGGTACCATGTTATATTTACCAGTTCCAGATCCTTTACTTAAACCTGCTCCACTAGCTGACACTTTATTGTCAGGTACACCAGCGAAAGAAATAGTCATTGGGTTTGTAACACCACGATACACTACATTCATTTTATCTGCTGAAATTGTTGCCGAATTTGGTCTTGGCACTACAACGTAGTTTCCTACGATAGGAATTTCTAAAGGCTTACCATCTTCTAAAAAAGTGAATACCCCTTTAATATCTTGTTCTCCAACGTTACCTACAGTAAAATCTAGTTTTGCTGCTCCTGTAGAGTCAATAGCTTCTGCTATGTTAATTTCTTTACCATTTACAGATAATTTAGTTGGTGTTACATTAGCATATTTACCTAAAACAACTTTACCTTGAAATTTTTCTCCTGCAAAGAATGCTGACTTATCTGCTAATACAATAGCTTGATATTTTTTTAATGATACCGCTTCATCTAAACTGTTTCCTAAAAACAGGTTGAACATATTTGCTTCGGTCATCTTTACATCATTCTGCATTGCAGTTAACTTTGTATATGATGCGATAGCTGGAAAACCTTGAAAGTTATAGTCTAACCATCCTTTACTTATTCCGTCTTTAGTTTCAACATCTGCTGTAGAAAAACGTTTTTCAAAACGTTCTATAGCTTTATTATACTTTACATCACCACCAAGAATTTCTTTAATATCATTCTTGTATGCTGCAATTGCAGCCATTACTTCGTCTCCTTTTTTTGTTAAACGATCTCCAGTAAACCACATTTCGTCAAGGATATCTGTTTTATCCATTGCTTCGAAAGGTAACTTTCCAGTTTCTGGTACAACAGCATATTTTCCTTCTCTTAATAAATCGGCCTTTAAACTACCAATATATTTATAAAATTTATCTGAAACAGCGTTAACTTGAGTAGCTTTATTAAAAGGTACTGCGAACTCTTCTTTCTTTTCTTCCGCTTTGGTTTCTAAATCTGCTAATAATGCGCTATTTTTTTCAGTAGCTACAGTATTAGATTCTGCGAACTTAAGATCCATCAGTCCAAATGCTGAAAGTACTTCTTTAGACATATTCATAGCCATCATTGCGATGAATACTAAATACATCAAGTTAATCATTTTCTGCCTTGCGGATGCTTTTCCTCCTGCCATGTTAATTAGTTTTTATTGGTTAATAAATATTAGTTAATAAAACTAATTAGTTTTTGTTCATTGCAGTAAGCATTCCTCCATATACCCCATTTAAAGAAGATAAGTTTGAAGCTAAAGATTGCATTTGCTCTTTTAATTTGTTTGCATTTTCTACAGACTCTTCGTTAATCGATGCTTGACGACTAGCAGATTCCATTTGCACTTTATATAAACTATTTAAAGATTCCATTTGAGCAGCAGCTAAAGACATTTCTTCGCTGTATTTCTTTTGTGCAGCAATACCATCTACTGTAGGAGAAATTCCTTTAGCAGCACCTTCAAAGTTTTTGATACTTGCTCCTAAGCTTGCCATTAATTCGCCATCAATTTTAGCGTCTTTTAATAAGTTATCTAATTTTTTAGAAAGTAATCCTTCTGCATCTTTAGGCTCTTCCTTTACTTTTTTAGCACCTAATGAAGCTCCTCCTGATAATTCAGGATATACTAAAGACCAGTCTAAATCACTTGCTTGTCTCTCAAATGCAGAATATGTAAATACTAATGCTTCCACAATCATACCTAATGTTAAGATTTCAGAACCATAAGGCCAGTGCTGAATTTTAAATAAAGCTCCAACGATTACAATTGCTGCTCCTAATCCGTAGATCATATTAGTTACTGTGATTTTACCTTTTTGTGCCATAATTTTTAGTTTTTTTAGTATTGCTACTTTTTAAGTTGATTATTATTGTTTATAATTAATTTGGTTATTTTTTATCTTGCGTTAGCTGTAACGTCTGTACCCATATAATCCTGAACAGTTCTGAAGCCAATATAACTTCTTGCAGAATCTGCATATTCATAATCTCTTGAGCTTACTTGTAAATAGTAGGCTACATCTTTCCAAGATCCACCTCTTACTACTTTACGTTGATTATTTACATCGTTAACACTAGGGTTAATTGTAGATACATACTCATAAGAACCAGGATCGTAAGATGCACTTACCCATTCGGAAACATTACCTGCCATATTGTATAAGTTAAAGTCATTAGGTTCGTATGACTTAGCTTCTACCGTATATAAAGCTTGATCTGCAGCATAGTCACCTCTTAAAGGCTTAAAGTTTGCCATAAAACATCCTCTATCGTTTTTAGCATAAGGTCCTCCCCAAGGGAAAGTTGCTCCTTGTAACCCTCCTCTTGCAGCGTATTCCCATTCTGCTTCAGATGGTAATCTATATTCGTTTACAAAATGTTGATTTTTTTCTTTTCTGTATGCGTTGTGATATAAAGTTCTCCACTCACAGAATGCTTTAGCTTGTTTCCAAGAAACTCCTACTACAGGATATTCTCCGTAAGCGTCATGCCAGAAATAATCGTTGTGCATTGGTTCGTTATAAGAATATGCAAAATCTCTAATCCAAGCTGTTGTGTCTGGATAGATTTCTACAGCTTCTGTAATTAAAAACTCTGATCTTTTCTGACCTTTATTTTTAGCTTTAGCAGCTTTTTCAATATCCATGTATGTGTATTGAAATTTAAATTTAGACACATCCCATGTACGTTGCCCATTATAAGACTCTTCTATTGGCAAATACATAGTATCCATTACTTCTACATAGTATTCATCTGGATATTCTGAAGTATCAAAAAGTAAATCTACATCGTGATTTAATTTTCTTCCTTCGTAACCAGTTTCTCCCATTCCACTATAATTGTCATACATATATTGTTCGTATGCATTCATATTTTCTGGGTCTGCATCTTTAAATGCATAATCTCCAATACCACCATCTCCAGGAGTAGCTCCTACTTCGTCTGCTAATATTGCTAATTTTGTTCTAATGGTAGAATCTCTAACCCATTGTACAAATTTACGATACTCACTGTTTGTGATTTCCGTTGCATCCATATAGAACGATCTTACTGTAACCGTTTTAGTTGGCGCATCTTGAATACCAGCTAAATCATCATCCGATTTACCCATAATAAATGCTCCTCCAGGAATTAATTCCATACCATAAGGTTTTTCTGGATGCCATTTTTTTCCTTTAACACCAACTAACTGGCCTCTGTCTCCAGAACCACAACTTGAAAGGAATGCTAAAACTACTGTTAATAAAAGAAAATTCTTCATATTTATTGAAAACTCGAGGTTAATTATTCTATGCTCAAAATTTAAGAGCGTAAACATATTTATATATTTTTTAAAAAACAACTTTTTTATAAAAAAAATACGTTTCGTCGTAAAAATAAAACATTTTAACGACAAAACAACTATTTCAACGTGTTTTTATATTTACACACAATTCTTTTGAAATGCTTTATACCAACGTTCTGGTATAATATTATTACAAGCGTCTACATAATCTTGATGCATGCATGGTAATAACGTATGTCTTTTTAATTTATTATTCACTTCATTTAAAAAAGGTATTTCTATCCACCATCTACCTGTTTTTATGCTTTTATAAAAGACTAAATCTTGATCTTCTATTAATGTTATGAATTTTTGATAATTATTTTCATCTTTAAAATCATCATCTTTTACTCTATAATTTACTCCTTCTATGAAGTACCAGATAATCTGGGATATAAGCATTGAAGTAATTTCATCGTCTTTAGATGGATTATATTCCCAAAGGCCAAAGGAAGTTACTTTATTACTAATTCCTGCGTAACGCGAAATAGCACATACTTCTTTACCATCTAAACCATTAGGTGATACTTTTTGATTTAAACTAACTTCGGAAGATTTTACAGCTCCTAAATCTATACTTACAATATTTGCATCTCGCATAATAGGTTCTACAATGGTAATATCATTAGACACCTCTCCTAAGCGATAGGCATCAAAATATAATTTCTCCATTAAATCTATTTCTTCCTGCGAATTAAAATAGGTTTGATAACCAATTGCCGAATAATTAAATAAGTTAAACGGTTGGTCTAATATTATTTTTCCAACAAAACTTGTATTCTTAATGGGTTTAGCTGAATCCCCTAAATCAAATTTAGAATCTACATTAACAATATTTACCATTGGTATAATGTTATCGTAAGCACGATAGTTGGCATAGGTTAAATCTTGACTCCCTCCTATTATTATTGGAATAACTCCTTTTTGCACTAAAATAGCAATAGTTGTCTTTAAGGCGAAATAGGTATCTTCTATAGACTCTCCTTTATTAATATCGCCTAAATCGGCAATACTTGTGTTCCAGCTCCCTGGAAAAAGGGCATAGAAAGATTTACGTATCTCATTTAAATTAAAATCTTCACCAATATAGTTAATATCGTTTCTAGTTTCTAAAACACCCAATATAGCCAATTGTACACCTTCTAAATCTGGAATCCCTTCTTGATTAGAATGTATTTTTAATTTTCGACCTAGAGCTTGTTCTGGTAATAACTCATTATGGGCTAAAACGGAATCTGAAACTGGGGATAGAAAATTAAAGTTCATGTACTATTTATTTCTTTTTTGCTGTTGTTTTTTTCTTTGCAGGGGCTTTTTTCTTAGCGACCTTCTTTTTTGGTGCGTTCTTTTCAATAATAGCTTGCACTTCTTCTAAAGTGAACTTAGTTACATCGACTGTTTTTGGTAATTCAATTTTAGTTTTACCTTTAATTATATTGTGTCTTCCCCATCTTGCTTTTTCTACTTTAATTCCTTCTTCTTCCCAATGGTGAATAACTTTATCTATTTCTTTTTGAATTTTTTCCTCAATAAGTGTTACAATATCATTATCGGATAGATTATCCCAATCGTATTTTTTATTTACGTTAATAAACATGTTGTTCCACTTAATAAATGGACCAAAACGACCTTTCCCTTTTTGCACTGGCAATTCTTTATAATGATAAATTGGAGCATCTGCTTTTTGCTTTTCTTTTATTAAAACAATAGCATCATCTAGTTCTACACTTAAAGGATCTGTTCCTTTTGGCAATGACACATACGCTTTCCCAAACTTTACATAAGGACCAAAACGACCATTATTTACTTGTACTTCTTCGCCTTCAAAAGTTCCTAAATCTTTAGGAAGTTGAAATAAATCCATTGCTTCTTCAAAAGTAATCGATGTTAATTGTTGGTCTGGCGAAAGACTTGCAAAAGTTGGTTTTTCTTCATCATCTACAGTACCAATTTGTACCATTGGGCCAAATTTACCTAAACGAACACTTACGCGTTTTCCTGTTTTTGGATCTTCCCCTAAAATACGTTCTCCAGATTCTCTTTCGGCATTTTCTTGAACGTCTTCTACTTTAGGATGAAAAGTCTTATAAAATGACTTCATCATTTTTTTCCAATCTTTTTTGCCTTCTGCTATATCATCGAACTGATTCTCTACTTTAGCTGTAAAGTTGTAATCTAAAATACTTTCAAAATGGTTTACTAAAAAATCGGTTACAATCATACCAATATCTGTTGGTACTAATTTCCCTTTATCAGATCCAACTTTTTCGGTAAGCACAAGATCTTTTACCTTTCCGCTTTCTAAAGTAAGCTGTGTATAATCACGTGCTACGCCATCTACAGCTCCTTTTTCAACGTAATTTCTATTTTGTATGGTAGAAATAGTTGGCGCATAGGTAGAAGGACGACCAATTCCAAGTTCTTCTAATTTCTTCACCAAAGATGCTTCGGTAAATCTTGCTGGCGGTCTTGTGTAACGCTCTGTTGCTGTTATGTAATTATTTAAAAGTGTTTCATTTACTTTCATTGCAGGCAACATACCGTCTTGCTCTACATCTTCATCATCTGTTCCTTCTAAATATACTTTTAAGAACCCTTCAAATTTAATAACCTCCCCATTTGCAGTAAATATTTCACTATTTTTTGAAGATGCTATTCTAACATTTGTACGTTCTAATTGTGCTTCACTCATTTGTGATGCAATCGCACGTTTCCAAATTAAATCGTATAGTCTTGCTTGATCTCTATCAATAGCTACAGAGTGTGTTGCAAAATTAGTAGGACGAATAGCCTCATGCGCTTCTTGAGCACCTTTAGATTTCCCTTTGTAATTTCTTGGTTTACTATATTTTTCGCCATAAGCAGATTCTATTTCTGCTTGCGCTCCTTTTTTTGCTTCATCCGATAAGTTTACACTATCTGTTCTCATGTAGGTAATTAAACCTGCTTCATAAAGGCGTTGTGCCATATTCATGGTTTTACCTACTGAAAAATACAACTTTCTTGCTGCTTCTTGTTGTAATGTTGAAGTAGTAAAAGGTGCTGCAGGTGCTTTTTTCGCTGGTTTTTTCTGAAGATCTGCAACTTTAAAATCTGCTGCTGCATTACTTTCTAAAAATGCGTAAGCCTCTTTTTTTGTTGCAAAATTCTTAGGAAGCTTTGCTTTAAAGGATTGCCCTGCTTCATTAGAAAACTCGGCATCAATTCTATAAGATGCTTCTGCTTTAAAGTTTTGAATTTCTCTTTCTTTTTCAACAATTAATCGAACAGAAACCGATTGTACACGTCCTGCCGAAAGACCTCCTTTTACTTTTCGCCATAAAACTGGTGAAAGCTCATAACCAACAATTCTATCTAAAACTCTTCTTGCCTGTTGTGCATCAACCAAATGATAATCGATGCTTCTAGGATTCTCAATTGCATTTTTAATTGCTGTTTTAGTAATCTCATGAAAAACAATACGTTTTGTTTTTTCCTTATCCAGTTTTAGAGTTTCGGCTAAATGCCAAGCAATTGCTTCTCCTTCTCGATCCTCATCACTAGCTAGCCATATCATTTCTGCTTTTTTGGCTAAATCTTTCAGTTTTTTTACAACTGCCTTTTTATCTTTAGATACTTCATATTTAGGATCAAAATCACCTTCTACATCTACTCCTAATTCTTTAGAAGGTAAATCTGCAATATGCCCAAAACTAGACTCTACTTTAAAATCTTTTCCAAGAAATTTTTCAATAGTTTTTGCTTTTGCTGGTGACTCTACTATAACTAAATTCTTCGCCATATTTCTATTTTTTCAGAATGCAAAGGTATGCGAAAAAAAATTCACGTTCCTAATTTATTATTTTTAGGGTCTATAATTCTTTAGAAAGAAAAATGAAAAAAGCCTGAATTAACAGGCTTTTATTCAAAAAAATATTGTTTTTAAATATTTCCTATTTGGTCCAATTCTTCAAAATCATCAAAACCAACCACTTCCTTATATATAAAATAAATTGGAAGATAAATAAGAGGCATCGTAAATAGAACTCCTACACCACAAGCCAAAATACCTAACATAGCTATAATACCAGTAATAAAAACCAATCCAAAGGTTAAAAACCATTTCTTTGTTCCTAATTTAAAACTCAGTTTAACAATTTCAAGTTCACTTAATTCTTCATTAAACGCAAAAACAACAGCAAAATATAACAACGGAATAGATGCATATATATATGGTATTATAAAAAGAGCTTGAGCTACTGCTGTAATTAACGCATAAACCACACCTAGAACCATAACCTTTCTAGAGTTCTCGCCTTTAAAAAAATAAAAAAGGTCGTCTTTTTTTTCTTGCATTAAATCCTCTTGTCTACAAACCCTATAAAAACCAGCCATCAAGCCTAACAAAACAGGAGATAACACTAAGCTTTGTGGCAAGTTCTTTACAGCGCTATTTGCATAGATAGTAAAGAAATTTAATCCTTGAAAATCTGCAACATCATATGGATTTGGAATAAATCCGATGGACACGAATGCTAGAGCGATTAGCACTCCAAAAATCATTGTAATTAGAATCATTAAAAAACCTTGCAACCATATCTTTTTAAACAATTGAAAAGAATAGTCCAGGATTGCTCCAAAATCTAGAGTTTTCGCTTTTAGTAATCGTGTTTCAAATTCCTGAAAAGTCATTCTATTTTATTTAAATGAAAAGTTACTATTCGTTTCCAATTTTTGATATTTCTTCCATTTCCTCAAACCCTATTACATCTTTGTATATATAATACGCAGGGATATATGCAAAAGATGTTGTTACAAAAACACCAACAAAACACATAATCATACCTACAATGGAAGCTAAAATAGAACTCACGATTACGAGTCCAAAAGTAATGAACCATTTTTTATTTCCTAAAGCAAAACCAGACTTAATAATTTCGGAAACGGATTGTTCTGGGTTAAATGCAAAAATCAAATTCATTAATGTTATTGGTACTATTACATAAAAAAATGGCAAATAACATAAAAGTATAGCAACAAAAGAAATTCCAACTATTGCAAGGGATAGTTTTATTAGCTTTCCCAAATAAGGCCTTTTAAAATAATAGAAATAATCCTCTTTCCCTAGTTCATTTAAATCTTTCATTTTACAAATTCTATAAAAGCCAGCTCGCATACCAAAACCAATTACACCTGCTACTACACCAAAAACTAGCATTAATAGAAAGAAAGGTATCATTATAAAGAAATTAGGATCTCCAGACTCAAAAGAAGTAGGGTCCATTATTCCGGCTCCTATTAAAGGCAAATACATAATAAAGTAAAACGGGAGCATAATTAACATGGTTAAAAGCATCATAATTAATCCTTGTACCCAAACTTTTTTAAAAAGCTCTATACTTTTATTAAAAATATCACCAAAATCTAACGCTTTAGCATTTTGCACTTTACTTTCAAATTCTTGAAATGTCATTATTTATCGTATTAGTTAGTGTTTCAAAAATAGGTAATTAATAATAAATATTTCAAAAAAATTACACACTGTCACTTTGTCACTTTACTTAAAATAATCGTATCTTTGCATACTTATTGACAGAAATTTATTTCAATTAACAGATTCCCAATTTTATGGGAAATGAATTATTCCGTTTGCACGGAAAACTAAAGATGGAAAAAATAATAGACGAAAAAAAACAAGGAGAAAACCTTGTTATAGAAAATAAAGAAGGGAATACAAGAAAACTTTTTATTGAAAGTTATGGTTGCGCTATGAATTTTAGCGATAGTGAAATTGTAGCTTCTATTCTATCTAACCAAGGTTTTAACACTACTCAAAATCTAGAAGATGCAGATTTGGTTTTAGTAAATACATGTTCTATTCGTGATAAAGCAGAGCAAACCGTTAGAAAACGCTTAGAAAAATATAACAAAGTAAAAAGAACAACTAACCCAAAAATGAAGGTAGGTGTTTTAGGCTGTATGGCAGAACGCTTAAAAAGCAAATTTTTAGAAGAAGAAAAAATCGTAGACCTCGTTGTTGGTCCTGACGCCTATAAAGATATACCAAATCTACTTGCAGAAGTAGATGATGGTAGAGACGCAATAAATGTGATCTTATCTAAAGAAGAAACCTATGGAGATATTTCGCCTGTACGCTTAAACACCAATGGTGTTACAGCTTTTGTATCTATTACTCGTGGTTGCGACAATATGTGTACGTTTTGTGTTGTTCCTTTTACAAGGGGAAGAGAACGAAGTAGAGATCACCAAAGTATTATAGAAGAAATTAATGACCTTTGGAGTAAAGGTTACAAAGAAATTACGCTTTTAGGACAAAATGTAGATAGCTACCTTTGGTATGGAGGAGGCTTGAAAAAAGATTTTGTAAAAGCTACCGAAATGCAAAAAGCAACTGCAGTAAATTTTGCAAAGCTATTACAGCTTTGTGCAGAAGCACAACCAAAAATGCGCATTCGTTTTTCTACTTCTAATCCACAAGACATGACATTAGATGTTGTAGAAACCATGGCGAAATACGAAAACATATGCAACTATATACATTTACCAGTGCAAAGCGGAAGCGATCGTATTCTAAAAGAAATGAACAGACAGCATACACGTCAAGAATATATGGAGCTTATAGATAATATTAAGCGTATTCTTCCAGAATGCACGATTAGCCAAGATATGATAACTGGTTTCCCAACAGAAACTGAAGAAGACCACCAAGACACCTTGAGTTTAATGAAATATGTAAAATATGCCTTTGGCTATATGTTTGCGTATTCAGAAAGACCAGGAACCATGGCAGAACGTAAGCTGGAAGACGATATCCCTCTAGAAGTGAAGAAAAGACGCTTACAAGAAGTTATCGACTTACAATTAGCACATAGTTTAGAAAAAACCCAATCTTTTATTGGTAAAACAGTAGAAGTATTAATAGAAAAAGAAGCTAGAAAAGGAGATCAAGATTGGTCTGGTAGAAACAGCCAAAACCTGCTTTGTGTTTTCCCTAAAGAAAACTATAAAGTTGGCGACTTTGTAAACATAAAAATTACTAGAGTTACAAAGACCACCTTAATTGGTGAACCTTTGGGATATTCTAAAAATAATTAATTCATGGAATCCATTCAATCCATAAAACAACGTTTCGGCATCATTGGTAACGACCCAACACTTAATCGTGCCATAGAAAAAGCCATACAAGTAGCACCAACAGATATTTCGGTTTTAGTAACTGGAGAGTCTGGAGTTGGTAAAGAGAGTATTCCTAAAATTATACATTCGCTCTCCCATAGAAAGCATGGCAAATATATAGCGGTAAACTGTGGTGCAATTCCGGAAGGAACCATCGATTCGGAACTATTTGGACACGAAAAAGGCGCCTTCACTGGAGCTACAGCTACCAGAAATGGATATTTTGAAGTAGCCGATGGAGGAACCATTTTTTTAGATGAAGTTGGAGAACTACCATTAACAACACAAGTACGTTTACTTCGTGTTTTAGAAAATGGCGAATTCATTAAAGTAGGCTCGAGTAAAGTACAAAAAACAGATGTACGCATTGTTGCTGCTACTAACGTAAACATGTTTGATGCCATTAAAAAAGAAAAATTTAGAGAAGATTTATACTACCGATTAAGCACTATAGAAATTAACCTTCCTGCACTTCGCGAACGTAAAGAAGACATTCATTTACTATTTAGAAAATTTGCTAGCGATTTTGCTCTTAAATACAAAATGCCAACCATCAAATTAACAGAAGATGCGATACAATTACTTTTAAAATTTAGATGGTCTGGTAACATTAGGCAATTACGAAATGTCGCAGAGCAGGTTTCGGTTTTAGAGCAGAATAGAACTATAAATGCTGCTTCGCTACAAGAATATTTACCAACTGGAAGCACCAATTTACCTGCAGTAATTAAAAACACAAAAGCAGAAAGCGATTTTAGTAATGAACGTGAAATATTATACAAGGTTTTGTTTGATATGAAAGCCGATTTAAACGATCTTAAAAAGCTTACTATGGAGCTCATGAAAAACGGTAATGCAACCGAAGTTCAAGAAAAAAACGAAAGCTTAATTCAAAAAATATACGGCAACGAGGAAGATGCTAATTTTGAAGACGCTAAAGAAGATGTAGAATTATTGTCTATTCCGCAAAACGTAACTCCAAAACCAATACAAGACGCATCCGATAAATATCATTTCGCCGAAGAAATTGAAGAAGAGGAAACCCTTTCTTTACACGATAAAGAACTAGAACTAATTAAAAAATCTTTAGAACGTCATCAAGGAAAACGTAAATTAGCAGCAGCAGAACTTGGCATTAGCGAGAGAACTTTATATAGAAAAATAAAGCAATTTGATTTGTAACAAAATTTTATGAAAATCAAAATAATAAAAAGTTATTTTTGAAATCCTATAAACAAATAAATGAAAGCAGTAGAAATATTTTTAATCAGAAAATCGTTTAGTCGTAACAGCTCTGAGGCTATAAGACAAGAGGCAGAAGATTTAATAAACGAAAAACATTATCAAGGTTACCGACTTATTAATGCAGATTTTGATGTAGCAGATAATGCTGGATATATTTATGCTTACATAACTATGAAAAAACCGAATACCTATTAATTAGTACTAAAATAAATGTCACGCTAAGCAAGTCTGCACGTAGCGCAGCCGAAGTGAAGCATTTTTTACTTATGAAAAACTTAAAATTTATATTCCTTTTTCTTATAACAACCACACTCTTTACTTGTGGTCCATACTCCTTTACAGGAGCATCTATTTCTTCTAATATAAAAACATTTCAAGTAAACTACTTTCAAAATAATGCCATTTTAGTAGAGCCAGGTCTAAACAGAGATTTCACAATAGCATTACAAGATTTAATAACAAATCAAACTAATTTAAGTTTAGTAAACTCTAATGCAGATTTGGTTTACGAAGGCGAAATTGTAGAATATAGAATTTCTCCAACCACAGCAACTTCATCGAACACTGCTGCGCAAAACCGTTTAACAATTGGTGTAAATGTGCGTTTTTATAATAAAAAGAATGAAGAGGATGATTTTGAACAGCGCTTTTCTTTTTACTATGATTATGGAGGAAGCGAACAACTTGTTGGCACAATTAAAGCAACTGCTTTTGAAGAAATTTTTGAACGCTTAACCCAAGACATTTTCAATGCATCATTAGCTAAATGGTAATCTTAATTTTAGTTTTAAAACATTACCATTTCGAATGGAGTTGAGAAATCTCCCAAAAAAAAGTAAATTTGACTTAGTCAATGAATAATACAGATTTTACATATTTATTACAACATCCTCAAAAGGTTACCGTTTCACAAACCGAAGCATTAAAAACCATTCTTGACGCATTTCCGTATTGTCAATCTGCAAGAGCCATCTACTTAAAAGGGCTAAAAAACAAAGAAAGTTTCAATTACAATAAAGAATTAAAAAAAACAGCAAGTTACACTACAGACAGAAGTATTTTGTTCGATTTTATTACTTCACAAGAATTTCTACAAAATGAAATATCGCAACACATAAAGCAAAACATTGAACATCTAAAAGAAATCCCAGTAGATGTTGAAGATATTTCGGTAAATAAAAACGTCACAATAGATGATGCTTTAAAACAACAAATAAAAGATACCACAGGTGTTTTAGACCCAGAGTTATTTCAACCAAAAATAAAACGTTCAAAAATCGCAAATTTCAATTTAGATGTTTCTGAAAAAATAGAAGAATCTAAAGAAGAAAAAACGGATGAAACATTTTCTGCAAACGAAATTTTAAACCTTGGAAAACCGTTACAGTTTAATTCTAAAGAAACACATTCGTTTAACGAGTGGCTAAAACTTGCAAAGTTCACTCCTATTGTACGCCAAGAAGAACAAGAAATAGTAGAGGAAATAAAAACGGAAAAAGAGAAAAAATTTGATCTTATAGAAAAATTTATAACAAAAAACCCTAAGCTAAAACCAATAAAAACGGCTAAAGCAAATATAAATATTGCCGAAGAGCAAATGATACAGCCAGAAGCACTAATGACCGAAACATTAGCTCGAATTTATGTAGAACAAAAAAACTATAAAAAAGCATTACAATCTTATAGAATATTAAGTTTGAAATATCCAGAAAAAAGTGGTTTCTTTGCAGACCAAATTAAAGCAGTAAAACAATTACAAGAACAAAACAATAAAGAATAACTCATGTTTACAGTATTTTTAATATTAATAGTAGTAGTAGCATTTTTGCTAGTTGTAGTAATTATGGTACAAAACCCAAAAGGTGGAGGTTTATCATCATCCTTTGGTGGTGGTGGAACACAACAATTAGGTGGTGTTCAAAAAACAACCGACTTTTTAGATAAAAGCACATGGACGCTTGCAACTATTTTAATTGTATTAATTTTAGTTTCAAACGTTGCAATTAACAACGGAACAACAACTACAGAATCTAAAGCACTAGATACAAATAACATCGAAGTTCCTGTGGAAGTACCAACTGCACCTGCACAAACAGAAAACACTCCTGCTGAGTAATCTGTTTTTTAAAATATTTAAAATGCCAACCTTAAAGTTGGCATTTTTTTTTATCCAAAATTTAATTCTATAACAGGAAAAGTTGAACATTCGGTAACTTTGTCAGTCCTACTCTATTGGCACATTTTTAGCTTCCAATTAAAACATCAATATTATTATAAATAAATAAAACATATATCATGAGTAAAGTAAACATTAAACCTCTTGCAGATCGTGTTCTAGTAGAACCACTTCCTGCAGAAACGCAAACAGCATCTGGTTTATTTATTCCAGATTCCGCTCAAGAAAAACAACACAAAGGTACTGTTATAGCTATTGGAACAGGCAAAAAAGACGAACCGCTTACAGTGAAAGTTGGAGACACTGTTCTTTACGGAAAATATTCAGGAAACGAATTAAAATTAGATGGTAACGACTATTTAATGATGCGTGAAGAAGATATTATGGCTATTATCTAAGCTGTCATTCCGCCCCGAAGTTTCGGGAATGCGGAATCTATTCAACAAACAATAAATTTCAATTAAAAAGATTCCTGCTTTCACAGGAATGACAAATAAAACAAACAGTTTTCCGCTTTAGCGGAAACGCTAAATTAAAATTTTAACGATGGCAAAAGACATAAAATTTGATATAGATGCACGCGACGGGTTAAAACGTGGTGTAGATGCATTAGCAAACGCAGTAAAAGTAACGCTAGGACCAAAAGGACGTAATGTAATTATTAGCAGAAGTTTTGGTGCTCCTCAAGTAACTAAAGATGGAGTTTCTGTTGCAAAAGAAATAGAATTAGAAGATCCTTTAGAAAATATGGGAGCGCAAATGGTAAAAGAAGTTGCAAGTAAGACAAATGATCTTGCAGGTGATGGTACTACTACAGCTACAGTTCTTGCGCAAGCAATTGTAAAAGAAGGCTTAAAAAATGTTGCTGCTGGTGCAAACCCAATGGATTTAAAACGTGGAATAGACAAAGCGGTTACTTCGATTGTTGAAGATCTTGAAAAACAAACAAAGAAAGTTGGTAACTCTTCAGACAAAATAAAACAAGTTGCTTCTATTTCTGCAAATAACGATGATGTAATTGGCGATTTAATTGCTATGGCATTTGGTAAAGTTGGAAAAGAAGGAGTGATTACTGTGGAAGAAGCTAAAGGAACAGATACTTATGTAGATGTTGTAGAAGGTATGCAGTTTGACAGAGGTTACTTATCTCCTTATTTTGTTACAGATAGTGACAAAATGATTACAGATTTAGAAAACCCTTACGTTTTATTGTACGATAAAAAAGTGTCTACAATGAAAGATTTACTACCTGTTTTAGAACCTGTAGCACAGTCTGGAAAACCTTTATTAATTATTGCTGAAGATGTAGATGGTGAAGCATTAGCAACTTTAGTAGTAAATAAATTACGTGGTTCTTTAAAAATTGCTGCTGTAAAAGCACCAGGATTTGGAGACAGACGTAAAGCAATGTTAGAAGATATTGCTATTTTAACTGGTGGTACTGTAGTTTCTGAAGAAAGAGGATTTACACTTGAAAATACTACTTTAGATATGCTTGGTACTGCAGAACGTATTACTATTGATAAAGACAATACGACTGTGGTTAATGGTGCTGGAGATAAAAGCATGATTAAAAACAGAGTAAATCAAATCAAATCACAAATTGAAACTACAACTAGTGATTATGACAAAGAAAAACTTCAAGAACGCTTAGCAAAATTAGCAGGTGGGGTTGCTGTACTCTATGTTGGCGCTGCTAGTGAAGTAGAAATGAAAGAAAAGAAAGACCGAGTAGATGATGCTTTACATGCTACACGTGCCGCTGTAGAAGAAGGCATTGTTGCTGGTGGAGGTGTTGCTTTAGTTCGTGCTAAAAAAGTATTAGAAAAAATTACTACTGAAAATTTAGACGAAACTACAGGTGTACAAATTGTAAACCGAGCAATTGAATCTCCTTTACGTACTATAGTAGAAAATGCAGGTGGTGAAGGAAGTGTTGTTATAAACAAAGTATTAGAAGGTAAAAAAGACTTTGGCTACGATGCTAAAACAGATCAATATGTAGATATGCTTAAAGCTGGAATTATCGATCCTAAAAAAGTAACAAGAATTGCTTTAGAAAATGCAGCCTCTGTTGCTGGAATGATTTTAACTACAGAGTGTGCTTTAATTGACATTAAAGAAGACACTCCTGCTGCTATGCCAGGAGGAATGGGAGGCGGAATGCCAGGAATGATGTAATGGCGAATCGCTGTAAACAGATTACTCACTCATATGTAAATAACGCATCAGTAAGTATCTAATACATAAATCATTAAAATGCTTCTAGATATTTCTAGGAGCATTTTTTTTTGTTTTGCCTTTTAATTTATTTAATAAAGTTATTCTTATTTCACAAAAAACTTTTTAATTAAACCAAACCGCATATTTCTGTCTACGTAACTCTAAAGCTAAAGTTTCTTCCATTTTTAAAGCTTCTGCTCTGGTTTTTATTGGGTCAATATGATTATACAAACTAGGTCTAAGATAAGATCCATATTTTTCTACAATATTAGAAGATAGCTTGTAACCTTTTTTGTTTCTGTAGCCCGTTTTGTGTTGTGCAAAACGTTCTTTTGGTGTTTTACTAGTCATACCAACATACAAGCATTGCAAGACGCCATTAAATTGCGGATTTGCATTTCTAAACTTTGCATTTTCTGTAAAAACGCGTTTAGATAATTCTATAACGTATATTCTATATGGCATTTGGTAAAAATAAAAAGCCTGAATTAAAATTCAGGCTTTTCTACTTATTTCTTACTATTTACTATTGTTTTCTTATTCTTTATGATCTTCTTTCACTTCTTCATCTCGATACTTGCAACAAGGATGTACACTTTCATACGCTTCTTTTGTAGCTTTTATCTCTTTTGTATCGTGTCCTACTGCAGCAATACTGTTATGAATTTCATTTAGATTCGTTTTCCCATCATTATAGATAAGTTGTAACTCATGCGTTTCTACACTCCAAACTGCAGATTTTACTCCTTTAACTTTAAAGCATGCTTTTTCAATTCGGTCTTTACACATACCACAAACTCCATCTACCTCAATAGATGCTTTTGCATTTTTATTTTGAGCAAAAGCAGTTAGACCTACAAACATTAAAACGGTTAATGCAATTATTTTTTTCATGTTATTATATATTATTTTATGTTATTGAATTTTAAATCGTAATCCTGCATAATAATTAGAACCATATATTGGCCCGTATACAAATGTAGTATCAAAATTTGCACCAAAAGGATCATCTGCTCCTAAAATGGGATTATTTTGTCTAACATTTGTAATATTTTCACCTCCTAAATATACTTCAAATTTTGGAGAAAACACTTTGGTTATTTGTGCATTTAGAGTCGCTACAGTTGGGGAATATGCTCCTAATTCGTATTGCGAAGGATTACTTTCTGTAGATGAAAAACGTTGTTTCCCTAACCAATTAAACGTTGCATCCATTTTCCAACGCCCCATTCTGCCTTCTTTAATAGGAGTTTCATAAGATGCATTTACAAAAAATCTATTTTTAGGCACTAAAGGTTTTTCTAATTTTTCACTTCCATATTGTGTTTGCACATCGTAATATTTGTATGCCAAACGAAGATCAAAATTAGTAAAAACATTATAATTCATTTCTATTTGAAAACTATTCGCATAGCTTTCTCCTTCTAAATTATAAAAATTCACTTCTTGCGGATTCTCATAATCCACAACCACTTGGTTTTCAAAATCGGTTCTGTAATAATCTAAAGTAATATCTGCTTTTCTATTAAATAAATTAAATCCTTGTAAAAAAGACACTCCGTAATTCCATGCTATTTCGGGATCTAAACCATAAATTTCTCCACCAGTATTCACAATATTTATAGTTCTTGATGTAGAAAAAATGCTTTGGTTTTCGGCAAAAATACTAGCACTACGTTTTCCTCTTCCAAAAGAAGCCCTTAAAGCAGATTTCCCCCAAGGCGTATATCTAGCGTGTACTCTCGGTGTAACAAACGTTCCTAATAAATTATGAGTATCTACACGAATACCAGCGGTAATATTTAGGTTCTTTAAATTATCGTAAGCGTATTCAAAAAACACACCAAAATCCGATTCATTTCTTCCAAAATCTGTTGTATTTACAACTTCATCATAATGATCGTAAGTATAGCTAACCCCTGTTTTAAATTTACTTCTGGAATCGCCAATAATAGAGTTGTAAATTATAGTTGAGTATAAACTATTTTGAGTAATGTCATAATCATTTAATCCAAAATAAGAATCTTGAGTATGCCTACTAAAAGCGGCTTGAACACTAACACTTTGCCATGGAATTTCTGGATTTACATAACCTATTTTTGAAGAAACCTCATATCTTTTTGTGTCTATTTCTCCTCCCCAAGCATTGGTTGTTCCTTTATCTGTATTTGGATCGAAATCTACTTCACCTGTTTGTTTTTCATCATTTAAAAACTTAAAGTTAATAAAGCTTACAAACCCTTTTTTTAGATTGGTATATTGCCAACGGTTCATTAGATTAACTTGATTATACAAAGGCATATCTAAAAAACCATCGTTATTCACATCATGTTTTGTATTATGCGTGTTGCCATGTAGATAAATTCCTGTATCCCATTTCTCGCTCACCTTAGTATTAAAATGCGTATTTAATTCGAATCGTGTATTACTTGCACCATAGAGATTAGCAAACAATTTATAGTCTGTAGACGGCTTCACTAACTCTGCATTTATTTGTCCTGCTATACTTTCATAACCATTTACTACACTTCCTGCCCCTTTAGTAATTTGAATACTTTCTACCCAAGTTCCAGGAATAAAACTTAATCCAAAAGCTTGTGATGCTCCACGAATAGATGGAATATTTTCTGTAGCAATTAATAAATAAGGACTAGTTAATCCTAGCATTTTAATTTGTCTAGTCCCGGTTACTGCATCTGCAAAATTGACATCGATAGATGGGTTTGTTTCAAAGCTTTCTGAGAGATTACAACAAGCCGCTTTTAGCAACTCTTTACTACTTACCGTAAAGGTATTTGTAGCATTTAAATACGATTTAGCAGTTGCTTGTTTTCTTGAAGTTACTGTAACTTCATCTAAATCACTTTTAGATTCTAATTGTACTTGAACTTTTTCTGGTTTAACAATATGTAATGTATCCGTTTTAAAACCAACATAACTAATCACAAGTTTTTTATAGGATTCGTTATACGGAATCGTAAAATTCCCGTTATAATCTGTGGTGGTTCCAACAGAAGTTTCTAGCCAATACACATTTGCTCCAAACAAAGGTACTTGCTCTTTTTTTTCACTGGCTTCCAAAACTATTCCACTAATTTGTTCTTGTGAAAAAATAGCAAAAGGAAGCATGAATAGTATGTATAATATTTTTTTCATGTTTTATTAAGTCAATAAATTATTCTTTAACATCCTGAAAGATTTCAGCATGTTTATTTTCTTCAAAATAAATTGAAGACTAAATAATTACTTAATAAATCAAATAAGAAAAGTATCGTTAACTAACTGCAGATCTACAATTAAGTTTGGTGGAGAGTAATCTTTATGCGGAATAATTTGCTCTGGCAAACCTTCAAAAAGATTAATATAAGTATACGCAAAGGATGTTAAAAATAGCTGTTGTTCAAATTCTAAATCGTCAAAATTTTTAATAGCTAAATCTTTCTGACCTTGAACAAAATCGATTTGATCTTTACAGCAATTTTTTTTTGTGATAGCTGCCTGTTTCATTTCAAAAGCTTCCATAGCACATTTTTCTCCTTCTGTAAAGATGGAAACATCTACTAAAACATCACCACAAAAGTGTTTTTCAACAGTAAGAGAAACAGTTGAAAACAAAACTAAAAAAGCTAATGTTATAGAAAAAAAATTATGTAAAACTTGTTTTATCACCTTACAAAATTACAAAAAACAAAATGTATAAAACTTGTTTTACAAAATCATTAACAATTATTCCTGTTTTTTATAATTATAAAAAGCAGGAATTAACAGTAAAAGAATAAGAGGCTGAATTAAAAACCTTCTAATATTGAAGAATAAATAATAGTCTTCTTGTTTTGGACTAATAATAAAATATAGAAATAATATTAAAAGTAATACTAGAGATATAGAGTATAAAATTATCGAAAATTTAATAATGTTTTTATCTTTAAAAAGAACAAACAAAATCGCTAAAGATATAACTGAATTAATAACATATCTTAAAACGGTAAACATAGTAAGTTTAAATGTTTCTTGTCTTGGCGAATCTAAATACAAGTAGTCATTTTTAAAAAAAGACAAATACGGATCGTAGAAAATTTGCTCTTCAAACACACGAATTAGTATGAGTAAAATACCCAAAACTAACAACAAACTATATTTTGTTAGTTTATGCATTTCTTTTAATTTTTGAAAAACGATTTACCCAAACAATCCAAAGCAAACAAACCATACCATAAATTATTGCTGGAAAAATTACCGTATGCAGAATATCTTTTCGCCAAGGGTAATGATATAACCCAATAGACAAAATGGCTATTCTAACCAAATTAGCAATATAAATTAAAACACTTCCAGCAAAAATATACAACACTGTTATTTTAAATTTACTTGCAAATGCTATTATAAACGATATAAATAAAATAATAATACTCACCGAATTACAACCTTCTATAACTCTAGCAACATATTTTTCGTTAATAATTAATTTTAACGATGCTTCATTAGGATGTGGCAAAAGCTCTACTCTATAATCTAAAGCATTCAGTATTTCTTTACTCTGCTTTGCTACCAAATTGGTCATATAATCTGGATAATATTTCTCGCCAGAAGAAAATTGCAAAAAGAATTTATAACTAAAAGTTAAAATAGCATACACCAACAAAAAGGTTGCTATAAATTTTAGTACAGACTTATATTTTATAAAAAGGTGCTTCAATGGCATTACTTTTAATTTACATGGTTAAATTTATGTAAAAAGGGTTTAAATATATTGGTTTTTGAATACTTTTGCCAAAAGTTTATGAAACATATGAATTTCGAACAATTAAAACCTGAAATAATTACCATTATTACAAACAAAGAAACGTCTAAGGATAATAAATTATTATCTATTTGTACGCTTCTTGAAGAACATATTACCTATTATAATTGGGTTGGTTTTTATTTTAAAAATGGTGATAAAGACGAATTAAAACTAGGGCCTTACGTTGGCGAACCTACAGACCACACTATTATTCCTTTTGGTAAAGGTATTTGTGGTCAAGTTGCTGTTAGCAATAAAAACTTTGTGGTTCCAGATGTTGCTGCACAAGATAATTATATAGCTTGTAGTATTACTGTAAAAGCCGAGATTGTAATTCCTATTTTTGTAAATGGCGAAAATATTGGTCAAATAGATATAGACTCTAATACACCAGATCCTTTTACCGAAGCTGACGAACGTTTCTTAGAGTTTGTTTGCACTCAAGTAGCAACACTGCTGTAAACATATATTAAACCAAAAAATAAATTCCACAAAGTATTAGATTAACATCCTACTTTTTGGAATTTATTTTTTTTTAGATTTTCGAAAGCACTTAAATTTCTATCTTACATTCCTGTTCTAATGGCTTCCACTGGATCTAATTTTGAAGCAGAAATAGCTGGAATCACACCAGAAACAACGCCAATAAAAGTAGATAAAACAAATCCTAAAAACATATTATACATAGATAATACAAATTCAAAGTCACCTGTTAGTTGTGATACAATTTTAGCAACAATAAATACTAAAATGAGACCTACCACACCTCCAATTATAGCTAAAATTACTGCCTCAAATAAAAACTGAAACAAAATAAATTTATTTTTAGCTCCTAATGATTTTTGAATTCCAATTAAATTGGTTCTTTCTTTTACGGAAACAAACATAATATTTGCAATACCAAAACCTCCAACAAGTAGAGAAAAACCACTAATTAGCCATCCTGCAGAATTCAAAACACTAATTATACTATCAATAACATCTGTTAATCCTGAAAGTTTATTAACAAAAAAATTATCTGGCTCATCTGCTTTCAATCCTCTAAATGCTCTGTATTTTTGTTTTACTATTTGTTCAAAAGCAGAAATATCAACACCTTCATTTGGTCTAATAATTACTGCTCCCGGCAGTCCTTCAGAACCACCATTTTTAAAACGTCTTACAAAATTTGCTGGCACATACGCTTTTTCATCTGGCGAATCACCAATACCACTTCCAACCTTTTTAAGCACACCAATTACCGTTAATTTTCTTCCAAAAACACGAATCTCTTTTCCTATTGGGTTTATTTTTTCAAAAAGATTTTCTGCGGTAGCGCTCCCTAATACAATAACTGGAGCACCAGAAACAGATTCGGATTCGGTATAAAATCTACCTGCTACAATTTTCATGTTTTCAATATCATAAATACCTTCTGAAACAGGATTTACGCTTACTCCTGTTACTATTTTACCTTCATATTTAATATTTTCTTGTCCGCCAAATATAATATAGGCCATAGCATCTACTTCATCTAGGCTTTTTTGTAAAAATATAAAGTCTTCGTATTCTGTTTGTGGATAATTTTCTCGTTGCCATCTAGGTATTGTAGTAGGACCAAAAGAATACTTAGTAACGTACATGGTATTTTTATCTAAACCTTCTAACTGTCCTTTTATATTCTTATCTAAAGAATCTACTGCTGCTAAAACAGCTATAATAGAAAAAATACCAATGGTAACACCAAGCAAAGACAAAAACGTCCTTAACTTATTGTTTGCAAGGGCACTAATTGCAAAAGAAAAACTCTCTTTAAAGAGACGTAAGTACAGTAACATATGCAGTAAATATTATACTTTTTTAAAGTGATATAAAGGTAAGACGTTTTTATATATTAATTGTTACAAATAAATGAAAACAAATTAGAACCTCTTAGTTGTTAATAACTCCTTGTTTTAGTTGAAAAAACAAATACCTATTAACTTATAAAAAGCACTTAATATTGCTATTTTTGCAGCCAAACAACACAACAATAATGAGCAATAACAAAACCATTAAATCTGCACTAATTTCGGTATTTAGTAAAGATGGATTAGAACCAATTGTAAAAGAATTAAACAAACAAGGAGTGACCATTTATTCTACAGGTGGTACAGAAAAGTTTATTACAGATTTAGGGATCAATGTCGTTCCTGTAGAAGATGTAACTTCATATCCTTCTATTCTTGGCGGAAGAGTAAAAACATTACACCCAAAAGTTTTTGGTGGTATCTTAAACAGGCAAAACCACGATGGTGATATTGCAGAAATGCAAGAATATAACATTCCGCAAATAGATGTAGTAATTGTAGACTTATATCCTTTTGAAAAAACAGTTGCTTCTGGAGCAAGTGAACAAGATATTATTGAAAAAATTGACATTGGAGGAATTTCTCTAATTCGTGCAGCTGCGAAAAATTATGCAGATGTTATTTGCGTTTCTTCGGTAGATGATTATTCTGAATTTTTAGAATTAATCACAGAAAAAAACGGAAACCTAACCGAAGCAGACAGAAAACAATTTGCTGCAAAAGCATTTCATGTTTCTTCGCATTACGACACTGCTATTTTTAATTACTTTAACAAAAACCATGAAATTGCTTCTCTAAAAATTAGTGAAACTCAAGGAAAGGTTTTACGCTATGGTGAAAATCCACATCAAAGAGGATTCTTTTTTGGTGATTTTGATGAAATATTCACCAAGCTTCACGGTAAAGAATTAAGTTACAACAATCTTTTAGATGTAGATGCTGCTGTTAATTTAATAAATGAATTTAAAGGAGAAGCACCAACATTTGCCGTTTTAAAACACAATAATGCTTGTGGTTTTGCACAACGTGCAACCGTTTTAGAATCTTATGTAGACGCGTTAGCTGGAGATCCAGTTTCGGCTTTTGGAGGAGTTTTAATTAGTAACACAGAAATAGACAAAGCTACTGCCGAAGAAATTCATAAGTTATTTTGTGAAGTAGTTATTGCTCCTTCATTTTCTGAAGAAGCTTTAGAAATTTTAAAAGGTAAAAAGAATAGAATCTTATTAATTTTAAAAGATTTCGATTTCACACAGACAACAGTAAGAACTTGTTTAAATGGTGTTTTAGTGCAAGATAGAAACGCTAAAACAGATACCCTTGCAGATTTAAAAGACGCTACTAACAATAAAGCTACAGAAGCAGAGTTAGATGATTTAATCTTTGCTTCTAAAATTTGTAAACACACAAAATCGAACACTATTGTTTTGGTAAAAGACAAACAATTATGTGCAAGTGGAACTGGACAAACTAGTCGTGTAGATGCATTAAACCAAGCCATACATAAAGCACAATCTTTTAATTTCGAATTACAAGGAGCAGTTATGGCAAGTGATGCTTTTTTTCCATTTCCAGACTGTGTAGAGATTGCTAAAAATGCAGGAATTACTGCAGTAATACAACCTGGAGGTTCTATAAAAGATCAATTAAGTATCGATTATTGCAATGCTAATAATGTAGCAATGGTATTTACTGGAACTAGACATTTTAAACATTAAACAAATTCTTGCAAAAGCAGAAATTTTAAGAGTATTAACAACAATTTCCAGACCTTTCTGGTTTTTAAAACAGGAAAGGTCTTTTTTTTTCTAAATGCTTCAGAAAAAAAGAAAGTTAAAGAAAGGTTGAATACATATTTTATTGTTTTTCTGAATTCATTATTCCAATGCATGGAAAAAACAATTCCGCGAAAGCGATAAAACAAATACTTGAAAAGCTGCATTTAACTATCTAGATTTTCAAGTGTTAAAACATCAATTTTAAAATCAAATTTAGAAAGAGTTTTACTACCTTTACGTGGTTTGATTTTTAACAAATATAATTAACATAAAGAATGGGATTTTTTGACTTCTTAACCGAAGAGATTGCAATAGATTTAGGAACTGCAAATACTTTAATTATACACAATGACAAAGTTGTTGTAGACAGTCCATCCATAGTTGCTAGAGATAGAATTACTGGAAAAATTATTGCTGTTGGTAAAGAAGCCAGTATGATGCAAGGAAAAACGCATGAAAACATTAAAACAATTAGACCTTTAAAAGATGGTGTAATTGCAGATTTTGATGCTAGTGAGCAAATGATTAGCATGTTTATTAAAAACATTCCAGCGTTAAAAAAGAAACTCTTCACTCCTGCGCTTCGTATGGTTATTTGTATTCCTTCTGGAATTACAGAAGTAGAAATGCGAGCAGTAAAAGAAAGTGCAGAACGTGTAAATGGTAAAGAAGTGTATCTAATACATGAACCAATGGCTGCAGCAATTGGTATTGGTGTAGATATTATGCAACCAAAAGGAAACATGATTGTAGATATTGGAGGTGGTACTACAGAAATTGCTGTAATTGCTCTTGGAGGAATTGTTTGTGATAAGTCTGTAAAAATTGCAGGAGATGTATTTACAAATGATATTATTTATTACATGCGTACGCAACACAATTTATATGTTGGAGAACGTACTGCTGAAAAAATTAAAATTCAAATTGGTGCTGCTACCGAAGATTTAGACCTTCCGCCAGAAGACATGAGTGTTCAAGGTCGTGATTTACTTACCGGAAAACCAAAACAAGTACAAATATCGTATCGTGAAATTGCCAAGGCTTTAGATAAATCTATTCTTCGTATAGAGGATGCGGTTATGGAAACCTTATCGCAAACACCACCAGAATTAGCCGCAGATATTTACAATACTGGAATTTACCTAGCAGGTGGAGGATCTATGTTACGTGGTTTAGACAAACGTTTGTCTCAAAAAACAGACTTACCTGTGTATATTGCAGAAGACCCATTACGTGCTGTTGTTCGTGGTACAGGAATTACACTTAAAAACATTGCTAAATACAAAAGCGTATTGATTAAATAAGAGTAATACCATTTTAACATGCAGCAAATAATTAATTTTATATTACGTAACAAATCTTTTTTGTTATACATATTGCTGTTTTTTATATCTATTGTTTTTACCATTCAAAACCATTCGTATCAGAAAAGTAAATTTGTAAATTCTGCAAACTTTTTGTCTGGAGGTATTTATACCAAAGCAAATAATATTAGTCAGTATTTTGGTTTAAAAGAGCAAAACAACCTGCTACAAGAAGAAAATAACCAATTAAAATCTGCGCTATACAATCTAGAAGGAAAAACAAAAACAAGTTTTTTAGACAGCCTTTCTTACACTTCAATTTATAACTTCACACCAGCAATTGTAATAAAAAACAATTATACCTTAAGCACTAATATTTTACTCATTGATAAAGGGAGACGAGATAGTATTAAACAAGATTTTGGTGTAATTACCTCGAAAGGAATTTTAGGAATAATTGATAAGATAAGCACAAAATACGCAACGGTACTCTCTATCTTAAATACTAAAAGTAAAATTAGTGCACAACTAAAAAGAACCAACGACTTTGGCACACTAAAATGGAATGGAAAAACACCAGAACTAGTACAATTAGTAGACATCCCATCTAAAGCTAAACCTATTCAAGGAGATACAATAATAACTTCTGGTCGTTCTGCAATTTTTCCAAAAGGCATTCCTATTGGAATCGTTAAAGACTTTAAACTAGATGCTGCTGAAGATTTTTACGAAATAAATGTGGCATTATTTAATGACATGACAACTATCGAGCACGTATATGTGATCGAAAATAAAGACACGAAAGAAATTAATAACTTATTAAATCCTGCAGATGAATAGTGTAATTTCTTCAAATGCAATCCGATTTATAGTATTAGTGCTTTCACAAATATTAGTATTTTCGCATATTAATTTTCTTGGCTATATAAACCCGTATATATACATTCTATTTATCTTATTATTTCCAGTAAAGAACAACAGAATGGTATTTTTACTATTAAGTTTTCTATTAGGTATAACTTTAGATATGTTTTTAGATTCTGGCGGTATGCATGCAGCTGCATGTGTAACCATAGCTTTTATTAGACCTGCTGTGTTAAAATTTTGTTTTGGTGCTGCTTATGAGCATCAAACTATTAAATTTAATCAAATAGAATTTGGCGCAAAACTCACCTATTTAAGCATACTTACTGTACTGCATCATCTAATATTATTTCTTTTAGAAGTTTTTAACTTTTCACAGATAATTTTAGTGCTACAAAAAACGTTATTCTCAAGTATATTTACTATTATACTAAGTGTTTTAGTAACCACTATATTCCGTAGAAAAACAAAATGAGACAACTTTTACTTTTCATCTCCATAATCTTTGTTGGTATTCTATTTATTGCAAGGCTTTTTTTCCTTCAAGTATATCAAGATAATTCCAATAATTTATACGAAGACAATGCTATTCGTAAGGTATTTGACTACCCAAAACGCGGCTTTGTTTACGATAGAAACGGAAAGCTTCTGGTTTCTAACCAACCATCTTATGATGTGATGGTAATTCCGCGTGAAGTAAAAGCACTGGATACTTTAGAATTTTGCTCACTATTAAAAATAGACAAAGAGCAATTTATTAAAACCTACAATAAAGCTTACAAATACTCTCCACGATTGCCTTATGTTTTTCTTCCGCAACTTTCTAAAGAAGATTATGCTGTTTTACAGGAAAAAATGCGAAAATTTGAAGGATTTTACATCCAAAAACGTTCATTAAGAAATTACGAAACTACTATTGGAGCCAATGTACTTGGTGATATTGGCGAAGTAAACCAACGTATTATGAACAAAAATCCCTATTACAAAATGGGAGATTTAATTGGTATGCAAGGAATTGAAGCTTCTTATGAAAAAACATTACGAGGTGTTAAGGGAATAAAATTTATACAAAAAGACAGATTTAATCGAAATATTGGGCCTTATAAAAAAGGTAAATTTGATACACTACCAGAATCTGGAAAAGACATTAAAACAACCATTGACGCTACCTTACAAGCCTATGGTGAAATTTTAATGACAAACAAACGTGGTGGTATTATTGCTATTGAGCCAAGTACGGGAGAAATACTATCTATGGTAGCTGCACCAACGTACAACCCTAACTTATTAGTTGGTAGAGAGCGTTCTAAAAATTTTAACAAACTAATACGAGATTCTATAGCAAAACCATTATTTAATAGAAGTATTCAAGGTGTATACGAACCAGGTTCCCCTTTTAAATTAATGAATGCATTAGTCGCTTTACAAGAAGGCGTTATTTCTACAGATGAAAAAGTAACCTGTTACGCGGGATATAAATACGGTAACAGATTTATGAAATGCCATTGTAGAAGTGGTACAAGAAACGATATGGTGCACGGTATACAAGAATCTTGTAATGCCTATTTTGCAACCGTATATCGAAGAATTTTAGACAAACCCGAAAACGCTTCCTTAGGAATTAACATTTGGAGTGATCATGTAAAAAGTTTTGGTTTAGGAAACTTTTTAAATAACGATTTATACGTTGGTCAAAAAGGAAGAATCCCGAACAGAGATTACTATAAAGGAATATATCCGAAAACGTTTTATTCCACATACACTATTTCTAATGCCATTGGTCAAGGCGAAGTTGCCACAACGCCAATACAATTAGCAAATATGATTGCTGCTATTGCAAATAGAGGCTATTATTTTACACCACATATTATTAAAGAAATTAAAGATGAAACTTTAGACCCAAACTTTACAATACCAAAATATACAACCATAGACAAACAACATTTTGAACCTGTAATTGAAGGCATGCTTAGCGTTTATAAACATGGTACTGCAAGTCATTTACAAGTTCCTGGCATAGAGATTTGCGGAAAAACTGGTACTGTTGAAAATTTTGCAAAAATGGATAGTACAAGAGTACAATTAACAGACCATTCCATATTTGTAGCTTTTGCTCCAAAGAACGATCCTAAAATTGCCATTGCTGTATTTGTAGAAAATGGATATTGGGGAGGACGCTTTGCTGGACGTATTGCTAGTTTAATGATTGAAAAATACATTAAAGGTGAAGTTACAAGAACAGATCTTGAAAACTGGATATTATCTCATAGTCTTGAAGATGAATATGCAAAACCATATTCTGGAGAGCCTTTTAAAATAAATGGAGAAACAAAACTACAAGTTATTCCTATAGAAGAAGCAAATAAACTAAGAACCAAGCTAAACAAATTAGAGATATAACCTATGTTTAGACAAACAGATAGACATTTTAAATTTGATTGGGTCACTATAATTTTATTTTTAATTTTAGTAGTATTTGGCTGGATGAATATTTTATCTGCTTCACACACAGGAACAACTATAAATTATTTAGATATTTCACAACCTTATGGGAAACAACTAATGTTTATTGGTTTAACGCTTTTGCTTATTATTTTTATTCTATCTATTGATGCTAAGTTTTATGAACGGTTTTCCAGTTTAATATTCATTGTTTCCATGTTATCTTTAGTTGGCTTATTTCTTTTTGGTAAAAATGTAAATGGAGCAACATCCTGGTATGGCATTGGAGGCATGACTATACAACCCAGTGAATTTGCTAAAGCAGCAACTGCTCTGGCTGTTGCAAAATACATAAGCGATTTAAACACAGATATAAGAACGTTTAAAGATCAAATAAGAACGTTTATTATTATTATAATTCCAGCTTTTTTAATACTACTTCAAAATGATGCAGGAAGCACATTGGTTTACGCTTCTTTCTTTTTTGTTTTATATCGAGAAGGTTTACCAAAAATTTACTTAACACTAGCATTAGCATTAGTTGCTATTTCTATTTTAGCTTTAAAATTCGGACCAATAATTACTTCGGTTTTTGCCATACTATTTATTGTAACAAACTACTTTATTCAGAAAAAGAAGCCTGTAGTTCTACAACCAATACTTACTGCATTAGCATGTATAGTGATTGCCTTTGGGATTAAATTCTTCTACCAAAACATATTGCAGCCACACCAACAAGACAGAATTAGTCTTTGGTTACGATTAGAAAAAGATCCTCAAAAAGTTGCAGAAATGCGTAGAGATATTCTTTATAACTTGTATGAATCGGAAAAAGCTATTAGCTCTGGAGGCTTTTCTGGGAGAGGTTTTCTTGAAGGAACTAGAACCACTGGTAAATTTGTTCCCGAACAACATACCGATTATATTTTTAGTACTGTTGGTGAAGAGTGGGGGTTTCTAGGAAGCATGTTTGTAGTTATCATTTTTGTGCTCTTAATGCTTCGTGTTTTAAAATTAGCCGAACTACAAAAATCGCAATTTAGTAGAGTATATGGCTATTCTGTCGCCTCCATCTTATTTTTTCATTTTATGATAAACATAGGTATGGTAATGGGTTTAATTCCTACTATTGGAATACCACTTCCTTTTTTTAGTTATGGTGGTTCTGGTCTTTGGGGATTTACTATTTTACTTTTTATATTTATTAAGTTAGATTCTAACCGAATTAATGAATGGTAAGATAATGACTTCAAAAACGGCATTATTTTACTACTTATAGCTTAAATAGCTCACTTCATCTAAAAAAACAATAATCTCCTTTTCTTAAAAACAAGAAAAATCACACGATTGCTTATATTTATATAATGCGCTAACACATAGCGCATTATAACTAATTAACTAAAATATTAAAGAATGAAAAAATTATTAGCAGAGTTTATTGGTACTTTCTGGTTAGTACTAGGTGGTTGTGGTAGTGCAGTTTTAGCTGCAGGAATTCCTAACATAGGAATAGGCTTGGTAGGTGTTTCACTTGCTTTTGGACTTACAGTTTTAACAGGCGCTTATGCTTTAGGGCATATTTCTGGAGGGCATTTTAACCCTGCTGTTTCTATTGGCCTTTTTGTAGGAGGACGTTTTGAAGCAAAAGACTTACCAGGTTATATAATAGCACAAGTATTAGGTGGTATTGCAGGTGCTGCGATTCTTTATTCTATTGTTAGTGGTATGGATGGTTTTTCCGGCTACTCGCAGGCGGGAGATTTTGCAACAAATTTCTATGGAGTAGAACAATATGGTCATACGTTTAGCATGACATCGGCTTTACTAATTGAAGTAGTAATGACCTTTATGTTTTTAATAGTAATTTTAGGTGCTACACATAAAAATGCTTCCCCTGGTTTTGGTGGTTTAGCTATTGGTTTAGCATTAACATTAATACACTTAATAAGTATTCCGGTTACAAATACATCTGTAAACCCTGCAAGAAGTACTAGTCAAGCATTATTTGTTGGTGCAGAAGCAATGGGACAACTATGGTTATTTTGGGTAGCACCAATTGTAGGTGCTATTTTAGCTGGTCTTGTTTACAAGTTTATGGCTCCTAACAAGGATTAGCTCTAAATAGACTGTAACTAAAAAAGCGTCCCGATAATTATCGGGACGCTTTTTGTTTTTAAAATGAAAATTAATCTTTTTTAAGCTCTAATTTCTCCGCAAAATAATCACAAAAATCCTTCATAGTTGCTGTCATTTTTTCGTCTTGTGTTGCTCTGTTAAATGTATTAGACATAGCAACTAATGTTTGATGAAAAAACACTTTCATTTCATCTACAGGCATGTCTTTAGTCCAAAGATCAATGCGCAACATTTCTTGTGTTTTGCTATCCCAAACCGAAAGCATCATCGCTTTGGCTTCTTGATTACTAATACCTCCGTCTTCTGCTGTCCAATGTAGTTTTTCTGGAACTCTATTTTCGTCTAGCGCTACGTTTAATTCTATTTTCGAGTTAATTTTTGCCATTACAATTCTGGTTTATATATCGATTTATTAAATATTTCTTCTGCTTCATTAGAAAGCATTTCTTTTAAAGATACCTCATTCTTTTGCATATAAGCTTTTACAATTTGCCAACCTATATATTGTCCTATTCTTCCTGGAGACTCTTTATCTATTTCTACTAAATTAAATTTTGAAAAAGGTGCTTCTGTAATAAACCTATTCACCAATTTTGCATCTGTACTAAACAATAATTCACGTTCTACAAAATAGCTCCAAATCTGTGCTTCGTTGGCTTTAGACCACTCTAATTGTTCTTGAGTATATCCAATTTTTTCAGCATCCGTTTTAAAAGGTATCATTTTATCTTTAAAATATAATTGCTTTCCAAAATAAATCATTTCGTCTAAAAATGTTTGGTTCTGTTTCGGGTATATGTAGTTTTCTGCATATTTTGAAGCAAAATCTACTACAATTTGATTTTCGGTAAAGTTAGCCGCTAAATATTTTTGAATACCATTATAAAAAGGATGCGTACTTCCTAAATAAGTATCGATAGAAATAAGCGAAATAGTATCGGTTACAATAACTTTGTTCCTGTAATCTACAAACGAAGTTGCACTAACTAAACGAGGTACATTAAATTCTGGAAAATAAAATTTCATATGTTGAAAAAGACTTTTCAACTCACCCTCTACCAAATTAAGATTCGGGTATTTTTTTTCTACTTCTTCATTTAATTCTACTTGTAAGGTATCTTGCATTTTAGCAATCCAAAAAGAATCTTCGTATTTATTAGAAAACATAAAAGGAAAAGTTTCCTTTAAAGCATTCAATTGATTAGGTTTAGCATGTGCAAATGCTAAATCAAATCGCTCAATTGCAACAGATATTTCTATATTCGAAATTTCTTTTTCTAGGTCCGAATCCTTTTTACAGGAAACACATAAAACAGTAATAAAAAGAAATAAAAAAATATTCTTCATAAACTTATTTTTATTAATTCAGCTATTGTTTATTTTTGTTAGGCAAAGGTACTATTCTTTGTCTTAAAATCTTTAAAAATGCAAACAGAAAAAGTAGCACATCATATTGTAAATTGGTTAAAAGATTATGCATTAAACGCAAAAGTGAATGGTTTTGTTGTTGGTGTATCTGGCGGAATTGATTCTGCCGTTACATCTACTTTATGCGCAGAAACTGGACTAGATGTTTTATGTATTGAAATGCCTATACACCAAGCAGCAAGTCATGTAACAAGAGCACAAGAGCACATTACCCAATTAAAAAAGCGATATAAAAACGTTAGAGACACAAGAACAGACCTAACTCCAGTTTTTGAAGAATTTAAAACCGAAGTTTCTTTAGAAGGTGACCAGGCAATAGTAGACATGGCTTTAGCAAACACAAGAGCTCGTTTACGAATGACGACTTTATACTATCATGCAGGTCTATACAAACTATTGGTAGCGGGAACGGGAAACAAAGTGGAAGATTTTGGCGTTGGCTTTTACACCAAATATGGAGACGGTGGAGTGGATCTAAGTCCGATTGCAGATTTACTAAAATCGGAAGTCTACCAACTTGGCGAATATTTACAAGTGCCAGAATCTATAATAAAAGCAGCACCAAGTGATGGTTTATTTGGAGACGCTAGAAGTGATGAAGACCAAATTGGAGCATCGTACCCAGAACTGGAATGGGCAATGCAAATGCAGGATGAAGGTAAAACCGAAGACGATTTTACTGGAAGACAAAAGGAAGCTTTTATAATTTTTAAACGTTACAATTCGGCAAACAAACATAAAATGGTAGCTATCCCTATTTGTGAAATCTCAAAAGATTTAAAATAAAATATTTTCTTTTTCACAAAGAATTTATTACTTTTACTAAACGACTAATAGCAAAACGTCTGTTGTTTTCCTCAGCAGTTATAACGAATTTAAAAAATTAAAGTTATGATTAAACTGTTGGTAGTAGACCATCATCCTATAATTAGGAAAGGTCTAGAACTACTATTTATTACGTCGTCGAACATTCAAGTTGTTGGTTCACTAGATGATGGTGAAGCCATTTTTGAATTCTTAAGCAAGAATAAAGTAGACATTATTATTTCAGAAATTGATTTACCCAAGCTTAATGGTATTACTGCATTAAGAAGGCTTAACAAAGAACATCCTGAAGTTAAAGTTATTATGTTTAGCGCACAGCCAGAAGAGGTATATGCCATGAACACAATAAAAGCTGGAGCATCTGGATATTTGTGTAAAACCGCTAATATTATTACACTTAAAGAAGCTGTTTTAAAAGTCTATACTGGTGGTATCTATTTAAGTAACGATCTCACGCAACGTCTAGCTATTGGCAAACATGTAAATAGGTCTGGTAATTTTTACAAAAAACTTTCGACAAGAGAAATTGAAGTTTTAAAACTTATTTCTACCGGAAGAAAAAACAAAGAAATTGCTACAGAACTTGCTATAAATGAAAAAACAGTAAGTACTTACAAAGCGCGTTTAATGAAAAAATTAAACGTTTCTAATATTGTAGATTTAATTAATAGAGCAAAATTATTAGAATTATAAAACGCGGTTTAGTTTTCTAGATAATAACATTTTTAAACTAGAGTAATCTTTTACTTCTTCTAGTACACTTCTGTTAACTTCCGATTTATTTGCAAGGGTTTGTTGCATAAATTCGGTTACTTTTTGGTCTATTAAAAAACAGCGTAAACTTAAAATAGTTTCACTAACTAATTGTGCTATAGATTGATCTTTCTCCTTCGGGAAAATATTTTTACTATGCCAGTCTGATAAACTATAACGTTCATCTTCCATTAAAATGGTAGAAATCTCGCCAGCTACTTCCTGCTCCACATTATTTACAAATTGTTCTATAGAAAACTCTGGGTTTTGGTTTAGAGTGTCTATTATAGAATAATATAAATTTTTAAACTTTACATTGGTAAATTCCATTTCATCATCTTGCAAGTCTAGATATATTTTTTCAAATACTTTTGCTTGATGTTTTACAGGTTCTAAAACAAGCTCATTCTTGTCGTTTTCTTTTAATACTAAATCTTCAAAATCTTCTATTTTGTTTCCGTATAGTAATAATATTTCAATAATTTTTCGTTCTAGCACATATTGTACATCTACCTTTTTTTTAGGTTGCTCATGCTTAATAACTTGAAAAGCGGCTTGTTCTTTGCTTTTCTCTTTATGTGTTTCTTGAACGTCTTTATTCGTGATTTGCGCTAAGGTGGTAAACAATACTTGCTCACTAATATCCATGATTCTAGAACACTCTTGAATATAAATTTCCTTTTTTATTCTATCTGGAATTTTAGCAATACTATTTACAATATCTCTAATAGTTTCTGCTTTTTTAATAGGATCATTTTTAGATTCTTCATATAAAACTGATGCTTTAAACTGAATAAAATCTTGTGCATTTGCAATTAAATATTCACTTAACTCCTCTAAAGTATTTGCTTTTGCAAAACTATCTGGATCTTCTCCTTCCGGAAAAGTACAAATCTTAACATTCATACCTTGCTCTAGAATTAAATCAATTCCGCGAAGCGAAGCACGTAAACCTGCAGCATCTCCATCAAAAAGTACCGTTATGTTTTTGGTTAGTCTATTTATTAAACGAATCTGGTCTGGCGTTAATGCTGTCCCTGATGAAGAAACCACATTATGAATTCCTGTTTGATGAAACTGAATGACATCGGTATACCCTTCTACCAAGTAGCAATTATCTTCTTTTGCAATACTTTGCTTGGCTTGATAAATACCATATAAAACTTTACTTTTATGGTAAATATCACTTTCTGGCGAATTTAAATATTTCGCAGCTTTTTTATCGTTTGTTAAAATACGACCTCCATAACCTAGTACACGACCACTCATACTTTGTATAGGAAACATGACACGACCTTTAAATCGATCAAAACGTTTTTCTCCTTTTACAATAGTCAGCCCTGTTTTTTCAAGAAATTCTAGTTTATATCCTTGTTTTAAAGCTTCGTCTGTAAAGGCTTGCCATTCGTCTAAAGAATAACCTAAAGCGAATTTCTTAATGGTTTCATCTGTAAAACCACGCTCTTTAAAATAGCTTAAACCTATGGCTTTGCCTTTATCGGTTTTTAATAATGTATTCTGAAAATAAGTACTTGCAAATTCACTTACTAAATATAAACTTTCTCGCTCGTTAGCTTGTTCTTTTTGCTCGTTACTTTGTTCTGTTTCTTCAATTTCAATATTGTACTTTTTAGCCAAATATTTTATAGCTTCTGGATAGGTAAAATGCTCATGCTCCATTAAAAAAGCAACAGCATTCCCTCCTTTTCCTGTACTAAAATCTTTCCAGATTTGTTTTACTGGAGAAACCATAAAACTTGGTGTACGTTCTTCACTAAACGGACTTAAGCCTTTAAAGCTGCTTCCCGACTTTTTTAATTGCACAAAATCGCCAATAACCTCTTCTACTCTAGAGGTTTCAAACACTTGATCTATGGTGGATTTTGATATCAATTATGGAAGATTTTTTCGCTTTCGCGGAATTACTCTGTAAATGTAATATAAAAGATATTGGTTTAAAAATTAATGAAGGATGGATACTTTGGTTTATAGAAATTTTCTTCTAACTTCGTTCAGAAACCAATCTAAACAACTAAAAACAAATCACATACAAAATTGCAATATGAAACCAAATTAATCTAAAAATGAAAACAAGACAAAACAGCATTGCAATCAATAAAGCCGAATTTAGAAAAATAGGCTACCAACTCATAGACACCATATCTAATTTTCTAGATACGATTCCAGAAAAACCGGTAACAACTAGTAAGACTCCAAAAGAATTACAAGAAATATTGGGAGAGGCCTCCTTACCCAAAAATGGATTACCAGCAGAAGAATTACTTACTTCTACCTCTAGATTACTATTAGAGCATTCCTTATTTAATGGGCATCCTAAATTTTTTGGTTTTATCACGTCTTCTGCTGCGCCAATTGGAGCTTTAGCAGATTTACTAGCTGCTTCTGTAAATGCAAATGTTGGCGGACAAATATTAAGTCCGATAGCTACAGAAATAGAAAAACAAACTATTAAATGGTTAGCCGAATTTATTGGTGTATCTCCAAGTTATGGAGGCGTTTTAGTTAGTGGTGGAAACATGGCAAATTTTACTGCTTTTTTAGCTGCAAGAACTGCAAAGGCTCCTAGCAACATTAAAGAAAACGGACTATCAAGTACTGAAAAAAAACTAATTACATACTGCTCAAAATCTACACATACTTGGATAGACAAAGCTGCTACCTTATTTGGACATGGATCTACATCTGTTCGTTGGATTCCTACAGATACTTCCAACAAAATGAATATTAATATTTTAAAACAAACTATAAAAGAAGACTTAAAAAAAGGACATCAACCCTTTATGGTCGTTGGCACTGCTGGAGATGTAAGCACAGGAGTTGTAGACAATTTAGAGGCCATTGCTACTATTTGCAAAACAAAGGATTTATGGTTTCATATTGATGGTGCTTATGGTGTTCCTGCTGCAATAGTTCCTGAATTAAAAGCAATATTTAACGGGATACAAGAAGCCGACTCTATTGCTTTAGACCCTCATAAATGGCTATATAGTCCATTAGAAGCTGGCTGTACTTTGGTGAAAAACCCAAAACATCTAATTGATACGTATAGCTCGCATCCAGAATATTATAATTTCAGTCTAACAGAAGAAGGAGGCTCACTAAATTACTTTGAATATGGACTACAAAACTCTCGTGGTTTTAGGGCTTTAAAAGTATGGCTTGCACTACAACAAATAGGAAGTAGCGGTTACAAAAAACTGATAAGAGAAGATATAGAATTGTCTAAGTATTTCTATACATTGGCAGAAGAGCATAGAGAACTGGAAGCCCTAACTCAAAACTTAAGTATAGCTACGTTTAGATATGTCCCAGAGAATTTGGGTAAAAACAAAAATGAGGAGTATTTAAATATTTTAAATGAAAAATTATTAGATACCTTACAAGCAAATGGAGAAATATTTTTATCTAATGCTATTATAAAAGATACATACTGTTTAAGAACCTGTATTGTAAATTTTAGAACTACAAAAAAAGACATAGAAGAATCAATAGAAATTATTGTAAGAGAAGGAATAAAAATGCATCAAAAACTTAGTATTAAGTACTATTTATAAGGTTTATAAAAAATAAAATTAATAATAAAATAGCAACTTTTTTTAAATAAAAATGGTTATTTATGATGTATAAAAAATCATCTATAAATTTAAAACTCTAACAGCATATGTTTGCAGAAATATTCACTAAAATTCTTTTTTTAATTGCTGTTGTAGACCCTCTAGGCTCAGTACCAGTTTACCTAGAAGCAACCAAACAATTAAGCGAAAAGCACAAGAAAAAAGTAGCAATAAGGGCCTCTTTTATTGCTTTTTTAATTCTCCTATTTTTTATAATTGTTGGTCAAATCATTTTAGAAGGAATGCAGGTAACCTTAGATGCTTTTCAAATTTCGGGTGGCGTTATTTTATTTCTTTTTGCCTTAACCATGATTTTTGGAGAAGGCAAACCAGAATCTGAAAAACACCTAATAAAAGATTACAAACATGTAACCATTTTCCCTGTAGCAATACCGTCTATTGCATCTCCTGGAGCAATAATGGCTGCTGTACTTTTAACAGACAATCACATCTATTCTATAGAGCAACAAGCGGTTACAACTATTTTAATTGCAGTTGTTATTATTATAACTATGGTAATACTCCTAACTGCTAACATTGTACAAAAACGTGTTGGAGAATATGGTATTACTGTAATTAGTAAAATTATGGGATTAATACTAGCAGCTTATGCAGTACAAAGTATTTTAAGTGGGCTTAAAGACTTTTTTGTAGTATTAAAATAGCAGTAAAGTTTATTAACGAAACAAAAAAGCACCAAATAAATGATGCTTTTTTTATCCATTAACTCCAATAATATTAATCTAAATCAAATCGTAATCCTAAAGATATATTGTTTTGGTCTATTATTTGATCTTTAAATAAAGGAGACAAATCGTATTTAGCATAAACTGCTACATTACCAAAAGAAACATAACTACTAACTCCGTAAACAAAAGGATTGGTGTTTAAATCTCTTTCTTTATCCTTTTCTCTATCGCCATCTAGTTTATATTTTGTTTTATGCATAGAACTTAAGTTCACACCTGCATAACCACCTACACCAATTTTAAACTTATTGTATGTCGAATATCTAAAATATGTATCCTTTTCTATTTTTTTAGATGGCCCAAATTCAAAATGAATTGGTATTACTAAGTTTGTCGTTCTAAATTTCGACTTTTTCAAATTAAACGCACTTTCTTCTAAAGACACAACTCCCTCTGTTTCTGTCAGGAATTTATCATCTTTTACATCTAATTTATTCCATTGTACAGAAAGACCATATTTTAAACGTACTGCATTGGTGTTTTTAAACAATCTTGTTTTCCAAGCCCAACCTAATTCTACAAATCCCGAACCACCTAATTTATATGGTGAATCGCTTAACGATTGCCCTTCAATTATTGCATTATTAAAACCTATTGCAAAAACCATATCGCTAGTTGTTCTTCTATCATAAACCTTTGGAATCGCTTTATCTTTAGGCCCAATATAGATGCCACCTTTATCAAATTCATCCGAATCTTCTCCCTTACCGATTTGAATAATCATACCGTCTAAATTAGCACCAACATCTGAAGTTACTTCTTCGTTTCGCTCTAACAGCGCAATTTTATTATCAATAATCGCAATTCTGTTCTCAATATTTAAAGCATGTTTTTCTGCTTCCTTTTGTTTGAGTTCTTCAGCTTGTTCACTGGAAATTTCACCAGTATCTAATTTATCGTTTATACGTTTTACTTCTTCTTTTAAAAATTCTTTTTCTTGGGTTTTAACGTGTTCTTTTCTTGTTTCTAAAGCTTCTATTTTTAAAATGTTTGGGTTTTCTTGTGCTACAACAAATTGCGTAGCACACACTAAAATAATACCGATTACGTATTGGGTTATTGTTCTCATTTTTGTTCGTTTTTTAATGATGATTTATTACTCGTTTCTATTTGTAACTGCAGTTGTTGCAGTTTTAAAATTCTTTTCGATTACTTTAAATAATTGTCCTCGTAACGATGGAGGCATTGCTGTTTCTACATCTTCTAGTAAAGCATTTGCATCAACAGAAATAGACTTTACAGCATGGTTTTCTGTTAATTGCATCTTTTTATTTGCAGCTTCTAAGAGTGACTCTATTTCAGATTTTGTAGTTTCTAAAGTGGTCATTTGAGTTTCTTCCTTTTTTAAGGAACCAGTTATTTTTGTTACAGAAACAACGATTTCTTCTTCTACTTTTATTGCATTGTTTAACGCTTTTAATGTTTCATTTTCTTTAGTAGCGATCGCTATATTATTAACTAATAACGGCTTTCTTTTAGGGCTATTTATTGATTTTTTAATGTTGTTATCATCTTTACTTACAGCTTTATTTGCAGGTTCATTTTTATAAGTCAAAGCGGATTTAACTTTCTTATTTTCGGGTATATTTTCGGCTTGTTCTAGAACAATTGGCGCTGTCTTTTTAATGCGCTCTACAGGTTCTATAGCATGTTTTACATTTTCGTTTTCTGATGCTACAACGATTGGAGTAACAACCGATTTAGTAGTATCAAGACGCATAAAATATTGTACTACAAATAGCAACCCGATAAAACTTGCTGCAACACCAATCCACCAAAACTTCGCTTTATCTTGTTTTTTAGAGTCTGTATTTAATTGTTGCTCTAAATTAGCCCAAGCATTTGCAGATGGTTCTAGCGTTCGCTTTTCCAACTTTTCTTTTATATTTTCTTCGAATTTAATTGGTGCCATACTCTGCTTTGTTTAATTCTTTAATTTTTTGCTGAAGCGCTTTTCTAGCTTTAAATAATTGGGATTTGGAAGTACTTTCCGAAATCCCCAAAATCTTTGCTATTTCTTGATGTTTATACCCTTCTATAGCATACATTACAAAAACTAATTTATACCCTTCTGGTAAATTATCAATCAGCTGCTGTATTTCTGCAACTTCCATATTGGTTTGTATATTATTAAAAGTATTTACATCTTCTACTAGTACATCTTCAGAAAATTCAATTTGCTTTTTCTTTCGTAAATAGGAAATAGATTCTCTAACCATGATACGTCTAATCCAACCTTCAAAACTACCTTCACTTTTAAAGCTTTTTAAATTTTGAAAAACTTTGAAAAACCCGTTTAACATGGCTTCTTCTGCAAACTGTGTGTCTTTAATATAATAACGACAAACACTTAACATTTTTGGTGCATGCAACTGAAACAATACGTGTTGCGCTTCACGATTGTTTTTAATTGCTTTTTTTATAAGCAAGGGTTCGTTTTTATGCAGTTGAATTACTTTCAAAATATTGCGTACGTATTAGCTTCTATTTATAAAGACGCAAAAAGAATAAGAAAGGTTGCCTGGAGTTTATTTTTTTCTATCAATCACATAATTCACCATAAGTTCAAGTGAATTTCTATATTGATTTTCAGGATACTTTTGAAGGATTTGCAAAGCTTCTTGTTGAAATGCTTTCATTTTAGAAACGGCATAATCCAATCCACCATTATCTTTTACAAAAGCAATAACTTGCTTTACTCGCTTTTGGTCTTTGTTGTGGTTTTTAATAGAGTTAATTAACCACTTTTTATCTTTTTTACTTGCGTGATTTAAAACATGAATTAATGGCAAGGTCATTTTTTGTTCTTTAATATCTATTCCTGTTGGCTTACCAATTTGTTCTTTTCCATAATCGAACAAATCATCTTTTATTTGAAAAGCCATACCAATAAGTTCTCCAAACTTACGCATAATTTCTACATGATCAGATTCTGGCTTTACAGATGCAGCGCCAAGGCTACAACAAGCAGCAATTAAGGTTGCTGTTTTTTGTCTAATAATTTCGTAATAGATATCTTCTGTAATGTCTAATTTTCTAGCTTTTTCAATTTGAAGAAGCTCGCCCTCACTCATTTCGCGAACAGCAATAGAGATGATTTTCAGCAAATCGAAATCGTTATTATCTATAGAAAGAAGCAACCCTTTAGAAAGTAAATAATCACCAACTAGGACTGCTATTTTATTTTTCCAAAGTGCGTTTATAGAAAAGAAACCACGACGTCTGTTACTTTCATCTACCACATCATCATGAACCAAAGTAGCAGTATGAATAAGCTCAATTACAGATGCTCCACGATACGTACGTTCACTAATTTCGCCATTAGACACCATTTTAGAAACTAAAAACACAAACATAGGTCGCATTTGTTTCCCTTTTCGGTTTACTATATAGTGTGTAATTCTATTTAGCAATGCTACTTTAGAAGACATAGAGAGTTGAAACTTTTGTTCAAAAAGTTCCATCTCGTATGCAATGGGTTGTTTTATTTGTTCTACAATTTTCAATAGAAAATGAGTATGAAATGTGCTAGCAAACGTACTAAAAAAGCATGTAAAATACTACTTTACAAGATACAAATCAGACTTTGTTTCTATATAATGAAGTATCTACACATTTTGCCATTGCATTTTTATCTAGATCAACACCTACAAAAGAAGTTACCTTATCTAAAACTTCTTTGGTATTAAAAAGTACATCCTTATAATTTACATAAATAAGTTCTACTCCTGGCTCTCTATCTTTCCAGGTTTCTACTTGATGCAAATGTTTTTTATAGGCATCAAATAATTTAACAGGTAAGATGTCTGGATTTTTACCAATCATTTTTTGCTGTGATTTCACCACTTCTGTTAAATCACGATTCATAAAAATAACCTTATAACGATATTTAGGATCTAGAAATTTAAGTAAAGGAGCAACAACTTTTACCGTTTTGTTTTGTGCTTTATCTAACCAAGAATTATCTTTATGCAAAGCCATAACTGGATCGTACTCAAAATATCCTTTTGGATTTGAATCATCGGATTTTCTCTTTCCATCGGTTAGCACATCTACCCCTCCATTATTTAACATTTGCATCATGACCGAAGTTCCAGAACGCGGTAACCCAGAAACAATTACTATTTGATCTTCTCGGTATTTAAATGCTGCTTTGTCTTTTAAGTTGTTAGGTTCACTAAGTTTTTCTTCTACATTTTCAATCGCTTTTTCAGCTCTAACATGTTCTACAGGTTTTAATTTGGAAGCAGTTTCATAAGCAATTTTAGCATTATCTAAATCCCCTAATTTCTCTAGCGCTTCCCCTAAAATATAATGTGCTTCTGGAAAATACTTAACTAACTCTATTGCTGTTAAGGCATGTTCTGCTGCCTCTTCATAATCATTTAAACGAACTAAAACGGCAGCTAAAGCTTGATGGTATTTAGCTCGATCAATTTCAAATTTCAATGCATTTTCAAAAGCTTTTTTTGCTTCTTCAAACTGATTTAACCGTGTATGTATTTTTCCTATTTGATACCATACCTCTGCATTAGGCTTATTATCTTTTGCCTTTTGAAGTATTTTTAATGCTTCGTTAATTTTTCCTTTACCAACTAGTATACTTGCTTCAGAAAAATAGGTGTTTATTTCAAATTTTTTATCTAAAGTTCTTAATTGGTGTAAATAATATTCTGCTTTATCCAATTTATTTTGATTTAAAGAAACGGATAATAAATCCATATAAAATGGAATAACATCTATAATAGAATCTCCTACTTTTAGGCCTTGTGTTTTTAATTGTTTTTCCGTTTTTCCTTCAAAATCACTTTCTTGATATATCGGATAAGTATCGTTGATTAATTCTAGGAGTATTTCTGTGGCTTTTTCGTAGTCTTTTTTTCCTAAAAATACTCTTGCAAGATTATGTTTTAAATCGCACTTGGTTTTTAAAATAGCTGTTTCGATTTTTTCATCTGGTTTATCTATATATCCTAAATCTACCAATTGCTGCATGGTTTCTTGATCACTTAACGAATCGGAATCACTAACACCTTCATGTTGTGCAAAGTCTCCTTTTATATTTTCCCAACTATCGATATATTTTGGTTCTGTTGGATTTTTAAAAATATCTAAGGCTACCTTTCCATCCATATCTTTACCTATAGGTAAATTAAACATATGCAAAATAGTAGGAGCAATATCAATAAGCCCTAAACCAAATACTTTTTCATTTTGTTTAATATTAGGCCCTGCAGCTACAAACATACCAAATTGGCGATGCTCTAAAGCAGGGGCTGCTGGATATTTTGGCATTTTTAAAATGCGTTTATTTCCAGATTCAAAACCATGATCAGACATCACGATAATGGTAGTATCATCGTCTACCAATTGCATGGTTCGTTCTAACATCATATCTTGAATTTTATAAGCACTTACTACAGCATCTTTATAAATATCGTATGATTTTTGTGGAATACTATTTAATTTTGGTGGATGATATTTCATGAAAGCATGACAAAAATGATCTATTAGATCATAATATATAGCTGTAAAATCCCACTCAGTAGTACGAATTAAATTAGTAGCAACTGCATGAACAGATGTGTTTTCTGCCAAAATATTGGCAAAAGAAACCAAGCCGTTGTCTTTTTCTTGATTAATATCACCAGCTTTTGGAATACATGGTAGAATATGTGCCTCGGTAATCTCATGAGGAAACACTCTTAAATCCTTTATTTCATTTACAAATGATTGTGGATGAATGGCCCCTTTAACTATTGGGCTTTTTTTACTTGGGTCTTTATTTACTTTTTGAAACTTATCGGAAACAACAACCCCGTTTATAGGCTCTGCAGGAAAACTTGGCCACCAACCTACTAAATTACTTTTATACCCTTTATGGTGTAATATATTCCATAAAGCTTTTGCTTTTCTAGAGTTAGTAGTAACAGGACGAATACCTTTCATGTTTGGCATAAGCTCTATAAACCCCAAAACACCATGTTTATCTGGGGTTTTCCCTGTAGCTACAGAAGACCAAAGCATTGGTGAATACGGTGGATTCATAGTACTCATGTTACCATAAACGCCTTTGTCCATTAGTTTTTTAAGTGCAGGCATTTCTCCTTTAGCAATTAAAGGCCATATTATTTTCCAATCTGCAGCATCCCAACCAATTAAAAGAACTTTATTTTGCTTCATCTATATTTTTTTCTGCTTTATTTTTTTGTTTCACTTCTCTCCAAGCTCTTAATCCAATATCTCCGTAAGCCAACAAACCTAAGGATCCCTCAATAGTAACACTATATTTTTGAGTATTTGATAATTTTTTATTGATTTCAGCCATTTTTATTAGTGTTATTTGATTAATAAAGCATTTATTAATAAATTGTAACTTCCTCTTTTATAAGAGGATGAATTGTAAAACAACAAAAGATATTAATTAAAACCTAGCAGAATTATGAAAAAAACTACTCTAAAAAATTCTAGCAATTTAAAAAAACGCCTAGCCCAGTATGGAGCATTAACAGCTGCAATTGCTGGTGTTGCAGATGCTAACGGACAAATTATTTATACAGATATCACTCCTGATGAAGGTGGTGCTGGAGTACAATATCTTTTAGACATGGATAATGATGGTACTGACGATTTCTCTATAAGACATTTTTCACTAAGTACATATGGTTATAGTCCGAGAAACAATTTATTTGCAGCACCAATATCCTCAAATGGTGCGATTTTAGGTATAGACTCCACTTATGATTACCCTTTTGCTTTAAATGCTGGTCAAACAATTAGTAGTTCACAAACTACATGGCTACCAGGAAACGGTTATTATAAAACCATGAACTATAATAGTTGTGGATATTCTAGCAGTCAGTGGTGTGATGCAACCGATAAATATTTAGGTCTTCGTTTTGAAATTGCTGGAGCAATACATTATGGTTGGGCAAGGCTTGATGTAAATCAAGATTCTGGCTCTGGATGGTTAATTAAAGACTATGCATACAACTCTGTTGCTGGAGAAGCAATTGACGCAGGACAAACATTAAGTGTTGATGAATACGCTATTAACGAAGTCAAAATTGTTAGTTTAAATAAGTCTATTGCACTTTACAATTTACCACAAAACACAAACTACAAACTTTTAGACATCTCTGGTAAGTCTGTATTGAGTGGTACTATTAATGATCATACTTATGTTATTGAAGCGAATGGAGTTTCTAACGGTATTTACATTGTAGAACTTACGGATACTTTTACTAAAGCTGTTATACGTAAGAAAATCGTTTTATAAATATCTTTTATACAATCTTATTATAATAAAAAAGCTTCCTAAAATTTAGGAAGCTTTTTTATTATTGCTTATTTGCTAATTGCCCACAAGCTGCATCTATATCTTTACCTCTAGAGCGTCTTACCGTTACTGTTATATTATTTTGCTCTAATATAGAAACATACATATCTGTAGCTTTGCTGTCTGCTTGTTGAAACTCACCATCGTCGATTGGGTTGTATTCAATTAGGTTTACTTTACTTGGTGCAAATTTACAAAATTGCACCAATGCTTCTGCAGCTTCTTTGGTATCATTAATACCTCTCCAAACCACATACTCGTAAGTAATTCTGTTTTTGGTTTTTTCGTACCAATACACTAAAGCTTCCCGTAAATCTGCTAACGGAAAAGTAGCATTAAATGGCATGATAGAAGTTCGTACTTCATCTATTGCAGAATGTAAAGAAACGGCTAGTTTAAACTTTACTTCATCATCTGCCATTTTTTTAATCATTTTTGGCACTCCAGAAGTGGAAACTACAATTCGTTTTGGCGACATCCCTAAACCTTCTGGTGATGTAATTTTATCTATAGCTTTAAGCACATTGTTATAGTTCATTAATGGTTCTCCCATACCCATAAAAACAATATTACTTAAAGGTTTATTGTGGTATAATCTACTTTCTTTATCTATAGCAACTACTTGGTCATAAATTTCATCAGGGTTTAAGTTTCGCATGCGTTTTAATCTAGCGGTTGCGCAAAACCTACAATCTAAACTACAACCTACTTGACTAGAAACACATGCTGTGGTTCTTGTTTTTGTTGGAATTAAAACGGATTCCACAATTAAACCATCATGTAAACGTACGGCATTTTTTATAGTACCATCGTTACTTTTTTGCATGGTATCTACATGAATGTGGTTGATAACAAAGTTATCTTCTAGCATTTGTCTGGTTTCTAAAGAAAGGTTTGTCATATCTTCAAAAGTATGTGCAGACTTACTCCATAACCATTCGTAAACTTGGTTTCCACGAAATGCTTTGTCGCCTTGTTTAACAAAGAATTCTCTTAGTTGTTCTTTGTTTAATGCTCTGATGTCTTTTTTTGTTGTTGCCATTGTTTTGCAAAAGTAAGAAAAACGGATTTGGAAATGGGTTTTAGTACCTATAGAAATAGTTGTGGTTAAGGTGCATTAGCGATAGAACGGTATGTTTGAGCTCTTTTTATGTTGTTGCACCTATGCAACATAAAAAAGCGAGTAGTGAAAGCGCGACGTTTTGCGATTCTGCCAAGTTTCTAAAAAACTGGCAGATATACGTAAAAGGGAATGCCATAAAAAAAGCCTCTAAAAAAGAGGCTTTATATAAATATTACATTTTTCTAATTATATGATTAACATGGCGTCACCATAACTGTAGAAATTGTATTTTTCTTTAATAGCTTCTTCGTATGCTTTTAAGATAAACTCATGTCCTGCAAATGCAGAAGCCATCATTAACAGTGTTGATTTTGGTGTATGAAAATTGGTAATCATACAGTTTGCAATACTAAAATCGTATGGAGGAAAGATGAATTTATTAGTCCAACCATCAAATTCATTTAATGTACCGCTAGAAGAAACCGAACTTTCTACTGCTCGCATGGCTGTTGTACCAACTGCACAAATACGTTTTTTGTTCTGTTTTGCGTTGTTTATTGTAGCTGCAGCTTTTGCATTTATAATTACTTCTTCGCTATCCATTTTATGTTTCGATAGATCTTCTACCTCTACGGAATTGAAAGTACCTAAACCTACGTGAAGTGTAACCTCAGCAAAATCGACTCCTTTAATTTCTAAACGTTTTAAAAGGTGTTTTGAAAAGTGCATTCCTGCTGTAGGTGCTGCTACTGCTCCTTCGTTTTTTGCAAAAATGGTTTGGTAACGCTCTTCGTCTTCTGGAGTAACGTCACGTTTAATATACTTAGGCAAAGGTGTTTCTCCTAATTCTGTAAGTTTTCTTCTAAATTCTTGGTAAGATCCATCGTAAAGGAAACGTAATGTTCTACCTCTTGAAGTTGTATTATCTATAACTTCTGCTACTAAGGTTTCGTCGTCACCAAAGTACAATTTATTACCAATACGTATTTTACGAGCAGGATCTACTAATACATCCCAAAGGCGTTGTTCTTCGTTAAGTTCTCTTAATAAGAATACTTCAATACGTGCACCAGTTTTTTCTTTATTACCATATAATCGAGCAGGAAAAACTTTTGTATTATTAAGTATTAACACATCATCTTCTTCGAAATAATCGATAATATCTTTAAACATTTTATGTTCGATGGTTTGTTTTTCTCTATTTAAAACCATTAATCGAGACTCGTCTCTATTTTCTGCTGGATGTTCTGCTAATAATTCTTCTGGAAGCTCAAATTGATAATGAGACAACTTCATTTTAAAGTTCTGCATGTAGTAGTATTATTTTTTGTAATGTATTTTACAAGATTGCAAATATACAATCTCAAAGTAGGGGTTGTCAAGTAAATAGCCAATTATTATTCAGAAATTTTAAATCCGATGCTTTTTAAGTCTTCCCAAAATGTTGGATATGATTTAGAAACCACGAAAGCTTCTTCTATAATTAAAGACGTTTTTAGAGCCAAAGGAGCAAATGCCATTGCCATTCTATGGTCTTGATAAGTTGCTATTTTAACCTCTTGATTTATAGTACCAGAAGCTTCTAACTGTAATGTTTTATCTGTAATATGCACCTTTCCTCCTAGTTTTTCAATTTCGGTTTTTAGCGCTACTAATCGATCTGTTTCTTTTATTTTTAAGGTGTGTAACCCTGAAAGATTACAAGTAATACCTAGTCCGAAACACGTAACCGCAATGGTTTGAGCAATGTCTGGAGCATTTTTAAGATCTAATACAATAGCAGATTTAGGGTTTACATCTGTTTCTTTTTGTAGTTTAACTGTATTATTCACAAAAGTTGTTGCTACTCCAAATTGCTTATAAATTTCTGCTAGAGCTGCATCTCCTTGTAATGAATTTTCTTTGTAAGACCCCAATGTGATTTCTGTACCAACTGCACTCATTGCTGCAATACTATAATAATATGACGCCGAAGACCAATCACTTTCTATAGTTGCTTTTTGATTGTTAATTTGTGCTTTAGGATGAACCGTTATTACTTGATTTTTAAAACTAGTTTCGACACCTATTTCATTCAGCAAGGCTAAGGTCATATTTATATATGGAATAGATGTAATTTCTCCATCTAAAGTAAGCTCTAATCCATTTTCTAGTTTTGGTGCGATTAGTAATAATGCCGAAATATATTGGCTACTAACGTTTGCTTTTAAGATTACTTTATTCTTTGTGATTTGTTTTCCTTTTATTTTTATTGGAGGATAGCCATCGTTTTTCTCATAACTAATTTCTACTCCTAATTGACGTAGTGCATCTACTAAAATACCAATGGGTCTTTCTTGCATTCTAGAAGAACCTGTAAGTATTACTTCTCTGTTATTTTGAATGGAAAAATAGGCAGTTAAAAAACGCATTGCTGTTCCTGCGTGATGGATATCTATTATGTTTTCTGAGGACGACAATGCCTTTTGCATCACTTTAGAATCGTCGGAATTAGAAACATTTACTACTTCTAAATTTGCATATAATGCTTGTAGCAACAAGAGTCTATTCGATTCGCTTTTAGAACCTGTTACTTGGATAGACGATTTTTTTATGGTGGTGGATTGTTGAAGGTGTAGATTCATATTTACTTAAACTAGATGAGATATCGACTGCACTCGATAGGACAAAAAATATTATTTTAATTTTTCGTTATTATGATGACGATCGTGATCGCGTTTGGTTTTAATTTCCAATTTTTTATCGAAAGCTTCTTGTAAATCGACACCTGTTTGGTTTGCTAGACATAAAACAACAAACATAACATCTGCTAACTCTTCACCAAGGTCTTTGTTTTTATCGCTTTCTTTTTCGCTTTGTTCTCCATAGCGTCTTGCTATTATTCGAGCTACTTCGCCAACTTCTTCTGTAAGTTGTGCCATATTGGTAAGTTCGTTAAAATAGCGAACACCATGGTTTTTAATCCAATTATCGACTTCTAGTTGCGCGTTTTTTATGCTCATGATTTTTTCTTTTTTACAAAGAACAAAGTTATTAAAATAATACTGCAAGGAATAGCAATATAGATTAATTCGCTAAGAATTACTCGCATTCCCCATTCTGAAAAAAATCGATCGATTCCTATTGGGGAAACTTTAATTACTTGCCAAGGAAAAAAATATCTTGTAGTATCTAAAGGTATTAAAAAACCTACTCCTTTTCCTCCTGTTGTCATTGCATCTAAAACACCATGAGAAATAGTAGATAGAAACAAAACGACAAAGAAGATTTGCTTTCTATTTTTTCCGAAGATAAAAGCCAACAAAACACTCCATACAATTGCAAACAGTATAGAATGTGTAAACCCTCGATGCCCTAGAGGATGTGCATAAGGAATACCAAATTGAAAAGCAATTACATCTATATCTGGAAGTATTGCGGAACCTATTGCTAGCCATAAAAGCAGTCTACTAGATTTAGCATCTATTATTTTTGTAGTTGTATATGCAACTAAGCCATGACCAAAAATAGATGCCATTATTCTCTATTTTTAGTATCTATAATGATGGTAACTGGGCCATCATTTAAAAGTGCCACTTGCATATCTGCACCAAATTCACCAGTTTGTATAGGTTTCCCTAAATCTTTTTCTATTTGATTTATAAATTTTTGGTATAAAGGAATTGCTAGTTCTGGTTTTGCTGCTAGAATATAGCTTGGTCTATTTCCTTTTTTTGTTTTGGCATGCAATGTGAACTGACTAACGACAATAGCATCTCCATTATTAGTTTTAAGCGAATTGTTCATCACACCTTCTGCATCATTAAAAATACGAAGATTTGTTATTTTATTAGATAGCCAATTAATGTCTTCTTCTGTGTCTTCTGGAACAATTCCTAAAAGAATTAATACACCTTCATGTATTGAGGCTACTATTTCTTTATTTATGGTAACACTTGCTTGCGAAACTCTTTGAATTACTGCTTTCATAATATTTCCTGCGAAAGCAGGAATCTCATTTTATTTTGCGATTGTTAATTTCGCTTTTGATATTTGTTCTAGATACTAAATTCCTTAGCAAAGAATTTCACTCGAATTGACACTACTTTTTTTGTAGTAGTATTTTAGATTCTTGCCTTCACAGGAATTTGTTAATTATAATTATCTGTTCTATAATGTTCGTCTTCTCCTTCAAGAATACTCACATAACTTCTATAACGAGAATAGGCTATTTCTTCTTTATCTACCGCATCTTTTACTGCACATTTAGGTTCTTCTATATGTAAGCAATTATTGAATTTACAGTCTTGTTTTAGTGCGAAAAATTCTGGAAAATAATCACTTACTTCCTCCTTATCCATATCTACAATTCCGAAACCTTTAATTCCTGGAGTGTCAATAATTTTAGCATGGAAACTTAGGTCAAACATTTCTGCAAAAGTGGTAGTATGCTGCCCTTGACTATGCTGTGTAGAGATGGCTTTAGTTTTCAAGTCTAAATTAGGCTCTATAGCATTAACAAGAGTAGATTTACCAACTCCGGAATGGCCAGCAAACATACTTACTTTATCTTGCATCATGCCTTTTACTTTATCTACATTTTTTCCTGTAGTTGCAGATATACCAATACACTCATAACCAATAGTTCTATATATGTGAGCTAGATAACGTACTTCGTCTAGTGTTTCTTTATCATACACATCTATTTTATTAAATAGTAAAATAGTTTTTATAGCGTAAGCTTCTGCTGTTACTAAAAAACGATCAATAAAAGAAGTGAATGTTGGCGGATTATCTATAGTAACTAACAAAAATACTTGATCAATATTAGATGCTATAACATGTGTTTGTTTGGATAGGTTTACCGATTTTCTAACAATATAATTGGTTCTATCATGAATGTAGTTTATAACGCCAGTTTCGGTATCGTTATTGGTTTCTAACTCAAAATCTACATGATCACCCACAGCGATTGGGTTGGTGCTTTTAATTCCTTTTAATCTGAATTTTCCTTTTATTCGGCATTCGTATGTTTTACCGTTTTGTGTTTTTACGGTATACCAACTTCCTGTAGATTTATAAACTAGTCCTGTCATTAGTGCAAAGATGAATAATATTCACTTGGAATACAATAAAAAAGGCTCGCAAAATGCGAGCCTTTAATTTATTAAGCTTTTAAAATCTTTTCTTGATGATTAATCGATTCTTGGTGAATTGCTTTAAACATACGTAAAATAAACTCTTCACTTAATCCTTTAGTTTCTCCTTCTAGAACCATTTTACCTAAAATCTCGTTCCAACGTTTACTTTGTAAAACGGAAACGTTTTTTTGCTTTTTAAGCGATCCGATACCATCGGCTACTTTCATTCTTTTTCCTAATAAATCAATAATTTGATTATCTACCACATCAATCTGTGCTCTTAAATTATTAAGTTCCTGATTGTATGCAGCTTCTGGATCAGATTCTTTTCTAATTCGTAAATCTTCCATTATTTGCACTAATGACTCTGGTGTTACTTGTTGTGCAGCATCACTCCAAGCGTTATCTGGATCATAATGTGTTTCAATCATTAAGCCATCAAAGTTAAGATCTAATGCAGTTTGCGATACATCAAAAATCATATCTCTTTTTCCTGTAATATGCGAAGGATCATTAATTAAAGGAATATCTGGAAACTTATTTTGAAACTCAATAGCTAATTGCCATTCTGGAATGTTTCTATATTTTGTTTTCTCGTAAGTAGAGAAACCTCTATGTATTGCTCCAAGATTTTTAATTCCTGCAGTGTATAATCTTTCAATGCCACCTAACCATAAAGCTAAATCTGGATTTACAGGATTTTTAACTAGTACAATTTTATCTGTTCCTTGTAATGCATCTGCAATTTCTTGCATAATAAATGGGCTTACTGTAGATCGTGCACCAATCCATAATAAATCTACATCATGCTCTAAAGCTAATTTTACATGCGCAGCGTTTGCAACTTCGGTACAGGTTTTCATTCCTGTTTCTGCTTTTACTTTTTGCAACCATTTTAGACCTAAAGCACCAACACCTTCAAAGTTTCCTGGTCTTGTTCTTGGTTTCCAAATTCCTGCTCTAAAATAATTTACATCGGTATCTTTCAACTCATGTGCAATTTTTAAAACTTGCTCCTCTGTTTCTGCACTACATGGCCCTGCTATTACTAGTGGATGATCTAATTTCATGTCATCTAACCATGTTCTTAATTCTTTTTTGTTTTCCATAATTTTAAATTTCCAAAAATAAAATTCCAAATTCCAAAAGCATTCCTGCTATTTTCTTTTTTATTGGTATTTAGTTTTTGCTTTTTATTGTTTGCTATTCTATTCCGTTTAATATTTCTTTGATGTAATTGGTATTTTCCATTTCGTTAAAAATGGTTTCAAAATCATCAGCTTTCATGCGTTCTTTAAAATGGGTAAGATTGCTGATATATTCTTCTAAAGTTTCAATGACGTTTTCTTTATTTTGTTTAAAAATGGGTGTCCACATTGCTGGAGAACTTTTTGCCAATCGTACTGTTGAAGCAAATCCACTTCCAGCCATATCAAAAATATCTCTTTCGTTTTTCTCTTTATCAATAACCGTTTTACCTAACATAAATGCGCTTACGTGTGATAAATGCGACATATAAGCAATATGTTTATCATGTGCTTCTGGATTCATATAACGAATGCGCATGCCCATAATTTGAAAAATAGCTAAAGCTTTTTCTTGCAACTTAAAAGCTGTTTTCTCTACTTCGCATATAATGTTTGTTTTTCCTTTAAACAAACCTAATACTGCTGCTTTTGGCCCAGAAAATTCGGTTCCTGCAATAGGATGTGTTGCTAAAAAATTTCTTCGTTTTGGGTGATTTTCTACAGCTTTACAAATATCTTTCTTAGTAGATCCAGCATCCATAACCAAGGTATCATCGGAAACTAAGTCTAGTATTCCTGGTAAGATCCTTACCGATACATCTACAGGTACTGCAAGTATTACAAAATCGGCATGTGCTATATCTTTTAGGGTTGCTTTAAAATCAATAACGTTTAATTTTAATGCTTCCTTTAAATGCGATTCTTTAGCATCTATTCCAAATATGCTAATACTAGGGTTAAGGTTCTTTACATCTTTAGCGATGCTTCCTCCAATTAATCCTACTCCAATTATATATATATTTTTCACACTCATAATTATATTCTTGCTAATGCTTCTTCTAAATCTTCGGTAGAAGCACATAGGGAAAACCGAACATAGCCTTCTCCTTGTGTTCCAAAAATGGTTCCTGGAGCAATAAAAATGTGGTTTTCTTTTAATAGAACATCTATAAATTCTTCCGATTTAAAATGTGGTGGTAATTTTGCCCAAACAAATAGCCCTGATGCTTCTTTATTATAAGTACAGTTTAATGCATCTGCTAGTTTCCAAACTAATTTACGTCTTTGTTTATAGACGCTATTTAAACTCTTATACCACATATTTGAACAGTTTAAAGCTTCAATAGCTCCTTTTTGAATGCCATAAAACATTCCGGAATCCATATTACTTTTCACTTTTATTATTGCATCTATATGTTTTGCATTTCCTATAACCATTCCTACTCGCCAGCCTGCCATATTAAATGTTTTGCTTAGTGAATTAAGCTCTAAGCAAACATCTTTTGCTTTTCTAACTGTTAAAATACTAGTTGGTTTATCGTTTAAGATAAAACTGTATGGATTATCATTTACAATTAAAATGTGATGCTTTCTGGCAAAGGCAATTACTTCTTCAAATAACTTTTCTGTAGCTTTTGTTCCTGTTGGCATATGTGGATAATTAAGCCACATGATTTTCACTTTACTTAAATCTAATTTCTCTAAAGCTTTTAAATCTGGAAGCCAACCTTTACTTTCTTCTAAATTATAAAACACTGGTTTTGCACCAAGCAATTTTGTAACCGAAGCATATGTTGGGTAACCAGGATTTGGAATAAGCACCTCGTCACCTTCATTTAAAAAAGCTATAGAAATATGCATGATACCTTCTTTGCTTCCCATTAATGGTAACACTTCTGTTGTTGGGCTAACATGTACTGCAAATTGTTCGCTATAAAACTGTGTAATTGCTTCTCGTAATTCTGGCAACCCTTGATAACTTTGATATTTATGCGCACTTGCATCTTGAAAACTATTTGCGATTGCTGTAATCACTTTTGCTGGTGGCTGTAAATCTGGACTACCAATTCCTAAATTAATAATTGGTTTTCCATTCGCTTTAAGCAAATTTACTTCACGTAATTTTCTAGAAAAATAATATTCTTCGACGGTATGTAATCTATCTGCAACCTGTATCATTATCGTTTTGCATTTTTATATTCGCCTAATATTTTAAAATCTTGCGCCATTATTTCTAGTATCGATTTTGCTTTTTTATAATCTTCATAAGCATTAAAAGTTACGTCAATAAAAAAGGCATATTTCCAAGGTGTTTCCATTTTTGGCAAGGACTGTATTTTAGTAAGATTCATTTTACAATCACTCATTACATTCAATATTGCCGCTAAACTTCCTCTTTTGTGTTCTAATTCAAACTTAAGGGACGTTTTATTTATTTCGCTTTCTGGGAACTCGTGATTCTCGCGCTTTACAATTACAAAACGGGTCTCATTATGTTTTATGGTTTGAATACTTTCTGCAAGTATTTCTAATTCAAAAATATCGGCTGCCAAAGCACTTGCAATTGCGCCTATATTTTTTAAATTATTTTTTTGAATACGTTGTGCAACCTCAGCGGTATCCTTATCTTCTATGAGTTTAATGTGTGGATGTTTTTTAAAAAACTCCTTACATTGTAATAAAGCCATAGGATGTGAGTATACTTCTGTAATTTCGGCAATACTTTGATTTGGCAAAGCCATTAAATGATGTTGAATATCTAAATATTTTTCACCAACAATATGTAAATTATGATTATCAATTAATGCATAGTTTGGAATGATTGATCCTGCAATAGAATTCTCTAAAGCCATGATTACTGCATCTACTTTTTTATCTAAGAGATTTTGTACCGTTGCATCAAAAGTTAAACACTCCTGTACTGCAACCTGTTCTCCAAAATATTGTTGAGAAACAATATGATGAAAAGAACCTCTTACTCCTTGAATTGCTACAGATTTAATCATATTTTATTTATTCGTATTTCTTTCTTCTAAAAAAATACCCCTATTTTATTAATGGATATTCCCTCTTTTTAAAAAAGGTAATACATAAAAAAAAGCCTCGATATTTCGAGACTTTTTGTTTAATTTATATTTAAAAATACATATACAACGTCTCGCTTCCTTACTTAAAAAAGAAATAAAACCAGTTATAAAATGTAAAATTTGTTTTCATGCTCATTATTAGGTAGCTAAAGTAATTAATTATATGAATAAACAAAATAGTTGAAATACTTTTTTGCCTTTTACTTTTAATTTTTAAAGATTTAGTAGTTATTAATCTAATAAATTATATAATTACTATTATTTTTGAAAAAACTATTTATTCATGTCTATTGAAGTTACAAATATTTCTAAAGTATACGGAACACAAAAAGCGTTACACCAAATATCTTTTAAAGTGAATAAACCTGAAATTGTTGGTTTTTTAGGTCCTAATGGAGCAGGAAAATCTACGATGATGAAAATTTTAACCACGTATTTAGATGCCACTGAAGGTGTGGCTAAAGTAAATGGACATGATGTAAACACCAACACCAAACAAGTACAACAAAGTGTTGGCTACTTACCAGAACACAACCCTTTATATTTAGAACAATACGTTAGAGAATATCTTTCTTTTAACGCACAAGTATATGGAGTAACAAAAAGTAGAATTGAAGAAGTTATAACTCTTACTGGCTTAACTCCAGAAGCACATAAAACCATAGGGCAATTATCGAAAGGATATAGACAGCGTGTTGGATTAGCAAACGCACTTTTACACAATCCCGATGTTTTAATTTTAGACGAACCTACTACGGGTTTAGACCCAAATCAATTAGTAGATATTAGAAATTTAATAAAAAGTATCGGTAAAGAAAAAACGGTATTTCTTTCTACACATATAATGCAAGAAGTAGAAGCTATGTGTGATCGAGTTATTATTATTAATAAAGGAGAAATTGTAGCCAATAAAACACTAAAAGAACTTCGCGACGATAAAGAACAAGTCGTTATTGTAGCATTTGATTACAGAGTGGAAGATGCTTTTTTGCTAAAATTACCAAAAGTAAAACAGGTAAAAAACACCCATGATTTCACTTACGAAATCACTTTTGATACTGCTGAAGATATGCGTTCTCACGTATTCGATTTTGCACATGATAATGAGTTGAAAATCCTACAACTGAATCAGAAAAACGCGAGTTTAGAGAGCCTGTTTCGAGAGTTGACTAGTTAGTTTTCGTGAAATTAAATTTTTCTAAAATAATAACAGGAAAAAGACTTTGCAACTCTCTTTGTTCTTCAGTATACATTGGTGTTTTTGTGTATTTATTTTCCTGAAATACAGTTTGTTTTTCTTTTCGTAAAATATCTACAGCTTGAAAATGTGCTCCTAATACATTTATATAATCTTGATAAACTGTATTTTCTTGATATATATATTCGAACGCTGTATTTTTTGAGTTTGCGGTTTTAAATTTTTCAACTAGCTCTTGTTGGCTTTTTACCTCAATAGTGTCAAAAATTATTATTTCTCCAACATGTACTTTTATCGTATTATTAAACCTATACTTTTCTTTAACTAAAAGATGTACACTATCTTTTTTAACACTTTCAAAGTCTAAGATATCGTTTAATATTCTTTTTTTAATCCCTCTTCTATCCATCCTATCAAATAAAGAATCTCTCGTTTTTACTGTATAAGAAACATTAAACTGGTTACTTTTAAATAAATATAATTCCAGTTTTTTAATAGTCTGTATTTTCATATTTCGATCTGCAACTAGGTTTGCTCTTAAAAAATGAATCACCTCTGCTCGTCTTGAAGCGTGCTCCACCTGTACCATTTTAGGGATTTCTTCTACTTGCCATTTTTTATCATAAACGTAAAGCTTAATTACCCCATTTTTATCTTCCTCGATTTTTATATCAAATCCATATCTCCAACTATCATTATCATTATAAAATTCAGAAAAAGGACAGTCTACTATTGGATTATTTACCAACATTACATTATCCAATTTCTTATAATTTAAAGTGTTTATCCTACTTATAGAAAAAGTAATTGCTAATAATGTTATAAAATGAATAATGACAAATTTTAATCTTTGTGAGTTATTTAATAGCATACCTAAAGATTTTTGAGATTCTAAATACAAAACTATTAACAATAAAAATGAAAGAGATTTAAAGTAAGGTAGAAATTCAAAATCCATACAACACATTGAAAAAACCCCAAATATCAATCCTATTTTACCAAACCAATACGAAAAATTGAAACCTAAAAATATTTGATCATTCAATAATTTTTTCCTTTTAGAATTAAATCTATGCGTTATTCTTTGTGGTTTACTAAAAATAAAATTTAAAGCAATAGAGTTTCCAAAAACAACAGATAAACCTGCAAAAAATAAGTTATAATAATTTCTATGAGTTTCACTTAATACTTGAGGATTAATCCCAAATCCAAATGACATAAATCTAAAGGTTTCTCGTAAAATGTAAAAAAAAGAGTATATCGTTAAAGCAGAACAAATCCCTAAAATAATTGCTAAAACTATTTTAGAAACAGAAACATGTTTAAAGTTTACTGAAGAATCATAAAAATAATGTTTAATCTTCATGGAGACTGTACTTTAATTATTAGTAACTATTATGAAGAATCTGTTACAAGAATAACAATTAAAACAAACAAGAAGACATCTCCATAAGTGACCGACAGAAAAGGAACTACTATCTAAAAATCAATTGCCCATTATAAAACTCCTCTACAGAAACAATTACTGGTTGGTTAAAAGAAATAACATCTCCTGTGCTTCTAATCTCACCTGTAATGGATGCTTGCGGATTTACAAGAACATCATTAGTTCCTCGATGGTACACCTCAACATCTTGTGCTATTAAGTCTTCACCTTGAAAACGTCCTGTTCCAGAGAAAAACCCAACATACAAATCTTGAGTTACACCCGTAATATAAAAGGAAGAAATATTATTTCCAACCACTCTTAAGCTTTGTGTATTTACTGTTAGTTTAAAATCGCCAACAGTAAAATTTTCTGAAGCACTAAAATCTTCAGAAAACAATCTTAAAGCAGTATAACTTAAAACACCATCACTAGAAATATCATATTGTGTAGAGCTTCTAATTTCTGTTATATTTGGAGCTGTTACATATACTTTAGTTACTCCATAATCACGAACATAATTACAGGTGTTTTTATCGGTAAGCTGCAACTCATTCGCTACCACTTTAGCTTCTACATCATTTAGTAAATTCTCACCAGTTTCAATTACTACTTTAAAATCTAGACCTTGATTAAGTATAAGTTCTACATCTCTATTTACTAAGATTTTTTCAAACGAAGAAACCAACACTTCTTCTTGGACTACATTTCCTGACTTTTGAAAACAATCATTTGCATCTTCGCTATTACAAGAGAAAACCAATAATGTGATAAGTATATATAAGCTATTTTTCATATTACAATCTAATTCCAACACCTAGTTCTACAGCTTCTGCTTTTGCTCCATGTGATTTTAAGGTTAATGCTGCAAACCATTTTTCGCCAAAATAACGTTTTAAACCAATTCGCAAATAGGTTCTTCCTTCAAAATCATAAGGATAGTACACATAATAACCAAACTGTGTTTCTAAAGACATTTTGTTAATAAACAACTCATGACCAGCAAAAACACCAACACGTTTGTAATCTGCTGTACCATCTTCACCTTCTTCAGGAAAAGCAGCAGCTCTATATTTTATGTGTTCCTTTAAAAATGTAGAAAAGAAAACATCTGTTCCTAATTGAATGGCGCTTTTTCTGTTTAAACGTTTATCAGCATATGCCGAAATAATATAAAAAGGAAACTGTCCAGTTCCTACTACATCACTTTCGTTAACACCACTTCTAAAAACAAGATTATATTTTATTGGCTGTTTAAATTTTTCTTTGGTTATAGTATCGATGTATTTGGTAGCTTCTTCATCTATATTATAAGTAACACCAACATTAAAAGCAATGGTATTTACACTTGCATTTGGCGCTTTTACATTGGCATTAGAATAATGAATTAATGAAACTCCTGCTTGTAAACCAAAACGATCGAAAATACGCTCTTTTTTATAGTTAAGCATCGCATAGGTACTACTTAAAATACTAGAACCAAAAGCTACATTTTTGTGGTTATCTACTTTATCATAAGGATTAGAGGTATACCCTAAACCCTGACCAATACGAAACATAAGGTTTCGTTTTAAAAAGTAAAAATTATAATGTGCATAAATAGAAATATTGTTACCAAGGACGCTATTTTTTAAATCTTGATAAGCTAATGAAAATCCATAATCTGGATAATTATAACGTTGCTGCCAAGCCTCTTCTCCAAATGTTTTCTTATTCCAACTTACAATAAAACCTTCGGGATGTCCTTTTATTAAATGCGAAATATCGGTGTTATGTAATGCTATATTTCCTGTAAAATAATTTACATCAAAATAGGTATCGGTATTCTTCTTTTCTTGCGAAAAAACACAAGCACAAAAAAGACAAAGAATGTAGGTTAATAAACGCTTCATTAAATTTAGTTAGAGCGTAAAAGTATAAAAATTAAAATAAAGCCGAAGCAATGGTTTTTATATTATCACTCTTTCCCATAGAATAAAAATGAAGCACAGGAACCCCAGCTTCTTGTAACTCTTTCGATTGCTGAATTGCCCACTCTACACCGACTTGTCTAACTTGCTTATTATCTTTACAAGATTCTACCGATTGAATTAAATCTTCTGGTAGATCTATTTTAAAAACCTGTGGTAATAATTGCAGATGACGTTTAACAGCAATTGGCTTTATCCCAGGAATAATTGGCACATTAATCCCTGCTTTTTTAGCAGCTTCTACAAACTGAAAATACTTCTCATTATCAAAAAACATTTGCGTCACCACATAATCTGCTCCAGCATCTACCTTTTCTTTTAGTCGTTTTAAATCGGTTTGCAAAGAAGGAGCTTCAATATGTTTTTCAGGGTAACCAGCAACACCAATACAAAAGTCTGATTTATCATCAACCTCCAAAACATCATGCAAATACTGACCACAATTTAAATTTTGAATTTGCGATACCAAATCTTTCGCATACATATGTCCACCTTTCGCAGCTTCAAAATATTTTTGGTGACTCATGGCATCTCCTCGCAAAGCCATCACGTTATTAATACCTAAATAGTGACAATCTACCAACAAATATTCGGTTTCTTCTTTACTAAAACCACCACATAAAACATGCGGCACAGTATCTACATCGTATTTATGTTTAATTGCTGCACAAATACCAACAGTACCAGGACGCATTCTAGTAATTTTTCGATCTAAAAGCCCTTGTTTTTCTATATATATGTATTCTTCCCTAGAAGTAGTAACATCAATAAATGGCGGATTAAACTCCATTAAAGGATCTATATTATCATACAAATCCTGAATGTTTTTTCCTTTTTTTGGCGGAATAATTTCGAACGAAAACAATGTTTTTCCGTTTGCATTTTTAATGTGTTCTGTTACTTTCATACTAATGCCTGTATAAACAGGTATCTCATTTAATTATTATTTATTTTTTTGGCGTTACCACAAGGGTCGCGCTTTCGGCAGTCGCTCTTTGCAAGTAGCTCCAACAAAGCCTCAATCCCTAACGCATGTATTTGCTATGTTTTTGTTTTTTTTCAATATTTCATAAAAATTCGTTAGGAGATTCCTGCCTACGCAGGAATTTTTAATCTGCTATATTTGGGTTCAACCATTTTTTAGCTTCCTCTAATGTTATATTTCTTCTTATAGCATAATCTGCTACTTGGTCTTCAGTAATTTTTCCCAATCCGAAATAACGTGCTTCAGGGTTTCCAAAATAATAACCACTCACACTAGCTGCTGGCCACATGGCTAAACTCTCGGTAAGCTTTACACCTATTCTTTTCTCAACATCTAGTACTTCCCAAATGGTATTTTTTTCTAGATGATCTGGACAAGCAGGATACCCAGGAGCTGGACGAATACCTTTATAGTTTTCTTTAATTAGATCTTGATTGCTAAGATTTTCACTTTGTGCATAACTCCAATAGTTGGTTCGTACTTCTTTATGCAAATATTCGGCAAAAGCTTCTGCTAATCTATCTGCTAAAGCTTTTATCATAATCGAATTATAATCGTCATGTGCATCTTCAAATTGCTTTGCTAGTGCTGCAGTTCCAAATCCTGTACTCACACAAAACGCACCTATATAATCTTGTTTCCCTGTTGTTTTTGGAGCAATAAAATCTGCCAAAGCAATATTTGGTTTTCCTACAGCTTTTCTAGATTGTTGACGTAGTGTTAGAAAGTTTATTTTATCATCATGAGACACTGAATCAGGTTCAGCATGAAAATCGCTGATTGTCAGCTCAATATCATCATCATTAACTGTATTTGCAGGAAACAATCCGAAAACGGCTTTCGCTTTTAAAAGCTTTTCATCCAATATGCGTTTTAATAATTCTTGTGCGTCTTTAAAAAGATCGGTTGCTTGTTCACCAACCACTTCATCTGTTAAAATATCTGGATATTTACCATGCAAATCCCAACTTCTAAAAAATGGAGACCAATCGATATAAGCTTCTAATTTCGTAATATCAAAATCTTGAAAATCTTGAATTCCTAATTGTTTCGGCTTTGTAATTTCAGAAGTATTCCAATCTATTGCAAACTTATTTTTTCTTGCATCTGCAATAGAAACATATTCTTTCTTCGTAGTACGGCTTAAAAACTGTTCGCGAAACTTATTATATTCTTCCCGAATTTGCTCTTTATATACTTTATTGTTTTTATTTAATAACTCACCAACAACCGTTACTGCTCTGGAAGCATCATTAATATGCACCACGGTATTACTATAATTTGGTGCAATTTTCACCGAAGTATGCGCACGAGATGTAGTTGCGCCACCAATAATGATTGGAATGGTTACCTTTTTTTTCTCTAAAGATTTAGAAACATACACCATTTCATCTAGCGAAGGAGTAATTAATCCGCTTAGACCAATAATATCTACATTTTCTTCTATGGCAGTTTCTACAATTTTTTCTGGAGGTACCATGACTCCTAAATCTATAATTTCATAATTATTACAACCTAAAACCACGCTCACAATATTTTTTCCAATATCGTGTACATCTCCTTTTACAGTAGCCATTAAAATCTTACCTGCAAACTCTTGCTTTCCGTCTTTTTCTGCTTCAATAAACGGTTGTAAATAAGCAACCGCTTTTTTCATAACACGAGCAGATTTTACCACCTGTGGCAAGAACATTTTTCCGCTTCCAAATAAATCTCCTACTACATTCATACCAATCATTAAATGGCCTTCTATAACGTCAATTGGCTTAGGTGATGCTTGTCTAGCTTCTTCTATATCTTCAATAATAAAAGCATCTAAACCTTTTACTAATGCATGTGTAATTCTTTCTTGTAAAGGCTTATTTCTCCATTCTAAAACTTTGGTTACATCTTCTTTTTTATTTCCTTTTACGGTTTCTGCAAAATCTAATAACCGTTCGGTAGCATCGTCGCTTCTATCGAATAAAACATCTTCTACATGTTTTAATAAATCTTTATCAATTTCATCATAAACCTCTAACATTGTTGGATTAACGATACCTAGATTCATTCCGTGTTGAATAGCATGGTATAAAAAAGCAGCATTAATAGCTTCACGAACGGTATTATTTCCTCGAAACGAAAAAGACACATTGCTTACTCCTCCAGAAACATTTGCATAGGGAAGATTCTCGCGAATCCATTTGGTAGCTTTAAAGAAATCTAATGCGTTTAAACGATGTTCATCCATTCCTGTTGCCACAGGAAAAATATTAGGATCGAAGATGATATCTTGTGGTGCAAAGCGAACAACCTCAACCAATATATCATAAGAACGTTTACAGATATCAATTCTTCGTTGGTAGGTATCTGCTTGACCAGTTTCATCAAATGCCATTACAATTACAGCAGCTCCATAACGTTTTACTAATTTTGCTTGGCGTATAAATTCGGCTTCCCCTTCTTTTAAACTTATAGAATTCACTACACATTTACCTTGAGCGACTTGTAGTCCAGCTTCAATAATTTCCCATTTGGAACTATCTATCATAATAGGTACTCTAGAAATATCTGGTTCGGAAGCAATGAGGTTTAAAAAGGTTGTCATGGCATACTTTCCATCTAGCATACCTTCGTCCATATTAACGTCAATAATTTGCGCGCCACCTTCAACTTGATCTCTAGCAACACTTAAAGCTTCTTCGTACTTCTCTTCTTTAATTAAACGAAGAAATTTTCTAGATCCAGTGACATTAGTTCTTTCTCCTACATTTACAAAGTTACTTTCTGGAGTAACCACTAAAGGCTCTAATCCTGAAAGCGTTAAATATTTATTTTTAGTTTTACTCATTATTTATAATGTTCTACTGTTGGAAATGGTTGGTAAAAATGATGTAATAATTCTTTCCATACTTTATATTCTTCCGATTTTCTAAATCCGACTTCATGGTCTTCTATAGTTTCCCAATGCACTAATAAGATGTATTTATTTTCTATTTCAACACACTTTTTTAATTGATGAGAAATGTATCCTTTCTTAGAGGAAAGAATTGCTTTTGCTTTTTTAAAAGCTGCTTCAAATTCTTTTGAAAGCCCTTTTTTTATATTTAAAATTGCTACTTCTAATATCATTATGCTGTAACCTCTATTTTTCTTGGTTTATATTTACTAGCAACGGCAGCAATAGCTTTAATATGTTCTGGACTAGTACCACAACAACCACCAATAATATTTATTAAATCGTCTTGTAAATATGCTTCAATGTATGTCTGCATTTGTTTTGGCGATTCATCATATTCACCAAAAGCATTTGGTAATCCTGCATTTGGATGTGCAGAAGTAAAAAAGTCAGTTTTATCCGATAAACGCTGTAAATATGGTTTTAATTGTTCTGCTCCTAAGGCACAATTAAACCCCACGCTTAATAAAGGAACATGTGAAATAGAAGTTAAGAATGCTTCTACCGTTTGACCTGACAATGTTCTTCCAGAAGCATCTGTAATGGTACCAGAAACCATTATTGGAATATCTATATTTCGTGCTTCTTTTACTTCTTCTATAGCAAACAAAGCTGCTTTAGCATTAAGGGTATCAAAAATAGTTTCGACTAAAAGAAGATCTACTCCTCCATCGATTAAAGCTTCAACTTGTTGCTTATATGCAATACGTAACTCTTCAAAAGTAATGGCTCTATACTCTGGTCTATTTACATCTGGAGATAAACTTGCTGTTCGGTTTGTGGGACCAATACTTCCTGCAACAAATCGGGGTTTATTTGGATTCTCTTTTGTGAATTTATCGGCAACTGTTTTTGCTATTTTAGCAGATTCATAGTTTAGTTCGTACACTAAATCTTCCATATCATAATCTGCCATAGCAATTGTAGTTCCAGAAAAGGTATTGGTTTCTACAATATCTGCTCCAGCTTCAAAATATTTAGCGTGAATAGTTGCTATTGCTTCCGGTTGGGTTAGCGACAACAAATCGTTATTTCCTTTTAAGGAAGAAGGGTAATCTTTAAAGCGTTCGCCTCGAAAATCTTCTTCTGAAAAATTATATTGCTGAAGCATCGTACCCATGGCACCATCTAGCACTAGTATATGTTGTTGTAAAATTTGTTTAATTTTTGACATATTATATTTAATTATATAAATGTCATCAGGAAAGGAAGTAATAGAATTACTTGTGGTTATCTGTCTTATTACTGAGATTTGAGTAATAAGTAGAATTTAGCACCTTCTTTTTAATAAAGGGTTGCCAAGGCTTCAATGGGTCTATTCCCTCTGCCTTTCGTGATAACATTCAATACGTTTATGAACTAAAGTGTAAATTAAGGGAATAAAAAAATGATAACCAATTTTTATTCATATAAATCTGAAGATATATAACGATCTCCAATATCGCAGATAATTGCTACGAGGATTCCTTTGTCTATTTGTTGGGCGATTTGTAATGCAGAAGCAACAGACCCTCCACTACTCATTCCTGCAAAAACACCTTCTTCTTTTGCTAATCGATTAGCTACTAATCTAGCATCTTCTTCGCTTACATCGACAACCAGATCCACTTTAGAAGCATTAAATATTTTTGGCAAATACGCTTCTGGCCATTTACGAATTCCAGGTATTTTGGCGCCATCTTTAGGCTGTGCTCCTACAATTACTACGTCTTTATTTTGTTCTTTAAGATATGTAGAAACTCCCATAATGGTTCCTGTGGTTCCCATTGCAGAAACAAAATGTGTTATTTCTCCATTAGTATCCTTCCAGATTTCTGGTCCAGTGGTTTTATAATGCGCTTTCCAGTTATCATCATTTGCAAATTGATTTAACATGAAATAGCCTTTTTCTTCGCTTAATTGAATGGCTAAATCTCTAGCTCCTTCAATACCAACCTCTACAGAAGTTAAAATTAATTCTGCGCCATAAGCACGCATCGTTTTAATACGCTCTTTGGTAGAATTTTCAGGCATTATAAGCACCATATTTAAACCCGAAAGTTGCGCTATGAATGCCAGTGCAATACCAGTATTTCCACTTGTAGCTTCTACTAGAGTGTCTCCTTTTTTAATATCGCCACGTTTTAATGCTTCATTAATCATATTAAAAGCTGCACGATCTTTAACACTTCCTCCTGGGTTTTTTCCTTCTAATTTTAAAAACAAGCGCACTCCTTCTTTTTGCAAAATATGAGTAGCTTCTACTAAAGGCGTATTACCTATTAAATCTGTTATCGATTTTCCTTCTATCATTATTTTCTAGTCTTAATTTTAATTTCCGATTGATAGGTCACCAAAGAGTTTGCTGGAACAGTTTCTGTAATCCAAACATTAGCTCCTATAATGCTATTTGCACCAATTACAATATCGCCTCCAAGAATAGTTGCGTTCGCATAAATAGTAACATTTTCTTCGATGGTTGGATGTCTTTTTGTGGAAGCTAAACTTTTTTTGACTTGAATTCCGCCAAGCGTTACCCCTTGATAAATTTTAACCTTACGTTTAATAATTGCAGTTTCCCCAATAACAACACCTGTTCCGTGATCTATAAAAAAAGAATCTCCAATAGTAGCTCCTGCGTGAATATCTATTCCAGTAATACCATGAATATACTCAGACATCATTCGAGATAGAATATATAGGTCTAGTTTGTAAAACTCATGACTTAGACGATACACAGCAATAGCGTGAAATCCTGGATATGCTAGATATACTTCCTCTAAACTTTTACAAGCAGGATCGTTGTCTTTAGCAGCATGTGCATCTAATTCAATTTTTTTTTTAATTAGATGTAATTTATCTGAAAAGGTTTTCCAAATGGCTTCTCCATCTACAATCGATAGTTCTTTAGAAAACTTTAAAAAAACGGCTTTTAAATACCCTAACTCTTCTTTTTGCTTTTCTTTTTTTTCGAATAAAGCATAAAATAAATCTTTAGTAAAAACTGCTACTTCTTCTTTTAATCGAAGGTTAAAAATCATTTCATTTAATTGATAGATTGAACGACTGCTTTTGGCGCTTCTTTACGTGTTCCATCAAAACCATCAATACCACTAACAGTGGTGTATTTTAGCACATATTTTTTACCCGGATGGATAATTTTATATGCAGATTGACACATTAAAGTTGCTTCATGAAAACCACACAAAATCAACTTTAGTTTCCCTTCGTATGTGTTTACATCTCCAATTGCAAATATACCCGGAATATTTGTTTGATAGTCTAATGTATCTACTTTTATAGCATTTTTAACAATTTCTAACCCCCAATCAGCTATTGGCCCTAACTTAGGCGACAATCCAAATAACGGAATAAAGTGATCGGTTTCTAATAATGTTTTCTCTCCTTCTTTGGTAACCGTTATTCCTTCTAATTTGGTATTACCATGTAAAGCCGTTACTTCTGCTGGAGTAATAAGATTGATTTTACCTAGTTTTTTAAGCTCCTGAACTTTCTCTACAGAATCTAAAGCTCCACGAAATTCATTTCTTCTATGTATTAAAGTTACATTCGAAGCTACATTTGCTAAAAAGACACTCCAATCTAAAGCCGAATCTCCTCCTCCTGAAATAATCACTTTTTTATCTCTGTATACTTCTGGATCCTTAATAAAGTATTCTACTCCTTTATCTTCATAATAAGCAATATTCTCTATTTTGGGCTTTCTAGGTTCAAAAGAACCTAAACCACCTGCTATAGCGACAATTGGAGCTTGATGTTTTGTTCCTTTATTAGTGGTTACAATAAAGCTACCATCACCCTGTTTTTCAATAGTTTCGGCACGCTCCCCTAGAGTAAAACCTGGCTCAAACTGTTTTCCTTGCTCTAATAAATTGGTAGTTAAATCTCCTGCTAAAACTTCTGGAAAACCAGGAATATCGTAAATAGGTTTCTTTGGGTAAATCTCCGAACATTGTCCGCCAGGTTGAGGCAATGCATCAATTAAATGGCACTTTAATTTTAGCAATCCTGCCTCAAAAACTGTAAATAAACCTGTTGGACCTGCTCCTATTATTAATATATCTGTTTTAATCATGATGTACTTCTTTTTTACTAATTAATCCTTTTGTGAATTCGTTTAATGTTTCTACTTTTTCTTCAAAATCACCTTTTATTGTTTTTCTAAATATGTTTAAGTTTTTAACCATATCATCAATATTATCTGGAATTACATCTTCGAAAAATTGACGCAAACGTTTTGCTGTAGTTGGTGATTTACCGTTAGTAGAAATGGCTATTTTCACGTTTCCTTTGGTGACAATTCCTCCCATGTAAAAATCGCAATATGGCGGATTATCTGCTACGTTTACCAGAATATTTCTTTCTTTACAATCGTGATACACTTCTACATTAACCGCTACATTATCTGTGGTCGCAATGACAATATGTTTATTACTTAAAAACGAATTAGTATACACTCCATTTATCATTTCTATTCCAAATTTAGTAGCTAACGCAATCGTTTCTTCTCTAAAAAAAGGAGCTATCATTTGTACTTTTGCATTTGGACTAGACTTAAGTAAAAAGCTTAATTTTTCTAATGCTACATTTCCTCCTCCAACAATTAGCACATTAAGTTGCTCTACTTTTAAAAAAATTGGATATAAGTTATTTCTATCTTGCATAATAATACATCTTATACTGAAATTACTTCTGGTTGTTTATTCACTTTATTGAATATTGAATTTAATAGCACTCGTTTTTCAACCACTTCTCCTATTACAATTATTGCTGGATTTGCTAGTTGTTTTTCTTTCACGACATTGCAAATGGTTTCTATAGTACCTACTCCAAATTTTTCATCTTTTGTAGTTCCGTTTTGAATGATTGCTATTGGTGTTTTTTGTTTCCCTTCGGAAGAAAAAATAGACACAATTTCTTCTAGCTTACTCATTCCCATCAAGATAACCACTGTAGCTGATGACTTTGCAGCAACTGCTATATCTTTTGAAATCTTGTGAGCTTTAGTTGTTCCCGTAATCACCCAAAAACTTTCCGAACTTCCTCTTTTGGTTAGTGGGATTCCTTGATATGCTGGCACAGCCAAAGAAGATGAAATACCAGGAACCATATAGGTTTCTAGACCAAATGGTCTTACATAATCAATCTCTTCTGCTCCACGACCAAAGATAAAGGGATCTCCTCCTTTTAAGCGTACTACATGACCATGAGATTTAGCTCTAGCAACAATTAAATCGTTAATTTGCTCCTGTTGGTATGCATAACAACCTTTACGTTTTCCAACAAAAATGAGTTCTGCATTTGGTGATGCATATTGCAATAGTTCTTTATTTACAAGCGCATCATACAAAATTACATTTGCATTTTTAATGGCTTTTATTGCTTTTAGAGTGACTAGATCTGGATCTCCAGGTCCTGCGCCTACAACGGTTAACTTTGGTATTATTATCGCTTTCATAGTAGAAGTAATTTAGCTTACTAATTGTTTTTCATTTTCTCTAAACACACGAACAGCTTCTAAGAAATCTGCTGCATTTTTAATATAACTTTTTGCAAATGCTTCGGTTGGTGCATTGTTTTTTATCTGATAAATTAATTCGGAAAAAGAGACTCCTAAATTAATTTTATTACTCGCTACAAATTCGGTTTGAAATGTATTAATAATTCCTGCTTGTGTATTGGTTGAAATATTTTCGGAAAGTAAAATGGCTTTTGCAGAATTAACCATCGAACTATAAGCAAAATAGATTGCGTTTGAAAATACTTTGTTTCCAAAAGCTTCTTTTGCAGTGTCAATTTTTTCTTCACTCTCTAGAAATAAAGTTGCAATTAAATCGATAACAACACCTGCACATTCTCCAATCCCAATTGCTTTAACATAGGTTTCTTCAGTTCCCCAATCTATAAAATCTTCTTGGGATAAATTGGTGGCATCTGAAAGGTCTTTAAGCATTTCATAAAAATACTTTTCGCCTTGTTGCACATAATAATCTACAAACAATTTCCCTTTAGCATTTGCTTCAAAATCGTCTAAAATTCTACGTAAAGCTTCCGGTCCTCTTCTACTTGGCATTTTCACTACTTTATCTGCAAAAACACCTTGGCCATTTCCTCTATTCCCTCCACCTAAAAGTACTTGTAAAGCTGGAGCAACTAATTTATCTGGTGTACGAATAGACATCCCTTGAAAACCAATATTTGCTGCATTGTGTTGTCCACAAGCATTCATACAACCGCTAATTTTAATAATTAAATCTTCATTTTTTAAATACTGCGGATATTCCGCTTTAATAACACGTTCTAGCTCATCAGCAATTCCTGTACTACTTGCAATTCCTAAATTACAAGTATCTGTTCCAGGACAAGCTGTAATGTCTACTGCTTTATTATAACCTGCTTCTGCAAAACCAAGTTTAGATAATTCTTGGTAGAAAAAAGGTAGTAATTCCTCTTTAACAAAAGGGATTACAATATTTTGACGTAAGCTTAAACGAAGCTCTCCTGCAGCATAATCGTTAACTAAATCTGCTAGCAATCTCGCTTTATCGGTATAAAAATCTCCTAGAAGCACTTTAATTCCTATAGCGAAAAAACCGTCTTGTTTTTGCGGAATAACATTTGTTGTCTTCCATAACTGAAACGTTTCTTCATTGGTAATTTCTACTTTAGGAACTTCAACAGAAACCGGAGTAGAAACTGGGTATTTTTCGGTATCAATAGCTACTGATTTAAATTCGATAGCATCTTGTTCTTCTTCTACTAATTTTCTAAAAGCATCTAAACCGATGTCTTTAATTAAGAATTTCATTCTTGCCTTTGCACGACTTTTACGTTCTCCATGACGATCAAAAACTCTCAAAACACCTTCCATTATAGGAATGATTTTATCGGTTTCTAAAAAATCATAAAATACATCTGCGTGTCTTGGTTGTGACCCTAAACCGCCACCAAGCATTACTTTAAAACCTCTAATACCATTTTCAATTTTAGCAATAAAACCCAAATCATGCATGTAAGACAAGCCTGTATCTTCATCGGTCCCTGAAAATGAAACCTTGAATTTCCTTCCCATTTCTTGACAAATAGGATTACGCAAAAAGAATTTAAAAATTGCATCTGCATACGGAGAAACATCAAAAGGTTCGTTGACATCTATTCCAGCAGTTTCACTTGCAGTTACGTTTCGAACAGTGTTACCACAAGCTTCACGAAGGGTAACATCATCTCGTTCTAGTTCTGCCCAAAGTTCTGGTGTACGATCTAGATCTACATAATGAATTTGGATATCTTGTCGAGTAGTAATGTGTAATCTACCTCGAGAATACTCATCAGACACATCTGCTATTCTATGTAATTGACTACTTAAAACTTTACCATAAGGCAGTTTTATTCTAATCATTTGCACACCTTGTTGGCGTTGGCCATAAACCCCTCTTGCAAGTCGAAGACTTCTAAATTTTTCTTCATCTACTTTTCCTGCTTTAAAAAGTTCAATTTTATTGGCTAAATCAATAATATCTTGCGCTACTATCGGATTTTCTATTTCGGTTCTAAAACTCTGCATAATCTATCTACTTTATTGCAAGTGTATACCACACTCTCTATTTTCTAAGGCTTTTATTGGATCGAAATACGTATGATTTTTAGGCAAATTGTGTACTTCTAAATAATTATCTAAATCGTAATCTGACCAATAATAAAATGGACTAATTTTTAAAATACCATCTTTACTATAACTTAGAATATCTTTCTTATTTCTTAATTCGGTTTGTCGCACTCTAATATTTGTGAACCACATATCTGGTTGATGCTCTTGTAACGCTCTTCTAAAAGGTTCCAGTTTTACTACTTCCGAAAATTCTGCATGATTATCATCTTCCACAGTTGGCAAACCAATAGTTGCATCTATTTCTTCTTTGGTTTTTAATGATTGATACTTATTTATATTTAAACTAAAATCTTTAATAAGGTTTTCTGCATGGGTATAAGTAGCTGGCTGATTATATAATGTATCACACCAAATCACCTTTATATCTTTATCATGCTTAGACATGGTACTTAGTAAAATTGCAGAATACTTACCAAAACTTGTAGTAACTATTCTATTATTTGACAAGGTTAAAGCCCATTGAATAATTTCATCTGGTGTTTTGTTTTTTAACTCTTTATTTAAGGTATCAATATCTAATTTTATCATGCTATTTATTTTAATTCTATAATTCCTATCGATTTAGTAGGATATTAAAACAAATGTATTGTTTTATTTCTTTATAATTACTAAATATTCCTTAAAAATATAGAGCAATTTTTAATAATATATTAATTGGTTAAATCTGCAAGAGAAGTATTTCTGAAAATATCTAGTGTATTATCTCTCACTTTTACCATTAATAAATGTACAGCACAAGATGCTTCGTCTGGGCAATCGGAACATTTTTCATAAAAATTTAAACTCACACATGGTACCATAGCAATTGGTCCTTCAAGAATTCGCATAACATCTACCATTTGAATTTCGCTTGGTTTTTTTAATAGATAATATCCACCACCTTTTCCTTTTTTAGATCCTAAAAAACCATTTTTTCTTAAACTCAATAAAATACTCTCTAGAAATTTTCTTGAAATATTTTCACTTTTTGAAATGGTTTCAATTTGTACTGGAGCATTCCCTTCTTGTTTCGCCAAAAAAGTAAGTGCTTTAATTCCGTATTTTGTTTTTTTAGAAAGCATGTAGCAAAGATACTTATTTAATAAGTTTAATCTAAAGCCTGTTTTAAATCGTTAATAATATCTTCTACATTTTCTAATCCTACAGAAACACGAACTAATCCATCTGTAATACCAACTTCCAATCGATCTACTTCGGTTAATTTACTATGCGTTGTAGATGCAGGATGTGTAACAATAGTTTTAGTATCGCCTAAATTAGCAGAAAGGGATGCCATTTTAATTTTATTTAAAAAACTCCTACCATTTTCAATTCCTCCTTCCACTTCGAAAGCAACAATATTCCCTCCTTTTTTCATTTGCTTTTTAGCAATTTCATATTGTGGATGCGATTTTAAAAAAGGGTATTTTACAAGATTTACTTTTGGGTGCGACTCTAAAAAGGAAGCCACTTGCAATGCATTTTCACAATGTCTATCTACTCGAACCGCAAGCGTCTCTAAACTTTTAGACAATACCCAAGCATTAAAAGGAGATAAGGCAGGACCAGTATTTCTTGAGAACAAATAAATTTCTTTTATTAAATCTTTACTTCCAACGGTAACTCCTCCAAGAACACGACCTTGACCATCGATTAATTTTGTTGCAGAATGAATAACTAAATCTGCTCCAAATTTAATTGGGTTTTGTAAATATGGGGTTGCAAAGCAATTGTCTATTACCAACAAAATATTGTGTTTTTTCGCTAGGTTTCCTAGACGCTCTAAGTCTAGAATATCTACTGCTGGATTTGTTGGACTTTCGGCATATAGGATTTTAGTACTTGGTTGAATCAAATCTTCAATAGCGTCTAAATTATTAATATCGAAATAGCTTGTGGAGATGTTCCATTTTGGTAAAAATTTAGTAAATAAACCATGCGTGGTTCCAAAAACACTTCTTGATGAAACAATATGATCTCCTGCATTTAGCAGTGCTGCAAATGTTGAAAAAACGGCAGACATACCTGTTGCAAAAGCAAAACCATCTTCCGCCCCTTCCATTTTACAAATTTTATCAATAAATTCGGAAGTATTGGGATTAGAATACCTGCTGTAGATATTGCGTTCTTTTTCTTCGGCAAAAGATGCTCTCATATCTTCTGCATCTTCAAAAACATAACTAGATGTTAAATATAGTGGCGAAGAATGCTCTAAAAATTGAGAACGTTCTATTTGCGTTCTAATTGCTTCGGTTTCAAAATGCTTATCCATTAACTTTTGTTATTATTTTCTAATTATTATTCTCAACTAACCTTAATATATCCCCAAAAACACCTCTTGCTGTCACTTGCGCTCCTGCTCCAGCTCCTTGAATCACCAATGGTTGGTCTCCATAAGATTCTGTATAAATTTCAAAAATTGAATCCGATCCTTTTAAAGCACCTAATGGTGAACTTTGTGGAACAGAGACTAACTTGACTTCTAATTTCGCGCCATTTTCATCTTCTAAATTACCAGATAAATCACCAATATAACGTAACACATGATTTTCTTTTTGGTCTTCTTTGGAAACTTTATAGCTATCATTCATCTGCTCTAAAGCATTTAAAAAAGTAGATACATCTACATCTTGAAGCGACTCCGGAATTAAATTTTGAATGACTACATCTTCAATTTCATTATTTAAATCTAGCTCTCTTGCAAGAATAAGTAATTTTCTAGCGACATCGTTTCCGCAAAGATCTTCCCTAGGGTCTGGCTCTGTAAAACCTTTATCAATTGCTTCACTAAGTATTTCTGAAAACAATTTATCTTCCACAGAAAAACTATTAAAAATATAACTCAATGTCCCAGAAAACACACCTCTAATTCGTGTAATATTTTCACCTGAAAGATGTAATAATTTAATGGTATCAATTAATGGCAAACCTGCTCCAACATTGGTTTCGTATAAATATTTTTTTTGATACTTATCTAAATTGTTTCGTAATTCATTATAAAAAATTAAATCGATAGTATTTGCAATTTTATTAGAAGAAACCAAATCGAACCCATTAGAAACTAAAGTATTATAATAATTTACAAATGTTTTACTTGCTGTATTATCTATAGCGATTAAATTTTCTAAATGGTGTTTTTCGGCAAAATCTATAACAGTTTGAATCGAATAACTTTCACCATTTTGCACAATATCTTCTTTCCAATTTTGAGTAACACCATTTTTAGAAAGTAGTATTTTTTTAGAATTAGAAATCGCAAAAATATTAAGCTTTACTCCTTTGCGTTTTTCAATATCTTTAGCTGAAGAAATAATTTGATTAATCAATGCACCACCTACCAAACCATGTCCAAAAATAGCTAGATTAACTTTTTTACAACTGCTAAATACTTCGCCATGAATTACGTTTGCAGCTTTTAGCAATTGCTCTTTTTTAACTACCAAACTTACATTTTTACCAGTAAATGTATTATTAAAAAGCAATGGTGTAATTTGATTTTTTATTAGTGCATTAAACGGCTTATGAAAAGCGCTTAATTCGATACCAATTATAGAAATAACCGAAACATCATCTACCACATCAATTTTATTAACGTCTTGCGAATAAAAATCATTTTCAAACTCACGTTCTAAAGCGATAACCGCTTTTGTTGCCTTATCGGCATCGATAATTAAGCCTATTCCTCTTTCAGAAGATCCTTGAGAAATAATGCTTACACTAATATCCTGTGTACTCAATGCTTTAAAAATTCTAGCATCGACACCTACTTTACCTAGCAAACCTCTTCCTTCTAAATTTATTAAGGCTACATTATCTAATACAGATAAGGAAGTAGCTTGGTTACTGTCTTTTTTGGCAGTAATTAAAGTGCCTTCGTCTTCTGGGTTAAATGTATTTAAAATACGAAGATGGATGTTTTTTTCTAATAATGGAATAATCGTTTTTGCATGTAAAATAGTTGCTCCAAAATTTGCCAACTCATTCGCTTCGGCAAAAGAAAGTACTTTAATTTTTTTTGCGTCGGGAACTAAATCTGGATTTGCGGAATAAATACCATTAACATGTGTATAATTTTGAAGCTCTTCAGCATCTAAATAGTTCGCTAAAAGTGCCGCCGAATAGTTACTTCCATTTCGACCTAAAGTGGTAGTTTCATTTTTTAAGTTAGAGCTAATAAAACCAGTAACCACATTTACTGTTGTACCATTATATTGTTTAAAATGTGCTAAAACATTTTCTTTAGAAAGCGCATGTATTGGTTGCGAGTTACTAAAACTGTCATCTGTTTTAATTAGTGCTCTAGCGTCTGTTGCATTGGCATTTATATTTTGAGATTTTAGTAATTCGGTAATTAATTTTGCTGATAATATTTCGCCAAAAGCTAAAACTTGATTTTCAATTTTCTCGCTATAATCTCCTAATAAAGAAACACCTTCAAAAATGGTTTCTAGCGTTTTAAATTCTTCAGAAAAATCTATAGTTTTTAATGGTGCTTTTTGATATTCTTGAAATGTAGCAAATGCTTCTTTATATGCTTCTTTTTTAGATGCTTTAATAAGAATCCCCTCTAAATCATTCGTTGCATTTCCTCTAGCAGAAACAACAACAGTTATTCGCTCTTGCTTTTCTACTTTATCTTTTATTATAGAAATAGCGCTATTTAAACCTTCATTATTTGCTAATGATTTACCGCCAAATTTTAATATTTTCATTTTTTTATTTTTTGAATTTGGTCTAAAAATATTCTCAATTATTTTTTCTAACTGATCAAATTCTATTAAAAAAGCATCATGTCCATGATCGGAATTAATTTCATTATACGTCACATTTGGATGTAATAATGCTAATTGTTTTTGTGTTTCTCTATTTTCTTCGGCAGTAAAAAACAAATCCGAATCTACACCTACAATACTAATATTTGCGTTGATGTTTTTTAAAACAGCATCATAATTATCTCTCCCTTTTGATACATCTATACTACGTAACAATTGATTCATTAACTTGTACGCCGATAATTGAAAACGTTCTTGTAATTTTTTACCATGATGCAGCAACCAACTTTCGACATTAAAAATTTCTAAGTCGTTATTTCTACTTCTTTTAAAACGCTCTTTAAAAGATTTCGGCGTCCTGTAACACAACATAGCATGCATTCTAGCATCGTGAACAGGATTGCTGGAGTTTAATAAAAACTGCTCTTGAATTTGACAATTTGCAATTAGCCAATCGGTAGATTTCCAATCGGTAGCAACAGTTATTAGATGAGTAGCTAAATCTGGAGATAGCACAGCCATTTCCCATGCTATTCCACCTCCTAAAGAACCTCCAATAAGAGCAAAAACAGATGCAATTTTTAGTTTATGTAAACCAACTAAAAATATTTTCGCAATATCTCTTGCTACAAAATCTTTATAATTTTCAATTACAAAACCATCGTATCCATTTCCAGGAATATTAAATGCCAAAACGGTATATACATTCGTGTCAATTACTTTTTCTTCGCCAATAATATCGCTCCACCAACCATCTTTTCCGGCAACATTACTATTTCCTGTTAGCGCATGATTTACCAATACAATGGGAGCCTTATGTAAAGGTTGTCCGAAAATTTGATAGGATAACTCAATATTTTGAAGCACTCCAGAAGCAAGTTCAAAACCAGGAATTGTTATGTAATGTAGTGAAGCCATTTGTAGATTTTATTAGATAAAAGTGCTACGCAAAATATGATTTGCGTAGCATTAAGAACTTAAATTTTATGCTAAAATGGTTTCTTTTACCACTTTAAAAGCTGCTTTTAAATCGTCTTTTAAATCTTCAATATTTTCAATACCTACAGAAAGGCGAATTAAATCTTTAGTAACTCCAGAAGCTGCTTGTGCAACTTCATCTAATTGTTGGTGTGTTGTACTTGCAGGATGAATTATTAGGGATTTGGTATCTCCAATATTAGCCAACAAAGAAAATAGTTTGGTGGTATCTGCAATTTTTTTAGCAGACTCGAAACCTCCTTCTACTCCAAAAGTTACGACTCCACTTTGTCCTTCTGGTAAATATTTTTCTGCAAGTGCTTTGTATTTACTAGATGCTAAACCTGGATAATTTACCCAATTTACTTCTGGCTGCTCTTCTAACCAAGTGGCTAAAGCTAAAGCGTTTTCACTATGTTTTTTAATGCGAAGTTCCAAAGTTTCTAAACCTTGAATAATTTGAAAGGCATTAAATGGACTTAATGCGCCGCCATAATCTCTTAATCCTTCAATTCTAATTTTTGCAATAAATGCTGCTGCACCAATAGCTTCGCTATATACTAATCCGTGATAACCAGCAGAAGGCTCTGTAAATTCAGGAAATTTCCCGTTGGTCCAATCAAATGTCCCTGCATCGATAATGACTCCTCCTAGAGAAGTTCCATTTCCAGTTATATATTTGGTAAGCGAGTGAATTACAATATTTGCACCATGTGCAATCGGGTTTAATAAATATGGTGTCGCAACTGTATTATCTACAATTAACGGCACTTTGTTTTCTTTTGCTTCTTTTGAAATCACTTCCAAATCCAGAACATCTAATTTTGGATTCCCTAAAGATTCAACAAAAAATGCTCTTGTATTTTCTTGGGTTGCTTTTTTAAAGTTTTCGGGATTTGAAGGATCAACAAATGTAGTTGTAATACCATGTCTAGGCAAGGTAACACTTAACAAGTTATAGGTTCCCCCATACAAACTACTCGATGCAACAATATGATCTCCTGCTTTTAATAGAGTAAGTAACGTTGTTGAAATTGCTGCTGTTCCAGAAGCAGTTGCTACTGCAGCAATCCCTCCTTCTAAGGCTGCTAATCGTTGTTCTAAAATATCGTTGGTAGGATTATTTAATCGTGTATAAATAAATCCCGGAACCGAAAGATTAAATCTTCCTGCTGCATCGTCTGAATCGTTAAAAACATAAGATGATGTTTGATAAATAGGAACTGCCCTGGTTCCTGCTGTTTGACTAACGTCGTGTCCTGCGTGCAATGCTTTAGTTGCGAATTTTTGTGTACTCATTTTTCTAAGTTTTTGAGTTAATTAATGATTAAACCAAAAGTCAAATAAGCCTCATTAGAAGCATACTTAATAGAAAAATGTTAAAAAGAAAATACTAATTACAGATGAGTAATTAGGTTTAAGTTATCTATCCAATCTTCAATTAATGAATTGAAAATTAAGTAGAATTTAGCACCTTCTTAGTAAATCTAAGGGTTGCTAAGGCTTCATCGAGTCTATCTCTCCGCCTTTCTTGATAACATTTCAGTAAGTGTTTGAACTTTGTGAGCACAAATATTGCATTACAAAAGTTTAATATCCAAATTTTTTATGCTTTTTTATTTGTTTTTTTTTTAAATCACAGAAAAAATCAAGCATAATTTGCTAAATATTTATCTTTAATAATTTGACCAACAGGCTTTTTTTCAATCTTACTTTCTAACCAAGAAATAATATCTAAATATAAAAATGCACGACGTTCGTATGGATGATCTTCATAGGTTTTTAAAACTTCTAATAATTTTTTAAACTCTTTTTTTAGATCTTGTGGGTAAATATCTTGTAATCCTCTAATAAATTTTATCATTTCTTTTTGCACTTCATGCAAATCATTCATCTTTATTAGAAACTTATAGGTACTAAGTAGTAACTTTTCTAAATGATAGTCTAAACCTGCTTCGTAATGTGCAACAAGATTTAAAACTCTAGAAAAACAAAGTAAATCTTCGCGCATAGAAAGTGTTTTATTCGATATTATTTTATCTAAATACCGAATACATTCTTTATTATTTCCAGCTCCAAAATGCAAACTAGCAAACTTGTAATAAAAAACCATTTTATGGTGTGCATCGATTTTATTTCTAAACGGAATTAGCTCCTTTTCAATTTGAGGTATTAAGGCTAAACCTTCTTGAAAGCTACCATCAATAAAGTATTTATTAATGTTATGAAAGTTAGTATACAAAAAAACTAAAGTAGCTACATTTTCATCTTTCGGAAAATTAGAACTATTTATTGTACCCTTAAACGCTTCTAGTTTAGCAATAAACTTTGGTTTATTTCTAATAAAATAAATAGCCTCTAAAAGATAATTATTTCCTTTTAAGAAAAACACAGGATTTAAATTTATCATACTCGGATTCTGATAAAATAGATCTACCCATTTGGATGCATACTTATAACAATTCAAAAAATCCTGTAACAAAAAACTATACCACAAATGCGCTTTGTAAAACCATAATTTCTCTCTAAAACCAACTTTTGTCATATTGAATTTAGGGAGTCTTTTATTAAAATAATCGGTTACTAAACGACTTTCTTCTTCGTTTTTAACATAACCTGTTTTTAAAATGATACTGTAAAGCTGAAGAGATAAATTAGACAATTTACTAGCAATAACATTTAAAGAACTAATCTCTTTTGCTTGCATTGCTAGTTCGTCTGCACGAGAACTAATACTCCTAGTAATGTATTGAGATTCTATTATTTTTTCTAATTCGATAATCTCAAAAGCAGCATTTTTTTCTTCGTTTACTATGGCTAATTCTTTGGCTTTATCTAATATTTTTAAACTTTGCTTATACAATCCTTTATGATACAAAATAGAAGCAAAATCTAACTGTTCTCTAATTTGAGAACGTACATTTTGATGCGAAGGATTTAATTTTAAACTAATTAGAATTTGTTTGTACAAATGTGCTTTTACATTAGCTATCTGTTGTTTTTTTACAATACCACTTTTTACAATAGAAGTTTCGTCGTAAGTTGTAGCTTTATCTAGTAAATTAAACAGTTTTAAAAACTTAGAGTCCGTATTTACTCCCAGCCGTCCTACATACAATTTAAATTGCCGCTTTTCAGATTTAGTTAATGACTTAACTAATAAAAATAAATTATCTTTTTGTTCTTTAGTTATCAATAGAATACTGTTTTAACTATTTGATTTTTAAGTAATTAGATTATCTTTATGCTTTTGAGCATCGTAAAAGTAAATGAAAAACAAATAATAATACCTAATCAAAATATAAATTCGTAATACAATACTAAAAATATATTTTGATATATGTCAAATAACAATATACAAATCTTTGATACAACCCTTCGAGATGGTGAACAAGTACCTGGTTGCAAACTAAACACAGAACAGAAGGTTATTATTGCAGAACAGCTGGATCAACTAGGAGTTGATGTTATAGAATCTGGTTTTCCCGTCTCTAGTCCTGGTGATTTTAAATCGGTACAAGAAATTTCGAAAATAGTTAAAAACGCAACCGTTTGTGGTTTAACTAGAGCAGTAGAAAACGACATTAAAGTAGCCGCAGAAGCATTACAATTTGCTAAAAAACCAAGAATACATACTGGGATTGGCACATCCGACTCGCATATTTTACATAAATTTAAATCGAATAAAGAAGCTATTATAGAACGTGCTTTTGCTGCAGTAAAATACGCAAAGTCTTTTGTTGAAGATGTAGAGTTTTATGCAGAAGATGCAGGAAGAACAGAAAACGAATATTTAGCTAGAGTTTGTGAGGCTGCAATAAAAGCTGGAGCAACGGTTTTAAATATTCCAGACACTACTGGGTATTGTTTACCTAGCGAGTATGGTGCGAAAATAAAATACTTAAAAGAAAATGTAAAAGGTATTGAAAAAGCCATTTTATCATGCCATTGCCATAATGATTTAGGTTTAGCTACTGCTAATTCTATAGAAGGAGTCATTAATGGAGCTCGTCAAATTGAATGTACTATAAATGGCATTGGTGAACGCGCAGGAAATACTGCTTTAGAAGAAGTGGTGATGGTTTTAAAACAACATCCTTACCTAAATTTAGACACCAATATTAAAACCGAAATGCTTTATGGAATAAGTCAATTGGTTTCCGATAGCATGGGAATTTACACACAACCAAACAAAGCAATTGTAGGTGCAAATGCTTTTGCTCATAGCTCAGGAATACACCAAGATGGTGTTATTAAAAACCGTGAGACTTATGAAATTATTGACCCAAAAGATGTTGGTGTAACCGAATCGGCTATTGTATTAACTGCTAGAAGTGGAAGAGCTGCTTTAGCGTATAGATCTAAGAATATTGGTTACGAATTAACAAAACTACAATTAGATGAAATTTATGCTAGCTTTTTAACTTTTGCAGACAAAAAGAAAGAGATTAATGATGCAGATATTCATCAAATAATTGAATCTAGTAAAGTATACCAACAAATAATTTCCGCTTAAATGAAGAAGACACTATTTGATAAAGTCTGGGATGCTCATGTGGTCGATACTATAAAAAATGGTCCACAGGTACTTTACATAGACAAACACTTAATACACGAAGTGACAAGTCCGCAAGCTTTTAATGAATTAGAAGATCGCGGAATTCCTGTTTTTAGACCTAACCAGATTGTGGCAACCGCAGACCACAATACACCAACACAAAATCAAGACCAACCAATTAAAGACGAGTTATCTAGAAAACAATTAGAACAACTATCTACAAATTGTAAAAAAAATAATATTACCCTATACCAACTAGGCCATAAATACAATGGTATTGTTCATGTTATGGCTCCAGAATTAGGCTTTACACAACCAGGAATGACTATGGTTTGTGGAGACAGCCACACCTCAACACATGGTGCTTTTGGCACTATTGCATTTGGTATTGGAACCAGTCAAGTAGCACAAGTTTTTGCTAGCCAATGCTTATTACTTACCAAACCAAAAAGTTTAAGAGTATCTGTTAATGGAAAACTAAAAAAAGGCGTACTACCTAAAGATGTAATTCTTTACCTTATTTCTAAACTAGGAACCAATTCTGGAACAGGATATTTTTGTGAATATGCAGGAAATGTGTTTGAAGAAATGAGTATGGAAGGTAGAATGACTGTTTGTAATATGAGTATTGAAATGGGCGCTCGAGGCGGAATGATTGCACCTGACCAAACTACTTTTGATTATGTACAAGGAAGAGAGTTTGCTCCAAAAAGCGAAGATTTTGATAAAAAAGTAGCGTATTGGAAAACCTTACCTACAGACGAAGGTGCAACTTTCGATAAAGAATACTTTTTTGATGCAGAAGATATAGAACCAATGATTACCTATGGTACTAACCCTGGAATGGGAATTAAAATTACAGAAAACATTCCTGTTGAAGAAAATGCTTCTTTCAAAAAGTCTTTAGAATACATGAATTTTGAAGCAGGTGAAAGCTTAATTAATAAACCTATAAACTTTGTGTTTATTGGTAGTTGCACGAATTCTAGAATAGAAGACTTTAGAGTTGCTGCAAACTTTATAAAAGGAAAACAAAAAGCAGCTAATGTTACTGCTTGGCTAGTTCCAGGAAGCAAGCAAGTAGAAGCACAAATTATAGAAGAAGGACTAAAAGATGTTTTTGATGCTGCAGGGTTTGAGTTAAGACAACCTGGTTGTTCTGCTTGTTTAGCAATGAACGATGATAAGATTCCGCAAGGCGAATATTGTGTATCTACATCCAATAGAAATTTTGAAGGACGACAAGGACAAGGTTCTAGAACCATTCTTGCTAGTCCATTAGTAGCAGCAGCAACTGCTGTAGAAGGGAAAATTATTGATATCACTAAACATCTTAACTAACATGGAAAAATTTACAACATTACAATCTAGAGCAATTCCATTACAAATTGAGAATGTAGATACCGATCAAATTATTCCTGCTCGTTTTTTAAAAGCTACAGACAAAAAAGGATTTGGTGATAACGTTTTTAGAGATTGGAGATACCATAAAGATGGATCTGTAAATACCGATTTTGCACTTAATAATGCTAATTACTCTGGGACTATACTTGTTGCTGGAGATAATTTTGGTTGTGGATCTAGTAGAGAACATGCAGCTTGGGCTTTAACTGGATATGGATTTAAAGTAGTTGTTTCTAGTTTTTTTGCCGACATATTTAAAGGAAATGCTTTAAATAATGGTTTATTACCTGTTCAAGTTTCTGAAACATTTTTAAAAGAATTATTAAGTATATTAGAAAACAATCCAGAAACAGAAATAATTGTAAATTTAGAAAAGCAAACTATTTCGGTTAATGAGACACTATCGGAATCTTTTGAAATTGACGCATACAAAAAAACGTGTATGATTAATGGTTATGATGATATTGACTATTTACTTAGCAAAAAATCAGAAATTGAAGCGTATGAAAATGCAACTAGCTGATAATTGCGTTAGCGATTGCAGTGACATCCTTTTTACATCTATTTGATAGATACGATTTTAAAGATAGAAAGTGTAAAAAGATATAACGGAAAGCGCGACCTTTAGGTAACGCCCAAAAATTAAAATAAGATTTCTAATTGTACGGAAATAAAAATATAAATTAAAAAGATAGTAGGAAAACATGCCTGCTTTCGCAAAAAATATTATGAAATTAAATATAGCTGTTTTACCCGGAGATGGCATTGGCCCAGAAGTTACAAAACAAGCAATTAAGGCTTTGCAAGCAATTGCTCTAGAGTTTGATCATTCGTTTTCTTTTACACACGCTCCAGTTGGAGCTATTGCAATTGACGAAACTGGAAACCCTTTACCTGAAGAAACTTTAGATGTTTGCGAAGCGAATGATGCTATTTTATTTGGTGCCATTGGAGATCCAAAATACGATAACAATCCGGATGCTAAAGTGCGTCCAGAACAAGGTTTACTGCGTTTACGAAAATCATTAGGTCTATTCGCTAACATTAGACCCGTAAAAGCTTATGATACTTTAATTGAAAAATCGCCTTTAAAAAAAGAGATTATTGAAGGTACAGATATTAGTATTTACAGAGAATTAACTGGTGGTATTTACTTTGGCGAAAAACATTTAAGCGAGGATGGAAATACAGCTTCGGATTTGTGCTTATATACAAAAATAGAAATTGAACGTATTGCACATTTAGCTTTTAAAGCTGCTGGATCGAGAAGAAACAAAGTAACTTTAGTAGATAAAGCGAATGTTTTAGAAAGCTCTAGGCTTTGGAGAAAAGTAGTTAGCGAAATTGCAAAAGACTATCCGCAAGTAACTTTAGATTTCTTATTTGTAGATAATGCAGCCATGCAAATGATTTTAAATCCAAAACAATTTGATGTTATTTTAACAGAAAACATGTTTGGAGATATTATTAGTGACGAAGCTAGTGTAATAGGCGGTTCTATTGGCTTATTGGCTTCGGCGTCTGTTGGAGACAAACATGCTATGTTTGAACCTATTCATGGTTCGTATCCACAAGCAACAGGCAAAGGAATTGCAAATCCTATTGCCTCGATTTTATCTGCCGCAATGTTGTTAGATCATTTTGATTTAACAGAAGAAGCAACACTAATTAGAAAAGGAGTAGAAAAATCTTTACTACTTAATATAACAACACCAGATTTAAATACAGAGTACACGAATGTAACTACATCTAAAGTCGGCGATTTTATTGCAGATTACATTTCTAATCCAAAAGACTCTAACCTTAATTTTTCTAACATTCACCTAGGTCAATCTACTATCATATAACTTTATGTCTACACAACCAAAACTCACCCGATTTAATCAAAATGTACTATCTAAATACCAGATATACAATAGTATTTTCATGACATTACCTTTTGATTCTATTACAAAAACAGGAGTTTTATTACCATTGTTTCATGAAACTTGTAAGAATGGTTTTGAAAATGGAGAAGACCCAACAACTATAGTTAACACTTTTTTTAAAAAGTATCAAGCTAGACGATCTAAAGAAAGTCAGATCGATTTATTATTTCGTTTTATTCAATATATCGAACGCCAAGTCGTTTTATTTGATGCTATTGAAGATGCCGCATTCCCTATAGTTAATAACATGGATGGAATTGGTACTTTAAGAAGTTTAAAAGAAACCGCTTCTGCAGAAGACAAGTTAGAAACACTTCAAAAATACCTGGAAGAATTTAAAGTTAGAATTGTTTTAACAGCACATCCAACACAATTTTATCCTGGTTCTGTTTTAGGAATTATTACAGATTTAACCGAAGCTGTTAAAGAAAATGATTTGCTTCGCATAAATGATTTATTAGCGCAATTAGGAAAAACACCTTTCTTCAAACATAAAAAACCTACACCTTATGATGAGGCAGTAAGTCTAATTTGGTATTTAGAAAATGTATTTTATAAATCCTTTGGAAGCATTTACGATTATATTCAACAAAATATTTTTGACGGAAAACAAATAGATAACGACATTATAAATATTGGTTTTTGGCCAGGAGGAGATAGAGACGGAAACCCATTTGTTACTCCAGAAATCACATTAAATGTTGCCAAAAGACTACAAGACACTGTAATTAAAAATTACTATAGAGACATAAGAAAATTAAAAAGAAAACTAACTTTTCAAGGTGTTGAAGATAAAATTAACGCTCTAGAAAAAGAACTCTATAAAATAATAACGAATAAAAACTCTAGTTTAACTGCAGATAGTTTTACTTCTGAATTAAAAGAAATTAAACAAATTGTTATTGACAAACACCAATCACTTTATGCATCTGAAGTGAATAGTTTGATAAATAAAATTCATCTTTTCGGATTTCATTTTGCGAATCTAGACATTCGTCAAGACAGTAGAAAGCATGACCAATTTTTTAATGATATGGTAAATGCTTTAATAGATAATGGAAGCAATATTTTCCCGAAAAACTATCATGACCTATCAGAATCGGAACAAGTAAAAATCTTATCAAAAGTAAAAGGAACTGTAGATCCTTCCTTAATAAAAGATGAAGAAACCTTAAAAGCCTTAAATACCATGAAGGCTATTAAAACTATTCAAGACTCTAATGGAGAAAAAGCTGCAAATAGATATATAATAAGTAACAACCAGACCACTTTAAACGTGATGCAACTTTTTGCGATGCTAAAACTGGTCGCCTTTCAAGAAGAATTAACTGTAGATATTGGACCACTTTTTGAAACCATTACAGATTTAGAAAATGCTCCTGCAGTTATGGAAGCTTTATATACAAACCCAGAATATGTAGCGCACTTAAAAGCAAGAGGTAACAAACAAACCATCATGCTTGGTTTTAGTGACGGCACAAAAGATGGTGGTTATTTAATGGCAAACTGGGCAATTTATAAAGCCAAAGAGAACCTAACCGCTATTTCTAGAAAATATGATATAACTGCTATTTTCTTCGATGGTCGTGGTGGCCCACCTGCCCGTGGAGGAGGAAAAACACATAATTTTTATGCGTCATTAGGCCCAACGATTGAAGACAAAGAAGTACAATTAACTATACAAGGACAAACAATTAGTTCCAATTTTGGTACATCTGAATCTTCGCAATATAATTTAGAACAACTTATTACCTCTGGAATTCATAATAGTTTTAGCGAAACAGACCTAAGCATGCTTCCAGAAAACAGAGAAGTAATGAATGATATTGCAAATTTAAGCTATGAAGCATATGTTGCTTTTAAAGCACATCCAAAGTTCATTTCTTATTTAGAACATATGAGTACTTTAAAATATTATGCGAAAACAAATATTGGAAGTCGTCCATCGAAAAGAGGAAAATCAGACGGCTTAGTTTTTGAAGATTTAAGAGCAATCCCTTTTGTTGGTTCATGGAGTCAATTAAAACAAAATGTGCCAGGTTTTTTCGGTGTAGGAACAGCCCTAAAGAAATATGAAGATGCTGGTGAATTTGACAAAGCACAGCATTTATTTAAAACATCTGATTTCTTTAAAACATTAATAGAAAACAGTATGATGTCCTTATCTAAATCCTTTTTCGACTTAACGAAATACATGTCTGAAGATCCAGAATATGGAGATTTCTGGAATGTAATTCATAACGAATACGAAACCACAAAACGTCTTATACTTAAACTAACTGGATATAAAGAATTGATGCAAGAAGAACCTGCCGGAAAAGCATCTATTGCAGTTAGAGAATCTATTGTTTTACCTTTATTAACTATACAACAATTTGCTTTAAAAAAGATTCAAGAACTTGAAAAAGCAGAAGTTAGGGATGAAGCACAAATTAAAATCTTTGAAAAAATAGTAACGCGTTCCTTATTTGGAAATATAAATGCAAGCCGTAACTCTGCCTAACCTAAATATTTTATTGTTAGTCTTATTATTAAAAAACCTCGAAACATTACATTTCGAGGTTTTTACTAACAAACAATTAAACTAAATAATTAATACTATAGAACCTATATAACATAAGTAGGTTTTTCTAGCATCAAGTTCTTCTATTTCTTAATATTTTAAAATTCTATTCTTTTAAATTCCAGCCAAATCACCTATTCTTAACGTAAGGTATTTGGTCCTTTTTCTCCAGTTCTAATTCTATAAACTTCATTGACAGGAGAAACAAAAATTACGCCATCACCAACTTCACCAGTAGGTGCAGCATCTAATATTGCCTTTATTGTTACTTCTTCAAAATCATCATTAACGACAATAGACATGTAATATCTTTCGATTTCAGTAGTACTATTAGAAATAACCTTAGACAAGTCCTCGTCATCATTTTCTTTTCCAAACCCAGTTACTTCCCAAAATGAAAAAAAGTTAACTCCTACTTCATGTAAAGCTTTTTTAACATCTAAAAATTTAGATTTTCTAATAACCGCTTCTACTTTTTTCATTTATTTTTTTATTTCAAAATTAAGTAATAGCTCTAAACTTTATTATTTAGAGCTATTACTTAAAAGACTGTTTTTAACCTCTATCTCTTTTTCCTGGATAAGCAATTTCTCCATGTTCAGATAAATCTAAACCTACCGTTTCTTCTTCTTCAGTTACACGAAGTCCCATTGTAGATTTCAATATCTTTAATATAATAAACGATAATACTACAGACCAAACTGCGTAAGCCAATACTCCAGTTGCCTGAGCACCTAGTTGGCTAAATCCACCGCCATTAAACAAACCAATTCCTGTATCACCATCTATACCCCAAAGACCTATTACTAAAGTCCCCCAAGCACCAGCAACACCATGAACAGAAGCTGCTCCAATAGCATCATCTATTTTAAGTTTCTTTTCAATAAACTCGATTGAAAACACTACAATAATACCTCCAATTAATCCAGCAAAAATAGCTCCAACTGCAGACATATTACCACAACCAGCAGTAATACTAACTAAACCTGCTAATGCACCATTTAATGTTTGCGGCAAGTTAGGCTTACCATACCAAATCCATGTAGTAACTAATGCTCCTAGACCACCAGCTGCTGCAGCTAAATTTGTTATTAATACTACATTAGAAGCAGCTATTGCATCTGCACCTCCCCAAGCTAATTGAGAACCTCCATTAAATCCAAACCAACCTAACCAAAGTACAAACACACCTAAAGTTGCTAATACTTGGTTGTGACCTGGAATTGCAATTACTTTTCCATCTACATATTTTCCTATTCTAGGACCTACCATAAAAGCAGCTACAAGAGCAGCCCAACCCCCTACAGAGTGTACAATAGAAGAACCTGCAAAATCAATAAATCCTAATTCGGTTAACCAACCAGAACCTTGCCATTGCCATCCACCTGCTATTGGATAAATTAAAGCTGTCATTACAACAGAAAATATAGCATAAGTTGAATATTTAGTTCGTCCCGCTATAGCTCCTGATACAATTGTCGCAGCTGTTGCAGCAAACATGGTTTGAAAGAATAGATCGGCTCCTTCACCTTGCATTAAACCTCCCCAGAAAAACCATCCGTTAGAAGTGTCTCCATACATTAAAGAATAACCTACCAACCAGTACGTTAGGGATCCAACACAAATATCAAGCAAGTTTTTCATTGCTATATTTGCTGCATTTTTTGAACGCGTCATTCCCGTTTCTACTAATGTGAAACCTGCCTGCATAAAGAATACTAGAATACCCGAAATAAGCATCCATAACATTCCGAAATCGCCATTAATTGCGTTAACCGCATCTTCTATATCTTTTGTTGTAGCAGCCGCAACTTCTTGTGTTGCGACTAAATTTGGTATTATTGTTAAAAAACTCTCCATAATTATTGTTTGTAGTTAGTTAGTACTTTTTTTTAATTGAATTTATAAACCGCAGCGATTAAAAAAGTAGACAAACTTTTAGTCCCTTCTAAATCACTATCTGCATAAACCTCTTGCGAATTATTATCTAATCTTAATTCTGGTATTATTGTTAAATTCTCGTATGTATAACTTCCTGTTAAAGTAATAGCTAATACATCAGAATCGTCTACAAAAGAATCAGAATCACTTAGCCAATCAAAGTACTCACCTCTTAAACCAATAGAAAAACTATCTGAGGCAGCAAATTGTGGATAAATAGCAGCTCCCATAAAACCTTCTCCTTCATTATCTGCATAAGCAGCATTAAGACCTAAATAGAAAGAATCTGAAATATCAAATCCACCTGTATAATCTACTTCAAAACCTAAAACTTCTTTATCGTCGTAGTAAAAATTCAAGTATTGACCTGAATAACCAAGTTGAGCTCCAAATGCATAACCTCCAATAAGATTATTATTTACATCTGTAGGATTCATAACAGCAAGCATCAAACTAAAATCATCAGATAAAGCAAAATCTGCTTTTAAACCTACATGAGAAAATGGCCCACTAGAAAACAAATAAGAAGTACTATAATTAAAATTACCTGTAGGAGAAATTACTTCATAACCTAAATACGTATTAAAACGTCCTAAAGTTAATGTTGTACTTTCTGTTACATTCCAATATGCATATAATTGATTTAAATTATACCCACCAATAGCAGCATCTCCTCTTGGCCCAAAAACTAAATCTGCAACTACCCCAGTTTTCGCTCCTTCGTATTTAGCAATAATATTCGCCATACCTAAAGCAAAACCTGTTTCGTCTGCAAATGAAGTACCAAAAGTTTGAAAAGCATCTCCATCATCTCCAAAGATTGCTTTATCACTTGAAGTTAAGTTTGTTTGATAATATGCATCAACACTTCCTTCAAAAGAGAACTTTGTTTCTTTTGGTTCTGGCTCTGTAGTTTCTTGTGCAGAAAGATAGCCTGTTGCTAATAACATAGCAGATAGTAAAATTTTTTTCATAAGTAAATATTTTAGTGGTTAATAGAAAGTCAAATCTATATTAAAAAGTTTTTAACCCCTAAAAATTAAGGGTGTAAATCATCATTTTTATGATAATTTTATTTTAACCCCTATTTTTCATAGGGTAAAATAATTTATTATCTATTTATTTACGAAATCCACATTTAGAAAAAGCATTATTATCAATTTTTTTTTAATTTTAATAAACTATAAATAACTTTTCAGTCTTTTCGAAAACGATTTCGTATAAAAAATGATTTTTTATTAAATATTATTCATTGCTTATTTATTAATATTCAATCGTATTCATTATTGAATTTTCATTTACATCCAACTTAACTACCAATATGAGAAAAGTCTTTATACTTTTTTTTTAATCAAATTATAGCACATATCTTAGAGAAGAAATAAGGCGAAAAAAGCCTTTAAATTTTACTAATTATGCTTAAGAAACAAGGACTTTATTTACCAGAATTTGAACACGATAATTGTGGTGCAGGATTTATATGTAGTTTAACAGGAAAACGATCAAATGACATTATACATAAAGCACTTGAAATCCTAGTAAAACTAGAGCATCGCGGAGCTGTAAGTTCTGACGGAGTAACTGGGGATGGCGCTGGGATATTAATTGATATTCCGCATAAATTTTTTAAAATATTTTGTGATTTCGACTTACCTGAAACTGGTCAATATGCCGTTAGTAATGTATTCCTTCCAAAAAAGGATAATCAACGTCAATTTTGTATCGATGTTTTTGAAAAAGAAATACAAAATCAAGGCCTAAAATTAATTGGCTGGAGAGATGTACCTGTTAATAGTGAAGTTTTAGGAAAAGTTGCTAAAACAACAGAGCCTTTTGTAAAACAAATTTTTATTGGAAAGGCAGATGAAAACCAAACAGAAAGAGAATTCAACCTAAAATTATATGCTGCCCGTAAAATTGCAGAACACACAATATATGATTCTAAATTATCAGAATCTAAATTCTTTTATCTACCAAGTTTATCTACCAAAATAATAATCTTTAAAGGATTATTAATGCCAGAACATATTAATGAGTATTATTTAGATCTTTTTAATTCGGCTTTAGATACACGATTAGCATTAGTACATCAACGTTTTTCTACAAACACCTTCCCTACTTGGGATTTAGCACAACCTTTTAGATATATATGTCATAATGGGGAAATAAACACCGTAAGAGGTAACATATCACGCATGTTTTCTCGAGAAGAAATTATGGAAAGCCCTTTATTTGGTGATGATATAAAAAAAATAATCCCAACCATTTTAAAAGGAAAATCGGATTCTGCTACCTTAGATATGGTTGTCGAATTATTATTAATGACAGGTCGATCGCTTCCAGAAGCTATGATGATGTTAGTACCAGAAGCATGGGAGAAAAACCCAAATATGTCGGATGCTAAAAAGGCATTTTACGAGTATAATTCTTGCTTAATGGAACCTTGGGATGGACCTGCTTCTATTCCTTTTACAGATGGTAATTTTATTGGAGCAGTACTAGATCGAAACGGGCTTCGTCCTTCTCGTTATACCGTTACTAAACTAGGAAATGTTATCATGTCTTCTGAAACAGGTGTCGTAGATATTAAACCTGAAAACGTAGAGTATCATGGTCGTTTAGAACCCGGAAAAATGTTTTTAGTAAACATGAATGAAGGTAGGATAGTTAATGACGAAGAGATAAAAGAAGAAATTGCAAACAAATATCCTTATAGAAAATGGCTTAACGAAAATCTAATCCACCTTAGAGATATTAAGGCAAAAAAAGGACCTATTAAGTACGACGAAATAGCTCTTAAAAAACGTGAAGTTGTTTTTGGCTATACACAAGAAGATATAAACACCATTATAAGACCCATGGCGCAATTAGGGAAAGAACCTATTGGATCTATGGGAAGTGACTCACCTATCGCAATTTTATCTGAAAAACCACAACTAATATACAACTACTTTAAACAGCTATTTGCACAAGTTACTAATCCGCCTTTAGACGGAATTCGAGAAGAATTAATCACAGATATTAGCTTAACTTTAGGTAGTGATGTAAATCTTTTTGACATCAATGCAGAACACTGCAAAAAACTAAAAATTCAAAACCCGGTTATTTCAAAACACGATTTAGATAAGATAAGAGATTACGATACAAATCCAGATTTTAAAGTAGAATCTATTTCTATGTTATATGAAGTAAATCGTGGATTAAACGAATTAGAAGTAGCACTTGAAAACCTAGTTACCAAGGCATCTAAAGCAATAGATAATGGTGCAAATATTATTATTTTATCTGATAGATTTGTAGACGAAAATCACGCACCAATTCCTGCTCTTTTAGCATGTTCATATTTAAATCATGCACTTCATAAATTAGAAAAACGTTCAAAAATAAGTTTAATTATTGAATCGGCAGAACCGCGTGAAGTGCATCACTTTGCATTACTATTTGGTTATGGAGCAAGCGCAGTAAATCCTTATATTGTAAATGAGATTGTACAAAAACAAATCAACAACCAAGATGTTACCGATTTAGAATATTTAACTGCAATAAAAAATTATAACAAAGCAGTCGGAAAAGGCATATTAAAGGTGATGAATAAAATTGGTATTTCAACACTTAACTCGTACAGAGGTTCTCAATTATTTGAATGTATTGGAATAAACACAAAAACTGTTGAAAAATACTTCCCTAACACAACAACCAGAATTCAAGGTATAGGATTAAGAGAAATTGAGCAAGAAATTGTAAAACGTCATAAAAAAGCATTTCATAAAAACACAGAACCAGATATTGAAGTAGGGGGAGATTATAGATGGAGACGCGGACAAGAAAAACACATGTTCAATCCGCTAACTGTTGCTAAACTTCAAGAATCGGTTAGAACGAATAAAGCATCTACTTTTAAAGAATACTCCGAATTGGTAAACAATCAATCCAAAAGCTTAATGACTATTAGAGGCTTGTTTGAATTCGATCAATTCGACCCAATTCCTCTAGAAGAAGTAGAACCTTGGACAGAGATTGTAAAACGTTTTAAAACTGGCGCCATGTCTTATGGCTCCATTAGTAAAGAAGCTCATGAAAATTTAGCTGTTGCCATGAATAGAATTGGAGGGAAATCTAATTCTGGCGAAGGTGGAGAAGATCAAGAACGATTCTATAAAACCTCACAAGGAGATTGGAAAAACTCTGCCATAAAACAAGTAGCTTCTGGCCGTTTTGGTGTAACATCAAATTACTTAACAAGTGCAAACGAAATTCAAATAAAAATAGCGCAAGGTGCTAAACCTGGAGAAGGCGGTCAATTACCAGGACCTAAGGTAAATAGAGAAATTGCTAAAACTAGAAATTCTACTCCTTATGTTGGACTAATCTCTCCACCACCGCATCACGATATTTATTCTATTGAAGATTTATCTCAATTAATTTACGATGTAAAATCTGCAAACAGATCGGCTAGAATTAATGTAAAACTAGTTTCAGAAGTTGGTGTAGGAACCGTTGCAGCAGGTGTTGCCAAAGCAAAAGCAGATGTTATTTTAGTATCTGGTTTTGATGGAGGAACAGGAGCTTCCCCTTTAACATCCTTACGACACTGTGGCTTACCATGGGAACTTGGTATTGCCGAAGCACAACAAACACTAGTAATGAACGACCTTAGAAATCGTATTGTTTTAGAATGTGACGGACAATTAAAAACAGGTAGAGATGTTGCTATAGCTTGTTTATTAGGAGCAGAAGAATTTGGCTTTGCAACAGCACCTTTAGTAGCCTCTGGCTGCATCATGATGCGTGTTTGCCATTTAAACACCTGCCCAGTTGGTATTGCAACTCAAAATCCAGAATTACGTAAAAAGTTTAAAGGAAAGCCAGAACACGTAGTTAACTACATGTATTTTGTAGCGCAAGAATTACGTGAAATCATGGCAAAACTAGGGTTTAGAACTATTAATGAAATGGTAGGTCAATCTCAAAAATTAAATAGAAATAAAGCTATTGATCATTATAAATCTTCAGGAATAGACTTAACTCCTATTCTTCACAAAGTAGAAGTTGCTGAAGATGTAAAACTATATAACACCTATTGCCAAGACCACAATTTAAATGTACACTTAGATTTTAAGATCATTAAACAAGCACACCAAGCTTTATTTAGAAGGCAAAAAACACAATTTGAATTACCTATCACTAATATTGACCGAGCAGTTGGTGCTATTGTTAGTAATGAAATTTCAAAAATTTATGGTGCAGATGGTCTACCAGAAGACACTATAGATATAGACTTTCATGGTTCGGCCGGACAAAGTTTTGGCGCATTTGCTACCAAAGGATTAAAATTTACGGTTCATGGAAACACAAACGATTACTTAGGTAAAGGTTTATCTGGAGCTAAAATTATTATTAAAGTCCCCGAAAAATGCACCATTGTTCCTGAAGACAATATCATTACAGGAAACGTAACATTATATGGTGCAACCTCGGGAGAAGTATACATAAACGGAAAAGCTGGAGAGCGTTTTTGTGTTAGAAATTCTGGTGCAAAAGCAGTTGTGGAAGGCATTGGAGATCATGGTTGTGAATATATGACTGGTGGAGTTGCTGTTATTTTAGGAGCTGTAGGAAGAAATTTTGGAGCAGGAATGAGCGGCGGGATTGCATTTGTTTTAGATGAAGATGGAACCTTTAAACAAAACTGTAATGCTGAAGATTTAAATGTCGATCCTATACATAGCGAAGAAGATGCACTTCAACTAAAACAATTAATTGAAAATCATTTAGAAGCTACAGGAAGCCCATTGGCAGATCGTATTTTAAAAGACTGGAACAACTACCTTCCAAAGTTTAAAAAAGTATTACCAGAAGAATACAGACAAGCATTATTAAGATTAGAACAAGAACAATTAGAATTAGCGTAAATTATGGGAAAGACAACAGGATTTTTAGAATTTGAGCGCCAAAACGAAAGTTATATAGCACCAAAAAAACGAATTGAAAACTACAAAGAATTTACAATTCCTTTAAAAGAAGAAAAATTAAAAGATCAAGGTGCACGTTGCATGGATTGCGGAATACCGTTTTGCCATAGTGGCTGTCCGCTTGGAAATTTAATTCCAGATTTTAATGACAAAGTATACAAAGGAAAATGGAAAGAGGCTGCCGAAATATTACACAAAACAAATAACTTCCCTGAATTTACCGGTAGACTATGTCCTGCTCCTTGTGAAGAAGCATGTGTTTTAGGCATTAACGAAGATCCTGTAACCATAGAAAATATTGAAAAAAACATAGTTGAAACCGCTTTTAACGAAGGCTGGATCACTGCACAACCTCCAAAAATTAGAACCGAAAAAACCGTTGCCATTATTGGTTCTGGACCTGCAGGATTAGCTGCTGCACAACAATTAAATCGAGCTGGACATACCGTTACTGTTTTTGAAAGAGATGAAAAAGTTGGCGGATTATTACGTTACGGAATTCCAGATTTTAAGATGGAAAAAAACGTTATCGACAGACGTGTTAAGGTTTTAGAAGAAGAAGGAATTACGTTTAAAACCAATGCACACGTTGGAGAAAACATAGATGCAAACAAAATAAAAGATGACTTTGACGCTGTAGTTTTATGTGGTGGAGCAACAGTTAGAAGAAACATCCCTATTCCTGGAGCCGATCTAAAAGGGGTAACACAAGCAATGGATTTTTTAAAGCTAAACAACCAATATGTAGATGGTTTAGTAGCATTTAAAGATGTGATTTCTGCCGAAGCTAAAAATGTTATTGTTATTGGTGGAGGAGATACAGGTAGCGATTGTATAGGAACTTCTAATCGTCATGGAGCAACTTCGGTTACTAATTTTGAAATATTAAGCAAACCAACCGAAGGTAGACCTGCGCATCAACCTTGGCCTTATTGGCCAATGAAGCTAAAAACAACATCTTCACACCAAGAAGGTGTAGAACGTTTTTTTAGCATTTCTACAAAAGAATTTTTAGGAGATAAAAAAGGTAACTTAACTGGTTTAAAAACGGTGGAAGTAGAATGGATTTTTACTCCTGGCGAAAGACCACAACTTAAAGAACTACCTAATACTGAAAAAGAATGGAAATGCGACTTAGCATTATTAGCACTTGGTTTTACAGGAGCTGAAAAAACATTAGCAGATCAGTTTGGTTTGAACATGGATTTTAGAACCAATATTGAAGCATCTACAAAAGATTACAAAACCAATATCCCTGGTATTTTTGCCGCTGGAGATATGCGTCGTGGACAGTCGCTAATTGTCTGGGCAATCTCCGAAGGAAGACAAGCAGCACATTATGTAGACACTTATTTAATGGGAGAATCTTGTTTACCTTTAAAGGACGACAGTGATTTACCTAGAGCTTAAAACCCTGAGAATATAAGATAAACATAAAAAAAGCACCTTAAAAAAGGTGCTTTTTTTTTACTATAAATACATACTTTACTCCGGAAATTTTTGCTTAATCCAATCCAAACACAAATTACCAATACTACCAACATGGGAATGTTTTTTAGACATGTCGGGTTTGTAAGTTCCACTCTCCACTTCTCCTCCAATTTTTTGATATGCTTCTCTAAACGGCATACCTTCCACTACTAAAGTATTAATATTATCTACTGTAAAAAGGTATTGATATTTTGCATCATTTAAATCGATATTTTTCACAATAACTTGTTGAATTGCGTAATTAAAAATATCTAATAAGTCTTTTACATCTTCTATTGCAGCAATTATATTTTCTTTTAACAGCTGAAAATCTCTATGATAACCGCTTGGCAAATTATTAGTAATTAAAACCATTTCGGTATGTAATGCTTGTATTTTATTTGCTTTTCCTCTAATCAATTCAAACACATCCGGATTCTTTTTATGCGGCATGATACTACTTCCTGTAGTTAATTCATCTGGAAATGCAATAAAGCCAAAATTCTGACTATTATACACGCAAATATCCATTGCAAAACGCGCTAAAGTATTACACACACTTCCTAAAGCCAAAGCAATAGTACGCTCGCTTTTCCCTCTGCTCATTTGTGCGGCAACAACATTGTATTTTAAAGTCGAGAAATTTAACTCTTTAGTTGTTAATTGCCTATCTATAGGAAAAGAACTTCCGTAACCAGCTGCAGAACCTAATGGGTTTTGGTCTACCGTTTTTAATGCTGCATTTAGCAAATATACATCGTCAATTAGCACTTCTGCATAAGCAGAAAACCACAAACCAAATGAGGAGGGCATTGCAACTTGTAAATGTGTATAACCAGGAAGCAGCGCTTCTTTATGTGTTTCTGCTAAATTTAAAAGTGTTTCAAAAAACGTTTTTGTTTTAGTGTTTATTTCTTTTAAACTCTCCTTATAATACAATTGTAATGCAACTAAAACCTGATCGTTTCTAGAACGTGCTGTGTGGATTTTTTTTCCGACTTTACCTAAAGTTTTAGTCAACTCATATTCAATTTTAGAATGCACATCTTCAAAAGAATCCTCAATAACGAATGTTCCGTTTTCAATAGTTTCAGCAATAGCTTGTAATCCACATTTTAGTTGTTCTAATTCTTCCGTAGAAATAATACCAATCGACTCTAACATAATCGCATGAGCTAACGAAGCTTGCACATCGTACTTTGCAATATACAGGTCAATTTCTCTATCGTTTCCAACGGTAAATTGTTCTATTTTTTTATCGATACTAATTCCTTTATCCCAGAGTTTCATTTTAATAAATTTTAATTCTTAAAATTTAGAATCAAGATCCAAGACCGCTTCGCTGTTAGAAAAAAAACAGTTTACTCTTACGTCTGAGTATTTGTCTTGGTTCTTGATTCTTCTTATTTTTTATAATACTTTTTCTAATAATTCAATATAAATTTTAATCCCATCTTCAATTTCATTAATATGAATAAACTCATTTGCAGAATGTGATCTCGTACTATCTCCTGGTCCTAGTTTTAAAGATGGACAACGCAACACTGCTTGATCGGATAAGGTTGGAGAACCATAGGTACTTCTACCAATTTCTATTCCTGCAATTACTAGAGGGTGATCGATTGGAATAGAAGACGAATTTAATTTTATACTTCTTGGAAGAATACTATCACAAGGCGCTTCTTTTTGCAAAACAGCAACAATATCTTGGTTAGAATATTTATCGTTTACACGCACATCTACTACCAATTTAACATCTGCAGGCACTGCATTGTGTTGTTTACCTGCATTAATTTGTGTGACTGTCATTTTTACTTCGCCTAAAGCTTCAGAAGTTTTATCGAACTTATAATTTTTAAACCATTCTAAAACCGAAATGGTATTATAAATAGCGTTGTCATCATTAGGATGTGCTGCATGACTTGGCGTTCCTTTTACTATTGCATCAAAAACAACTAAGCCTTTTTCGGCAACAGCCAAATGCATCAAAGTTGGTTCTCCAACAATAGCAACATCTACTTTTGGAATTACATCTAACATACTATTTAAACCATCTGGACCACTGCTTTCTTCTTCCGCGGAAGCGACAATAACCAAATTAAAACGCAGATTTTCTCTGTTATAAAAATATGCAAAAGTGGCTAATAAACTTACCAAACAACCACCTGCATCATTACTACCTAAACCATACAGTTTACCATCTTCTACAATAGCTTTAAATGGGTCTTTAGTATAACCATTATTAGGTTTCACCGTATCGTGATGCGAATTTAATAATAAGGTTGGCTTGCCATCTTGAAAATGTTTATTGGTTGCCCAAACGTTATTTTTTGTTCGTTTAAAAGGAATATTTTGATTTTTAAACCATTGCTCGATATGTTGTGCAGTTTGATCTTCTTCCGAAGAAAACGACTGCGTTTCAATAAGTGTTTTTAACAGCTGTATTGCTCTTGTTGTTAGATTTTCTATCATTTTGTAATGGTTGTATGTTTATTCTTTGCATTAAAAAGCATGTCTGATTTGCCAATACAAACTTTTTGAACGTGATGATGTATAGCATGAAAACAGTTGTTTAATTTAGGAAGCATACCTTCAAAAATCACTTTATTTTCCACCAATGTTTTATAAGTAGCAGTGTTGATGTTTTCTATTACAGAATCATCGTCTTCTACATGTTCTAAAACACCATTTTTTTCGAAACAATAATATAATTCTGTCTTAAATACTGTAGACAAACCAATAGCTAATTCGGAAGCAATCGTATCTGCATTTGTATTTAATAATTGTCCGTTTTCATCGTGCGTTATAGCACAAAACACAGGAGTAATAGCATTATTTAAAAGTAACACCAAGGTTTCTGTATTCACCTCTTTTACATCTCCAACAAAACCATAATCAATATTTTTCACTAGTCGTTTATTAGAAACAATCGTATTTCCATCTGCACCAGAAAAACCAATCGCGTTACAATTATTTGCTTGTAACTGCGCTACTACATTCTTGTTTATCTTTCCAGCATACACCATTGTAATAATATCTAAAGTACCAGCATCTGTAACACGTCTTCCATCAATCATATTAACCTCAACTTTCATTTTTTGTGCTAGTCTAGTTGCTAATTTTCCGCCACCATGAACTAATATTTTTGGCCCAGTGATCCTTGCAAATGCATTTAAAAATTCTTGTAAAGCATCATCGTTATCGATAATATTTCCGCCAATTTTTATGATTTTTAGTGTTTTCATTTTAAAGATTTTCTAATATTTGCTTCAAGACAATTTGCGCTGAAAACGTTCTGTTATTTGCTTGCTGAATCACCACCGAATTTTCACCATCTAAGACAGCATCTTCTACAACCAAATTTCGTCTAACAGGTAAGCAATGCATAAATTTTGCCTTGCCTAACTTGGCTTTGGTCATCATCCAATTTTCATCTTGATTTAATACTTTTCCGTAGTCTTTATAATTACTCCAGTTTTTTACATACACAAAATCGGCATCTTTTAAAGCCTCTTCTTGATTGTAGTGTATGCTAGTATTTTTGGTAATTGCTTCATTTAGCTCATAGCCTTCGGGATGCGTAATACTTAAGTCGACATCCATATTTTGCATCATTTCTACAAACGAATTTGCAACAGCCTGTGGCAATGCTTTAGGATGCGGAGCCCAAGACAAAACCACTTTAGGTTTCGCTTTTTCTGCTAATTCACTTATAGTAATTGCATCTGCTAATGCTTGTAAAGGATGCGCAGTTGCGCTTTCCATATTTACAATAGGAACACTTGCGTATTTGATAAAACTACTCATAATCCTTTCAGATTCATCTAATTTTTTATCTGTTAAACTTGGAAAAGCCCTTACTGCAATCACATCTGCATATTGTGATATTACTTGTGCAGCTTCCTTTATGTGTTCTGAAGTATTTGCATTCATAATTGTACCATCTTCAAACTCTAAATTCCAAGCGTCATTTACGTTAAGAATCATGACATTCATCCCTAAGTTTTTCGCTGCTTTTTCTGTACTTAGTCTCGTTCTTAAACTAGCATTAAAAAAAAGCATCACAAGGGTTTTATTCTTTCCTAAATCTTGAAACTCGTATGGATTCATTTTTAGTAAAATGGCTTCCTTTATGATTTCTTGAAGATTTGAAACATCCGTTATGTTGGTGTATTTTTTCATATTCATTCCCCATAAAAATGGGAATTTTTAATTAATCTAATTCTTTTTTTAAAGCTTCAAAAAACAAATCCACATGTGTTTTTTTAATGGTTAAAGGAGGAAGAATTCGTAATAAATTAGGATTCTTGGCACTTCCTGTAAATATTTTTTGATTAAAAATTAGCTTTTTGCGAAGCTCTGCTATTGGAAAATCGAATTCCAATCCTAACATTAAACCTCGACCTTTTATCTTTTTTATTTCTGAAATTTCTTTTGTTTTTTCGACAAAGTAAGCTGAAATTTCTTTTACATTTTGCATTAAGTTTTCCTCTTCAATCACTTCTAAAACTACTGAAGAAGCAACACATGCTAGATGGTTTCCTCCAAAAGTGGTTCCTAATAAACCAAAGGTCGCTTTTATATTTGGATGGATTAAAATGCCACCAATTGGAAATCCATTTCCCATACCTTTAGCAACAGAAATAATATCTGGTGTCACCTTATATTTTTGAAAGGCAAAAAAATCGCCAGTTCTTCCAAAACCAGATTGCACCTCATCTGCAATAAAGCAAGTGTTGTATTTTTTACATAGTGCATTTACACCTTCGTAAAATGCTGCTGTACTTTCATCTAATCCACCAACACCTTGAATACACTCTATAATTACTGCACAAACATCATTTTTAGCCAGCGCTTTTTCCAAAGCTTCTAAATCTCCTAAGGCTAAAATCTCAACTTCTTGTTGTGCATTAATTGGCGCAATTATTTTAGCATTATCTGTTGCAGCAACTGCTGCAGAAGTTCGACCATGAAAACCATTTTTAAAGGCAACTACTTTTTTCTTTTCGTTATGAAAGGAAGCTAATTTTAAAGCATTCTCGTTTGCTTCCGCTCCAGAATTACACAAAAACAACTGATAATCTTTACAACCAGAAAGTACTTCTAATTTATTTGCTAATGTTACTTGTAACGGATTCTGAATGGAGTTACTATAAAATCCTAATTTAGATACCTGTTCCGAAATTGCAGCTACATATTTTGGGTGAGAATGACCAATAGAAATCACTGCGTGACCTCCATAAAAATCTAAATATTTAGTATTGTTTTTATCAAAAACAAAGACATCTTTCGCTTTTACAGGCGTGATATCGAACAATGGATATACGTTAAATAAACTCATGCTTTTTTTATTTATCTAATGGAGTATACTCCATTGCAATTATATTTGCTCTTTTTTAATATTGTTAATTTTGTTGAACGACGCCACCATACCTTGAATTAAAGAGGAACTCAAACCTTTGTGTTCCATTTCGTTTAAACCTTCAATCGTACAACCTTTTGGCGTGGTAACCCTGTCGATTTCTTCTTCAGGATGATTCCCATTTGTAATCAATAAATTAGCAGCTCCTTCACTAGTATACATTGCTAATTCTTGTGCTTCTTTCGCATCAAAGCCTAACTGAATTGCGGCTTGCGTAGTAGCACGAATTAATCGCATCCAAAAAGCAATTCCACTTGCACAAACCACTGTTGCTGCTTGCATCTGACCTTCTGGAATACTTAACGAATGCCCCAATCGGTTAAAAATAGCTTCAGCAATTTTAATGCGTTTTGCACCTTGCTCGTTACTACACAAACAGGTCATCGATTTACCAACCGCAATTGCTGTATTTGGCATGGCACGAATAATAAATTTATCTGCACCAACTACTTCTTCAATCTTAGGAATTAGAAACCCAGTAATGGTAGAAATTAGCACATGCTTTTCTGTTAAAAATGGTTTCACATCTTTTAAAATCCCTTCAAAATGCGCAGGTTGCACAGCAAAAATAATGATGTCCGATTGCTTTACAGCTTCGGTATTATTTGTCGTTAAATACACATTTTTATAACCGTCAAACTCCTGAATTCCTTCTAAATCCCGTTTGGTTAAGTATAAACTGGTAATTGCATTATTAGTTATCAATCCTTTTGCTATAGATTTCCCTAAATTTCCTGTCCCTATGATTGCTATTTTCATTTGTTCGATTTTATTGTTATTTAAAAGTCAAATGTGTTCGCATTAAAAATGCTTGGTTCATATTGCTTTATTTTTTTTGGCATTACCACAAGGGTCGCGCTTTCCGTTATATCTTTTTATTTGACGACTTCTCGACTGTGCTCGAAGTGACAAATAAAAAAGGATGCCACTTCAACTGCGAAGCAATCACGATTTCTTCCAAAATAATAATGGATGAGTAATCGCTAACGCTGCAGCAGAACTACTAAAAGTAGGTTGCTTTCAATTGCAAACCTTCTGTTTCTTCAAAACCATACATTAAATTCATATTTTGAACAGCTTGTCCCGAAGCTCCTTTTAGTAAATTATCAATAATACTTGTCACTAATAATTTATCTTCATGTTTATGCAAGTGAAGAATGCATTTATTTGTATTCACTACTTGCTTTAAATGAATCTCATCTTCTGAAATCACTGTATATGCTGCATCTTTATAAAACGCAGCATATAACTGTTTTGCTTCTTCTATGCTTCCATTAAACTTGGTATAAAGTGTCGCAAAAATTCCTCTAGAAAAATCGCCACGATTTGGCATAAAATTAATTTCTGCATTAAAACTGTTTTGCAACAATTTTACCGACTGGTTAATCTCTCCTAAATGTTGGTGAGTAAAAGCTTTATAATGAGAAAAATTATTATCTCGCCAAGTAAAATGCGTTGTCGCAGACAAAGATGTCCCTGCTCCTGTTGCACCTGTTACCGCATTAATATGCACATCATTTTGCAACACTTCTGCTTTTGCTAAAGGCAATAATGCTAGCTGAATGGCAGTTGCAAAACATCCAGGATTAGCAATATATTTTGCTTTTGTAATTGCTCTCTTATTTAATTCTGGCAAACCATAAATAAAATCTTTCCCTTCAAAATCCTTATCTGCAAGCAATCTAAAGTCATTACTTAAATCAATGATTTTAGTATTCTCTGAAAAGGTGTTTTTTTCTAAAAAGGCTTTTGAATTTCCGTGACCTAAACACAAGAATAACACATCAATTTCAGCATTGATTTTATTGGTGAACTCTAAATTAGTACTACCAATTAAATCTTGATGTACTTTATATAATTTATTTCCGGCATTAGATGTACTGTAAATAAAATTTATGTTTGCTTTAGGATGCTGCAATAGCAATCTAATTAATTCACCTGCTGTGTAACCTGCACCTCCAATAATTCCTACGCTTATATTTTTCATATAAAATTTTCTTTTCAGACCAACAAGGGTTTTAAAACCTTGCAAGGCTTATTTAGTGATTTACTTGCTGATAGATTTTATTCTGATTACCCACTATTTTAATAAACCCTTTAGCTTCATCTGCTGTCCATCCTTTATTTTCTTCTCCATAACTTCCAAATTTAGCATGCATTAAATCGTGCTTAGAGGAAATACCATCTAAACTAAAATGATATGGCTTCAGTGTTACAAAAACATCTCCTGTAACATTAATCTGACTGCTTTGTAAAAAGGCTTCCATGTCTCGCATTACAGGATCTAAATATTGTCCTTCGTGCAGATGCATTCCGTAGAAATTAGACATATAATCTTTATGTTGTAATTGCCATTTCGTTAAGGTGTGTTTTTCTAATAAATGGTGTGCTTTTATGGTTATTAAAGCTGCAGCAGCTTCAAAACCAACACGTCCTTTTATTCCAACAATAGTATCTCCAACGTGAATATCTCTACCTATTGCATACGCCGAGGCAAGATTATTTAATACTTCAATATTAACTTCTGGATTGTTCTGTATTCCGTTTACTGCGACCAATTCTCCTTTTAAAAAAGTTAAGGTTACTTTTTCATCTTCTGCATGTTTTAATTGTGAAGGATATGCAGCGTCTGGTAATGGTTTTTCTGACGTTAATGTTTCTGCTCCACCAACACTTGTTCCCCAAAGCCCTTTATTTACAGAGTATTTTGCTTTTCCCCAAGACATATCGATTCCGTTTTCTTTTAAGTAATCAATCTCTTGCTGCCTAGTCAAGCTTCCGTCTCTAATTGGTGTAACAATCTGAATATGTGGCGCTAATGTTTGAAAAATCATATCAAAACGCACTTGGTCGTTTCCTGCTCCTGTACTTCCATGAGCAATATACTCTGCATCAATACTTTTAGCATATTCTACAATTTCTATAGCTTGAATAATACGTTCTGCACTAACAGATAAAGGATATGTATTATTTTTCAATACATTACCAAAAATTAAATACTTAATCACTTTATCATAATACGAGGAAATTGCGTCTATGTTTTTATAGGTAGACACCCCCATTTTATAGGCATTATCCTCAATGGTTTTTATTTCTTCGGTAGAAAAACCTCCAGTATTTACACTAACTGCATGTACATCGTATCCAGCTTTACTTAAACTTACTGCGCAATAGGATGTATCTAATCCACCACTATATGCTATGACTAATTTTTTACTCATCTTTCTTTTCTTTTTTTAGGAACATGGATTGCTTAATGTTTTTCAATCTGGTCCATACTTTTTTATCATGATTATTTGCCTCAGGTTTTATTGCTTCTTTTTTAGAAGGATCATACAACATACCTGTACATAAGCACATTTTCTGTTCGGTTCTTGTTAAGACATCAAAATTTTTGCAGGTTTGACAGCCGTTCCAAAAAGATTGATCATCGGTTAATTCTGAAAACGTAACTGGCTTGTAACCCAAATCGCTATTCATTTTCATAACAGCTAAACCTGTAGTAATACTAAACACTTTAGCATCTGGAAACTTAGTTCTAGAATGTTCAAAAATTATTTTTTTTATTTTTTTTGCTAATCCTAAATTCCTAAAATCAGGATGAACAATTAAACCAGAATTAGCAACAAACTTACCATGCCCCCATTGTTCGATATAACAAAAACCTGCGAACTTATTATCTTCTAAAGCAATGACCGCATTTCCATTTTCCATTTTGGTAATGATGTATTCTGGTTTTCGTTTAGCAATACCTGTTCCTCTAACCTGAGCAGCTTGGGCAATAGTTTCGCAAATAACATCTGCGTATATACTATGTGATTTGTTAGCAATGACAATTTCCATTGTAATTGATTTATTAAATTAAAATGTAATGATTTTGTTTTCTTGAAAGCAGAACTGGACTCACCTTAGTTCTATAAATAGAAGTACACCCTAAGGGCGACGACGTAAAAAAGGACGCACTAAAATGTTATTATTATTTCTAATAAATGTATGTAAAGTGTAAAATATTTGTGAATTGTTCATTGTAAAAAAATAAAAAACGTATTAACTAATTAGCTTGAAGTTTGAGCATTAGCGACGTCGTCTGCTCATTGGCAAACTCATGGGTCTTTCGATCTGATTTTTATTTTCTTGAAATAACATACTGTAAAATTATAAATTAAATTAATACAAACTAACAAAACCTGTATTTAGTTTATAAAATTATGAGATTAGTAATTTTTAAGCCTCCTAATTAAATAAACCTTATTATTATGCTTTTTATCTCAAAAAAATTACAAAATATAATCTGTACTCACAAAGTTTGAAGCCTTAGAGTCTAACAATTCTTTCAAAATAGCATTATTATATGCATTGTCTTTTGAAGCAACAAAAGTTCTAATTGAAAAAGAACGTAAAGCATCATGTACACTTAGTGTAGCTACAGCAGAATCTTTTCGACCTGTAAACGGATAGACATCTGGTCCTCTTTGACAAGAGCTGTTTAAATTTACACGACAAACTAAGTTTACTAAAGTATCTATTAAAGGAGCTAACGTTTTTACATCTTGACCAAAGAGACTTACTTGTTGTCCATAATTTGAAGCAGCCATATCATCTAAAGGCTCTTCAATATCATTAAAAGGGACAACTGGTATTACAGGACCAAATTGTTCTTCTTGAAAAACACGCATCTCTTTATTTACCGGATATAACACAGCAGGAAAAATATAATTCGCTGTAGTTTCTCCTCCTTTTTCATTAATAATCTTTGCTCCTTTAGCAGTAGCATCATCTAATAACTCTTGAATATATGCTGGTTTGTCCGGTTCTGGCAATGGAGTTAATTTTGCTCCATCTTCCCAAGGGTTTGCAAACTTAAGTGCGTCTACTTTTTCTGAAAAGCGCTTATTAAACTCATTAACGATATCTTCATGTACATAAAGTACTTTTAATGCAGTACATCGTTGTCCATTAAAGGAAGTTGTTCCTGCAATACATTCATTTATTGCTAAATCTAAATCGGCATCTTTTAAAACTATCCCAGGATTTTTAGCCTCTAAACCTAAAACCAAACGCAATCTGTTGCTCTTAGGGTGTTGACTTTGTAATGCATTTGCAGATTTACTATTTCCAATTAATGCTAACACATCTACTTTACCAGACTGCATAATTGGTGCAGCTACTGTTCTACCTCTTCCATAGATAATATTCACAACACCTTTTGGAAAACTTGTTTGAAATGCTTCTAACAATGGAGAGATTAATAAAACACCATGCTTTGCAGGTTTAAAAACTGCTGTATTCCCCATTATTAAAGCAGGAATTAAAAGCGCAAATGTTTCATTTAAAGGATAATTATAAGGTCCTAAACATAAAACAACACCTAAAGGTCCACGACGAATATGTGCATTTACACCCGCATTTTTTTCAAATTTAGCACTATCGCGATCCATTTGTTTATAATCCTCAATAGTATCGTAGATATACTCAACTGTTCTATCAAATTCTTTTTCAGAATCAGGTAAGTTTTTCCCAATTTCCCACATTAATAGTTTTACAATTTCTTCACGCTTGGTTTTCATTTGAGTAACAAATTTTTCCATGCATGCAATTCGATCTACAACCTTCATAGTTGGCCATAAACCTTGCCCTTTATTATATGCTAAACATGCTGCATCTAGGGCTTCTAAAGCTTCTTTTTTGCCTAAAGTTGGTATGCTTCCTAATAATGTCGGTTTATATTCTTTAGTAGAAGAAATTGTTGAAAAAACCTGCGAGGTTTCTCCAGCCCATGATTTCAATTCACCACTAACTAAATAAGTATCTTGGTTTAAAATCTCGTTTATTTGATACGCTTTAGGTATGCTCATAATATTTATATATTTAAACTAAAAATTGGAATAAATCTGGTTTATCGTTTAGGTAATCTCCATAAAAATTATGAAGTTTCATTTTGGTAATTAATGGCTCCAAGTCTGCAGGAGATTTAAGTTCTAAACCAACCACAGCAACATCATTTTCGCGATTTACTTTTTTGGTGTATTCAAAATGTGTGATATCATCTGTTGGACCTAAAATATCGACTACAAATTCACGTAAAGCCCCAGCACGTTGTGGAAACTTAATAATAAAATAGTGTTTCAGTTTTGCATGCAATAAAGCACGTTCTTTAATTTCTGGAGTACGTGTAATATCGTTATTGCTTCCACTAACTACACAGACAACGTTTTTACCTTTAATTATTTCTTTATATTGATCTAAAGCAGCAATACTTAAAGCGCCAGCTGGCTCTACAACTACTGCGTCTTTATTATATAATTCTAAAATGGTTTGACAAACCTTTCCTTCGGGAACCGTTATCATATCACTTAAATTTTGCTGACAAATAGCAAAATTTAAATCACCAACACGCTTTACTGCTGCTCCATCAACAAAATTTTCAATTTGTTTTAAAGTAGTGTTTTTTTTGTTAGCTAAGGAAGTTTTCATAGAAGGGGCTCCTTCTGGTTCTACACCAATAATTTTAGTTTCTGGAGATAAAAGTTTAAAAACAGACGATAATCCTGAAGACAAACCTCCTCCTCCTACTGGAACAAAAACATAATGAATGGGATGCTGTGCTTGATCGATAATTTCTAAACCAACAGTTGCCTGTCCTTCAATAACTTTTTCATCATTAAAAGGGTGAATAAATGTTTTATTTAATTTTTCACATTGCAACATTGCTGCATCATATGCATCGTCGAAAGTATCCCCAACTAAAACAACATCTATATAATCTTCACCAAACATTTTAACCTGTTCGACCTTTTGGTTGGGTGTAGGCGAAGGCATGAAAATGGTTCCTTTTATTTTTAACAACCTACAAGATAAGGCAACACCTTGCGCATGATTACCTGCGCTAGCACATACAATACCGTTTTCAATTTGTGTCGCACTTAGAGAAGAGATCTTATTGTATGCTCCTCTAATTTTATACGAACGCACTTGTTGTAAATCTTCGCGTTTAAATAAAATATTTGCTTCAAACTGCTTAGAGTATTGCATATTAGCAATTAAAGGAGTTACAGATGCAACTCCTTTTAATTTTTCAGCAGCAGCTTCAACCGCTTCTAATGTTGGCTTGTATATTGTCTTGGTTTCTTCCATAATTCCTGCGAAAGCAGGAATCTCACCCTACTATTCTCATTATTTCCTTTTGTGTATAGATTCCTGCCTGCGCAGGAATTAAAAGTTAAGCCAAAACGGAATCTTCCGTTTTTACATCTGATTTTATAATTTTCATTGCAGTCATTGCTGCTCTTAAACGTTTTCCAACTGTTTCTATTGGATGGTTTCTAATAGCATCATTAACAGCTATTAATTCTATATTATCGACTCCGTTTGCATTAGAATACGCTTTTCCAATAATATCTATTTTCACGGTTTTCATGAAATCGGTTAATAATGGTTTACATGCATGATCAAACAAATAACAACCATATTCTGCTGTATCAGAAATCACTCTATTCATTTCAAACAATTTCTTTCTAGCAATTGTATTTGCAATTAATGGTAATTCGTGAAGCGACTCGTAGTAAGCAGAATCTTCAATAATTCCTGCACTTACCATAGTTTCATAAGCTAATTCGACACCAGATTTAACAAATGCAACCAATAAGGTTCCATGATCAAAATACTCTTGTTCTGAAATATGATCTGTAGTTAGCGTTGTTTTTTCAAACGCTGTTTCTCCTGTTGCAGCTCTCCAAGTTAAAAGGTTTACATCGTCATTAGCCCAATCTTCCATCATGGTTTTTGAGAAGTGACCAGAGATAATATCATCCATATGTTTTTCAAATAATGGACGCATGATATCTTTTAATTCTTCAGATAATTGGTATGCTTTTATTTTTGCAGGATTAGATAAACGATCCATCATATTTGTAATACCACCATGTTTTAAAGCTTCGGTAATAGTTTCCCAGCCAAACTGGATTAATTTTCCTGCATAACCAGGCTCAATTCCTTCTTCGACCATCTTATCAAAAGATAAAATTGCTCCTGTTTGTAACAAACCACAAAGAATGGTTTGTTCTCCCATTAAATCACTTTTTACCTCAGCGACAAATGAAGACTGCAAAACACCAGCTCTATCTCCTCCAGTAGCAACTGCGTATGCTTTTGCTTGTGCCCAACCTTTATTTTCTGGATCGTTTTCTGGGTGCACAGCTATTAAAGTTGGCACACCAAATCCGCGTTTATATTCTTCTCTTACTTCTGTCCCAGGACATTTAGGAGCAACCATAATTACGGTTAAATCTTCGCGAACTTGCGTTCCTTCTTCTACAATATTAAATCCGTGTGAATAGCTTAATGTTGCACCTTTTTTCATTAAAGGCATTACTGCTTTCACAACATTTGTATGTTGTTTATCTGGTGTTAAATTTAACACTAAATCTGCTGTTGGAATTAATTCCTGATATGTACCAACCGTAAAATTGTTTGAAGTTGCATTCTTGTAAGATTCTCTTTTTTCATCGATAGCTACTTGACGTAATGTATACGAAATATCTAATCCAGAATCTCGCATATTTAATCCTTGATTTAATCCTTGCGCACCACAACCAACAATAACGATTTTCTTTCCTTTTAATGCATCTACACCATCTTCAAACTCTGAAGCATCCATGAATCTACATTTTCCTAATTGTTCTAATTGGTTTCTTAATGATAATGTGTTGAAATAATTTGACATTGTCTTTTATTTTAATTGTTATGCTTGAAAAGCTTCTAGCATTGTTGATATTTTCATTTCTTCTTTAGATACTGCAATACGACCTGAGCGCGTAAATTGCATAATCCCAAAAGCACTTAATTCTCTGTATAATAATTCTATTTCTTCTTTACGACCAGATTTTTCAATCACAAAAAAGTCTCTATTCACGGTTACAATTCTTGCATTGCTTTCTTTTATTATATTTTGAATTTCACGTTCATCAAATAACAAACCAGATTTCATTTTAAAAATGCAAGATTCTTGATAAATAATTTCTTCTTCTGTATGATAAAAAGCTTTAATGACCTCTACTTGTTTTTCTATTTGACCTATAATTTTCTTCATATTATCTTCGGTCATATTTACTACTATAGTAAACCTGGAAACACTTTCAATTTCTGAAGGAGAAGTATTTAAACTCTCTATATTTATATGTCTTCTTTGAAAAATTGCTGAAATTCTATTCAACAATCCTATGTTATTTTCCGTATAAACGGAAACTGTAAATAGTTGTTTATCTGTACTCATATTATTCTAATCTTATATCTGAAACGGAAGCACCTGTTGGTATCATAGGAAATACATTATCTTCCTTTTCTACACAAACTTCTAAAAAGTAAGCTTCTTTACTAGCCATCATTTCTGCAACTGCTTCTGCTAATTCTTCTCTTTTTGTAACTTTTCTTGCTCTAATATAGTATCCCTCTGCAATGGCTACGAAATTTGGATTTACCATTTCTGTAGAAGCATATCGCTTATCAAAAAACAACTGTTGCCATTGACGAACCATTCCTAAGAAATCATTATTTAAAACCACTACTTTTACTGCCGCTTTTTGTTGAAAAATAGTACCTAATTCTTGAATCGTCATTTGATAACCACCATCACCAGAAATAGAAACCACTTCACGTTCTGGCCTTGCCATTTTTGCTCCAATAGCAGCTGGAAGACCAAATCCCATAGTACCTAATCCTCCCGAAGTAATATTACTTTTGGTTTGATTAAACTCGGCATAACGACAAGCAATCATTTGGTGCTGACCAACATCACTAACAATTGCAGCTTCTCCTTTTGACTGGATATTTATTTGATTTAAAACTTCACCCATTGTCAATCCTTCTTTAGTAGGATGCAAATCGTTTTTAATTACTTTTTCATACTCAACAGCATATAAATCTTTAAATTTTTGATGCCATTCTGCATGTGTATTTTTATTTATTAAAGGAAGTATTGCTTCTAAACTCGCTTTAGCATCTCCTAAAACAGCAACATCTGCTTTTACATTTTTATTTATTTCGGCAGGATCAATTTCAAAATGAATCACTTTTGCTTGCTTTGCATAGGTTGCTAAATTTCCAGTAACCCGGTCATCAAAACGCATTCCTATTGCTATTAAAAGATCACATTCGTTAGTTAATACATTTGGTGCATAATTACCATGCATACCAACCATTCCAATATTTAATGGGTGAGATGTTGGTATTGCTGAAGCACCTAAGATAGTCCATGCAGAAGGAATTCCTGCTTTTTCAATCACCGCTTTAAAAGCTTCTTCTGCTTCACTTAAAATAACACCTTGTCCCCATACTACTAGTGGTTTTTTAGCTGCATTAATTAGTTTTGCAGCTGCTTCTAGAGAAGATTTTTCTGTTTTAGGAATAGGATTATAACTCCTTACCCCTTTACATTTTTTATATGCAAAATCAAATTCTTCAAATTGTGCATCTTTGGTAATATCCACTAAAACAGGTCCTGGACGACCACTTTTAGCAATATAAAATGCTTTTGCTAAAACTTCTGGAATATCGGAAGCTTTAGTTATTTGGCAGTTCCATTTAGTAACAGGTGTTGAAATACCAACAATATCTGTTTCTTGAAATGCATCACTACCTAGTAAATGCGAAGCTACCTGACCTGTAATACAAACCAATGGCGTACTATCTATTTGCGCATCGGCAATTCCTGTAATTAAATTGGTTGCTCCTGGTCCTGAAGTTGCAATTGCAACCCCGACCTCTCCAGAAATTCTTGCATACCCTTGCGCTGCATGTGCTGCACATTGTTCATGACGTGCTAAAACGTGATGAATTTTGTCTTGGTATTTATATAATTCGTCGTAAACAGGCATTATAGCTCCTCCTGGATAGCCATACAATACTTTTACACCTTCTTCTAAAAGACATCTTACAACTGCTTCGCTTCCAGAGACACGAACTGCAGTAGTTGTGCTTTCTTTTTTATTTTGAATGGTTTGAGTTTCTTTCATCTCATTTATTTTATTTGATATCCTTCGCAAAGCTTAGGATGAGATTTTTGTTCCATTTTTAATTGCATCAATACAATTACAATCTGCCTTGGCAGAGGTTTTACGCATCAGTAACACATCCTTTTGAAGCAGATGCCACTGTTTTTGCGTATTTATATAAAATTCCTTTTTTATGTTTTAATGGTGGAGCAATCCATGTAGCTTTTCTTTCTGCTAATTCTTCATCAGAAATTAAAACGTTTATAGAATTGTCTTCTGCACTAATTTTTATTTTATCTCCGGTTTTTAAAATAGCTATAGTTCCTCCAGACTGAGCTTCTGGTGTAATATGACCTACAACAAAACCATGTGTACCTCCAGAAAAACGTCCATCGGTAATTAATGCTACAGATTTACCTAAACCTGCTCCCATTATTAAGGATGTTGGTTTTAACATTTCTGGCATTCCTGGACCTCCTTTTGGACCAACATACCTAATGACGACTACATCTCCTTTCTCAACTTCTCCATTAGAAATTCCTGTATTTGCTTCTTGTTCACCATTATAAACCACGGCTTTTCCTTCAAACAGCAAACCTTCATTTCCTGAAATTTTTGCTACTGCCCCTTCTGTTGCAAGGTTTCCATAAATAATTTGAATATTCCCAGAAGACTTTAATGCTTTATCTTTAGGATAAATAACATCTTGTTCTTCAAACTCCATTGCTTCAACGCCTGCTAAATTTTCTGCTAATGTTTTTCCGGTAACGGTTAAACAATCCCCATGCAAATAGCCATTATCTAATAGGTATTTCATAATTGCTGGTGTACCACCAACGCTATGCACATCTTCCATTAAATATTTTCCTGACGGTTTTAAATCAGCAATTAAAGGCGTTCTATCACTTACGCGTTGAAAATCTTCTAAAGTAAACTCAATATCTGCTGCATGTGCGATTGCTAAAAAGTGAAGTACAGCATTGGTAGAACCACCTAAAGCATTTACTAAAGCAATTGCATTTTCTAAAGATTTTTTAGAAATAATATCTAAAGGCTTTAAATCCAGTTCTAATAAATTTTTAATTGCTAAAGCTGTTCTTTCTGATTCTGATAATTTATTCGGATTCTCTGCTGGAATGGAAGAATTATAAGGCAAAGCAAAACCCATACATTCGATAGCAGAAGCCATTGTATTTGCAGTATACATACCACCACAGGCTCCAGCACCAGGAATAGCTCTTTTAATAATTTCTCTATATTCTTCTTCGTCAATTTCTCCTGCTACTTTTTGCCCCAAAGCCTCAAAAGCCGAAACAACGTTAAGCTTTCTTCCTTTATAATTCCCAGAAGCAATAGTCCCTCCATACATCATAATAGAAGGACGATTTAGGCGTAACATTGCGATTACTGCCCCAGGCATATTTTTATCACATCCAACCACAGAAATTAATGCATCGTAACTTTGCGCATTCATAACGGTTTCTATCGAATCTGCAATAATATCCCTAGAAGCTAAGGAATAATTCATTCCTGAAGTCCCCATAGAAATACCATCTGAAACACCAATAGTATTAAACCCTAAACCTACTAAACCTGCAATTTTACATTCAATTTTAACTTCTCCAGCCAATCCATTTAAATGCATATTACATGGATTACCATCGTAACCAGTACTTGCAATACCAACCTGAGCTTTCTGCATGTCTTCATCTGTCAAGCCTACTGCATAAAGCATAGCTTGAGATGCTGGTTGCGATTCATCTTGTGTTAATCTTTTACTGTGTTTGTTTAATTCGCTCATATTTTTTTTATACAAATTATATTTGCGAGAACTAAATTAGTGGTTTACTGTTTTCTATATCTAATTATTCGTTTTACCTAGCTAAATCCAATAGTAATATTAAAATATTAAACTATTGACTTACAAGTTGTTACAGGTAAATATGTATGATGTTCAATTCTTTATTTTTTTTATTAAGCACCTTATTGTTTATTAATTTTAATCTAGTTCGTTGTTTTATATGGTTAAAGGAACTTAACTTTTACTTAAAAAACTTAAAATAGGTATGTGTTCCGTTTTATTTTTCTACTTTTGTCTCATTAAATATTAAGAGGAAAAATTTGTCTGATTGCAACCTCATAAAAAAAATGCTAAAGCAGTAAGTTATTCACTTCTCTAGCGACCAAGCAATCCAACAAATTTATAATTAAACTATAATTTAAAATTAGGATTTATGCCATATTTATTTACTTCTGAAAGCGTATCAGAAGGACATCCAGATAAAGTAGCAGACCAAATAAGTGATGCTTTAATTGATCATTTTTTAGCTTTTGATTCAGAGTCTAAAGTTGCATGCGAAACATTAGTCACCACTGGTCAAGTTGTACTTGCTGGAGAAGTAAAATCGAACACCTATTTAGACGTACAAAAAATTGCACGTGATACCATAAACAAAATTGGTTATACGAAAAGCGACTATATGTTTGACGGGAACTCTTGTGGTGTTTTTTCTGCTATACACGAACAGTCTGATGACATTAACCGTGGTGTAGACAGAGCTAGCAAAGAAGAACAGGGAGCAGGAGACCAAGGAATGATGTTTGGTTATGCAACAAACGAAACCGAAAACTATATGCCTTTAGCATTAGATCTTTCACATAAGATTATGTTTGAACTTGCTGAATTAAGAAGAGAAAACAAAGAAATCACCTATTTACGTCCAGATTCTAAAAGTCAGGTAACTATCGAATATAGTGATGATAATGTACCACAGCGAATCGAAGCTATTGTTGTATCTACACAACATGATGATTTTGATGCAAATGACGATGTGATGCTAACAAAAATTAGAAAAGATATTGTAGCAATATTAATTCCTAGAGTGATTGCCAAATTACCAGAAAACATACAAGCTCTTTTTAATGATGATATTAAATATCACATTAACCCAACAGGTAAATTTGTTATTGGTGGACCTCATGGTGACACAGGACTTACAGGAAGAAAAATTATTGTAGATACATATGGTGGTAAAGGCGCCCATGGTGGAGGAGCTTTTTCTGGCAAAGACCCAAGCAAGGTAGACCGAAGTGCTGCTTATGCAACAAGGCATATTGCAAAAAATTTAGTTGCAGCAGGAATTTGTGACGAAATTCTAGTACAGGTAAGTTATGCTATTGGTGTTGTAGAACCAATGGGGATTTTTGTAGACACTTATGGTACTTGCCCTTTTAATATGACAGATGGAGAAATCGCTAATAAGATTTCTGAAATTTTTGATATGCGTCCTTCTGCTATTGAAACGCGTTTAAAATTAAGAAACCCTATGTATGGTGAAACTGCTGCATATGGACATATGGGAAGAGTAAATGAAACAGTAAGAAAAACATTCTCACAACCAAACGGAGATGATCTAACTATGGATGTCGAATTATTTACATGGGAAAAATTAGATTATGTAGAGCAAGTAAAAACTGCCTTTGGGTTGTAAAAATCTCGATTATATCATTTCAAAAAGCCTCTAATTTTATTAGCGGCTTTTTTTTATCTAACAATCACGCATTTACACGCTTAAGCACTTGATTAATAAATGATAAACATAGCTATTATTTATTTAAATGCTACGCAAACAATTAGCGGCTCTGCATTTTGGATCGCAAGCGAACTATTTAGATGTTCCAGAATCGTTAACCAAGTACATGGACTGGTCACTTCCGTCATTTAATGCTGGTTACCATGCATGCCTATAAATTACATTATGATTTGAGAGATGTACAACGAAAAAATTAGAAAACCTTCGCAATTGATTCTTGGTAAAAACAGTGATATATTTATTGTTGGCGAAACCTATTCTAAGGATCAAGTTTGGATAGAAGTTGCTTTTTGTACTACATAATCTGTACTAAACGACTTTTTGGTATCGATCCAATTATAGACACCGAACACTATCCTTTTATTTGGAAAGAAAAATATGTTAAAAAACAAATAAATTAAAACAGCTCACCAAGCTATAAAACTTTAGATAACAAACAGATACCTCGAAGAAATGTAGTTCGCTAAATTTAAAAGCTAAATTTTTATAAAAAAGACCTAATTATATAGTTGAAAAAATATAAAACTTAAATATATTTGGCGTCACGTTTGGGGAGATACTCAAGCGGCCAACGAGGACAGACTGTAACTCTGTTGTTTTTAACTTCGCAGGTTCGAATCCTGCTCTCCCCACTTTAACTTGAAAAGTTTGCATATTTTATGCAAACTTTTTTTTTGAGATAAAACCAAAATTTATTTAAGATTTGGTTTAGAGGAAAACCAGAAAGACCATATGTAAGCAATGCTCTTTTTATATTCACGAAATAGCTTAAAGAACATCCAATCTAACTCTTTGAAAATCACGTAATAACACCTGAAAATATCTAACTCATTTATAATAAATTCGTTAGTACAACTAACATCTAAATATTATGAAACGAATAAACACCATATTTGGGGTGGCCACATCTGTAATTTTAGCAGTACCTATTGGATATTATGCTTTTAATAACGAATCTATTATAGCACCACAGGAAGAAAAAAACATTGTTATTCTAGACTCTACAAGTATTTCAAAAAAATCTAATACATTCTTAGTAATATCCGACACACATTTACATAGCGAATGGACACAAGCTGAGGTGGTACAAAATGGCAACGAGGCAGATACAGGTAATGATTTATGGGATATTTCTTTAACAAAATTTACAAATATAATTTCTGGAGCATCTAAACAACCAAAACCGGATTATGTTATTCTATTAGGTGATTTACCATGGCATGCCTATCCAACTGACAAAACATCTTTATCCTCTGCTAGAAAAAACACAGGCAAAGTATTAAGTCATCTTCGCAATGCAGCACAAATAGCCAATGTTCCATTAATATATGCTCCAGGAAATAATGATTCTTGGAGTGGAGACTATAGAGCTTTTACTGCTCCAAATGGAGATACTCCTTTTGCTTTAGATAGTCTTGGTGTAAAAAACTGGCCAGTTATTAATAGTGGCACTTGCTGCTTAGGGAAAGCAAAGGCATGTGTAGCAGATAATACTAGAGGAGATTTAGGTTGTTACGCGGTATATCCTTTAGGAAAAGACGGAGGTATACGCTTAATTATTTTAAATAGTGTAATGTTTAAATACGCTCATCATAATTCGAACCATTTACATTATTATGGAAAGCCTGGAGAACAGGCAAAAGATATTAAAAATCAAATGGATTGGTTTACAAAACAATTTACGGAAGGAAGTACGGAAGATGCTATTATGATTGGCATGCATATTCCTCCGGGAATTGATGGTCATGGAGGTTCTGAAATTTGGGATACAGACATTACCTATAATGGCAAAAACATAAAAGATGCATTCCTAGATATTGTTGCAGAAAACAAAGACAGAATTGTAGGTGCATTGACAAGCCATACACATTTAGATGGATTGCGTAAAATGATGTACAAAGACAAAAACGATAGTTTACAGTTTAGTGATTTAATAGTTTCTATTCCTGCAATTACACCTAGAAATGGTAACAACCCTTCTTTTAAACAATTTAATTATGATGCTGTTAATCATGAATGGATGAACTTTAAAACTATTAACCACGACTATTGGCCATCTAAAACCGTTGGATCTGCATGGAAAGAAGGCAAGTTGGTGTCTTTTAATAATACATTTAAAGGAGATACTTTATCAACTATGACAAAGCGCATAGATACTTTAAGTTTTGCAAGGCTATTAAATAATGTAACTAGCATTTATAAAGCTGGTGGAAATGCAGCAAACCCTAATGAGGTTATTAAAACACTTATTGTAGCTCCAAGTAATTGATTAAAGCACAAAAAAAGCCTTCTTTGTTTTAAGAAGGCTTTTTTTGCGTTAGGGATGGAAGTGGCATCCTTTTGTTTTTACAAAAGATATAACGTACAGCCCGACGCTACGTAGCTTTTTTTTTAGCGAAGTAGGGTAACGCCCAAATTATTATTCTATAAATTATACTTCACACTAAATACTACATATCTTGGTTGTATAAAATACTCTCTATTGCTCACCGAAATGTTTCCGGTGTTACTTTGACTTAAACTTTGTGTGTCTAACAAGTTGGTTGCTCCAACTTTATATTCCCACTGGCTATCGGTTTTTTGATACGTTAAAGAAGCATCTAAAAAGCCGTATTTGTTAAGAGAATCTTCGGTGTTTCTAAAATCATAATAACTGTATTCGGTAACAAAACTAAAGTCTTTTAAAATTACAGCATCGAAGTTTATAAATGGTCTGTGTGTATAAAACTTGGTATTGTTATTTCCTTGATCATTATCATTTATAGTTAAATCGTACCCTAGTTCTACATTTGGTGCATTCTTAAAAAAGGTACTAATTCGGGTACCATAGGTTTGTGTAAAACTTTTATTTTTACTTAGATTCCCACCTATAAACTGATTAAAAGTTGCCCAACTCCAAGATCCAGAAAGATTTGCTTTAATTTTTCCGAAACGGCGTTCAAAACGTCCACGAGCAGAAAAAGTTTCGTCTGCAAAATTAGAATTAAAAGGTGTTGATGTTGTAATTACACTTTCGAAATCTGTATTATTACGAATACCATCTATATTTTTAGAATAGTTTAAAAAACCAAATACATTGGTGTAATTAAACATATTGAAACTAAAATACGAAAGATTTAAATTATGTGATAAGGAGTTTTCTAATTCGCGGTTTCCTGAAAAAATAGAACTATAATTATTTAAAAATAAGCCTTCTGCTAACTGCGTTACATCTGTAAAATTGGTTTGCATAGAGTAACGTAAGTTTAGGTTTTCGCTCTTTTTCATTTGAAACCTAATGGTAGCATCTGGTAAAATTCTAGCAAAACTATTACTGTTAGTAGAACCAAATTGTGTGTCTTTAGTATTATATGCATGTGCTGAAAAACCTGGAGTTAACGTAAATTTCCCCGCTTTTAAATTATAATGGACACCTACATAAGCATCACTAAAGGTATAATCTACATCGTTGGTATTAGAACCATCCACTGGTGTAGGAGTAAATATGGAACCATTATCCAGTACTTGAAAAATATCGGAGTTGAATTTTTGGTTACTATACACCAAACCAATGGTATAATTTAAATTACTTTTTTGGTTAAGTACATTCCAATAATTTAACTTACCATCAAACTTATTAGACTTTACTCTTTTCTCTTGTGAAGTGTTATAAGCAGATTGCGCATCGTCTAACCCTAAACCTTCTGCGGTGCTTGCATAGGTGTCTTTTTGCTCAATAAATGCATTATAAAAAGGATCTTCATCTTGCAATAAGTGTTGTGCTTCTAGCGAAAAAATATTGTTTTCGTTTAAAGTATAATAGTAGTTTAAATTCTGGTTAATACTATAAGGTGTTTGTTCTTCTATTTGATCTACTTGCCCTAAAACCGAAGAATTAAAAAAACGATTTTGTGTTTGTTTAGAATATCTTCCAAAAACATCATAATCCAATTGATTATTCGCATTTGCTTTATAAACGGCACTTAGTTTTAGTAGCCCTAAATTGCTTTCTTGTTGCGTATAGTTGGTAGTAGACTCATCTGGAATATTAAGTTCGTCATCGGTGTAAGACACCTCGTTATTTTCGCGAATAGCAGTTTTTGTTCCAGAATATATTCCAAATCCGCTAATGGTAAGTTTATCATTTGGGGAGTTACTAAAATTAGCTGCAGCAAATTTAGTATCTATACTTTCTGCTTTATTATTAGTGGTATTTAAAAAGCTCAAACTATTATCTCCTAAACTAATATTGGTTCCACTACTTTGACTCAGGTTTCTAAATCCACCTGTAAAATTAAAATAGTCTCTACGAGTAAATGCAACTTCTCCTGTATTATTTAAATCTCCAATAAAATTGATACTTGTTTTTGGGCTATAGAAAAACAATTTTGGCTGTACTTTATACAAACCATCGTCGGAAGCGATTCCTGTTCCCGCTGTAACATCACCAAACCAAAACTTATCTTTCCCTTCTTTTAATTTTAAATTAATAGCGATATTATCTTGATTATTAGTCACACTACTTAATTGCCCAACTTCACTAAAATTTTTAAGCACTTCTACTTTATCGATAGCATTGGAAGGAATATTTTTTGCCGCTAATTTCGTATCACCATCAAAGAAATCTTTACCATCTACCATTATCTTGCTTACCGTTTTTCCTTCTACCTCAATTTCTCCATCATCTGTAATCTCTACTCCAGGGAGTTTTTTCAAAACATCTTCTAGTTTTTTTTCGGTTCCTGTTTTAAAAGAATCTGCATTATAAACAATAGTATCTCCTTTTACAGTTACAGGCATTTCGTAAACCAACTCTACTTCGTCTAAAGTAGTATCGTCTAAAAGGGTATAGTTTTTAGTAAGATCTTCTTCTTTGGTTTCGAAAAGATCTTCTGTTGTTTTCATTCCAATATAGCTCACCTGTATCTGATAGCTAGAATTTTTCTCTAAAGAAAGTTTATACCTTCCAGCATCATTAGTAATTCCGTAAGAGTCTAGGGCTTTTGTTTCTTGATTTACAGCAACCACATTAGCAAGTTCTAAAGGGTTACCAATACTATCTTTTACAATACCTTCTACTCTAACTTGAGCAAAAGTGGTACTAGCTACTAAGCAAATTAGTAGGGTTAATAGGTTTTTCATTTTAAATTTTTCTGGTTTGGTTTAAATAGAATTGTTTTATGTATTAACGACCTCTTCCTCCTGGGCGTCCACCACGGCCTCCTCGACCTCCATACATTTCACGCATTTCTTCCATCTTTTTCACCACAATATCAGCATACTCTTCTTTTGTTACCTCTTTTCCTTTTGAAGGCACTTTGATGTTTTCTTTTTCGCTTGGATTTAATATTATTTTAGAACAAAGAATAGTGGTTCTATCTGCATTTATTTCTAAAATTAAACCAGGAAGCCCCCAATATTCTCCAGGACCTTGGTTTACTGGGATTTGCATGGTATACCAAGCAGTTACTTCAATTTCTTTTGGTACTTCTATTTCATCAACTGGGTTATTTACTTTTGTAGAATCTGATTTTTTTTCTGCATTATCATTTCCTCTCCCCCTTCTTCTAAAACTTGAAAAATCCGTTTTATCTACTGCTTTCATTGCTGTAGCTTTCATAGCCATATATTGACCAATCTGTTTGGTTTCTCCAGTCATTTTCCATTTTAGTTTTGGTAACGAATCATTAATTAAAAATTGCTTTCCAAAAAATTCTTGTTCTTGTAATAACTGATTGTTTTTTATATTTTTATATTGTTCTCCTGCAGTAAAATTAGCAGCAAAACCACCAAAACCCCTACCTTGAGAACCACCAGGAGCGGCTAATTGCTCTTCTTCTTTATAAACCGACTCTGTTTTATTGAAAGTTAATGTGTAACTTTTTTCTAAGAAACTTTTCATACGTTCCATAATCTGTTTTTTCCTATCTGCAGGCATATCTGGAGGACCAAAATTATCCATATCGACAGTTGTTTTAGATTCGTAATAGGCTTTACCTTGAAAGTCCTGTTGTGCATATGTGAAAACACAAGAAAAAAGCGTAAAGCAAATAACAGATAGCGTTTTATTTATTTTCATCTAAATTTAGTTTGTAGTTTTATTATTAAAAACATTTTTAGTAACTCTTATAAGACACTTAAAACACAAAAACGTTTAAGCTTGAAATGTTAAATTACTCTTAAAATGAAAATATTTTTTTTAATTAGAAATTGGTTCAATTTTTGTACTTTTCGTTTTCCTATGAAAAACACCTATATTCTATTTTGTATCCTTCTAACGATTTCCGCTTTTGGGCAAGAAACAATAGATACCTCACTTCTAAAAAAAATAGATCTCACAGATAGAACAATTATTGATATAGATAATTTTGATACCCAATACTACCTAAACAACCATATATTTTACAAAAAAGACGCAGATAAAACGATCAACTACAGCAATGTACAATTAGGCGAAATAACTTCGGCAAACGCTTTTAATCCTTTAAAAATAAATGTTTTTTATAAAGATTTTAATACTGCAATTATTTTAGATAATCGTTTAGCAGAGATTTTTAGAATAGACTTTAATACCACAAAACCCTATAAAAGCGTATCACAAATTACCACAGGAAACGATAATACGCTTTGGATTTTTAATCAAGACACACAACAACTAGAAGTCTACGATTATAAAACGAATAAAACAAAAGCAACTACACTACCTATTCAGTCGAGTGTTTTAGATTTAAAAAGTAATTTTAATTTTTGCTGGCTACTTACAGAAAAGTACCTCTACAAGTATAATTATTTTGGCAGTTTAACCCAAAAAATTAAAAATGAAGGCTTTACTAATATTGAAGAAGACAACGGAAATCTTATTTTAAAAAAGGAAAATACACTCTACTTTTTAAAGAAAAATACCGAGGATCTAATAAAAGTAAAAACTCCAAATTTGTTAATAAATCAGTTTTTACTAACCAATGAAACCTTGTATATTTACCACGAGAAAATCCTTTCTAAATTTCAATTAAAAAATTAAATAAGATATGCACGTTGCCATAGCAGGAAATATTGGTGCTGGAAAAACCACACTAACAAAATTACTAGCCAAACATTATAAATGGGAAGCGCAACTAGAAGATGTAGTAGACAACCCTTATTTAGACGACTTTTACAACCAGATGGAACGTTGGAGTTTTAACTTACAAGTATACTTTTTAAATAGTAGATTTCGTCAAGTTTCAGATATACGCCAAAGTGGTAAAGACATTATTCAAGATAGAACCATTTACGAAGATGCTCATATTTTTGCACCTAACCTGCACGCAATGGGTTTAATGACGAATCGAGATTTTGAAAACTACAAATCGCTTTTCGATCTTATGGAAAGTTTTGTAGAAGGTCCAGATCTACTAATTTACTTACGCAGCTCTATATCTAATTTAGTATCCCAAATACACAAACGAGGTCGCGATTACGAAAATTCGATAAGTATAGATTATTTAAGTAGACTAAATGAGCGTTATGAAGCTTGGATAACGGGCTACAACAAAGGAAATCTTTTAATCATTGACGTAGACAATCTTGATTTTGTAGACAGACCTGAAGATTTAGGTTATATATTAAATAAAATTGATGCCGAAATAAACGGCTTATTTTAAAATATTTTTGGGCGTTCCTTTTTTTAATCCTACTAGGTTTTAGAACTCTAGCAGGATTAAAAAAAGTCAGGCTTTCACTACTCGCTCTCTGCGAGGAGCTCAAACAAACCGTTCTATCCTTAACGCAATTCTAAACAACAAATATTTAGCATTAAGCTATAAAACCATTTTCTCTAGCATGTGTAATAGCTTGTACACTACTCTCTACTAGTAACGCAGGAGTCGTTTTATAATTTTCAAGCAAGCCTTTTACTCGAAGCATTTTCTTCTTATGTTTTACGCTACGCAAATAAATAGCTTTTATTCGCTCTGGAAACAAGGTTGCTATTTCTATATAAATATCTGGATCATGCTCTCCACTATCTCCTATTAAAATAAAAGGTAAATTGGGGTATGTTTTTAATAAATCTAATATTTCCTTTTGCTTTTGCGGTTTTTCATCGGGTGCTTTCTTTTTCAAAATATCTTTAAAACTCCTTAATAATATAGGACCTTTCGGAAAATTATTTTGTTTTAAAAATAATTCTAAATATCGGTACAAATTCCATGGACTATGACTAACATAAAAAATAGGATTTGCATTTTCACCAGACTTTCCACGATGTAATAAATGATAAAAATCGGCAGCACCATCCAAAGGCAAACGCATTTTTGCAGATTTAAAAAGAGTATTATAGAGCACTCTCCACTTTAATGTAGACACCACACCTGTGTGTAAAATGGTGTCATCAATATCGCTTGCAACACCAAATTCTACTGAATTAGAAGGAATTAGTATTTCGGCAGGAAAACGATTTTCCTTTTGTATACCTGGCTTAATAGCAACATCTTGAAAAGCAACCTCACAAGCTAACCAACCCTCTACATTAGCCATTGCTTTTAAACCTTTAACATTCGCTTTCATTTTAAAATAACCATGCGTATCGCTTGTTGTTTCTAAAAAAGACCCATCTGGTAATTTTACAACAATGCTAGCATTCTTAATTTCGTCACTTTCTAAACGTTTCCAACTATTTATTAGCACACTAAAAAAACCTTGTTGTTCTAAATCTATAGATTCATCTTGTAAAGCCCTTCCTCTTAAATAAAAGTGAGTATCAGTCCCGTAGCTTTGAAAAGCAATAATTTGAACAGGTTCTTTCTTAAATAATTTCATAAATAAATAGGTTGCCTTAAAATAACAAAAAAACCACGCAAAATGCGTGGTTTTTTTTATTTAAAATATAGTTCTTTACTCTACAACTTCCTTTATTCTAATAGTAACATCCTTTCCTAAAGCCTCCACTTTTTGCTTAACCTCATCAAAGTCTCCTTGATAAACTTCAGTTACTACATCTTCAATTCCATTTTTAATAATAGCCGTTTTAACTATTGCCTTTGCAGTACCATCCTCAAATTTCTGAATAGATGCCTTACGTATTACTTGGTTATTTGCGTCTTCTACAATTTGTTCTACAAGAACCTCATTATTTAGAGCCAGACCTTCTTCGGTATGCCCTCCTAATATTGGAGCAATAACTAAGCCTATTAAACAAGTAAGTTTAATTAAAATATTCATAGAAGGACCAGAAGTATCTTTAAATGGATCTCCAACAGTATCTCCTGTAACTGCTGCTTTATGTGCATCAGAACCTTTAAAAGTCATTTCACCATTAATCTCTACTCCAGCTTCAAAGGATTTTTTAGCATTATCCCAAGCACCTCCAGCATTATTTTGAAAGATTGCCCAAAGCACGCCACTAACAGTTACTCCTGCCATATAACCACCAAGCATTTCTGCAATCGCTAAATGACTCATTCCAAATAACATTGGCACAAATGCTATTACTAAAGGAAAACCTATAGTCAATAAACCAGGTAACATCATTTCTTTTAAAGATGCTTTAGTAGAAATATCTACACATTTATCGTATTCTGGTTTCCCTGTACCTTCCATAATTCCAGGAATATCCCTAAATTGTCTACGTACTTCTTCCACCATTTCCATTGCAGCCTTACCAACAGCATTCATAGCTAAAGCTGAAAATACTACAGGCACCATACCACCAACAAATAGCATTGCCAGAACTGGTGCTTTAAAAATATTTATTCCGTCTATTCCAGTAAAAGTTACATAAGCAGCAAAAAGTGCTAATGAGGTTAATGCAGCCGAAGCGATTGCAAAACCTTTTCCTGTTGCAGCTGTTGTGTTACCAACAGAGTCTAAAATATCGGTACGCTCTCTTACAATTGGTTCTTGCTCGCTCATTTCTGCAATGCCACCAGCATTATCAGAAATTGGTCCAAAAGCATCAATTGCTAATTGCATAGCTGTTGTTGCCATCATGGCAGATGCTGCTAGAGCAACCCCATAGAACCCTGCAAAAGCATACGACGCCCAAATAGCACCAGCAAATAATAAAACCGAAGGGAATGTTGAAATCATTCCGGTAGCTAAACCTGCTATAATATTAGTACCTGCTCCCGTACTAGATTGTTGTACAATTTTCAAAATTGGAGATTTTCCCAATCCTGTATAATATTCTGTTACCGAAGAAATAACTGCTCCTACTACTAAACCAACAAGAGTAGCATAAAATACTCGCATAGAAGAAATTTCTTGTAAGCCTTCGCCAAAGAAATTCATTTGCATCGTTTCTGGCAACATCCAAGTTACTAAACCAAAACAAGCTGCCGCAACTAAAATAATAGAAGTCCAGTTACCAATATTTAAAGCCCCCATTACTTGCGCTTCTTTAGCATCGTTACTTTTAATTTTAACAAGTACAGTTCCAATAATAGAAATAATAATTCCTACTCCTGCAATTGCCATTGGTAATAAAATTGGACCAATACCACCAAAGGCATCTCCAATATTTCCACCCATATCTTTAATCACATAATTACCTAAAACCATTGCTGCTAATACTGTAGCAACATACGACCCAAATAAATCGGCTCCCATTCCTGCAACATCTCCTACATTATCACCTACATTATCTGCAATTGTAGCAGGATTTCTCGGATCATCTTCTGGAATACCAGCTTCTACTTTACCAACTAAATCTGCACCTACATCTGCTGCTTTTGTATAAATACCACCACCAACTCTTGCAAATAAAGCGATAGATTCTGCACCAAGAGAAAACCCTGCTAAAGTTTCTAAAACAATAGTCATGTCCATGGTGTTTGTCCAAACGCCTCCCATAAAAAAGTGAAAGAAAAATATAAAGAAAGCAGTTAAACCAAGTACTGCTAATCCTGCAACACCAAGTCCCATTACAGTACCACCACCAAAAGAAATTTTAAGTGCGTTTGGCAAACTAGTACGAGCAGCTTGTGTCGTTCTTACGTTTGTTTTCGTTGCTATTTTCATACCTATATTTCCTGCAAAAGCAGAAAAAACAGCACCACAAATAAAAGCGATAACTATCAACCAATGTGTTGTTGGCACTACAAAAGATACAATTGCTAATAATACACTTACGATAACTACAAAGACTGCTAGTAAACGGTATTCTGCATTTAAGAAAGCAAGAGCTCCTTCGTAGATGTGATCTGAAATTTCTTTCATTTTACCATCTCCTGCATCTTGTTTCATTACCCATTTTTGTTTAATCATCATATAGATTAAACCTAAAATTGCCAATGCAATTGGCATATAAATCATCATTGATTCCATATTATATTTAGTTTGATTAGTTTTTAATGATTGCTAATGTAATAAATTCAAACAGAAGTAAAAAATATTTTAAAATCATCAATTTTTTAACATAAAAACAAGCTTTTTGATATTTATGCGCTTTAAACAAAATAGGAACAAATTAATTTTACCTAAAAAGTAAACAATAACAAATTGCAATACTTTAAAATTTACTTATTTAAAAGTAAAAACCCTTTCATTTTTTAATGAAAGGGTTTTTACTTTAAGTTTAGAGATCTTTATATCTTGAAATCTCCTTTTGCTTTATGCTCGCTGTTTTCGTAACGTTCAATACACTTATTTAAAATTTGGTAAGCTTCTTGCGCATTTCCCCAACCACCAACATCAACTTTTTTCTTTTCTAAATCTTTATATACTTGAAAAAAGTGTGTAATTTCTTTTATTCTATGTGGATTTAAGTCTTCAATGTCGTTATATATATTCCAGATAGGATCTGTAGTTGGTACACAAATTAATTTTTCGTCTGGACCTTTTTCGTCTGTCATATGAAATACACCAATTGGCTTTACTTCCATAACACACATTGGAAAAGTTGGTTCAGTCCCCATCACTAAAACATCTAATGGATCCCCATCTAATGCTAAAGTTTCTGGAATAAAGCCATAATCTCCTGGATACATCATGGATGAGAAAAGCATTCTATCGAATCGGATTTTATGTAGATCAAAATCGTATTCATATTTGTTTCTGCTTCCTTTTGGAATTTCTATTAAAACATCAAAGGTTAATTTTCCTTTTGGGCTCATGTAAAAAGTATTTATGCATTTCCGCAAAAGCGAAAATAAAATTATTAAAATCGTAAAAATTGGAGACCAAAAATACAGAAACATTTAGCGTCTAGCAACTAAAACCCATTTCATTTAAACAAAAATTATTATATTAGTAATTTAACAGCTATTAATTTTATTTTTTGATGTCTTTTTGTAAAAAATATTTCATCTTTTTTTTATTACTAATTCCGTTTATCAACTTTGCACAAAGTTTAACATGCTGTACCTCTCAAATTGAAATTGAAAATGCCCTTACTGGTTATTGGAAAATTAAAAATGAGGACTCTAAAAGTATTTATCATTATTGGTTTGAAAATGGCAGAGGAAATGTTGAAAATGTAAAATCAACAGGAACTATTGGAAAATATAAACCTGTTGAAAAATCGCACTCTCACATTTATTTAAAAAAAGAAGAAAGTCAGTTTGTGCTAGAATACATTTATAGATATGGTAATTGGACTTCTACTTTAATACAACTAGACGCTACTCATTTAGTTTTAGAAACCAATGGAGAAATCACAGAATACTACAAAGTAAAAGAGTAAACTATTTATTATTAAACAGAATATTATCCTGGTTCCTTCTCTGAACCACTTTCTATTTTAAGTAAGCCTTTAAAGGCATCATTTACGGTGTTGCCTTCATAAAGAACTTTATATACTTCTCTCGAAATAGGCATATCTACCTTATAATCGTTAGCAAGTTCCATGACCACTTTAGCTGTTTTTACACCTTCGGCAACCTCATTCATTTCTTCGATAATTTGTTTTAGACTTTTACCTTGACCTATTTGAAAACCAACATGATGGTTTCTACTTTTAGAACTAGAACAAGTAGCTACTAAATCTCCCATTCCTGCAAGTCCAGAAAAAGTTCTTCGCCTTCCTCCCATAGCTGTACCTAATCTGGTTAATTCCGATAGCCCTCTGGTTATTAAGGCTGCTCTAGTATTATCGCCAGCATTTGCTCCATCTCCCATTCCTGTAGCAATTGCCATAATGTTTTTTAAAGCACCACCTAGTTCACAGCCAATAACATCGTTATTCGTATATACTCTAAACAATCCTGTGCTAAAAACTTGCTGTAATTGCTTAGCAATGGTTTTATCTACCATGGCTATTACCGCTGCAGCTGCTTGACCAGAATGAATTTCTTTTGCTAAATTTGGACCTGTTAAAACCCCTGCAGGATGACCAGGAAGCTCTTGCTCTATAATTTGCGTCATTCGCATTTTGGTGTCTAATTCTAAACCTTTAGACAAGCTTACAATGGGAACCCAAGGTCTTATAAAAGGTTTCGCAGTATGTAACACTTCTCTAAAATGTTGCGAAGGAATCCCCATAACAATCACATCTGCATTTTTAACTGTTTCTTCAATGGAAGCTGAAGCTTTTAAGTTTTTATGTAATAGTGCTCCTGGCAAATATTTAGAATTTTTGTGTTCTTCATTTATTTCCTGAACTGTTTTTTCATTTCTTGCCCATAAAATAGTTTCGCTATTTTTTGCTGTTAATGATGCAACTGTGGTTCCCCAAGATCCTCCTCCTAAAACTCCTACGTTTAATTTCATAACTTAAAATTAATTTTCTAATTCATTAATATATAAATCTCGAACTTCTTCTATATGTTTATTGATGTTTTTTCTTTTCCAAAGAGATGTATCAACTGGTTCTAAGACAACTACTTCTATATGTGTTGGTTTAAACATGCTTGTTCCTTTAGGCATTGCCATATATGCATTTTTAATTACAATAGGAATAATTGGCACTCCTGCTTGCATGGCAAGATGAAATGCACCTTTTTTGAAGGCTCCTAAAGTTTTGCTTCCGCTTCGTGTTCCTTCTGGCGCAATAGCCACAGAAATACCGCTCTTTAATGCTTCTACGGCAGGCTGCATCGCTTCAATAGCTTTTTCTTTATTTGCTCTGTCTACATAAATTGCTCCTAAAGCTTTAAAAATAGGGCCAAAAGGTGTTCTTTCTAATTCTTTTTTAGCAATCCCTGTAAAATCATGACGAATTAGTTTCATAACAATAAAGAAATCTGCTGCACTTTGATGGTTAAAACAAAAAACTGCTGGACGAATTTCTTCTAAATGATGCTTTCCTTTTACTGCTATTTCTAATCCAGCCATTTTAGATCCTAAATCTCCAATACTTGAAAAAGTGGTATTAGCAGCTTGTTGTCTAGACATCGTCATTGCTCCTTTTACAATTCCTTTTACGGCTGAAGGATAAATACTTGCTGCTGCTAACCCTGTTCTAAAGCCATTAACTAAAGGTTTACCAACTGGTTCTTCGAATCTTAGAATTGGCCAATTATTTTCGAATGCTACTTGGGATAATCTTTGATCTGGATTTGTTGCTACTGGTTTTCCAACGATTTTTAACAAAGGATAATCGTCAAAACTATCAGTATAGAAATAACTTTTTGCTAGATCTACTTTATTCTTTTTTGCAAATTTTCGTGCGGCTCTAGCTTTACCTTCTCCCCAGCACATTTCGGAAACACGACCAGTAAACTTACCGTTACGTAACTCCATTTCGGTAGCATAAATATCTTTAATTCCTAATGCCTTAGCTATTGGTTTAATTTGGTAAGTGGTAGCTGCTGAAATAATAACCACTTTATGTCCTTTTTCTATATGTTTTGCTATTAAATCTCGAGATTCAGAATAAATTGTTTCCTCTAAATAATCGGTAAAAACTTGCTCTCCTAATTCTGTAAATGCAGATTCTGTAATACCTTTTACTCCAAGTGCTGCAATTTTGGTAAGCACTTCAAAATCTCTATTTCCTAATGCAAATACTGCTGCAGTAGCAAACTGTGTTAGATATTCTTTTGCTGTTGTTTTGCCACTAAACAGACGTGTAGTCATGAATTTTTTTGCCGAAAAATCGTTAATTAGCGTTCTATCCATATCAAAAAACGCTGTTATATGTGGTCCTTCTTCTATTGTTTCCTCTAGATTTACTTCGTCATTACCAGAATCTGGAACTACATTTTGTTGGATTGGCTCCTCGTTTATCGTTTTTTCATCTTGTACATTCTCGATATGTTTTAAGTAGAATAACCTTTCTGATAAATCTTCTATTTGCGTTTTCCAACCTTCTAAACCTTCATAATCTATTACTCTTTCGACAGGAACAAGATTTGCATTTTTAGCAAAACGAAGTGCATTAATTAAAAATGGTTTTGAAACACTATCTAAACGTGTTATTTTAGATTGCCAATGCAATTCTTTTCCTTTAAACATTGCAAGCTCAATAAAATCTTCTTCATTAAACTCATCGTCTGTATCCCAACTGTTAAGTGTATAACAAACTACCTTATCTGCTTCTAAATAAGATAATAAAATAGCTCTAGAAACGAATAAATCTTGTTTTTTTAATAATGCGGATATATTTCCATTTGGATCTGCTAAAATGGCTCTCCAATTTTTATCGAATCGCATTAACTCGGCTTCTATCTCACTACTAAATTGAGGCTTGTTCGTGTAAAAAAACTCGAACTTAAACAAATTTCGAAGTTTCATTATTTCTTCCCAGAAATGGGTAATTCGGTTATTAGATGTATCGCCTTTTATTTTTACCAAAGCCATTTCAATAAAAGCTTGATGATACAAATGACCAGAAGCCATATTTGCGTAATAGGTTGCTGGCAAATATTCTGTAGCAACTAAACTATATTGTGCTTTTTGTCCAGCTCTACTTTTTTGAATTATTCTTGCACCTTGCAATAAATTTAAAGCGGTTTGAATGGTTACACCTATTTTATTTCCACGATCTATAAGTACATCTTCTTGTTTCCGACCAATATATGTCATTAATCTATTGACCTTGAATTCGATTTCTTTTTTGGTTAAAGCAAAATCGTTTAACAAAACATGACAAACTAACGAAACGGTAGTTACAGGAGTAATAGCATTCGCTTTATGAATAAGCTCGAAAGCAAAACGTGGGAGTGTATTTTTATCTGCATAACTATCTGCTTCCATATCTGGAATGATAGCTTGTAAATCTTCATTCAATTCTACTGGATCCCCAAACCGAATGGCTGCACGACCATAATCGTTTCCAAGTTTTTTAATATAGTTTACTGCTTCTTTTACATTTTCCGATTTTTTTTCTTGTCCTTTTCCTTCCTCGGTCATTTGTTTGACATCTGGAATTAGGTCGTAAACAATAGAAACAGGAACGTATTTTATATTTCTTGCGCTTTGCAATTCGCCTTCTTTAATGTATTTTAAAATTCCCATTTTGGGATAAATAATCTTACCGGTTCTGGAACGGGTTCCTTCAATATTCCAAGTTAAATGATCTCCTTTGTCAATTATTGTTGAAATATAATGACGCAATGCAGCTTTGTAAATAGCATCGTCTTTAAAGCTTCTTCGAATAAAAATAAGCCCTGCGTTATTTCCTAACTGTTTCATTCCTGGAAATGCTAAATTACTTCCACCAAATGAATATGGAATTGGCATACCATATCGAGCCAATGTAGAAATTAGCACCAAAGTATCAAGATAAGTTTTATGTGTCATGATGAATGCAACCGAATTACGCTGCATGAGTTTCATGAGTTTTTTGATTCCTTTTGGATCGACATCAATTTTATCATTATACGCTCTAGAAAGGATATAATCGAAGCTTTTAACAGCTAATAATTTAGCAATTGGCTGCTGTTGTGCATACAATTCTTTAATACAATTTGCACCTTGTTTTTTCACCTCTTCAAGATCTAAATCTTGTTGAATCGCAATTTGTTTTAAAGCTTTCTGAAATTTATGATGTGCAATAATTTGATCCATGTATTATTATTTTATGACTGGGAGAATTGCCTTCTTGGTTTGTAATGCTTTTCTTGCTTTGTTCCAAAAATGGGGATATAAAAATCGCTCAATATTTGCTGAAACTTCTTGTATTTCTTTTCCATTTAAATTGGCGCTTAATGCATTTGCTGTTGTTAATAAAACACTTGCATTTGCTCCCATTCCGGAATGGCTTCCGTAGACCTCAATATTTTTAATATTTTTTCTAAAAGTTTCTGCTTCCATACAATGTTTCCATGGAACTAATCCATCGGTTTTTGTATAAATACAAGTTACTGGAACGGTTGGTATAGGTTCTAACTCAGCCAGAAATCTTTCATTTCTTTCTTTTAAAGATTTTCCTCTAAAAAATTCTAACAAACCATATACTGGTGTTTTCATATCCATAACTCCCCAAATTGGTGAGCCAATTGTTAAAATTTGTTCTACTTGACTTGGATGTCTATTTGCCATTATTTTTGCAAAAATACCGCCACCACTCCAACCTACAATACTAACTTTTTCTTGGTGTTGTTGGTAGATATCTGCAAGTTTTTCTTCTAATCTAGGAATATAATGTGCCTTTACCATGTTAAATCCTAAGTCCCACTTATAGGTTGCAAAACCTAGAGATTTTAAATATTTTCTAACAAATGATGTTGAAAAATCGTCGCCTAAATACGGTGGAATTAATAGTACTGGTTTTCCTTTTCCTTTTATACGTTTTGGAATAAATGGATATAAGCAATAAATGGATGACCATTCGATTAACGATCTGCTTTCCATCATCATATTAAACAATGGAGGAATTGGGATCTTTTTATTTATAATCGTTATTTCTTTTTTGAATCTATCTAGAATAGAATTGGTGTATTTGTATTCATTTTGATCGTGACCTTTGGAAATAGAATTTCCTATATTTTCTAATATTTTGATTAGTGTAATGTAATCCCGATTTGGGCCCAATTCATCACAAACCAAAATCATTTCGTCTAATAAATGTTCTATTATTTCGTGCTCGTCTTTTTTAACATTCTTAATAAGCACTTTAATTTCCTTTTGACAAGGGTGTTGTTTAAACTGTAAACCCACTAGTTTTTTAGCTTCTCTAATAGTTAAACCATTAAGAGTTCCTAGCGCTACAGCCAAACGAGTAAATATTTTATATGTAATTTGGGTTTCTTCCATTTGTATTTTAATCTTGCATACGAGCATTTAACCAACCAATAATTTCTTCTTTTACAGCTCTGGCATTGGTTTCGTTTAACATTTCATGTCGTCCTCCTTCGTATAAATTGAAGGTAAAATCGTTTACACCTCTTTTTTCATATTGTTTAGCAACACGTTTTACCCCTTTCCCCATTTCTCCAACTGGATCTTTATCGCCAGAAAACATTAGAATTGGCAAATTTTTAGGTGTTGCTTTAAATGCATCTGGTGTATTTAGCTTTTTAGAATTTTTGATAATATCTAGAAAAACCCCTAGTGAAAAATCTTCTATTCTGTATGGATCTTTTGCATAGATATCTACTTGTGCTTCATCACTACTAATCCAATCGAACTTGGTTCTATTCGGTTTAAATTTCTTGTTAAATTCGCCAAAAAAGAAAGATTTCAAGAATTCGTTTCCTCTTGCTCTTCCGCGAAAAGCGGTAACTGTTGTTGCTGTTACCAGTCCAATATTTCCTAATCCTTTTATAAAACTTGCAGTTCCAGATAAAATTAAGGCATCCATTTCTTTTGCATATTTAGTTACATACTTTCTACTAAAAAGCGATCCCATGCTATGTCCAAATAATATGAATTTAGTATTCGGGTTTTCAGCTTTCATTAGGTGATACAAAGCGTGCATATCTTCTACACAATCGTCAAAATATTCTTTGCCATCATAAAACCCAAATAAGCGTTTCATTTCTGCTGTTTTTCCGTGTGCTCTATGATCGTTAGCATAAACCGAATAACCTTCCTCTTGTAAAAGGTGCGCCATATCATCATATCTTCCAGCATGTTCTCCTAGTCCATGGGCAATTTGGATTAAACCTTTAAAAGGCACATTTGGGTTTGCTTCCCATTTATAATAACAAATGGATTCACCATCTGTAGATTTTAATATATGTGTATTGTAATGCATTAATTATCTTTGTAAAAATGCAGAAAGTAACTTCATGAATTTCCCTTTACTTGCTGCCGTTCCTGTTATTTTAATTCTTCCTTGTATTTTTAACTCTTCTAAAAGTAATTTCCCTTTATATAAAGCCAATAAGTTTTGATCTTCAATTTCAATTAAAACTTTTGGATCTAAATTTTTCTTTTTCTTTATTACTGCTGTTGCTTTGGTTAAATCTATTTCCCAGCCGTCTGTTCTATCTCCTAAATCTAATTGAATTTGGTACACCCCTTTATAAGTTTTAGTTGCTTTAGGATTTTCTTTAAAATACTTTTTTAAAGCAGTAAAAAAAGGTGTGCTTTTGCTTCTTACTTGTTTTTTTGTTTTTGTAACCTTTTTTCCTTTCTCTAGGTTTTTAATTTGCAACTCCAACTCGTTAGCAGATTCTCTAATATATCTAGAAAATAAATCGGCATCTGGCATTGTCTTAGCATCTGATGTTGTTGTAATACTTACTTGACCATTGTAACTGAATGCTGCAATAATTAATCCGAAACCATCAACAACTGGAGTTAATCCAAAAATAGAAACCACTTTGTGTCCATTTAAATACAATAAACCTCTTGGTCCTGGAACATTGGTTATGGTTACATTAAAAGGTGGTCTGTGTAAATCTTTAATATTGTATTTACTATATAAACCAGCTGCTAAATTTGCCAAACCAAAAGGAACCACATCGGCCATTTTAGCTAAGGTTTTTGCTCCCATGGTATTGTGTCTAGATTTACCTAACATGGTTTGCTCTTGAATATATTCTAATCGCTCTAAAGGATCTTCAATATGTGTTGCCAATTGAATCATCATATTAGCAATTTGATTATTTAATTGGTTGCTATTTTCTGTACGAATAGAAATTGGCACATTAGCAACTAGTGGATGCAAAGGGAGTTTTTCTTTTTCCACTAAATAGCGACGTATAGCACCTGCACAAATTGCAAGAATAACATCGTTAATACTTCCTCCCATCGTTTTTCGAAGTGCATTGATACGATCGAAAGATAAAATTGCAGTTCCCCAAGTTCTTTTTGCAGAAATATTACCATTAAAAATAGTTATTGGAACTGGGTATTTTGTTGCGCTAAACTCCTTTTGAATACTTAATTTTTTTGCTGCTTTATTTTTAATAAAACTATAAGCTGTTTCTGCAACTGTTTTTGGTATTCTAAACGGGTTTTTTAAAAAACCATAACCACTTTTTAATAATAAACTAAGCTCATCGGGCAATGGTTCTGGACTAAATGCTTTTGGTTTAGCACGCTTTTTTTGTTTTCCGTTTTCGTCGCTATCGTATAAAACGCCCATAATACCAACTCCAGAGTTACCATCAATCATTACATGATGTACTTTGGTTACAATAGCAACTGAGCCTTTTGGCACCTGTGCAATTTCGTCAATTCCTTCAATAAAATGTACAGACCATAATGGTCTACGTAAATCTAAAGGAGCAGAAAACAATGTAGAAGTTAAATCTCTTAATGTTTTCCAATTGGAAGGATCAGGTAATTTAATTCGGTTTAAATGCAAGTCTAAATCAAAATTTGGATCGTCTACCCAATATGGATAATCCAAATTCATAGGAACATTAAGTAAACGTTGTCTAAATTTTGGAATTAAATGTAATTTAGAAGCAACAATTTCCTTAAAATCTTCAAACTTTAAAGAACCTTCTACAATATTTAATGTTGCAATATGCATTGGACTTGTTGGAGATTCTGCATATAAAAATGCAGCATCAGAACCTGAAATCTGTTGTATTGAAGCATCGAATGCATCTTGCACAATGTCTTTCAAATCAATTTTTTTTGCCATTATTAGTTCCTTGTATTTTATGCTATTCTAAAAAGAAATTATCAATTCGTTAATTATTTTTTGAAAATTTAATGATTTTAATAAAACAAACCTCGAATTATAACACATTTTTTGCAATATACCTTATTTTTAAAAAATACTATGCACGCATAACAAATAGAATACTTAAGAAGATATAGTATGAATAACGGAAAGTTTACAGGCTTTTATAATTATTTATTTTAATATTATTTGCTTTTAAGTCGAACATTAAATTAAACAAACCAAAAAACGTTCTATTTAAATAAATAAAATGTTTAGAACCTCTATTAGCATTCATTTTATTAGATCTTGTGCTTTTAAAATATTGTTCTCCTATAGCTGCTATTTTTTCAAAAAAAACAGCATTAGAAAAATCAAAATTTTCTTCTCTAAATGGCTGAGTAAAAAAACTTAAAACATCGTGAAACATATTAGTAAAAAAAACTATTTCCTCTTTAGTATCTTCTTTTCTTAAAATTTCTAATACCAATAACTGATTATGAAATAATTTAGGATCCTCCAGAATTTCTTTATTGAATAATTCGAAATAAGGAAAATAAAAGTCCTCTGGAATAATTTTCATACAGCCAAAGTCTATTGCAATTAGCTTTCCTTTTTCAGAAATTAAAAAATTTCCAGGATGCGGATCTGCATGTACTTTTTTAAGAACATGCATTTGGTACAAATAAAAGTCCCATAAGGCTTGCCCAATTTGATTTGCTAACCCTGGATTGGTATTTATTTTAGTAAATTCGGAAAGATGCATCCCTTCCATCCAATCCATTGTTATTATTTGTTGCGAGGAAAACGCTTCGTAATATCTTGGGAACTCTAAATTGGGAATATGCGCACATGCTGTGACGACTTCTTTGCTTTGTTCTATTTCTAACAAATAGTTTGTTTCTTCTAAAAGTTTACCTTCTACTTCTTTAAAATAAACTTCGGAATGCTCTCCTTTTATATTAAACATTTTCATAGCAATTGGCTTAACCATTGCTAAATCGGATAAAATACTATCTGCAACTCCTGGATATTGTATTTTTACTGCTAGTGCTTTTCCGTCTTTTTCGGCTTTATGTACTTGCCCTATACTTGCTGCATTTATAGCTTCTGAATTAAATGCATCAAAAATCTCATTTGGAAATTGACCGAAAGACTTTTTAAAAGTTTTTAAAACTAATGGAGCAGATAATGGTGGTACCGAAAATTGGGATAAGGAAAACTTTTCGACATATGCTTGCGGCAAAATGTTTTTCTCCATACTTAACATTTGTGCTAATTTTAGAGCAGAACCTTTAAGGTCTTTTAAACTATCGTAAATATCTGTTGCATTAGATTCGTCTAGTCGTTCTTTGGCTTCTTCCTCCGAATTCACCATTTTATCACCAAAATATTTTAAATAATTCACACCAACTTTTGCTCCAGTTTGTACTAATTTAGATGCACGTTGGATTTTAGAAATTGGTATGTTTTTAATTGTTTTCATTTTATGCTCGCGAAAGCGAATATCTTTATATTAAATTTTCTCCGTTTTATATTTCCTTCGTTTTTGAAACTTTGAAGGTATACCAATATTTAATCCTGTTATTTCACTTTCTCTTTATATAAAAACTTTGCTAGGTCTATTATATTATTTAAAGACTTGGTATTTAACAACTCGAAACTTGTATTTATTGATTTTTCGATAAAAATATCTGTTTTTTCAAAAGCTTCAGAAGTATCGTCTAACCAAAACTTCATGGTGAATAATAATTGAATCCAAGAAGATTCTTTTATGGTTTTCTTTTGAATATTTTCAATAGTATCGACATTTAAGTGAAGGGTTTCTAAATCTAATTCTTCTACAAATTTTAAAAAACTACGTTTAAATCTGGAAAACCTGGAAAGTGCTTTCAGCTGATTTTCAAAACCTTTTAAATTTATTTTTAGAAACTCTTGGTTAAGCGAAAGATTTTCAAAAAAAGTATAATATAGACTAAGTAGTTTGTCTTTTTTAGTAAACGAAACATACTCTGGTGTTTGTTTTAAAATGGCTAAAGAATTATCGAAAAGCAACAGATAAATATCCTTTTCCAAATCTTTAAACGAAGTGAAATGTGTGAGGAATAATTCTTCTGAAAAGCCATGTAATTGCGTAAAATCTGTAATTGAATCTGGCTTATTTCGATGTTCCACCACATAGTCCATATACATGGTTAATATTTCGGATGCTGCAATTTTATTTTTCTTAGCCATTCTCTTTTTATTTGCCCTTAAAAGTACGAAACGTTTTGTCTAAAACGAGCATCTATAAAACAAAAAAGGCTGTCTTTACAGACAACCTTTTTCAACTAACCAACTTAATTATTAACAAAAACTTTAAAACTATGCGATAAGCTTAGTAAATCTTTTTTTGCTAAGTTTTACATGTTTTTTAACACCAGTTAAAGCGGTAAAAACTAAATCTTGATTTGTAGCAGCTAATTTCAAGCTATCTTTTATTGCTTTATTAGCAACCGTTTGCCATTGTTCTGCAACAATTATAGTTTCACTAACAACTTCTTCTGTTGTATTAAGAGCGTAATTGTTAGCAGATGCTGCAACTTTTTTTGTTTTTTTTATTGTTTTAAATATCATTTTCTTTGGTGTATCTAAAAGTGATTTTGTAGTACTCATATTGAATTATATTATACGTTAAATCTAATTATTTTTTAGCTTCTGTTTTAGCTTCGGCTACTTTAGTTGCTCCTTCTTTTTTAACCTCAGCTACTTTTTTTACTGTTGCTTTTTTAACAGCTGTTGTTTTTTTAGCTACTGTTGCTTTTGCTTTAGGAGCAGCTTTTGTTACTGCTTTAGTAACCGCTTTTTTGGTTGCAGTTGTTTTTTTAGCTACCGTTTTCTTTGGTGCTGCTTTAGCTACTACTTTTGTTGCTTTGGTTGCTTTGGTTGCAGTTGCTGTTGCTTTTTTTAGCACTGTTTTTTTTGTTGCAACTGCTTTTTTAGTTACTTTTTTAGCAACTTTTGCTTTAGGTGCCTCTTTAGCATCTTCTATTATAGCTTCTCCTTTGTCAATTATTTTTGAAGCTTGCTCTAATACATCACCTTTAAGTTCATTAAACTTAGCCATTCCCATGTTTTTGATGTCTTCAGAAACTTTTTCTGCTTTTTGAACCATTGGGTTTTCAGAAACCTTCTCTGTGATATCTTCAACTATCCCTACAACTTTTCTACTTACAGGATTATTGATTGCCATGTCTTTGGCTTTTTCAACTAAATCGGCATCAATACCAACTAAATCTTTCATTTTATCTGTTCCTGAAACGAACTGACCTTTAACAGCTTCAGCAGTATCAAAAATCATATGGATTTGTTGTTCTCTTACTTTTTCTGACTTCTTAATTAACTTAGAAGCTAATTTTTGCCATTTTTCACTATTATCTACCACTGTATTAATTGTAGCTATAGAAGCCTTAACTAATTCTTTATTAATTTTTGTTACAACATTAGTATCGTTACTAGCTTTACTTGTTGCTTTTTTTGCTACTTTTTTTGTTTTAGTTGCCATAATATATTGTTGTTATTCTATTGTTCTTTTTAATTCTGGTACAAACATACAATCAGCAAGTTACAAATGAGTTACACTTGTGTATGCGTTCCTTTATTTGTTTTGAAATTATTTAGACTTTGCCAAAAATTGTACCGCTTTTCCTTTTACAGTCTCTAAAGTATTAAATATTACATCTTGATTTTTAGCAGAAACTTTTAAACCTTTCTTTACTAATTTAGCAGAAAGCCCTACTCCTTTCTCCGTTAAGTCTATAGATTTAGTGAATACTTTCTCTGTTGTATTTAAAGCAAAATCGTTTGCCTTAGTTGTTAATCCTAAAACTTTATTCGCAGTCGTATTAATAATTGTTGCTTTAATTTTCGTAGCCATAATATGTTATTTAATATGTATGGTGCAAACGTACAAATCGATAGTTACAAATGAGTTGCAGTTAAAATATAGTTGAAATTGAAGTTGAAGTTGAAAAATGTGATTCTTACTAAAAACTTTTAAATACTTTCAATCTCTTTGAGAAGATTCTTTGTCGCAGGTAATGGATCAATACCATATTCCTGATCCAATACATCGGCACATTTTTGATAAGCTTTAATGGCTTGTGGTCTGTTTCCTTTTTTAATATAAGCCTGCATTTGAAGTCTGTATGCATCTTCCCAAGTATTATCTATTGCAATAGCACATTGTGCTAAACGAATACTTTCTAAAGGGTTTTCGTTTAATAGAATTTCGGCAAGTATAACGTAAGCTCCTAAAATTAGGATTTGTATTTTCTCGCGTTCTTCAGACGACCAATCTTCAAAAACACGATTAGGTAAATAAACCCCTTGATATAATGCAATTGCTGCTTTATACGCTTGTTTTGCAATAGCTTGATCTTCGCCAAAAGCTTCATTACCTATTATTATATATTGTTCTAGTGCTTCTACATCTATCCAAACTTTTTCTAAATCTAATTGATAGCTAACGCCTTGTCTAATAACAAAAACAGGTTCGATTCTAGAAGCTCTTTCGGGTTCTAATACTTTATTAACGCCATGTAATGCTACTTTAAAATCGCGATCGTCGCCATCTTCCCAAAGATGATCCATGATTTTTTCTTTATGAAGCGCATGTCGTTGTCTATTAGAAATTAAATATTGTAATAATTGTACGGTTTTATCACGTCCCCATTTTTTAGAATCTACTTTTTCGTTTTGAAGCCATAGATTAAACTGCCCCAAGGTTTGAATGCGAATAACTGCATCTTCTTGAAATTGTTTTAATTCTTTTAATCTATTGCGAAGTGAATTCATTAAAAAGCTTACTTCTTTTTAGTTGTTCGTGTAGTTTTAGTCGTTTTGGAAGACTTACTAATAGCATCTACTTTTGCATTTAGTTTTTTAATTTCTTCTGCTAAAGAGCTAATGGATTCCTTAATTGTATTAAAGTCGGAACGTGATGCATTTCTCCATTGATCTATATGTACTTTATCTTTTAAGTCTTCCCCAAAATAACTTATTTGATCTTGAATATTTGCTACTTGTTTTCTTGGATCTTTAATTGTTTCCATAATAACTTTTGGCCCTTCTTTTGCCATTGTTTTCCATAGAGAAAAACTCTTTTTTAATAGGGAATCTTGCACTTCTGGGGATTCATCTTTAGTAGCTTCCAAAGTTAAATCTCCTAATCTTTCTTGAATAAAAGCAACTGCATCATTAAAATTAGTAAAGCTTTCGTCTTCTCCACCTTGCACATGCGATACTTTGCCGCGCCATTGCACTTTAGACTCACCATCTTCTTCAAAAATAATCTGGTTAAACCGAACCATAAAAGACGCGGTTTGATCTGCTTTCTTAGCCATAATCTTAAAATTTTAATCGATTACAAAGTACAATACTTTTTTTTGATAAACTAAATTGGTTTTTTATGTAAATATATTTTTTAAAAAATAATTTCTTATGCACGCATAACATTATAGAATATTTTTTAGTACTTTATGTTTTAATTTTTGAAAAGTAGTTCATGCATAAAAAATACGTTATTGCCTTTGATCAAGGTACGACAAGTACCAGAACCATTATTTTTGATATGAATGGTACTATTAAAGGTATCTCTCAAAAAGAACTAACACAACATTATCCAGAATCTGGTTGGGTAGAACATAACCCTATGGAAATATACAAAGATCAAAAAGAAACTTTTGAAAATGTTATAAAAGAAACTGGAATAAACCCAAAAGATATTGCAGCTATTGGTATTACCAATCAAAGAGAAACTACTGTAGTTTGGGATAAAGAAACTGGACAACCTATCTACAATGCTATAGTTTGGTTAGATAATAGAACCAAAGACATATGCAATACTTTAAAAAAAGATGGTCTAGGAACTTATGTTCGTGAACAGACAGGATTAGTAATAGACTCCTATTTTTCTGGAACTAAATTAAAATGGGTTTTAGATAATGTGGAAGGCGCTCGAGAAAAAGCAGAAACCGGGAAACTTTTATTTGGAACAATCGATAGTTGGTTGATATATAAATTCACTAAAGGAAAGCAACACGTTACAGATCATACCAATGCATCACGTACCATGCTTTATAATATTAAAGATTTAAAATGGGACAACACTTTACTTACTGCTTTAAACATACCAAAATCTATGTTACCAAAAGTAAAAACATCCTCTTCAAACTTTGGTTCTGTAGTTTTTAACGGAATTAACATTCCTATTTGCGGGGTTGCTGGAGACCAACAAGCGGCTTTATTTGGTCAAGGAGGATTTGAAGCAGGAATTGCAAAAAACACCTATGGAACTGGTTGTTTTATTTTACTAAATAATGGAAAAGATTATGTGGCTTCCAAAAACGGTCTAATCTCCACATTAGCATGTACTCTACCAAACGAACCAACAAATTACGTACTAGAAGGAAGTATCTTTATTGGTGGAGCTTCTATACAATGGTTACGAGATAAAATGTTATTAATTAATCAGGCACAAGAAACCGAAGCAATTTGTAATAGTATTCCGCCTTTAAAAGATTTATATATGGTTCCTGCTTTTGCAGGATTAGGTGCTCCATATTGGGATGCCAATGCAAAAGGTGCTATTTATGGAATCACGCTAGATATAGGGAAAAATGAAATTATTAAAGCAACTATTGAAGCCTTAGCCTATCAAACAAAAGATGTAATTCAGGCTATGGAAGAAGATTGTGGCAAAACATTAACTACTTTAAAAGTTGATGGTGGAGCAAGCGCAAATAATTATTTGATGCAGTTTCAATCTAATCTTTTAAATGTCGTTGTTGAAAGACCAAAAATGCTTGAAGTTACCGCTTTAGGAGCAGCAATGCTAGCAGGACTAAAAGCTGGAGTTTGGACTACAAACGACATCACATCTATTCGAGAAGTAGACCAACTTTTTTCTCCTAAAATGGAAGAAAAAACAAGAAACCAAAAATATACAGGTTGGTTAAAAGCCATTAAAAAAACCAAGTCGATAATAGAAGTTTAATTAAATATGAAAAATAAATCATTTTCTATACGAGATAGAGCAGAACAAATAGAAACACTTACTTCTCAAAAATTCGATATCGTGATTATAGGTGGTGGAGTTACAGGAGCAGGAATTGCTTTAGATGCTGCTTCTCGTGGCATGAAAACTTGTTTGATTGAAAAGAATGATTTTGCTTCTGGAACTAGCAATAAATCTACAAAACTAATTCATGGTGGATTACGCTATTTAAAGCAATTAGAAATTGGTTTGGTCAGAGAATCTGGAAGAGAACGTGCTATAGTGCATAAATTAGCACCACATTTAGTGATACCAGAAAAAATGCTTTTACCGCTTATAGAAGATGGTACCTATGGAAAAATGATGACCTCAATTGGTTTAAGAGTCTACGATTTTTTAGCAGATGTAGAAGGAGATGATAGAAGAAAAATGCTTGACAAAGCCGAGACTCTAAAAAAAGAACCTTTATTAGATAAAACAACAATTCTTGGAAGCGGTTATTATTCGGAATACAGAACAGATGATGCGCGATTAACCATTGAACTACTTAAAAAGGCTTCCGAATTTGGAGCAACGATTCTAAATTATTGCGAGATGAGAGATTTTATATATAATACAGAAGGAAAACTTAAAACTATCTCATGTATCGATCACAATTCCGAAGAAATATTAAACATAAAATCTCGAAATTTCGTTTCTGCAACTGGACCTTGGGTTGATAAATTACGAGAGAAAGATGCTTCCAAAAATAAAAAGCATTTACACTTAACTAAAGGTGTACATCTTGTTTTTCCTATTGAAAAATTCCCATTACAACAATCGGTTTATTTTGATGTAGCAGATGGACGCATGATTTTTGCAATTCCTAGAGGTCGAGCAACCTATGTTGGTACGACAGACACCGATTATTTTGGAAATTTAGAACGTGTAGTTACCACAAAAGCAGATGTTCATTATTTACTGGATGCTGTAAATGATGCATTTCCTGAAATTCATTTAGTTGAAAAAGACATCGAATCCAATTGGGCTGGATTACGACCATTAATTCATGAGGAAAAAAAAGACCCTTCCGAATTATCGCGAAAAGATGAAATATTTATTTCTAAAAGTGGTTTAATTTCTATTGCTGGTGGAAAATTAACAGGTTATAGAAAAATGGCACATCGTGCTATTGATGCTGTTTTAAATACAATGACGTATAAACAAGTTGTCAAACTTAAAGAGTCGCAAACTGAAAAAATTACGTTGACATCGAACCCAATGACTTCTAATAAAGAAGTAAAAAAATATCGCAAAAAACTATATTTAAGGCTACAAAAAGCTGGAATAGAAAATGATTATTTTGCTTGGTACTTAACTTCCAATTATGGAAAACAAGCAGATGAAATAGTAGGCAAAATGCCATTTTTTAAAAACAAAAATGCCGAAGCGCGATTAATTAGAGCAGAGTTATGGTATGGTATTCATTTTGAAATGGTTAATAGTCTTTCCGATTTTTTTGTGCGAAGAACAGGAAGACTATACTTTAATATTTCTAGTGTTTTAAAATTTGAAACGCTAATTATTAAAGACTGTATACAATATTTAGATTGGGATGCTAATCGTGTTAAAAAAGAAGAAGACATTTTAAGTATACTTATTAAAGATGCTACTTATTTTTATGATAAAGAATTGGACTAAAGTGCTTAAAAATTGAATCCGAAACTACCAGTAATACCAAATTTTCTTGCATCAGGATAATTCGTTTTATCTAAATAGTTTCCTCTAAAATTAAAATCGATTCGAAACACTTTAAATATATTATCTATACCAAAACTATATTCATAATACGCTTTATTATTTGGTGCTGTATAAACTAAACCAGAAGCATTAAGTGCTCTGTTTTCTTTTGAAATTTCACCAACAACAGCTCTAAATCCTACTATTTCTCTCCAGTTTAGCTTACGCAAAAAAGGAATTCGAGAAAAGAAACGACCATTAAAATTATGTTGTATGTGCATGGATGCGTAGGTATCTGTTACAAACTCGTAATAATCTAAATTAGAAAAGGTATTATATATAGAAAAATAACTTTGATTTCCTGGAACCACACTTAATAAACCTAATGGAACTTCGCCAAATGTTTTTCCTACTTCTAAAGTTGTATATAACCTTCCTAAACCACCGACAGACCAAGGTTGTAAGTAGGAAAACTGAAGCTTAGTATAGTCAAAATCACTATTTATAACGCCTTTATCTCCTCTAGTAACCTGTGCAAATATTCTTGCAAAACCATCATTAGCTTCTCTACGTTCTACTCCATAACCTGTCATTTTTCTTTTTGGGAAATATGAAACAGATAAAGCACTTTCAAATTGTTTGATTTCCGATTCGGTAGTTGTTTGCGTTTCGTCTGTATAATAATCTAAACTAAACGTTTTAGATGCCGACTCTAATGTTCTATAATTACCACTTAATCTAAAAACTACGTTTCTAACCGGCTCCATTTCTATTGCGAGGCTCGTTAGATTAATAGAGGTAAGTTTATCGTTAGTTCCAGTTCCTACCACAGACGACGATGCTAAACTACGACCTAATACATCTGTAGAAGTCGTTAAACTAGCTCCAATTTGCTCTACATCTCTTCGGTTTCCACCAGAAATAATAAATCTATTTTTCTTATCTAGAAGGACTTTTCCAGAAATTCCATATTTAAATTTATCGTCTTTAAAACCATATGCTCCAAAACCTTCAATACGCCAAAGGTCATTTTGTCCAAAATAGGTTCTTCCTCCTGCTCGTAATCGTAAACCTTCTACATCATTAAAACCAAAGGTGGAAAAAATGGGCCCATAATCTAAATTTAAACTAGGCATTTCAATATATCCTGAAGCTAGAATGCTTCCAACATTGTAAAGACGTTTAAACTTTTTAACCGTTTTTAAGGTATCTAGCATTTTGTAAACACCTTTTTCATCTTTACTCAAGGCTTCCATTCGGTTTTCTTCCCAAAAATCGTCTTCGCGATTATAAATATCTTTATCGTAGTTATATACTTCTTGATTATAGAACTTTTCGTCTTTTGGTTTATTAAACGCATAATTATCATACAAAGTAGTACGTTTACCATAAACTCCTCGAGCTTCTTCCTTTTTATTAAAAGAGAAATCCGACATAAAATAATCTCTTTTTAATAATAATAAAGAATCATTAAGTACATCAAATTCTTGTTCTATATAAATTTCTTTTACCCAGTTTATGTTTGCGCTTTTAGAAGCCTGCATATTAATTTCTTTAATTGCATAGGTAGTGTCTGCAACCCAAAAATCACCTTTAAAGGTAAGTTCGTTTTTACGTCTTGGGTAATATATAATGTTATAACACCATTTGTTGTCACGATATGTACTATCGGATAAGACGTAGTTGTAGGTATTAATTCCAGTTCTTGATATTGGACTCACAAAGCTCTTATCGAAAAATTTGAGGTAGTTATCATAAATATCAAATTCTGAATACAGATCATTTACGAAATCTATAATGACCTGATTATCGCTAAAACCAGAATTTTTATTTCCTAACAAATCTACTTTTTCTTTATTAATTAAGTTATCACCGTAAACTTTAGTTACAGCTTCATTAATAAAAATGGGCAAGTATGTTTTTCCTGTTACTCGAGAGGTATCTACCTCATTAAAAACAAATTCCATACCTCTAAATAGTTTGCTTTTAATGAGGGAGCTATCTATGGTATTGAGGTCAAACTCTACTTTTTCGTATTTATCGTATTCGTATTGTTTAAATTGTTTTAATCCATTTTTTCGTTTGTGTTCCCAAACTTTTTTAAGGATTGCAATGGCAGGATTTTCCGATTCTTTTTTAGATTGTTTACCGGTAACAATTACGACTTCATCTAAGGATCCAGCTTCTTCTTTTAAAACAAAATTAAGTTCGTAATTAACTCTTTTTTCTAGAGGAACATCTAAAGTAGCAAAACCTATAAAAGAAACTAACACAGCATCCCAAGTGGCATCAGACTCTAAATAAAAAGTTCCATTTTCATCGGTTATTGTACCTTCAGAAGAACCTTTAAATATGACATTTGCAAAAGCTACAGGTTCGTTAAACTCATCATACACCTTACCACTAACTTTAGTTTGTGCAACAACGGTAACAATTCCGAAAAAAAATAATAAAAGAATTAATTTATACTTCATTTAGTCCACTTCAAATTTCATTATACTAAAAAACTTCATCAACAATGTTGCCAATGAAGTTTATATAACGAAAATAATTCGTTTTTATTTATACATTACCTTTTTTACCGCTTTTACCACATCTTCACTATTTGGTAACCATTCTGCTAATAAAACTGGTGAATAAGGAGCAGGAGTATCTGCTGTGTTTATTTTTACAATTGGAGCATCTAAATAATCAAAAGCTTTCTCTTGAACTTGGTATGTAATTTCTGTTGATACGTTACCAAAAGGCCAAGCCTCTTCAAGAATAACCAATCTATTTGTTTTTTTAACCGAAGTTAAAATGGTATTAATATCTAATGGTCTTACCGTACGTAAGTCTATAACTTCGCAGGAAACCCCTTCTTTTTCTAATTGATCTGCAGCTTTATATGCATCTTTAATAATTTTACCAAAAGAGACAATAGTTACATCGGTTCCTTCTCTCTTAACTTCAGCAACTCCAATAGGCACAATATACTCTCCTTCTGGCACCTCTCCTTTATCTCCATACATTTGTTCACTTTCCATAAAGATTACTGGATCATCATCACGTATAGCTGCCTTTAATAAACCTTTTGCATCATAAGGATTCGATGGTACAATTACTTTTAAACCTGGCGTGTTAGCAAACCAGCTTTCAAAAGCTTGAGAGTGCGTGGCTCCTAATTGACCAGCAGATCCTGTTGGGCCACGAAAAACTATAGGACATTTAAATTGTCCTCCAGACATTTGTCTAATTTTTGCAGCGTTATTAATAATTTGATCAATACCTACTAATGCAAAATTAAAAGTCATAAACTCTACAATAGGTCTATTTCCTGTCATTGTAGAACCTACAGCTATTCCAGAAAAACCAAGTTCTGCAATTGGTGTATCTATAACACGTTTTGCACCAAATTCATCTAGCATTCCTTTACTAGCTTTATAAGCTCCATTATATTCTGCTACTTCCTCACCCATTAAGTAAATACTTTCGTCTTTGCGCATTTCTTCACTCATTGCTTCGCAAATAGCTTCTCTAAATTGTATAGTCTTCATCTATTATAAATATTATGAAAAACAAAAATAGCAATAAAAGAAAAACTTTCTAATAAAGATTTGTTTAAAATTTATTATGCACGCATAGTAAATATTCAAAATATTATAATTAACTTCGTAGCCAAGAAAATAAAGTCTAAAATATTAATCCGTTATTTCTTATCCGAAATCGTTATAGTTCTAGGCTTTACAAAAAATACAATTTTAATTAAATTATATAATTATGAAAATTTTAGTGTGTATCAGTCACGTTCCTGACACGACATCAAAAATTAATTTTACTGAAGGAGATACAAAATTTGATACCAATGGTGTACAATTTGTTATTAATCCTAACGATGAGTTTGGGTTAACTCGTGCCATGTGGTTTAAAGAAAAACAAGGAGCTAGTGTAGCCGTTGTTAATGTAGGAGGTCCTGAAACAGAACCTACTTTACGTAAAGCCTTAGCTATTGGAGCAGATGAGGCTATTAGAGTAAATACAGAAGCTGTAGATGGTTTTGCTGTTGCAAAACAACTAGCTAAAGTAATTGAAGATGGTGCATACGACCTAGTAATTGCTGGTCGTGAGTCAATTGATTATAATGGCGGAATGGTTCCTGGTATGATAGCTGCATTAACCAATGCTAATTTTGTAAATAACTGTATTAGTCTAGAAGTGGAAGGTACAAATGCAACTGCTACTAGAGAAATTGATGGGGGAAAAGAAACCGTTACTACTAGTTTACCTTTAGTTATAGGAGGCCAAAAAGGATTAGTTGAAGAAAGCGATTTACGCATACCAAACATGAGAGGAATTATGATGGCGCGTAAAAAACCGTTACAAGTTTTAGAACCAATTGCAACCGAAGCTGAAACTACTTCTGTGAAATTTGAAAAACCAGCCCCAAAAGGTGCTGTAACACTTGTAGCTCCAGATAATTTAGACGAATTAGTAAGCCTACTTCATAACGAAGCTAAAGTAATTTAGTTTACTAATTAAGTTATCCCAAACTGGCTTTGGGATCTTTTGAAGTTAACAAAAAAAATAATTAAGATTTCTACTTTCGTGGGAATGACAAATAAAAATATGTATCATGTCAGTTTTAGTATATACAGAATCAGAACAAGGAAAATTTAAAAAAGTAGCTTTAGAAGTAGCTTCTTATGCAAAAGCAGTTGCTAATCAATTGGGAACAACTGTGACAGCTGTAACCATTAACACTAGCGATGCAAGTGCTTTAGGGAACTATGGTGTAGATAAAGTATTAAACGTTACTAACACACAATTAAATACTTTTAACGCAAAAGCATATGCAGATGTAGTAAAGCAAGCTGCAGAAAAAGAAAGCGCAAAAGTAGTTATTGTTAGCTCCAGTGCAGATAGTAAATATTTAGCACCATTATTAGCCGTTGGCTTACAAGCTGGATACGCAACCAATGTGGTTGAAGCTCCTTCGAGCACTTCTCCTTTTACAGTAAAACGTACAGCGTTTACAAATAAGGCATTTAATATGACAACTATTAATACCGATGTAAAAATAGTTGCAGTATCAAACAATTCTTTTGGATTAGTAGAAAATTCAGGTAGCGCTGCTGCGGAAGAATTTACTCCTACAGTTTCAGATTTCACCGTAAATGTACAATCGGTAGATAAAGCAAGTGATAAAGTTAGTATTGCTGATGCAGAGATAGTAGTTTCTGCTGGTCGTGGATTAAAAGGTCCAGAAAACTGGGGAATGGTTGAAGAATTAGCAGATGTACTTGGTGCAGCTACAGCTTGTTCTAAACCTGTTAGTGATTTAGGTTGGAGACCACACAGCGAACACGTAGGACAAACAGGAAAACCGGTAGCCTCAAACTTATATATTGCTATTGGTATTTCTGGTGCTATACAACACTTAGCAGGAATTAACGCTAGTAAAGTAAAAGTAGTTATTAACACAGATCCAGAAGCTCCTTTCTTTAAAGCAGCAGACTATGGTGTTGTTGGTGATGCTTTTGAAGTTGTACCAGCTTTAATCGAAAAATTAAAAGCCTTTAAGGCACAACAATAAATATATTTTTTATAAATTGTATTGTTAAAAAGGACTGTTTAAATTTTGTTTTGTCCTAATTTAAACAGTCTTTTGTGTTTTTAAATATGAGCTTAGTCAAGTTAAACATAAAAGGTATTTCGTATAGCCAAACTCAAAATGGCGCTTACGCATTGATTTTAAACGAAGTAGATGGAGACAGAAAACTCCCAATAGTTATTGGTGCTTTCGAAGCGCAATCTATTGCCATTGCTTTAGAAAAAGAAATTCGTCCGCCAAGACCACTCACTCACGATTTATTCAAAAATTTTGCCGATAGATTTGATATTGTTGTTAAACAAGTAATCATTCATAAACTAGTAGATGGCGTTTTCTATTCTAGTTTAATTTGCGAACGCGATAAAATTGAAGAAATTATTGATGCCAGAACAAGTGATGCAATTGCATTAGCCTTGCGGTTTCAAGCTCCAATTTTTACCTATAAAAACATTTTAGATAAAGCTGGAATTTATTTAAAAGTAAATCCAGAAAGCGAAGAAAAAAACATTGAAGATGATGTCCTTTTAGATGCTTTAGTTGCAGAAGAATTAGAAACGACATCTCCAAACGAGACCTTTGCAAGTAAAACAATTGACGAATTACACAATATGTTAGACGAAGCAGTTGCTAATGAAGACTATGAAAAAGCAGCACATATAAGAGATGAAATCTCTAAACGTTAAATAAATAACAACACATGAGAAATTTTGTATTAGCTATTGTAGCTATTTTTTTTGGACTTTCAACAACTAGTGCTCAAGACCTTGAAAAAAAATGGATAGCAAACAACCAAAACAATAGTTTTGAAACCTTAGAACTAAATCAAGGCGAATTTAATACAACAAATGCTTCTGGTGATTATATACATCAAAACAGCTTACTCGTTTTTTACTATAACCAACCAACCGATACTATAAGACGTTACAAGATTAAAGAGCATACAGATTCTACTTTAGTTTTTACAGAAAAAAACACAGATTTTCTTTTTACAGCTGCTAAAGAAAAAGAGAATATAGCTATTACTAACATTACAGAAGTAAGCGATGGTATTATAGAGAGTCAAGGTTTCTCGATGCAAAGTTTGTGGCGAGGACTTTTAGGAATGGTTTCCCTAATTGTTTTAGCATTCCTTTTTAGTAGTAATAAAAAAGCGGTTAACTGGAAAACCGTAGGTTTAGGATTAGCGTTTCAACTTATTATTGCTGTAGGCGTTTTAAAAGTTCCTTTTGTTCAAAAAATATTCGAATGGATTGGCGGTTTATTTGTAAGCGTACTAGATTTCACAAGAGCAGGAAGTAAATTCCTATTTGAAGGCTTAGTCGTAGATATGGATACTTTCGGGTTCATTTTCGCATTTCAAGTACTACCAACTATCATATTCTTTTCTGCTTTAACCTCACTCCTTTTCTATTTAGGAATTATTCAAAAAGTAGTAAAAGCTTTCGGAATCGTTTTATCCAAAGTTTTAAAAATTTCTGGTGCAGAAAGTCTAAGTGTTGCTGGAAATATTTTCCTTGGACAAACCGAAGCTCCTTTACTTATCAAGGCATATTTAGAGAAAATGAATAAATCGGAAATGCTTCTGGTTATGATTGGTGGTATGGCAACTGTTGCAGGAGCTGTATTAGCTGCTTACATTGGTTTTCTTGGTGGAGACGATCCTGTTTTAAGATTACAATTCGCAAAACATTTACTAGCTGCATCTGTTATGGCTGCTCCTGGCGCTATAGTAATTTCAAAAATATTATATCCTCAAACCGAAGAAATAAACACCGATGTTAGTGTTTCCTCCGAAAAAATTGGTTCTAATATTCTAGATGCTATTGCTAATGGAACCACAGAAGGGTTACGACTTGCTGTAAATGTAGGCGCCATGCTTTTAGTATTTGTAGCTTTTATTGCAATGCTTAACGGAATTCTAGGTTGGGTTGGAGATGTTACTACAATTAACACTTGGATTGCTGCAAATACAGCATACCAGAGTTTATCCTTAGAGCTTATTCTTGGTTATATATTCGCTCCATTAATGTGGTTAATAGGTGTTGCGACAGAAGATATGACTTTAATGGGGCAACTTTTAGGTATCAAATTAGCAGCAAGTGAGTTTGTTGGTTATATACAATTAGCAGACTTAAAAAATGTAGCAAGCGCAACTCATTTAACATATAACAAGTCTATTATAATGGCAACCTATATGCTATGTGGTTTTGCAAACTTTGCATCTATAGGCATTCAAATTGGTGGAATTGGATCTCTTGCTCCTGGACAGCGAAAAACCTTATCCGAATTTGGAATGAAAGCCTTAATTGGTGGTACTATAGCATCGTTAATGTCTGCTACTATCGCTGGAATGATAATAGGGTAAAAACACCTACTAACATAGAAAGTAAATTTCCTATAAAAAACGTTAATAACTTTATAATAATATACCAAAGCATCAAGCAACAAAACTTGGTGCTTTTTTTTATTTTAGCATCGCTTTTTATGTCATATAAAGCGCAGTTCAGGTATTTATTTTTAGAAATTCTAACTGCAAATAAAATCAAGTTTAATTTAATGAGATTTCCACTTTCGTGGAAAATACTATGAAACAATATTTAGACCTAGTACAACACGTTTTAGAAAACGGAAACGAAAAAGGAGACAGAACTGGAACAGGTACAAAAAGTGTTTTTGGACACCAAATGCGTTTCGATTTAAGTGAAGGTTTCCCCATGGTAACCACAAAAAAACTACACTTAAAATCTATAATTTACGAATTGCTTTGGTTCTTAAAAGGAGATACAAACATTAACTATCTTACCGAAAATGGTGTGAAAATATGGAATTCTTGGGCAGACGAAAATGGCGACTTAGGTCCTGTTTATGGGCACCAATGGAGAAACTGGAATGATGATGAAATAGACCAAATAAAAGAAGTTATTCACGCTTTAAAAAACAACCCAAATAGCAGACGTATGTTGGTTTCTGCTTGGAACCCTTCCGTTTTACCAGACACCACGAAATCCTTTTCAGAAAACGTTGCTAATGGTAAAGCCGCTCTTCCTCCTTGCCATGCATTCTTTCAATTTTATGTAGCAGATGGTAAATTATCTTGCCAACTGTACCAACGTAGTGCAGACATCTTTTTAGGTGTGCCTTTCAACATTGCATCGTATGCATTATTCACCATGATGATGGCACAAGTTTGCGGTTATCAAGCTGGAGATTTTATTCACACTTTTGGAGATGCACATATTTACAGCAACCATTACGAACAATTAGAATTACAATTATCTAGAGATACTAGACCGCTTCCTAAAATGAAAATCAATCCAAATGTTATGGACATTTTCGACTTTAAATTTGAAGATTTTACACTTGAAGACTACAATCCGCACCCACATATTAAAGGAACTGTTGCCGTCTAATTTAAATTATTAATGAAAAACCTATTTCTATTAATTACTATTTCCCTCTGTTTAGACGCTTTTTCTCAAGAAACAACCAATAAAGCAGAAAGTTTTCCCGTATATAGAAGCTGTAGTGAAAACCTAGATTATCAAGGATTAAAAAGCTGTACTACCGAAAAAATAATGAATTTCATTACATTAAGTTTTAATTATGAACTTGCAGATAAATTATTTCCTCAAGAAGAATCCACTCAATTTTTAGTAGAATTTATTATAGATGAAAAAGGTAAGACTAAAAATATAACTGCTAAAGCGCATAAAAAAGAAATTGCTGCAGAAGCTATTAAACTATTGAAACGTCTTCCAAAAATGAAAAAACCAGGTTATTTAAATGGAAAGCCTGTTGCTGTTCCGTTTAAAATATTAATGACTATATATTTTTAATAGGTAATCTTTTAAAAATAAATTAAAAAAAAAGGTGTACTCCTATTCAGAATACACCTTTTTAATTTTACTGATAAGTATTACAAATTAATTACACTATTTTCAGATGAAGCAAATTCATTCCAAACAAAAGAATCGGCTTGTTCTTCATTTTGCCATTGTCCATCAACAACATATTTAAATTCGTAAGAACTTCCACTTTCTAAGTTTACAGTCCCTTTAAATGTTCCGTTTTTTAATTTTTTTAAAGGCGCAGCTTTTTCATCCCAATTGTTCCAGTTTCCAACTACTAAAACTTCATTTGCTTCTTTAGCAGGAACTGTAAATGTTACTTTACAAACTGGTTTACTTTTTAAAAATTGTTTCTTAATTGCCATAATATTATTGTTTTAACAAGTTCAAAATTAAATAAGAAAGTTAGAGGTATCAAAAAAATAAATACCTAATTTTGAATTATTATTTTATTACTAAAAATTACTCTTTAAAAATCTTGATTTCATATAAAACTAACTTGTATTTAAAGAATATAACAATTGTAAAATCAATATAAAATACTGTAAATCAAACTAAAACGTTTGCGGTAATTCTAAATAAATGATTAAGTAACTTTACTTTTTAAATGTAACATCATGTTTGGTAAAAAGAAAAACAACCCCCAAATAGACCAAGAGCAATTACAGCTCATTCAAAATGCGCAACGTAGAATAAAACAAAAAAAACGTTTTTATTCACATGTTATCGTTTTTGCTATTTTTGGTTTAATACTATACACTTTTAATGTTGGTTTAGGTTTAGCAGACGAATTTACTTTAGCAACACTACCATGGTCCATTGTAATAATAGCATTTTGGTTTATATTATTATTCTGGCATTTTTTAAATGTTTTTTTGTTTCAAACTTTTATGGGAAAAGATTGGGAACAAAAACAACTAGAAAAACTAGTTAATAAGCAACAAGAACGTATTGAAAAATTAAAAGAAAACCTTAAAAACGAGGCACCTCATATTGCTAAAAGTCAAATATTTAATGAAAATTTAGCACTAAAAAAACAAAATTTAACCATTATTGTAGCAGCAGGAGAAAATAATGCTATTGGTAAAGACAACAAACTTATTTGGCATTTACGTGATGATTTAAAACGTTTTAAAGCTTTAACCTCAGGCCACTATATTATTATGGGAAGAAAGACCTTTGAAAGTTTCCCTAAACCATTACCTAACAGAACTCATGTTGTTATTTCTAGACAAGAAAACTACCAAGCTCCTGAAGGTGTCCTTGTTGTAAATTCTATTGAGAAAGCTATAGAAATTGCTAAAACCGACTTACAACCCTTTATTATTGGTGGAGGTGAAATTTACAAACAAGCCATGCATTTAGCAGATAAAATAGAAATTACTCGTGTTCATGAAGAGTTTGAAGCAGACACTTTCTTTCCAGAAATTGATACCAAAATCTGGAAAAAAACAAACGATACCTATCATGTAAAAGATGAAAATCATGACTATGAGTTTTCGTTTTTAACCTACGAAAGAAAGTAATTTATAATACATTTAGTTTTAATAGCAACTTTCAATATTATTCCAATTAAAAACAAATAAAAGTTACAATTGTTAAATAAAAATCAAAAACATACTAACTAGTATTTTTTTACATAACTTTGTACCATGCAACAAGATTTAAAATCGGAAATCACCAAACAAACTATTCTTAACGAATCGTTTAAACTGTTTTATGAGAATGGTTTTAAAACTACTAGTGTAGATAAAATAATGAAAGCAACAAAATTAACTAAAGGTGCATTCTATCATCACTATAAAAACAAAAAAGAACTTGGTCTTGCTGTTATTAGTTTCAAACTAGAAAAAAGGGTTTGTGAAGGTATGATATTACCATTATTTAAATCTGGCAATACTATTGATATTTTAGAAACTACTTTTTTAGAGCGTTTAAAATCTTTTCCCGTATATGATAAACAACATGGTTGCCCAATGAATAATTTCATAAATGAAATTGGTGATCATGAAATAGCATACCAAATAGCATTAAGAAATATTATTGAAGATTGGAAAAAAGCTTTAATCCAATTAATAGAAAGAGGAAAAAAAGAAAATACTATAAAAAAAGATATTTCAAGTGAAGCAGTTGCGACCTACTTGATTAGTGCTTTTGAAGGTATTCGAGGTATTCGTAAATTGTATACCAATGACGATATTTTAGAGGAATACATATTAGGTCTCACAGTATACCTAGAACAACTAAAAGCTTAATTTTTTTTAAATCAAAACATACCTTTTGGTATGTTTTTAAATATAAAACATGAAAAAAGAAAAAAACAACAGAAGAGATTTTATAAAAAAAGCTACTATGGTAGGTTTAGCTGCTCCACACTTAGCATTTGCTTCTTCATTAGAAAATCCAATAAAAACAGAAAAGATGAACACAAGACCTAAAGTATTATTTTTTGACGTAAACGAAACTTTACTAGACCTAACTGCAATGAAAGAAAGTGTTGGTAAGGTATTAGGAAACAGAAGTGACCTATTACCGTTATGGTTTACAACCATGCTACAATACTCTTTAGTCACAACAGTAGGAAGACAGTACAATGATTTTGGTGTAATAGGTGCTGCAGCCCTACAAATGGTAGCTGCAAATCATAATATTACTTTATCTGAAGAAGAAGGAAAACAAGCAATTTTAGGGCCAATCCGATCTTTACCTGCACATCCAGAAGTAAAAGCAGCGCTTCAAAAATTAAAAAATGCTGGTTATAAACTAGTATCATTTACGAACTCCTCAAATAAAGGTGTACAAACACAATTTGAAAATGCTGGACTAATTGATTTTTTTGACGAAAGATTAAGTATTGAAGATATTGGAAAGTTTAAACCACATACAGATGCATACGATTGGGCAGCACGAAAAATGGGCGTTTCGCCTAGCGAATGTTTATTAATTGCTGCACATGGCTGGGATATCGCTGGTGCACTTTGGGCAAATTGGAGAGGTGCTTTTATTAGCAGACCAGGAGCGCAATTATACCCTTTAGCTGAAAAACCTGAAATTATAGCATCTAATTTAACAGAAGTTGCCACTAAACTAGTCGCATTAAAATAGGATGAAATATTTAACAAATCAAATCATAAATATTCTAGTTAGTGCTGTAATGTTATTCTTTGCTGTCCCTAAACTACTAGGAAAACCACAAAGCGTAGCTGGTTTTAATCAATTTGAAGATGCTTTTGGAATTCCTTCGGATGGTTTTAGAATCTTCACAGGAATTGCAGAGTTTGCTTTAGCAACCTTATTTATCCTTTTTGCTTTTAATAAAAATAAAACGATAGGCAAGATTGCTTTCGGATTTTTATTTATAACGATGTTTACAGCTTTATTCTTAGAATTTTTTGCAAGACCAGAACCAAAAATGATGCTAGTAAGCATTGCTATTATTTTGATAGTCATTGCTATTTTTCGATTAAAAAAATTAAATAACGCTTAAACCATAAACACATGAAACTAGAAAGTAAAGTAGTATTAGTAACAGGTTCCTCTAAAGGAATTGGAAAAGAAATTGCAATACTTTTAGCTAAAAATGGTGCTAAAGTAATAGTAAACCATTCCAATAGTGAAACAGAAGCAAACGCAACGGTAAACACTATTTTAGAACAAGGAGGAAAGGCTATTTCTGTACAAGCAGATGTAAGCAAAAAAGAAGAAGTAACGGTATTATTTGACAAAGCAATAGCAGCATTTGGCAAAGTAGATGTGCTAATTAATAATGCTGGTGTTATGATTTCGAAGGCATTAAAAGATAATACGGAAGCGGATTTTAATAAACAATTTAATGTGAATGTAAAAGGTATATTTAATACGTTACAGGAAGCTAGTACTAAATTAGCAGACAACGGAAACATTATCAATATATCGTCTAGCACAGTAAAATTAATGTTTCCCACCTATGCATTATATTCGGCATCTAAAGCTGCAGTTGAACAAATGACACGCGTATTTTCTAAAGAAATTGGAAGAGGTATTTCAGTTAATGCATTGGCTCCTGGAGCAACAGAAACCGAATTATTTTTAAAAGGAAAATCGCAAGAATTCATTGATAAACTTAGTAGTATGAATGCTTTTAATCGTCTTGCAAAACCTTTAGACATTGCAAAAGTTGCTTTATTTCTAGCAAGCGACGATTCGAAATGGATTTCGGGTCAAGTCATTGGTGCTAATGGCGCTTTAGTATAATCGCATTAAGTACAATAAAATGGATAAAAAAAGCCAGTTAGTAACATACTAACTGGCTTTTTTATAAAGTAAAAACTGTTATTTCTTTACAATTTTCATTGTATGTCCTAATTCAGAAATACGTAAAACATACATCCCTGAAGCTAAATGAGCTAAAGAATCAATGGAAGTATTGCCAGTATTTAATTGCAATGTTTCACTATATACAACAGCACCTAAAACATTTACAATTTGCACTTTTGAAGTTACAGGAGTTTGCAAATCTAGTTTTACATATAATTCACTATCAAAAGGAACTGGAAATACTTTAATGGTATTTGAATTTCCAATAACATCAACAGTACTTAGTGTTGGACCTTGATTTCCTGGTGATCCTATTGCAGATTCGCCCATATCATTTCCTACTGTAGCTACTGGTGCATAAGGTACTTCGTTGATTATACTAAATCCGTCTTTTTCTACATCATAAGATTGTCCTGGAAAAGATCCAGTATCTGGAAAACTTTCAAAATCGACAATATTACCAATGGTTGTTGGCTCACCAATCCATAAAGTCACAGCATCTCCACCACTTGATAAACCTGCTCCTGCGTAAGTTCCTATTTGTACTCCAGAAATATTATAAACGCCTTCCCAGATAGCGACAAAATTTGCGGTATCTGCTGCATCAACAGCAACAACAGATTCTCCTGGAGCAATAGAAGTGATACCACTTATTAACACTGCAGAAGCTGGATCTTGAGAGTCATCATCAAAATAAAGTCCACCTAAACTTGGAGTCCAAGCTATTGGCCCATTGTTTGTTATTTCAAACCAATCTGCAGTAAGATTATCTCCTGCACCATTTCCTGGCCAGATTTCGGTAATATTTAATATGGGTCCAACTGGTGTATTAATAGCATTAGGTGTATTAAGTGCTTCTCCTTCTATAGGAATTCCTGTAAAACCATCTAATCCTTCTCCTTCAAAATCATTACGCATCCAATCTGCAGTGGTATCTGTATCTACACCATTAGGAATACGAGACGCTCCTCCTACTTGAGCTGCATTACCATCAAAACCTGGAGCTAGATCTAATGCATAAACAAAATCAGAAGCACCTCCATCAGAACTCGCAATACCATCTACAATACTATTCCAATAAGTTACATCAATAACACCATCATTATTGGTATCAATATCATCACCTATACTACCCAAAAAGCCTTCTACTAGCAATAAAGTTATACTTCCATTTTCTATAGTATTCGATAGAAAAGGAGTTGTCCAGAATCCATTTTCATCTGTAGTTCCTACAGCAAAAGTACCATCATCAATTACACCAGAAGCACTACCATCTCCTTCTATTTCAACAATAGTATATGCGGAATAATCGGTAAAAGGATCTCCATAAATCTCTACAAACTCGGCAGTATCTCCAGAAGTATGATCTGCAACAAACTCATTAATGACTGGAGTTTTAATAACAGGTTGCACAACGGGACCTAAAGTAACTATATCGCTTCTAAATTTTTTCCATTCGCTACGAAGCGACTTATTTTCATTTCCATCATTATAAATAACAGTAGCCCCTAAATCTACTAGTAATTTTACGGTGTCGGAATCTCCATCACTTCCTAAGAAAGTAGAAACAGGCAAAGCTACCAACCCTTCAAAAGAACCATTAGCTTGTAATGCAGTTAAATCTGCAGCACGCAATTCTGCTTGATCTACAGCATTTCCAGACCAAGTATATAGTTTAAAGTCCGTTTTGTTTCCAAAAGGTCCTCCTATTAATACACATCCATTTTCATTGCACTCCATACTTCTTAAACTTCTTCCATTTAAATCTAAAAGTATAGGAGTTCCAAAAGTAGCAGAACCAACTGGCATTCCTGGTAAGTCTGTAAAATTAGTTACAGGAATTACAATAGCTTTATTCTCTAATGTTGAACTTCTTAAACCCAAATAAGCTGTTGTTGTACTATTTGGCGCAAGTGCTAAAGCTTCTATTTCTAAAATAGTACTTAATTGAAAGTGATTCGTACCTAAACCGTGCATATTATTTTCATCCCAAGCCAACAAATCATCTCTTAAGCTAGTATATTTATTTAAATAACTTAGTGTTGATGCTTCTCCTGTTCCAGAAACCTTAGTAGTAAAAATAACCGATCTATCTTCCTCTGCAGTAGAGCCAATCCAGTAAATTGTATTTTCTAATAAAAAAGAACCTTCTAAATCTGCTTCTGCAGTAGTTCCTAAAGCAGCATTAAAATCTATTGTCGTTATTGGCAATCCAGATTGATTCCCGTTATATAAACGTAAAGTTTGATCTTCGTCATCTCCAATCCAACCATATTCTGTGCTTATTGCTATTCCTGTAGAACCATCTGCAGCTCCGGTATGAAAACGAGTTGTATTTGGTGTCACTGAAGCTTCAGAAGCTGCATAATTAATAGTATACGTTGCAGTATTGGAATCTGTATCTTCAACCGTTACAATTATAGTTGTAAAACCTAAAGCAGAAGGAGTAATGGTTAATAAACGTGCTTCATTAATTCCTGTAAGCACAAGATTTGCATTAGAAACGATAGTTTCATCACTACTAGTAGCAGTAACCACTAAATCTGCTACAGGTGTTTCTGCATCCATAATATGAAAAGGAATACCAATAGTACTTGCTGGATCTGTAGGATCGTTTATAACGCCACTTACAAAACCAGCATTGGTTTCTGGTAAGTTTAAAAAAGAGGTTAAATTAACCGTATCAACAACAATACTTAATGTAGATGCTGCTAAAGCTCCTAAATTACCAGGAGAACCAATTGCAGGTTCATTCATATTATTATTAGCAGTAGCAACAGGTTGATATGGTAACTCATCAATAGCACTAAAATCTCCTTTTACAACATCATAAGATTTTCCTGGAGCAAGTTCAGTATCTGGATATGCTTCAAAATCGACGATTGCACTAGCATCTAGAGGAGCGCCAACACTCATAAATAAAGTAACCGCATCTCCTCCACCTCCAAGTCCAGAACCATCATAAGTTCCAATTTGTACTCCTGTTAGGTTGTAAACACTACTCCATATTGCTATAAATTCTGCAGTATTGGTATCGTCTATTGCTATTACAGACTCTCCCGGTTGAATACTAGTAATGCCACTTATTAAATCGGCTGTTGTATAATCTTGAGAATCATCATCAAAATATAAATCACCAAATGTTGGTGTCCAAACTCCTGGACCTTCATTTGTAATTTCAAACCAATCGGAAGTAAGATTATCACCTTCTCCATTTCCTGGCCAAATTTCTGTAATTTGTAGATTAGGCAATGCTGGCCCTAAATTTCCCGGTGAACCAATTGCGGATTCATTCATATTATTTACAGCAGTAGCAACAGGTTGATATGGTAACTCTCCAATAATGCTGAAGCCTCCTTTGGTAACATCATAAGATTGTCCTGGAGTAAGTTCGGTATCTGGATATGCTTCAAAATCAATAATTGCATTAGCATCTACAGGAGCACCAATACTCATAAATAAAGTAACCGCATCTCCTCCTCCACCAAGACCAGAACCATTATAAGTTCCAATTTGTATTCCTACTAGGTTGTAAACACTACTCCATAAAGCTATAAATTCTGCAGTATCAGTATCGTCTATTGCTATTACAGATTCTCCTGGTTGAATACTAGTAATACCACTTATTAAATCGGCTGTTGTATAATCTTGAGAGTCGTCATCAAAAAATAAATCTCCCATAGCAGGAGTCCAAGCGACGTCTCCCATATTTGTAATTTCAAACCAGTCTGAGGTTAAATTGTCTCCTTCACCATTTCCTGGCCAGATTTCTGTAATCTGTAGTGAGACTTGCGAATACCCTATAAAACAAGTAAATAGGAAAGCACTTAAGAGTGTAATTCTTTTATACATAATATTTATTTTGGATTAAAAAGTAAAACTAACGCAGTAGTATTACCATAATTAAAGCTTAACATTATGTATGAGTTAACTAAAGATTAACTTGGTTAAATAATTGTTTCCTAATACTCTGTAAATCCTAAAAATCTATAATTACCTATCACAATTTTTCATAAATTCGCCATATGATTAAAGACCTGCAATTACGAGTTTCTCTTAAAGAAGAAGAAATACCAAATATTCTTTTAATAAAAGCTTCTAAAAAGTTAAGTATATCTCGTGAAGATATTTCCGGTATTAAAGTATTGCGTAAATCTATTGATGCACGTAAACCTAAAATAATCTTTAATTATAAAGTTTCTGTTTTTATTAATGAACCTGTACCTGAAACTTCAGAATACATTTTTGACTATAAAGATATTTCAAAAGCCAAACCTATTCATATTATTGGTTTTGGTCCTGCAGGAATGTATGCTGCTTTGCGTTGTATAGAACTTGGTTTTAAACCTATTGTTTTAGAACGTGGTAAGAATGTACAAGACAGACGGAGAGATTTAAAAGCCATTAACCAAGATCATTTTGTAAACGAAGATTCTAATTATTGTTTTGGTGAAGGTGGTGCAGGAACCTATAGCGACGGAAAACTATACACACGAAGTTTAAAACGTGGTGATGTGCGTCGTATTTTCGAAAATCTTGTATTTCATGGTGCAACAGACCAAATTTTGGTAGATGCGCATCCGCATATTGGAACCAATAAATTACCAAAAGTAGTTTCAAACATAAGAGAAACTATATTAAAATATGGAGGTGAAATTCATTTTGAAACTCGTGTCACTGATTTTATTATAAAAAACAATGCCGTTCAAGCTTTACAATTACAAAACGGTAAAGAATTAACTGCAAATCGAGTGATTTTGGCAACTGGTCATTCTGCTCGTGACATCTACTATTTACTACATAAAAAAGAAATCGCTTTACAAGCAAAATCTTTTGCAATGGGAGTTCGTGTAGAACATCCACAACATATTATAGATAGCATTCAGTACCATTGCAATGGCAACCGTAGCGAACTACTTCCTGCTGCAGCTTACAGTTTAGTACATCAGGTTAACGACAGAGGCGTGTATTCTTTCTGCATGTGTCCTGGGGGATTTATTGTTCCTGCTGCAACTGCAAATGGTGAAGTTGTAGTTAACGGCATGTCACCATCTAAAAGAAATAATGCCTTTGCAAACTCTGGTATTGTTGTAGAAATTAATGTGGATAAAGATTTACCTAAATACGAGAAATTTGGCGTCCTAAAAGGGTTAGAATATCAAAAGGATTTTGAAAAACTCGCCTTTTATGCTGGAGGAAGAAGTCAAACTGCTCCTGCACAACGTTTAACCGATTTTGTGGAAGGGAATCTATCCGAAAGTTTAAATCCTACTTCTTATCAACCAGGATTAAATGCAGCGCCATTACATTCTTTATTTCCAAAGCTAATAGGAAGTAGATTACGTCAAGGTTTTAAAGCTTTTGGCACTAAAATGAATGGATTCTATACCGCCGAAGCGAATATTATTGGAGTGGAATCTAGAACATCGTCTCCTGTAAATATTCCAAGAAAAGAAAATTTAGAACATCCAGAAATTACTGGACTTTTTCCTTGTGGTGAAGGAGGTGGTTATGCTGGTGGAATTATTTCTGCAGCCATGGATGGCGAACGCTGTGCAGAAGCTGCAATTAGTGGTTTATAAGTTAATAGATCTTAATTACAAGGAATACTTTGGAAGCTAACTAGCATCTAAAAAAAAATCTTATTTTTGCAACTCAAAATTAAAACGAATGAACGCATATATATTTCCAGGTCAAGGAGCTCAATTTTCAGGAATGGGTTTAGACTTATACGAAAACGCTCCAGAAGCACAACATTTATTTGAAGACGCTAATGAAATATTAGGATTCAACATTACAGACATTATGTTTGAAGGTACTGCTGAAGCTTTAAAAGAAACTAAAGTAACGCAACCTGCAATATTTTTACACTCTGTGATTTTAGCAAAAACTCTAGGAGAAAGTTTTAAACCAGATATGGTTGCTGGACATTCTTTAGGTGAATTTTCTGCCTTAGTAGCAAATGGCGCTTTAACTTTTAAAGACGGCTTACGTCTAGTATCACAACGTGCAAAAGCAATGCAAAAAGCTTGCGAAATACAACCAAGTACCATGGCTGCTGTTTTAGGTTTAGAAGACAAAGTGGTAGAAGACATCTGTGCTAAAACCGAAGGGATTGTAGTTGCTGCCAACTATAACTGTCCTGGTCAACTAGTGATCTCAGGAGAAATTGACGCTATTAATCGTGCCTGCGAAGCAATGAAAGAAGCTGGAGCAAGACGCGCTTTAGTACTTCCTGTTGGTGGTGCTTTTCACTCGCCAATGATGGAGCCTGCTAGAGAAGAATTAGCTGCTGCAATTGAAAACACAAACTTTAGCAAACCAAACTGCCCAATTTATCAAAATGTTACTGCTAACGCAGTTATTAAAGAAGCTGAAATAAAAAAGAATTTAATTTCGCAACTTACTGCTCCTGTTCGTTGGACACAATCGGTACAACAAATGATTGCAGATGGTGCCACCTTATTTACAGAAGTTGGACCAGGAAAAGTACTTCAAGGATTGGTAAAGAAAATTAATAGAGAAGCGCAAACCGCTGCTGCAACAATAGAAACTAAAGCATAATGAAACGCTCTTTATTTATTGCTTTTTTAATTATTTTCAATATTGTTATTGATCAGGTTTCCAAGTTTTGGACCAGAGCATCTGTTGTTAAAGGAAGTAAATCGGAAATTATTGGAGATTACTTCACCTTACATAATGTAGAAAATTCTGGAGCATTTTTAGGAATGGGAAGTGATTTAAGTCCAACGATGCGCGCTATATTTCTACTTATAATTCCAGTTGCTGTAATGGCTTATGTGTTATTTTTAATTTTTAAAAACAAAAACTTAGACACTTTTTCATTACTAGGTTTTTGCTGTATTTTAGGAGGTGGAATGGCAAATATTTACGACAGGTTTTTATATGGTTCTGTAACAGATATGTTTCATATAGATCTTGGTGGTGTTTTTAGAACTGGAATTTTTAACGTTGCAGATATGTCTGTAATGCTAGGTTTAGGACTACTTATTTTAGGTAATTTTAAAAAGAAGGAAACTGTAGCTTAATTTTATAATTGTTGTTGCCATTTCCAAGCAGATAACATGGCATCCTCTAAATTATATTTTGCTTTCCAGCCTAAAATTTGATTTGCCTTTGTAGTATCGGCATAAGCAGAAACTACATCTCCAGCTCTTCTATCTACTATTTTATAGTTTAGTTTTTCGCCAGAAACACGTTCAAAAGCTTGAATAACCTCTAAAACAGAACTTCCTGTCCCTGTTCCTAAATTAAAGATCTCAAAATCGGTTTCATTTTTTTTATCTAACAAACGTTGTAATGCAATTACGTGTGCTTTTGCAATATCTACCACATGAATATAATCTCTTATACAGGTTCCGTCTGGAGTTCGATAATCGTTACCAAACACAGAAAGCTGTTCTCGTATTCCAGCTGCAGTTTGAGTAATGAATGGCACTAAATTTTGTGGTACACCAATTGGCAGTTCTCCAATTTTTACACTTTCATGCGCACCTATTGGATTAAAATATCGCAATGCAATTGCTTGTACTTGTGGTGTTATTTTACAGATATCTTGTATTATTTCTTCTCCAATTTGTTTGGTGTTTCCGTATGGAGATTGGGCTTTTTGTATAGGAGCATCTTCCGAAATTGGCATGGTATCTGCTTGACCATATACGGTACAGGAAGAACTAAATATAAAATTAGCTATTTCTAATTTCTCTAGTTCTTGTAACACATAAACCAAAGTATTAATATTGTTTTCGTAATATAATAAGGGTTTATTTACGCTCTCTCCTACAGCTTTACTTGCTGCAAAATGTATTACACCTTGAAGATCTTGGTGCTTTTTAAAAAACGTTTGCACTTTGGTTTTATCTTTTAAATCTAGTTGTTCAAAAATTGGTTTTATTCCTGTAATAGAGACAATCCCTTCTAAGACATCTAATGAAGAATTAGAAAGATTATCAATAATTACTACTTGACACCCCTCTTTTTGAAGCTCTACAACTGTGTGCGATCCTATAAAACCTAAACCTCCTGTGACAAGTATTTTCATTGGTTGCTATGTGCGTTAAGGATAGAAGCGTTATCCTTTTTTTGCTGGCATATATGGCAAAAAAAGATTTAAGCGTACAGCCTGACCCTTGTGGTAACGCCCTAATTATTTGCTATAAATTCTTTTATTTTATTAGTAATAAATGCTATTTGCTCATCGTCTAATTCGGTATGCATTGGTAACGAAATCACCTCTTTTACTAGTTGATTAGTAACTGGAAAATCTGCTTCGTTATATCTAGTATCTTGATATGCTTTTTGGTTATGCAATGGTATTGGATAATAAACTCCACAAGGTATTTCATGGCTATTTAAAAACTGCACCAAAGCATCTCTATCTACATTTTTTAGTCTTAAAGTGTATTGGTGAAAAACATGACAATCACAGTCTTCACAAATGGTAGAACAGGTTTTAGCTACTTGAGGTGTAATTATATTTGATATTCCTTGAAAAGCATTATTATATTTTCTTGCAGCAGATTGCCTTGCTTTATTATAGGTGTTTAAATATGGTAATTTGGCGTTTAAAACTGCTGCTTGTATAGAATCTAGTCTAGAATTTACTCCAACTACATCGTGGTGGTAACGTTCGTACATCCCGTGATTTACTATTCCTCTAATGGTATGTGCTAAATCGTCATCGTTTGTAAATATTGCGCCACCATCCCCGTAACATCCAAGATTTTTTGAAGGAAAAAAAGAAGTAGAAGCTACGTGACCAATAGTACCAGCTTTTGCCTTGTCTCCATTACTATACGTGTATGTTGCACCTATTGCTTGCGCATTATCTTCAATTACATATAGATTATGCGCTTCGGCAATTTTCATAATAGCTTCCATGTTTGCACATTGCCCGAATAAATGCACAGGAACTATTGCTTTTGTTTTTGGTGTTATTGCCTTTTGAATTGCTTCAACACTAATATTAAAATCATTTGGATCTACATCTACCAACACTGGAGTTAATTGCAATAATGCGATTACCTCAACGGTAGCAGCGAATGTAAAATCTGCAGTAATAACTTCGTCTCCAGGTTTTAAACCTAAACCCATCATTGCTATTTGTAATGCGTCTGTACCATTAGCACAAGGAATTACATGTTTAACAGCTAAATATTCTTCTAAGTTTTTTTGAAACTCATGAACTTTTGGTCCATTAATAAAAGAAGCATTATCTATTATTTCTTGAATTGTTGGGTTTACAACATCTTTAATGCCAGCATATTGACCTTTAAGGTCGACCATTTGAATTTTTTTCACAATCTAAAATTTTGAAACTGGCGCTATAAAACCAGGCTCATTATATGATACGAATTTACAAAAATCCGTATCGTTTAGCAATGAAGATCAATGAATAATAAATAATTTATTAAATACGAGAGATGTATTTAATTTAAAAGAAATGTATTTTAGCAACAAACAAAAACTATTGGCTATCATTTACAACATACTTATTCAGCTAACCTCTCTGGTTTTAAAAGGAGTAGCCTTATTTAACATCAAAATAAAGAAAGGAGTTTCGGGTAGAAAACAAACATTTTCTATTTTAAAAAATAACATCTCGCATACGGATACTTGTATATGGTTTCATTGTGCTTCTTTAGGAGAGTACGAACAAGGCTTACCTGTTTTTAAAAAGATAAGAAAAAGCTACCCAAACCATAAAATTGTTCTAAGTTTTTTTTCTCCTTCGGGATATGAAATTAGGAAGAACACCAAAATAGCAGATATAGTTGTTTATCTTCCTTTAGATACTAAAGGAAATGCAAAAAAGTTTATAGATATAGTAAATCCCCAACTTACTGTGTTTGTTAAATATGATATTTGGCCTAATTTTTTAAATGAAATTAAAAAGCGAAATTTAAAAGCTATTTTAATTTCTGCTCTTTTTAGACCTGACCATTCTTTTTTTAAGTACTACGGAAAAGCACAAAGAAATGCATTACTTGCATTCGAACATATTTTTGTACAAAACGAAACTTCGAAAACGCTATTAAATAAAATAAATTACAATGAAGTAACTGTTTCTGGAGACACACGTTTTGATCGTGTGTATAGCCAATTAGCACAAAACAATACGTTAGATTTTATTAAAGAATTTAAACAAGACAGTCTATGTGTTGTTGCTGGTAGTACCTGGCCTGAAGACGAAAACATTTTAATAGATTACATCAATAAAAAAGCTTCCAAGAAGTTAAAATTTATTATTGCCCCTCACAATATTAAAGCCACACAAATAGAAAAATTTTGCAAACAACTTGAAGTCCGATGCATAAAGTATTCTGAAAAAGAAAGTCAGGATCTCTCTAAATATCCTGTTTTTATAATGGATACTATTGGTTTACTAACTAAAACATATAACTATGCAGACATTGCATATGTTGGTGGAGCTATGGGAACCACTGGATTACACAACACACTAGAACCAGCTGTTTTTGGAATACCAGTAATAATTGGAAAAAACTACAAAGAATTTCCTGAAGCACATGAAATGATTGAAGCAAATGGCATGTTTACAGTAAAAAACAAAGAAGAATTGGCATTAATACTTGATAAATGGATTAAAAATCCAGACAAAAGAGAATATTCTGGTCTTCAAAATTTAAAATATATTAAAAAAAACACAGGAGCTGTAGTCCAAATAATAGACTTAATACGTATTTAAACTGATTTATTTGCTTATTTAATAATTATGTTAAAAATGTTAACAAAATTTATTCGTTTTTAACTTGAAGTTATTACATTCGTATTATTGAAAATTAACACTAAAACTATTACTAATGAAAAAATTATTATTTAGCGCTGCTTTATTATTAGCATTAAGCGTATCGTTTACATCATGTAGAGAAGTAAAAGAAAAAACTGACGCAGCTAGTGATGCTGTAGAAAACGCTGCTGAAGCTACTGGTGATGCATTAGAAAATGCTGCTGATGCAACAGGTGATGCTCTTGAAGAAGCTGGAGACGCTGTTGAAAATGCTGCTGACTCTGCTGTGGATGCTGCAGGTAATGCTGTGGATGCTGCTGGAAATGCAATTGAAAATGCTGCTGACTCTGCAAAAGATGCTGCTGGAAACGCTGTAGATGCTGTTGAAAAAGCTGCTGGAGACGCAAAAGATGCTGCTGGAAATGCAGTGGAAAAAGCTTCAGATGCAGTTTCTGATAAAGCAAATGATTTAAAAGCTAAAGCTGGTCACTAATACCAGACTTTAATTTAAAAGCCTTCATAATTATGAAGGCTTTTTTTTGTGCTTATTTTTAAAATTAAGAAACAATATAAACCAAAAAAGCCTTACATTTCTGTAAGGCTTTTTTTATTGAAGAAAGGAATTAACCACGTGGGTTCCTTTATGTGCATCTCGCGAAACATAAATCTATAAAATGGGAATTGACTTCGTCGAGTCCCAGTTTCAACATGTTGAGAAAAACCAATCCAAAAGATTGGATTGCTTTTTTATTTTAAAAACATGCGGAAAAGCTAGCTTTCAAGTATATTTTTAAAACAAAAAAGCCGAAACTTTCGTTTCGGCTTTTCATCTGTACTGAAGACGGGACTTGAACCCGTACGTCCTAATGGACATTGGATTTTAAGTCCAACGTGTCTACCAATTCCACCACTTCAGCAGTTGCTGATATTAATTAAAATATCACTTGGTATATTATAAAGAAAGTCTCAGAGCGAAAGACGGGATTTGAACCCGCGACCCCCACCTTGGCAAGGTGATGCTCTACCCCTGAGCTACTTTCGCAGTCTTTTGTATGAACGTGCAATATTGCTATTGCGGTTGCAAATTTAAAATAAATCTATGAATTGCAAAGCCTTTTTCGAAAAATTATTATTTTTTTTTTCAAACCTGCTTTTTCTTAATCAACATTCGTTTTATTTCGTTAAGTTTCATTAACGCTTCTACAGGTGTAAGTGTATCAATATCAATATGTAATATCTCTTCTTTTATTTGTTCTAATAATGGATCGTCTAAATTGAAGAAACTTAATTGCATTTCATCTTTTATCGATTTTACTTTATCAGTAAGTTCTTCACTAGAATGTGATTTTTCTAGTTTCTTTAATATTTTATTTGCTCTATGTAAGACCTGCTGTGGCATTCCAGCCATTTTAGCGACATGAATACCAAAACTATGCTCACTTCCTCCTGCAACTAGCTTTCGAATAAATAATACGTTATCTTTTAATTCTTTTACAGAGACGTTGTAGTTTTTTATTCTAGTAAATGTTTCCGTCATTTCATTTAGCTCGTGATAATGTGTTGCAAAAAGTGTTTTTGGTTTTGCTGGATGCTCATGTAAATATTCGCTAATTGCCCAAGCAATAGAAATCCCATCATAGGTACTTGTTCCTCTTCCTATTTCATCTAACAAGACCAGACTTCTATTACTAATATTATTCAAAATAGATGCAGTTTCATTCATCTCTACCATAAAAGTAGACTCTCCCATTGAAATATTATCACTTGCTCCTACTCTAGTAAATATTTTATCTACTAAACCTATTCTAGCCGCTTTTGCAGGAACAAAACTTCCCATCTGTGCTAGTAATACAATTAAAGCAGTTTGACGTAAAATTGCAGACTTACCAGACATATTTGGACCAGTAATCATAATTATTTGTTGGGTTGCTCTATCTAGAAAAACATCGTTTGCAATGTATGGCTCTCCAATTGGCAATTGTTTTTCTATTACGGGATGACGACCGTCTTTTATTTCAAGATCATGCGTATCATCAATTATTGGGTAGCTATACTTATTATCTTTTGCTAATTGCGCGAAACCAGCCAAACAATCTAATTGCCCAATTAGATATGCATTTTGCTGTACTGGTTTAATGTATTGGTTCATCCAAGCAACTAATTCTGCAAATAATTTTTGCTCTATGGCTAATATTTTTTCTTCGGCACCCAGAATTTTACTTTCGTACTCTTTAAGCTCTTCAGTAATATAACGCTCTGCATTGACTAAAGTCTGCTTGCGTATCCATTCTTCTGGAACTTTATCTTTGTGTGTATTTCTTACTTCTATATAATAACCAAATACATTGTTAGATGCTATTTTAAGCGACGTAATTCCTGTTCGTTCGCTTTCACGTTGTAACATCTTATCTAAATAATCTTTTCCTGAAGTTGACAATGCTCTAAGTTCATCTAACTCTTTAGAAAAACCTTCAGCAATCGTACTTCCTTTTAAAACATTTACAGGAGCATCTTCATTTAGCATGGTTTTAATCTTTTCGCGAAGCACATTGCAACCTTGAAGATTATCCCCTATTATTTTAAGGGATTCATTATCACAATTAGAAGACAACTCTTTTATTGGCAGTATGGCTTCTAAAGAATTTTTAAGCTGAATTACCTCTCTGGGATTCACCTTTCCTGTTGCAACCTTAGATATTAATCGCTCAATATCTCCAATTCCTTTTATATGATTTTGTGTCTTTTGAAGCGTATTTTTATCTTTAGTAAAAAAAGCTACCACTTCATGACGTTGTTTAATCTTTTCTACATTTTTTAGCGGCAGAGCTAACCATCGTTTTAGTAAACGTCCACCCATAGGAGAAATGGTTTTATCTATAACATGTAAAAGCGTGACTGCATTATTATTGGTAGAATTATACAGCTCTAAGTTTCTAATGGTAAAACGATCCATCCACACATAGTCATCTTCTGCAATTCTAGAAATAGAAGTGATGTGCTGTAATTTGTTATGTTGTGTTTCACCTAAATAATGCAAAACAGAACCTGAAGCGATTATACCTTGCTCTAAATCTGCAATACCAAATCCTTTTAAAGTTTTGGTATTAAAGTGTTTTATTAAGGTTTCGTTTGCATAATCGGTTTGATACACCCAATCTTCTAAATAAAAAGTATGAAAATCAGCCCCAAAGGTTTCCTTAAAAAGGCTTCTCTTTTGTTTAGACACCAAGACTTCACTTGGGCTAAAATTTTGAAGTAACTTATCTATATATTCGGCATTTCCTTGCGAAGTTAAAAACTCTCCAGTAGACACATCTAAAAAGGAGATTCCAATTTTATTTTTTTCGAAATAAACCGAGCACAAAAAATTATTAGATTTCGAGATCAAAACCTCATCATTTAAAGCTACACCAGGGGTTACCAACTCTGTAACACCACGCTTCACAATGTTTTTGGTTTGTTTAGGATCTTCTAATTGATCACAAATAGCAACACGTTCTCCTGCTTTTACTAATTTTGGTAAATAGGTATTTAAAGAGTGATGCGGAAACCCTGCTAGTTCTATTTCGCTTTCGCTACCTGCACCTCGTTTGGTTAGAATAATACCCAAAATACCAGCTGTTTTAATAGCGTCTTCACCAAAGGTTTCGTAAAAATCTCCAACTCGAAATAATAATAAAGCATCTGGATACTTTGCTTTTATAGCATTGTACTGCTTCATTAAAGGGGTTACTTTTTTTGTTTTTTTTGCCAAGAGTAAAAGTGTTATTTTTGCCCTATTAATTACTTAGGACTATAAGATTGCTAAGGTACTTATAATTTGATTTTTTTTGAAATCAATTCTACTTTAGTTATTTACATTTGTTCACAAAAAGTAGAGACAGAATTTTAATTACTGCCTTTAGGAAAACTAAAAAAAGACATTTTAAATGCGTAAACTAAAAAATAGCGAACTAGATAGACTGAGTGTTGAAGGGTTTAAAACCGCTACCAAAACTCCTATTATTATTATTTTAGATAACATTAGAAGTTTAAATAACATAGGCTCTGTATTTAGAACGAGTGATGCCTTTTTGGTGGAAAAAATTTATCTCTGCGGAATTACTGCTACACCACCACATAAAGACATACACAAAACAGCCTTAGGAAGCACAGACACTGTGACATGGGAATACGCAGAAAACACATTAGACATTATTAAAAAACTACAAGAAGAACAGGTTCAAATCTGTGCTATTGAACAAGCTGAAAATGCAACAATGCTAAACAAATTTACACCAAGGGCAACCACAAAATACGCTTTAGTTTTTGGTAACGAAGTAAAAGGTGTTGCGCAGGATGTGGTAAACGCAAGCGACTCTATTATTGAAATACCGCAATTTGGAACCAAACATTCTTTAAACATCTCTGTAAGTTGCGGTGTTGTGGTTTGGGATGTTTTTAGTAAAATGAAAAACACTATTCTACAACCATAATTTCACTAATAAGAGCTCCTGCTTTAGTAAATCCCTGAACATAAAAAGTATATCCTGAGTTATACTGTTTCACTTTAAAAACAACCTCTCCATTAGCATTAGTTTCTAATATTGGTTTCCAATCTATTTCCTGTATTTCATTTTGAAAATTAAAATCATTAATAGGTGTATAATACTTTTTGACAGCATTATAACCATATTCAAAAACATAGTTCTGGTATAATTCTATTATTCCCTTTTTGTAGTTATCTTTTGTAAACACTTGATAAGCCACAGCTCCTCCTTCTTTTGGATATGGCTGCATCATAACACTTTCAATATCTTTCATTTCTAATTTCAAACCTGCTAAATCTTCCGATTCCATTCTTTTACCATCAATAAACAAAAGTGCTTCCTTTTTTACACCAACCTCCAAATACCATTCTAAACCTTTCCAATTAACCAACTTAACACCTTCTTCTCGCTCTAAATACCTTAATAAGAATTCATTTTTATAATAATCACTCACTTCTAAAGGCATATATTTACCTATATCGGAAGTTATTTTTTTATATTTATTCACGAGCTTTTTCTTTTCAAAATACGCTCTACTTTTAACCTTACCCGAAACATTTACGGTATCTAATGTAGTAGTATTACTTTGGTAAAAATCTACATGACTATAGTTTTCCTGCTTGGATAAGGAATAGTTAGATGCCTTTTTTTTTGGTTGAAACTTCATTTTATAATTACTAACAGAATCTAAAACCATGTTTTCTGGTTTTGCTAATGCTTTGTCTGGCTTTACAAAAGATAACTTTACAGAATCCCCTTTGTATATTAATAGATTTTTAAATGTAAAATCTAATTTATTGTTTAAAAATATCTTGTCAATAATCTTATTGTCTTCACTAATTAAGGCAAGATTATTAGAACCTAATGGTTTTACATAACCAGATAATTTAAAACCCATTTCAAAATTATACTTGTATTTTGGATTTAGATTATGCACATACTCTGTAGAAGAATACTGCGTCCATCCTTGTGTTAACAATAGCAAGTCTAAATGATTAAACCTATTTTTATTATTAGTATTAAAATAGTAAGAAGGCTTTTCTATATAACCTTTTAGATAAGGAGTCAACAAAAAGGCAGATTCAATACTTGCATTTTCATCTAGCTCCACGGTATTAGACAAAACAGATGCACTAATATTTGCTACTCCAGAGGTGTCTTTTATTAGCATTTTAAATGCAATAGAATCCTTTACTTCTAGTAGTTTTTCAATTTTTACTTCTTTTTTAGTATTACTTTTATACACAAAAAATTTCCTTTCTAAAACCGGTGTATTATTTTCAAAAACGGTCACTGTATTTACACCATTAAAAAAATCTTTTTTGTTTAATCTTAGTTTAATTTTTGAAGTATCTACTAAAACAACATCTGCATAATTGACTAACTTATTATTTTGATGAAATAGAATAAAATAATCATCATTTGCATTTTGTATCGTCTGTGTATTGGTTTGCAATTGTAATGTTATGAAATCCTTATCATCACTTACAGTTATTGCTACACCTTGTTTTTTAGCTAGCGGAACATCTACTCGAAAAACCGAATCATTAGTAGCTATAATAGCTTGATATTTTTCTAATTCTTTATAATAAAATTTAGATTTAGCCATTCCTGAATACGCATTTTTAAAATGTGCCACTTCATTATTATTAGAATCTACTATTTTACCAGAAAAATCATTCCCAAGACCATTAGTCAACACCTTAACAGCAACTACATTTTCAACATTTTCTAACAAAAAACCACCTTCTGGAAAGAGTTGCACATCGTATAAGAACTCATTAGTTTCAGCTTTTTCCTCTACAGCATTACTAATACTTATCTTAGAAACAAACACATTAGCTTCTCCAAAGTTTTTCATAAAATTGGTTTGTGCTTGCAAATAATAATTTCCACCTTTTAAAGAATGAAACAACTCAAATTGCCCAATACCAACACCTTTATTAATCAATATATTTTGAGTTTCTATTAATGCTCCTGTTTCCGAAAACAGACTAACATAAAGCAATGTGGTTTTTAATGAAGGCGTATTTTCATTTGAAGAAACATAAGCTTTAAACCAAATAGTATCTTCCTGATTATACTTAATCTTATTTGTATGAATAAATACTTTTTCGAAAAATAAGGGCTCTTTTTGTAAAGCAGTAATTATAGAATCTGTAAATTTATTTTGAGCAATTGTAGCAATAGAAGAAAAAAGAATAAAGTAAAATAGTAAAAATCTGTTTTGCATCATGAATGCTATATATTTTAGGGATTTTAAAAAACTATTCACAAATCTTATCTAACAACCATAAATAATCTGCTCTATTTTTCACAAAATCTTTATCTGAAATATCAATAATCTTCACGTTTAATTCGGTTTGTTCTTTTAAGAACTCTAAATAACCAGCATTTATTTTTTCTAAATAGTCGTTTTCAATATTCTTCTCGTAATTTCTACCTCTTTTTTTAATATTAGCCTGAAGTCTTTCTGTATTTTGATATAAATATACGTACAAATCTGGTTTTGCTATATCTTTATATACTTGATAAAAGAGTTTTCTATAAAGTCTAAACTCATCTTCTGGCAAGGTTATTTTAGAAAAAATTAGTGATTTAAACACATCGTAATCACTAACAATAAAATCTTTAAACAAGTCTAATTGCGATAAATCATCACTAATTTGTTGGTAACGATCTGCCAGAAAAGACATTTCTAAAGTAAACGCATAGCGCTTTGGTTCTTTATAAAATTTTGGTAAAAATGGATTATCGGCAAAACGTTCTAAAATAAGTTTCGCATTAAAATCATGCGCCATTTTATTGGTTAAACTTGTTTTTCCTGCTCCTATATTTCCTTCAATAGCTATAAAATTATAATTTGAAAAATCATATTGTTTACTTGGGTTTTTAAGCCAAATATTTATGGGTTCTAAAACACTTTCATCTTCACATTCTTCTAATAAAACACTAATCTCTTTTTTTAAAACAGGATGTTGTATTTGCGATGCAATATTATATAATGGTTGCAAAACAAATTTTCGTTTTTGCATTTCGGGATGTGGAATATGCAAAGATTTTGTTTCTACAATTTCATCTTCAAAAAAAATAATATCTAAATCAATAATTCTGGCTTGATACCCTTTAATCTTTGTTCTTACTCTTCCTAATTGCGTTTCAACATCTAGTAATTTCTTTAAAAGCTTATTGGGTTTTAATTCGGTTTCTAAAATCAAACAGGTATTAAAAAATGCTTCACTTTCAAAACCAAGAGCAGGTGTTTTATATACTTTAGAAATAATTTTAATATTACCAACCTGTACATGAATACAGTCTATAGCGTTTTGCAAATTTTTAAATTTGTCGCCTTTATTACTCCCTAAGGAAATGTATGCTTTTTTTGGTTGGCTCATAGAATTAGCAAAATAAGGAAAACAATTTTTAATGCTTTATATTTATCTTCGCTATTTATTCACAATTTGCAATGACATTAAAAGATAAACTTACTGCACAACGTATTTACCTGTTTCTGGGCGCTTTATTTATAACCTCTTTGGTAGTTTCTAATTTAATATTTCAGAAGTTTTTTTATTGGTACCCTTTTCCTAATAAAATTTTTGGAGTTTCTCTTTTTGAAATTTCTGTTGGTATTTTACCATATCCAATAACTTTTTTAATAACCGATTTAATTAGCGAGATTTATGGAAAGAAGCGAGCTAACGATATTGTAATTGCTGGAATATTTGCTTCATTTTTTTCCATGCTAATTGTTTACGTTGCTAATTTAGTTCCCGCAACAAGCTGGTCTCCTGTCAACAACAAATTATTTACAACCGTTTTTGGAAGTACAGCAATTGCAGTTTTTGCGAGCATGATGGCGTACTTATTTGCACAACTTGTAGATATTCAGGTGTATCATTTCTGGAAAAAATTAACCAAAGGAAAACACCTATGGTTACGAAATAATTTTTCAACTTTTTTCTCTCAATTTGTAGATACGTTTACCATCTTAACATTACTATGTTCTTTTGATATTATAGCATGGGATAAATTTGCTGGATTATTGGTTGCTGGTTTTGCCTTTAAAGTACTAATTGCTATTGTAGATACTCCCTTTTTATATTTAGGGGTTTATCTTTTTAGAAAACGTTTTCAGCTTAAGGTCAACGAAGAGATAAATTTACTTTAAATGCTAAACTTTTGCTAAAATCTATCAATACAAGATCTAAACCAAGTATTATTACGTAAATACTTACACAAATAAATTTGTATTTTTTATGAAGAAAGCTTTAAAAATTATTGGTATAACTTTACTTATTATTTTGGCACTATTAGTTGCCATTCCTTTTATGTTTAAATCTCAAATTAAGGATATGGTAAAACAATTTATTAACGAAAACATGAATGCTAAAGTAGATTTTAGCGATGTAAGCCTGAGTCTTATTAGTAGTTTTCCACAAGCTCATGTTAGTGTAAACGATTTAGTTATTACCAATTTCGAACCTTTTAAAGACGAAACTTTTGCTACAGCAAAGTCTATTACTTTCGATATGTCTGTAAAGGAATTATTAAAAAAAGCAGACGAAGGGCCACTTTTAGTAAATGCAATTAACGTAAACGAGGCTTTATTAACATTAAAAACGAACAAATTCGGTGATGTAAATTACGATATAGTAAAAGAAAATGAGAACCAAAACAATAGCGTCACAGAAGACGAACAAAGTTTCCGTTTTGACATTGAAGATTATGCTATTAAAAATAGTGCATTTACGTATCTAGACGAAAAATCGAACACCACATTTTATATAACAGAACTAAACCATTCTGGTAAAGGAACTTTCTCTGAAGATGTTTCTGAATTAGACACAAACACAGAAGCTAGAGTTAGCTTAAGCCTAGACAGCACACAGTACTTAAACAATAACACGATTAAACTAGATGCTATAATTGGTCTAGATTTAGAAAATAGCAAATACACTTTTAAAGAAAATAAAGCAATTATAAATCAGTTACCAATAGCATTTCAAGGTTTTTTTCAAATGGTAGACGAAGGTCAAAACATCGATCTTTCTTTTGAAAACACTGGATCCGATTTTAAAGATTTTCTTGCTATAATTCCAGAAGCATATTCAAAAAACATTGAAAACGTTGCAACAACAGGAACCTTTAAAGTAAAAGGTAATATTAAAGGATTAAGCAGTGACACCACAATTCCTACTTTAGATATTAATGTAGTATCTAATAACGCATCTTTTAAATATCCTGATTTACCTAAAAGCGTAGAAAACATTGTTATAAATGCAACGTTAAAAAATGACGATGGAAATATAGACAACACCTATTTAGATTTAAAAACCTTAAACTTCAAAATAGATGAAGATGTATTTCAATCTTCAGCAACCCTAAAAAACATTACTAAAAACATATTAGTTAATGCTAATATTGATGGTGTTTTAAACCTGGCAAATATTACAAAAGCGTATCCAGTAGAATTAGAAAAAGAACTAAGCGGAATTTTAAAAGCAAAGCTAAATACTTCTTTTGATTGGAATGCCATAGAAACAAATGCATACCAACGAATTAAAAACAATGGTAATGTTAGTGTTAGTGAATTTATATTCTCTAGTGAAGATATGGTAAACCCAATTCACATTTCTAAAGCAGACATTCACTTTAACCCAGGAACAGTTTCTTTAGATAGCTTTAACGCCAAAACAGGCTCTAGTGACTTAAACGCTACAGGAACGATTAATAATTTATTAGGCTTTTTATTAAGTGATGGAAAATTGAAAGGAAATTTTGATGTCAAGTCTAACACTTTTGCCGTTAATGATTTTATGGTTGCAGAAACCGAAACAACGACAAAAAACAAAAAAACTACTCCTGAGGAATCTCTTAAAATCCCAGCATTTTTAGATTGCACGATTCAAGCAGATGCAAAAACGGTTTTATATGATAATTTAACACTAAAAAACGTAAAAGGAAACTTAAAAATTAAAGAGGAACAAGCAACTTTAGAAAATCTTACATCTAATATTTTTGATGGTGACATTGCAATTTCGGGCTTGATAGACACCAAAAGCAAAACACCTCTTTTTAATATGAATCTAGGTATTGCAAATTTTGATATTTCACAATCCTTTAAAGATTTAGAGTTACTACAAAGTTTAGCACCAATTGCCAAAATTTTACAAGGAAAACTAAATACTACCATAAATCTTTCTGGTGTTTTAAACGAAGAATTTACACCAGATTTATCTTCAGTTTCTGGTAATGCATTAGCAGAATTATTGACTACAGATATCTCTTCAGAAAGCGCCCCTTTAATAAGCAAATTAAATGGTGCTTTTAATTTTATAGATTTTGAAAAACTAGATTTAAAAGACCTAAAAACGAAACTAGATTTTAATGACGGTAAAGTAAACATTAAACCATTTGATATAAAATATGAAGACATAAAAATCACAGTAGATGGTTCTCATGGCTTCAACAAAAGCATGGCATACAATGCCGTTTTACAAGTACCAGCGAAATACTTAGGTAGCGAAATAAACCAACTTATTGGTAAAATAAACGATCCTGCTGTTGAAAAAATAACCATCCCAGTAACGGCAACAATTGGTGGAACATTTACATCGCCAACAGTAAAAACAGATTTAAAAAGTGGTATTACTAACCTTACAAAACAGTTAATTGAAATACAAAAGCAAAAACTTTTAAACCAAGGCTCTCAGCAATTACAAGATTTAATTGGTGATGCTATTGGAGAAAACAACCCAAAAAACGATTCGACAAAAACACAAACTACAAACCCAATAAAAAATGTACTGACGGATATTATTGGAGGAAACAATTCGAATACTAATACTACAGATACTACAAACACGCAAACAACACCAAAAAAACCAACTGTTGAAGAAGGAGTGAAAGATTTATTAGGCGGACTTTTGGGAGGAAAAAAGAAACAAGAGACTAAAAAAGACTCCATAGAATAAAAAAGAAACAAAAAAAAGTAAATAAATATTATAAAATAAGAATAATTAATTTACTTTTGCATCCACAATTAAAGAATCATTATGTTAAGAATAGAAATAAAAGAAGGCGAAAATATAGAACGTGCTTTAAAACGTTACAAGCGTAAACACAGAAATGTGAAAGTAATGCAGAACTTAAGAGAAAACCAGTTTTTCACTAAACCATCTGTTAAACGTAGAAGACAAATACAAAAAGCATCTTATATTCAAGGTTTAAGAGACGCTGAAGATATTTAGTAGTTACTTCTTTTTTAATATATAAAAAAACACGCTTTCGTTGAAAGCGTGTTTTTTGTTTGCCTTAATCTACCTTAATTTCGACAACCAAACCTTCATTAGATCTTACATTAAAAACGGTTTGATCTTCAAAAATCAGGTATTGTCCTTTTACACCTACTAATTTCCCGGTGTACTTTTTTTCCTTTTTAATATTTAAACTTTTAGGTTTTAAAGGGTATTGTAATACAGGGAACTCAATATTCGTTTCTGTATTCGTTGCAATAAAATACTGCTGTGCTTCTTCTGGAATAAAAACTTTTAATCGCTCACGCCATTCTACTAGGTTTTCATCTGCAATATCATTTTTTAACATGGTTCGCCAATTGGTTTTATCTGCTACATGCTCTTTTAAAGCAACTTCAGTAATTCCTGCTAAATATCTATTTGGAACCTCAACAATTTCTATAGCTTCATGTGCTCCTTGATCTATCCAACGTGTTGGTACTTGGCTTTTTCTAGTAACTCCTACTTTTACATTACTAGAATTTGCTAAATACACAATATGAGGCTGCAATTGTACTTTCTTTTCGTATACTAAATCTCTATCTTCTTTATCTAGATGCGCTGTACTTAATTCTGGACGTATAATCCAATCTGCTGCTTGCGGAATGTCAAAAAAACAACTCTTACAAAAACCTTGTCTGTAAATTTCCTTATTTAAACCACAGTGTAAACATTGGTATTTAACAAACTTAATGTCTAAGATTTTACCTAGCAACTGGTTCATATTCAAGAAATCACTTTCAAACACTAAATAATATTGAATGGGCTGCGCGAATTCGGTTTCCATTTTTGTTAAAACACCTTGGTAGAACATAAAAAAAAGTCTTATTTTTAAACTTTTAAAGATAATATAAATATGCCAATTCCTATAGTCAATTCTATTGCTTCCTGGTTTTTAAAAAAACGATTTCATCAAATCGAATTGTTTTTAAAATACCCAAATGAAGTACAAACAGAATTACTATTAGATCTTATTGAAACTGCAAAAGACACAGAGACAGGCAAACAATATGATTTTGCATCTATAAAAAACTATACACAATTTGCAGAACGAGTTCCTCTTTCTTCTTACGAAGATTTACAGCCTAGCATAGAACGATCTAGAAAAGGCGAAAATAATATTTTTTGGCCAACACCTATTAAATGGTTTGCAAAATCTAGCGGAACCACAAGTGCTAAAAGTAAATTTATTCCTGTAAGTTCAGACTCTTTAGAGGATTGCCATTATGCAGCTAGTAAAGATTTACTTTGCATGTATTTAAATAACAATGAAGGTTCTCAGCTTTTTACTGGAAAAGGTTTACGTCTTGGAGGAAGCAAAGAACTATATAAAGAAAACGGAACCGTTTTTGGAGATTTAAGTGCTATTTTAATTGATAATATGCCTTTTTGGGCTGAATTTAGCAGCACACCAAGCAACAAAGTTTCGCTTATGAGCGATTGGGAGCACAAAATGCAAGCAATTGTAGACGAAACTATTAACGAAAATGTAACCAGTTTAGCTGGTGTACCTTCTTGGATGCTCGTTTTATTAAATAATGTATTAGAAACTACAGGCAAAAATAATTTACATGAAATTTGGCCCAATTTAGAAGTTTATTTTCATGGTGGAGTTAGCTTTACACCTTACCAAGAGCAATACCAGAATATTTTGCCAAAAAGCACTTTTAAGTATTATGAAATTTATAATGCTTCGGAAGGATTTTTTGCCATTCAAGATTTAAACAATTCTAGTGAACTCCTTCTAATGCTAGATTATGGGATTTTTTATGAATTTATCCCTATGAAAACCTATGGAAGTATTAATGAAAAAATTATACCGCTTGCAGAAGTTGAAATCGGCAAAAACTATGCTGTTGTTATTACTACTAACGCAGGACTATGGCGCTATAAAATTGGGGATACCGTTAGATTTACCTCCACTAAACCCTACAGAATAAAAGTCTCTGGACGTACAAAACACCATATTAATGTATTTGGTGAAGAGTTAATTATTGAAAACGCAGAAGATGCTTTAAAAACGGTTTGTAAAAAAACAAAAGCAGAAATTGTAGACTTTACTGCTGCTCCAGTTTTTATGCAAGGCAAAGAAAAAGGAGCACACGAATGGCTAATAGAATTTAACAAACTACCCAAAGACATAAACCTATTTAATGAACTGTTTGACAATGCTTTAAAATCTTTAAATTCAGACTACGAAGCCAAACGCTACAACAACTTAACGCTTAACAAGCCAACAATTCATGTTGCTAGAGAAAAATTGTTTTATGATTGGCTTAAACAGAACAATAAACTTGGAGGGCAACACAAAATACCTAGACTTTCTAATACTAGAAATTACATGGAAGAATTACTAAAACTGAATTACTAAATAGAAAGACATTATTTTTTTAAGTAGTTAATCGGAAAAAAAAACATTCTATTTAAATACAACGAGTATTAACTATCCTTTATCTAAAACACAATGTTATTAAATAAATTACAATTACTTTAGCCTTGCTATTAATCGATTACTATATACTGATGCAGTATTAATTATCGTCCATAAATAAAAACCCAAGTAGATTACTTGGGTTTTTTATTTTTTAAGATTTCAATTAAATCTTCAGGATGCGACAAATATTTCAGCATTTCACTCTCTTTAACACTTTCAAAACTCATGGGATTTCCAGAAACAAGAAGAGGCACACTTTCTCCTTGTTGTAAAATCGCATCTATTTTACTGGAAATAGACACTTCTGTAGGAGTAACAAACATAGATAGCATAAGCGCTGGTCGAATTTCTGTTACAACTTGCTTAATATTCTCAATAGGCACATTTTGCCCTAAATAATATACTTTCCACCCCATCTCTCTGGCAATATAATATGCGAGTAAAAGTCCTATTTCATGATGCTCATTTTCTGTTAAAAACATCAATATTTTAGGTGCTTCTTCCTGTGGATAAGGGAGCAAATCTATAGAAGCAAACATTTTTTTCTTAATTAAATTAGAAATAAAATGCTCTTGTGCTGGCATCACTTTATTAACTCCCCAAAGAACACCAACTTGATTTAGAAATGGATAAATAAGCTCCACAGTAGTAGTCAATAAACCTTTTTTAATGATTTGTGTCCTTAAAATCTCATTAAAAGATACCTCATCCATATCCAACATACTAATAACCAAAGCACTTATTTCATCTTCATAATTCCCTTTAACAAGGCTATCTATAATGGTTTTATGAATTTCTGCATCAGACATTTTATCTATTTTAGAAATTCTGAAACCATTTCTACTTAACACACTAATGTTCAATAATTTTTTTAATTGATTATCCGAATAATACCTAATGTTAGTATCTGTACGTTCTGGATCTAAAAAATTATATCTAGTCTCCCATTTACGTAAAGTATGCGCTTTTATACCTGTTAAAGTAACAATTTGTGCCATTGTATATCTACTCATGTCTAATAATTTATAAGACAAAGTTAAACAAAAAAAACGAATGAACTAAAAAAAATAAAAATCAATTTGTCTAACTTATTTTATTTTTTGTTTGACAATTATAAATTTTATTATATATTTGTCTAAATATTAATTATTAAACTTAGACAATATGAAAACGAAAATCTTTATTATCGCACTTTTTAGTCTATCATTGTTCATAACATCTTGTAGTAATGACGACGACAATAACAACAACTCAACAACTACACCTAACATTGTAGAATTAGCATTAGCAACACCAGATTTAAGTTCTTTAGTGGCAGCTCTAAATAGAGCTGATGGAAATCTTACTACAGTTTTAAGTGGCAGTGGACCTTTTACGGTATTGGCTCCTACCAATGATGCTTTTGCAAATTTTCTAACTGCTAACGGATTTGCTTCTTTAGATGCAGTTCCAACAGACGTACTAGCTCAAGTACTTTTAAACCATGTAATCATGGCAGATGTATCTTCTAGCGACTTAATATCAATGGGATCTGGTTATACATCAGGAAGTGCTAGCGGACCAGATAATTTAAATATCAGCATTTATTTTGATGCAACTAACGGTGTAACTTTTAATAATACAGCAATGGTTACTACAGCAGACGTAAATGCCTCTAACGGAACTGTACATATTATAGATACCGTATTAGAATTACCTAGTATAGTAGACCATGCTGTTGCCAACCCATCTTTTTCTAACTTAGTGGCTGCTTTAGGAGCTGCAGATGGGGATTTAGTTAATGTTCTTAGTACAGATGGACCTTTTACAGTATTAGCGCCAGACAATAATGCCTTTAGCACATTCTTAAATGGTACTGCTTTAGGAGATGTAGATACCGCTGTACTTTCACAACTTTTACTTAACCATGTAATCATAGGTTCTACAGTTACTTCTAGTGCTTTGGTTGATGCAGGAACAGGATATACAAATACAGGAGCAACTGGACCTGGAGACAACGCATTAAGTTTGTATTACAACACCTCTAATGGAGTTGTTTTTAATGGAGTCTCTACAGTGACACAAGCAGATGTTGTAGGTACTAACGGAATTATACACGCTGTAGATACCGTAATAGATATTCCAACGGTAGTTACTTTCGCTACGGCAGACCCAACATTTTCTACTTTAGTAGAAGCGTTAACCACTTTAACTCCAGCTACAGATTTTGCTTCCATTTTATCTCGAACTGAAATTGGTAATACAGATATGATAAACCCTGACTTTACAGTATTTGCTCCAACTAATGATGCTTTTGCATCTTTAGCCGCAATTCCTGCCGAAGGTCCTTTAACACAAGTTCTATTACACCACGTTATTCAAGAAGCTAATATTACTTCTAGCATGTTAAACAATCCTGGAGATACAACTGCAGGGACTTTAGAAGGTGACAACATCACCATTACACTACCAGGAACTGGTAACAATATCGCAAATATAACAGATGGCTCTGGAGCTACAGATATTGGTATTATAGCAGTAGATGTACAAGCTGGAAACGGTGTTATACATGTTATAAATAAAGTAATGATTAATAACTAACAAAAACCAATTCCTCTAATTGGTTTTCATAAATAAACCGACAACTTTTTTTGTTGTCGGTTTATTTAATTAAATTATGCAATGCGTTTGAAAAAAATTATCATTATTGGGTCTGGATTTTCCTCACTATCCGCATCTTGCTATTTAGCAAGTAAAGGTTTTGATGTAACTATTTTAGAAAAAAACAAAACGGTTGGCGGAAGAGCTAGGCAATTAAAAAAAGATGGTTTTGTTTTTGACATTGGGCCAACTTTTTACTGGATGCCAGATGTGTTTGAACGTTTTTTTAACGACTTTAATACCTCTACAAAAAACTTTTACAAACTCAACAAATTAAACCCTGCTTACCAAATTTATTTTGGAAAAGAAGATTCAATTAGTATCGCTGATAATTTTGAAGCTATAAAAAACACCTTTGAAAGCATTGAAAAAGGGAGTGCCAATAAACTTCAAAAATTTATAAATAAGGCAGAAAAAAATTATAACATCGCTATAAAAGACTTGGTTTACAAACCAGGTGTTCATGTTTTTGAAATAATAAATAGCAAAACCATTTTAAAACTATCCGAATTTGTTTCCACCATAAAAAAACAAGTTAGTGGATATGTAAAAAACAAAAAACTACAAAAAATATTAGAATTCCCTGTTTTATTTCTTGGTGCAAAACCTAGCAATACGCCATCCTTTTATAATTTCATGAATTATGCCGATTTTAAACTAGGTACTTGGCATCCAGAAGGAGGCATGTATGAAGTAGTTATTGCAATGACAAATCTTGCAGAAAGTCTGGGAGTAAAAATAATTACAGATTGTACAGTAGAAAATATAAATACAAAAAACAATAAAGTAGTTGGAATAACTTCAAATAAAGAAAATCATACTTGCGATATTTTATTAAGCGGAGCAGATTATCATCACACAGAAACACTACTCCCAAAAGAATTAAGACAATACTCTGAATCGTATTGGAATAAAAAAACTTTTGCTCCTTCTGCGCTACTTTTTTATGTTGGATTTGACAAAAAATTAAAAAACGTATCACATCATACCTTGTTTTTTGATACCGATTTTGAAACACACGCTAAAACCATTTATGACACTAAAGAATGGGCAGAAAAACCATTATTCTATGCTAGTTTTCCAAGTATTACAGATACTTCAACAGCTCCTAAAGGAAAAGAAACTGGCATATTTTTAATTCCTATTGCTCCAGATGTTAAAGACACTCCAGAAATAAGAGAGCATTACTTTAATCAACTAATAGATAGAATTGAAAAAATTACTGGAGAAAGCATCAAAAAAAATATACTTTTTAAAGAATCCTATTGTGTAAAAGACTTTAAAAAAGACTACAATTCGTATAAAGGTAATGCGTATGGTTTAGCAAATACTTTAACACAAACACATGTTTTAAGGCCCAAATTAAAAAGCAAAAAAATCGAAAATTTATATTTCTGCGGACAACTAACCGTTCCAGGACCAGGTGTACCACCTTCTTTAATTTCCGGAAAAATAGTTAGCGATCTAATCATTAAAAACTTAGCATAATATGAAAGCATTATTTGATACATCCAGTTTAAAATGTAGCAAGATTGTTACCAACTGCTACAGCACTTCTTTTTCTCTTGGCATAAAACTTTTCGCTCCTGCTATTCGACCTTCCATCTATGCTATATATGGTTTTGTTCGATATGCTGATGAAATTGTAGATTCCTTTGACGGGTATAATCAAGAAGAGTTATTTTATGAATTTGTTGCAGATTACAAAAAATCATTAGACAGAAAAATTAGCTTAAACCCTATCATTAATTCGTTTCAAGAAGTAGCCCAAAAATATCGCTTACATACCTATGCAGATGACTTTCTAAAACGAATGGAGGCCGATTTACAAGTAACAGAATACAATACCAAAGAAGCGTATGAAAATTATATATATGGCTCTGCAGATGTTGTTGGTTTAATGTGCTTACGGGTATTTGTAAATAATAATGATGAAAAATTTAATGCATTAAAAGAATCTGCAACTCGTTTAGGGTCTGCATTTCAAAAAGTGAATTTTTTAAGAGATTTTAAAGACGATACTGAGAGCTTAGGACGTTCTTACTTCCCAAACCTAAATAGTGATTCGTTAAACAACACGAATAAAGAAGAAATTATAAAAGACATTGAAAAAGATTTTAATGAAGCTTACAAAGGAATTATTCAACTACCTTTAGAAAGTAGACTTGGTGTTTATATTGCATACAGATATTATTTAAAACTACTAAAGAAACTTAAAAAAGCAGATTCTGAAAAGATTTTAAGTGGAAGAATTAGAATATCTAACACACTAAAGTTATTTATACTCACTAAATCCTATATAAGATATAAGTTAAATGCTTTTTAATTTTTCAACGAATTTAGTAACTTACAATACAACATGACTATAATACTCTACATACTAATTATCATGCTAACATTTGCTTGCATGGAAGCAATAACTTGGCTTACACATAAATATGTAATGCACGGTTTTTTATGGTATTTACATGAGGATCATCACCAGCCTAAATACCCTCATGCTTTCGAAAAAAACGATGCTTTTTTCGTTATTTTTGCAATTCCAAGCATCTTACTTTTATATTATGGTGTCATTCCGAATTTAAATTTCTTATTCTTTATTGGCTTAGGGATTTTCTTTTACGGCCTTAGTTATTTTTTAATACACGATGTGCTTATACATCAACGTTTTAAATGGTTTAAAAACACCAAAAACAAATACCTTATTGGATTAAGAAAAGCCCATAAAGTGCACCATAAACATTTAGGCAAACAAGAAGGCGAATGTTTTGGTATGCTGTTTGTTCCAAAAAAATATCACAATACTTTTAAAAAACAATAAATGCAGTCTTACACCTACCTTTTAGTAGATTTAGCTTGTATTGCTATACCACTTATAGCTAGTTTTTATAATAAACATGCCTTCTATAAAGAATGGAACTCTTTTTTTAAAGCCAATATAATTGTTGCGGTCCTTTTTATTATTTGGGATTCTATTTTTACTAATATTGGCGTTTGGGGCTTTAACCCAAACTATTTAACAGGAATTGATTTAGGAAACTTACCTATTGAAGAAGTCTTATTTTTTATATGCATTCCTTATTGTTGTGTATTCACTTTTTTTGCAATGAAACATCTTATTAATAAGAACCCTTTTGAAAAAATAGAATCTGTTTTAAGTTTTACTTTTATAATATTTCTTTTAGTTATTGGTCTGTTTCACCTAGAAAAACGCTACACTTCTATCACTTTTTTAAGCACCTCTATTTTTCTAATTATATTAAAAATTAGAAAAACTAATATGTCTTATCATTACTTGAGTTATTTTTTAATTCTTCCATTCTTTTTTATTAGCAATGGAATTCTAACCGGAAGTTTTTTAGTAAAAGAACCTATTGTCTGGTATAATAACACAGAAAATCTAGGAATTAGAATTAGTAATATTCCTGTAGAAGACACTATGTATGGTATGCTTCTTATTTTTATGAATATTGAATTGTACCGATTTTTTAAAAATAAAAAAGCTAAATCTTTAAGTTAAAAATAATATTATCTGGAAAGCCTTCATCTTTTCTATCCTGACATTGTTTAAAATCATTCTTTTTCAATAATGCAATAGAGCCTTTATTATATTTACTTGTATATGCTTCAACAGTGTTTAATTTCAAAGTACTAAAGCCAAAGCATAGTACAGCTTTTAATGCTTCATTCATTATCCCTAACTTATGGTATTCTGGCAACAAATCGTAACCAACTTCTGCTGTTTTTCTGTCTTCACTAAAGTTCCAAAGACAAATACTTCCTATTTTTATTTTTTCAGAAGTTAGACTTATAACCCAAGAAATAGACTCGTTGTTCTCTATATACTTGACCAATTCTTGTGTTTTTTCTTCACCTTCAGATATATTTTTAAGTGGCTCTCGCACAATATATTGTATGACTTCGACATTAGATCGCAGAGCAAAAACAATATCTACATCATCTCCATTTAATATATGCAATGTTAATCTTGGAGTTTCTATTGCTTTTACCTCTTTAAATTTCATTTTTTAAAATAAACAAAAAACCATTTATAAATACTTATAAATGGTTTTTTTATTAAGGATAACAATTAAAAATTATGAAACAGCTTTCAATTTCTTAATTGTAGTTTTTGTTAATTTTTCTTCAGCGTACGCTTTAGTTACATTTAGTTTTTTCTCTTTACTTCCTGGTAACTCGAACATGGCATCTGTTAATATTTCTTCACAAAGCGAACGTAATCCACGAGCTCCTAACTTATACTCGATAGCTTTTCCTACAATAAAATCTAAAGCGCCATCTGCAATACTAAAAGCAATTTCGTCCATTTCGAACAATTTTTTGTATTGTTTAATGATGGCATTTTTAGGTTCGGTTAAAATCGCTCTTAAGGTTTTTGCATCTAAAGGATCCATGTATGTTAGTACAGGTAGACGACCAATAATTTCTGGAATTAAACCAAAGTCTTTTAAATCTTTAGGAATAATGTATTGCAAAAGATGGTCATGGTCTACAACATCATCACTCATAGAAGCAGAATAACCAACGGCTTGCATGTTTAATCTTTTTGAGATTACACGATCGATACCATCGAAAGCTCCACCTGCGATAAACAAGATGTTTTCTGTATTTACTTCTATAAATTTTTGATCTGGATGTTTACGTCCTCCTTTTGGTGGCACATTTACAACGGTACCTTCAAGTAATTTTAATAATGCTTGTTGTACGCCTTCTCCAGAAACATCACGAGTAATAGATGGATTGTCACTTTTACGTGCAATCTTATCTATTTCATCTATAAAAACAATTCCTTTTTCTGCTTTTTCTAAATTGTAATCGGCTGCTTGCAACAATCTCGTTAAAATACTTTCTACATCTTCACCAACATATCCCGCTTCTGTTAAAACGGTAGCATCTACAATTGCTAAAGGTACATTTAACATTCTAGCAACTGTTTTAGCCATTAAAGTTTTACCAGTACCAGTTTGTCCAACCATGATGATATTTGATTTTTGAATCTCAATATCGTCATCCGTTGGTGGCTGTAATAATCTTTTGTAGTGATTATATACTGCAACAGACATTACTTTTTTGGTTGCTTCTTGCCCAATTATATATTCGTCTAAAAAGCCTTTAATTTTTATTGGCTTACGTAATACTAACTCTGCAGAAAGGTCACTATTATCGGTTTGTTTAGATTCTTCTATAACAATACCGTGAGCTTGCTCTATACAGCGATCACAAATATGTGCATCTAATCCTGCAATTAATAAGTTTGTTTCTGGTTTTTTTCGTCCACAAAACGAACATTCTAAATCTTCTTTTGCCATTATTTAAGTTATTAGTTAAAAGTTATGGGTTCCAAATTTTTAATTTTTCACACTAACTTTTACTTAATTTAAATGTCATACCAATTATGTTAAAAAATCTAATTTTTAAAAGATATCTCGACTAATTCTCGATATGACAATTTTTATTGCATTAATTTTAGCTTCTAACTAAAATCTCATCAATCATTCCGTATTCTTTAGCTTTATCTGCTTTCATCCAGTAATCACGATCACTATCGGCGTATACTTTATCGTAATCTTGTCCAGAATGTTTACTTATAATATTATAAAGCTCTTCTTTTAAGATTAAAATTTCACGAGCTGTAATTTCTATATCACTCGCTTGACCTTGCGCTCCACCTAAAGGTTGGTGAATCATAACTCTAGAGTGAGTTAAACCACTACGTTTCCCTTTTTGTCCTGCACATAATAAAACAGCTCCCATAGATGCAGCCATTCCTGTACAAATTGTAGCTACGTCTGGCTTAATGAATTGCATCGTATCATAAATACCAAGACCTGCATATACACTTCCTCCTGGAGAATTTATATAGATTTGAATATCTTTATTAGCATCGGTACTTTCTAAAAATAATAATTGAGCTTGAATAATATTAGCAACTTGGTCGTTAATTCCAGTTCCTAAAAAGATAATTCTATCCATCATTAAACGTGAAAACACATCAAAAATAGCGATATTCATTTGACGTTCTTCAATAATATTTGGTGTCAAGTTTGTTGGATACATGCTACTAATTATCTTATTGTAATATGTACTGCTTATTCCTTGATCTTTAATTGCGAATTTTTCGAATTCTTTTCCGTAATCCATATGTTGATATAAAAATTATAGTTATTAAAAAAGGCGTCGAAACCTAAAAGTTTCAACGCCTAAATATAAGGATTTATTCTTTAAAATTATGTTAACACTTAGATAAGCTATGTGCTACTATTTCACCTTCTTATTTATCTCCGTAAACTTCTTTTACAAAGTCTTCGTAAGTTAATTCTTTAGCTTTAACATTTGCCTTTTCTTTATAGATCTCTAATAAACGTTGGCTAATGATTTGCTCAGACATTTTACGAGCTTCATCTTGGTTAGACAATACACGAGCAGCAATATCATCTAGTTCTTTTTCAGACGGATTCATTTGTCCAAATTGAGCCATTTGCGCTTTAATCATGTTTTTAGCATGTCCTTTAATATCTTCTAGCGTTACTTGTATTTTGTTATCTGTAATTAATTTCCCTTCAATTAATTGGTAACGCAAGCTTTTTTCAGATTTTTCGTATTCTTCTTTTGCTTGGTCTTCTGTTAATTGTTGCTCACCTGCAGTTTGCATCCATTTCTGTAAGAATGCTGCTGGTAGATCGAACTTGGTATTTTCTACTAAATACTCTGTAACATCATTTAAAAGCTTTTGATCTCCTTGTTGCACGAATTGTTTTTCGGCATCCTCTTTAATCTTATCTTTTAATTCTGAAACTGTAGTCACGCTACCATCTGCAAATAGTTTTGTAAACAATTCTTGGTCTAAATCTGCAAGTTCGCGTTGGTTAATTTCTGTAACGGTAAAGGTTACTTCTATTTCTAAACCATGCGCTTCATCATGTTGAATTTTTAATGCATGCATTAAATCATGATCATCACTATATAAACCTTTTGTTTTTAATGCAATTACGTCACCAACTTTAGCTCCAATAAATTTCTTTGCGTTTGCTGCTCCTTTAAATTTATCTAAAGTTAAAGTTACTGTATTTTCAATTTCTTTTTCTTCGTTTTTGAAAGTTCCAGTAATTTCACTGTCTTTTTCGATTGTAGTTTGCGAAATTAATTTACCATATTGCTTTTGAATATTCACGATTTGATCATCAATCATTTTATCTCCAGCAACTATATTATAATGTGTTATTGCTTTTTTACTTTTTAAGTCTACATTAAATTCTGGCGCTAAACCTAATTCAAATTCAAAAGAAAAGTTTTCGGCATCCCAATCAATATCGTCTTGTACTTTTGGTAAAGGTTGTCCTAAAACATCTAACTTTTCTTCTGTTAAATATTTATTTAATGCGTCTTGTAAAAGCTTATTAACCTCGTCTACTAAAACGGCTTTACCATATTGTTTCTTTACCATTCCCATTGGCACGTGCCCTTTTCTAAATCCAGGAATGTTAGCAGTTTTTTTATAATCTGTTAAGATTTTTTCAATTTTATCGCTATAATCTTCTTTTGCGATATCTACTTTTACTACTGCATTTAATGCATCAATGTTTTCTCTTGTAATATTCATTATAAATGATATAAAGCCCCAAAAAGGGCATTTAACACTAGTTTACGCTTCCACTTTCATGGAAAACATTTTAATAGGAATCTAAAAAGTTTTTCTTTTTAGAGTTATTTCTATTAAAAAGGAGTGCAAAAATACTACTTTTTTACACTAGAACAAAGTTTTTAACGTATTGATAGCAAGGCTACTTTTTATCTTGTTTTAAAAAGGAATGCAATAAGGATTGTAAGATGCATAAAAGCACACTAAAAAGCATTGCGGTCCAGAAAGTATTCACCACAAAACCATCAATAAAATTATCTGCTAGAAGTATAATGCATGCATTAATAACAAACATAAACAAACCTAATGTTACAATGGTAATTGGCAAGGTTAAAATAACCAAAATTGGTTTTACTATTAAGTTTAAAATAGAAAGCACTAGTGCCACAACGATAGCGGTAACATAACCATCTACCTGCACACCGTTTAATATATTTGCTAATACAAAAACGGCAATAGCATTTAATAAAAGTCTTATAATTAAGTTCATATTTTTATTTGATTAGTAAGTATAATCTACAATTAGTTACAATTTAATTTACGAAACTTATTACAGCATTAAAAAAATCTGTTGGATTTTCGGCATGTAACCAATGTCCTGCGTTTTTTATAGTTATAATATTGGCTAAGGGAAAATGCCTATTAATTAATGCTTCGTCTTGTAGTGCAATATATTCGCTTTTATCTCCACGAAGAAACATAGTATCTTTACTAAATTTCGCATGTATTGGCAAAGCTTCTCCGACTTCACTTACATTTTCTTTTAAAACCTTTAAGTTTATGCGCAGTGCAAGTTTTCCTTTTTCTATCCAATATAGATTTTTAAGCAAAAACTGTCTAGTTCCAAAATCGGAAACATAATCTGCCAGCACTTTATCTGCAGCTCCTCTTGTTTTTAATGTTTCAAAATTAAGACTACTTAATCCTTCTAAAATAGCATCGTGATGAATTGGGTAAAATCTTGGAGAAATATCTGCGACTATTAATTTAGACACTAATTCGGGGTATTCTGTAGCAAAAAGCATGGCTGTTTTTCCTCCCATCGAATGTCCTAAAAGCACGATATCTTCTAATTCATTTTCTTCACAATAACGCTTCAAATCTTCTACTAAAACATCATAATTAAAAAGAGAATCATGAAAACTTCTACCATGATTTCGCTGATCTACTAAATGCACTTGAAAACCTGCTTCGCTAAATTGCGTTCCAAGCGTTTTCCAATTATCGCTCATTCCTAAAAACCCATGAAGAATTACAAAAGGTTTTCCTTCTCCTATTATATTAGCGTGTAATATTTCTTTATTTGCCACGAAATTGTTGCTTTATATTTTTATTTAAGTCGTTGTAAATACATTTGAATTACATTTTCTACACCAAGATAGAGGCTTTCAGAAATTAATGCATGACCAATAGAAACCTCTAATAGTCCTGGAATGTTTTCTTTAAAAAATTTCATATTATCTAAAGACAAATCATGCCCAGCATTTATACCTAAACCTAATGTATTACATAATTGGGCACAAACGGTATATGGTTTAATAGCGTCGTAATTCTCTAAACTATATTGGTGCGCAAATGCTTCGGTATATAACTCGATTCTATCGGTTCCAGTTGCTTTTGCACCTTCTATTTGTTTTACATCTGGATCGACAAAAATAGAAGTACGTATCCCATTTTGCTTAAACTCTTGAATCACTTCTACTAAAAAATCTTTATGCTTAATGGTATCCCACCCTGCATTACTAGTAATAGCATCTATACTGTCTGGAACCAAAGTAACTTGTGTAGGTTTTATAGCTAATACCATATCTAAAAACTTGGGAATTGGGTTCCCTTCAATATTATATTCGGTATACACTTCTGGTTTTAAATCGTAAGCATCTTGATAACGAATATGTCTTTCGTCTGGTCTTGGATGAATCGTTACCCCTTCTGCTCCAAAACGCTGCACATCTTTAGCAAACTGCACTACGTTTGGCAAATCTCCACCTCGTGAGTTTCGCAAAGTTGCTATCTTATTAATATTTACACTTAATTTTGTCATTATATAATGTATTATAGTGCAAAAATACAAACTAGAACAGCCTTTTTGTACTATTTTTTTGATTAATTTGCAGAAGTAAAAAAGAAGAAAAATGAATCTTTCAAATTATATAATAAACGATATCAAACCACTTACATTAAGTGATAGCGTACGTGATTTGCAGGTACTATTTAATCAGCTCACATATTCTCATATTCCTATCAAAAATGAGGAAGGTGTTTATTTAGGTTGTATTTCTGAAACAGACGTACATTGCTTTGAAAGCGCAAAACCAGTAAATGAAATCACTTATTCGGCGGAAGGTTTTTTTGTAAGAGAAGAAACAAATTGGTTAGATATATTAGAAGCTTTCGCTCAAAATTCGACGAACATCATGCCTGTTTTAAGTAAAAGCAATAATTATTTAGGCTACTACGAACTTAAAGACATTATAAGTTTGTTTAACGAAACACCTTTTTTCTCTGAAGCTGGAGGTATTTTAATTGTAGAAAAGGGGTTGAATGATTATTCGTTTAGCGAAATAAGCCAAATTGTAGAATCTAATGATGGTAAACTACTAGGTGCTTTTATTTCGAAAATGGAAAATGATGTAGTACAAATAACACTTAAAATAGGAAACACAGGATTAAATGACATCATGCAAACCTTTAGACGTTACAGTTATAATGTAGTTTCGGGGCATGAAGAAGATAGTTATTTAGAAAGTTTAAAAGAACGATCCGATTATCTTAACAAATATCTAAACATGTAATATGAAGATAGCTATATACAGTCAATATTATCCTGAAAAATCTTTGGATACTTTTGATCTTCTATTAAAAATTCTTTCAAAAGAAGATGTAGAAATTTTTATAGAACAAGAATTCTTTGAAAACACAAAAGACATTATTAAGAGTACTTCGGTAAGCGCTTTTACAACTCTAGATAATACTTTTAACCTATTAATAAGTATAGGCGGAGATGGCACCATTTTACGCGCAATAACATATGTAAAAGATCTAGATATACCAATTGTTGGAGTAAACACAGGACGATTAGGGTTTTTAGCAACAATACAAACCGATGATATTGAATATGCTTTTAAAAACATATTAAATAAAAACTACAAAATATCGGAACGTAGTTTATTAAGTATTGAAACATTTCCAGAAAATAAGGATATTAAAGAAACCAACTTTGCACTTAACGAGATTGCAATAAGTAGAAAGAATACGACCTCCATGATAACTGTGGACACAAAACTGAATAACGAGTATTTAACGTCGTATTGGAGTGATGGGTTAATAGTATCTACACCTACAGGATCTACTGGATATTCTTTAAGTTGTGGAGGACCTGTAATAACCCCAGACACCAATAGTTTTGTTTTAACACCAATTGCGCCACATAATTTAAGCGCAAGACCATTAGTGATACCAGACTCTACAGAAATAGAATTAAAAGTGGATGGTAGAGAAGAGCAACATTTAGTTTCTTTAGATTCTAGAATAGCAACACTTAACAATAACACCATTATAAAAATTAAAAAAGCACCTTTTACAATAAAAATGTTAGAATTAATAGAGGAAAGTTTTCTAGATACACTCAGAAAAAAACTACTTTGGGGTGAGGATAAACGGAATTAAACAATATTTTAACCGAAAAACTGTTTTATTCCCATACAATTTGATTCAAATTGTTATTGGCTAATCTTATTTATTATATTTGCAAACTTTAATCGCATATGAGATATTTTATCATTATTATAATCAGCGCTTTAACTTTTCAGCTATCGCAAGCACAAACTTATGAAATAGGTGTGTTCGCTGGTGGTAGTAATTTTATTGGTGATGTTGGTTCTTCAAAGTATATTTCACCAAATCAACCAGCAGTTGGTGGTATTTTTAAATGGAATAGAAGTGCTAGACACTCTTTTCGCTTTTCCTTAATATACTCAGAACTGGAAGCAGACGATAGTAAATCGGATGACCCAAGAAGAAAAGAAAGAGATTACAAAATCAATAATGCTATTATTGAGGCGTCCTTAGGTTTAGAATTTACTTTCTTTAATTTTAACTTACATAGTAGAAAAACAAATTCTACTCCATATTTATACACAGGAATAGCTGTTGCCAAACACGACAATTACCGTTTTGATTTAAATGGTGAGTTGTTAGATGATGACACTTCAAGCATTGCTTTTGCAATACCGATGGTTTTAGGTTACAAACACCAAATAGCAGAAAACCTGATACTTGCAGGAGAAATAGGAGCACGTTATACTTTTTCCGATGAAATTGATGGTAGCGTACCAGACGCTGAAGAAGCATTTGATAGGTATGCTTTTGGGAATTTAAATAATAATGACTGGTATGTATTTACTGGGTTAACACTAACGTATACATTTGGTGAAACACCATGTTATTGTTCTTTTTAAATGAATTTAAAAGAAAAAATAAATACAAATAAATTGCCAAAACATCTAGCTATAATTATGGATGGCAATGGTAGATGGGCTAAACAGAAAGGTATGCTTCGTGCTTTTGGTCATGAAAACGGCACAAAATCGGTAAGAGAAACTGTAGAAGCATCTGCAGAATTAGGAATAGAAAATCTAACACTCTATGCTTTTTCTACTGAAAACTGGAATAGACCAAAACTTGAAGTGCAAACGCTAATGAAACTTTTAGTTTCTGCTTTAAAAAAAGAAATCAAAACACTTCAAGAAAACAATATTAAATTATCTGCAATTGGCAATTTAGATGCACTTCCTAAAAAAGCACATCGGGAACTACTAGAAGTTATAGACAAAACAAAAACGAATAATAGAATGACTCTTACTTTGGCTTTAAGCTATGGTTCGAGAGAAGAAATACTAAATACAGTTAAAAAAATAGCAATTAAAGTTAAAAATAATATAATTTCGCCCGAAAGTATTGATGAATCATTTATTAATGAGCATCTTTACACGCAAAATTTACCAGATGTAGATTTGCTTATTAGAACCAGTGGCGAGCAACGTATTAGTAACTTCCTGCTTTGGCAAATAGCCTATGCAGAATTGTATTTTACGGAAACCTTATGGCCAGATTTTAATAAGCAAAATTTATACGAAGCCATAATAGAATATCAAAAAAGAGAAAGAAGATTTGGGAAAACAAGTGAACAACTTAGCTAAGTTAATGCCTTTTAAAGCAAATACTAAATATTTTTTAGCACTAATAGTAACCATATTTAGTTTAAGCACATTTGCTCAAGAAACTACATTTACAAAAGGTAACAAATATACTATTGCAGAAATCACTGTAAATGGTAACTCTTCCTTTAGTGAACAAACCATTATTACCTATTCTGGATTAAGAAAAGGAAGTGAAATTCAAATTCCTGGCGAAGACATTAGTAGTGCCATTAAAAAACTTTGGAACTCGAATCTTTTTAACGATATAGATATATACCTTTTAAAGGTAGAAGGAAGTACTGCATTTTTAGAAATTAGATTATCGGATTTACCGGAACTTAATGCCATTAAAATTACTGGAGTAAAAAAAGGAAAAAAAGAAACAATAATTAAAGAAAACAAACTTGAAAAGGGCGTTAAGGTTACAGAAAACTTAGTAACAACTACTAAAAACTACCTACAAAACAAGTATAAAAAAGATGGTTTCTATAATGCAAAAGCAAATATAAACACCATTGAAATTGCAGATTCTCTAAATAAAGCTAAAGTCAATATGGTTTTAGCAATAGACAAAGGAAAAAAAGTAAAAGTAAAAGACATCGTATTTACTGGCAATTCTGTTTTACCAGAAAACAAGCTACGTAATGCAATGAAAAACACAAAAAAAAGAAACTATGCAAGAGTTTGGAAACGCTCTAAATACATAGAAGAAGACTATAAAACAGACTTAACTAGCTTAATTAACAAATACAAAGAAAACGGATATAGAGATGCAAGGATTTTAAGCGACAGTTTAGTTGTTAATAATGACAATACTGTATCTTTAAATATTAACCTAGAAGAAGGAGAAAAATACAGTTTTGGTGATATTTCCTTTATTGGTAATACCGTGTATACCGATGAAATACTAAAAAGAGTACTCCGTATTAAAAAAGGGGAAACCTATAACGGTGTTCTTTTACAAGAAAAAATAGCTGACGATTCCAGACCAGACGGAGACGATTTAACAAATCTATATCAAAATAACGGGTATTTATTTTCAACAATTAATCCGGTAGAAATTAATGCTGAAGGTAATGTTATTGATATGGAAATTAGAATCTCTGAAGGTAAACCAACCTACTTCAATAGTGTTACTGTAACTGGAAATGATGTTACAAACGATAAAGTAATTTACCGTGAACTTCGTACACGTCCAGGACAATTATATAGTAAAGCAAATGTTGTACGTACTATTAGAGAATTAAGTCAACTAGGATTTTTTGATGCAGAACAAATAAGCACAGATTTTAAAAACCCAAACCCTAACGAAGGTACTATCGATTTACAATACGGTGTAGTAGAAACTGGGTCTAGCCAAATAGAACTACAAGGTGGTTATGGTGGAGGTGGTTTTATTGGGACGCTAGGTTTATCCTTTAATAACTTTTCTATAAAAAACATTTTAAACAAAGATGCCTATAAACCTGTTCCTCGTGGTGATGGTCAAAAACTAGCACTTCGTTTACAAGCAAGTAAATTTTACCAAACCTATAGTTTCTCTTTTACAGAGCCATGGTTAGGTGGTAAAAAACCTGTTCAATTTTCAACCTCTATTTCTCACTCTAAACAGTTTTTATACGATTCTAGTACAGGAAATGCGGATAAAGATAAGCGTTTCAATATTACAGGAATATCTGTTGGGTTAGCGAAAAGACTTTCGGTTCCAGATGATTATTTTACACTATCGCAAGGGTTAAGCTTTCAACACTATGACCTAAAAAACTATAATACTGGTCTATTTACTTTTGGTGATGGTTACTCTAACAACCTAGCGTACACTATTGGTTTAAGTAGAAATAACACTTACAACGATCCTATTTTCCCTACAGGTGGTTCAAATTTTAATATTAGCGCAAAATTATCTTTACCATATTCTTTATTCAACAATGTAGATTATAGTGCATTAGCAGACGAAAGAGATGCATTAGATTTAACAGATACTGATGACTATGAGAGAGCTGGTGAAATTGACCAAGAACGCTACAAAATGTTAGAATTTTATAAAATAAAATTTAAAGCAGATTGGTACACGAAAGTAGTTGGAAAACTAGTATTACGTCCAAGTTTAGAGCTAGGTTTCTTAGGAGCATATAATAATGACAGAGGTGTTATTCCTTTCGAACGTTTCTTCCTTGGAGGTGACGGATTAGGGAGTTATAGTTTAGACGGAAGAGAATCTATAGCATTACGTGGTTACGAAAACCAATCGATACAGCCTTTAGATGATAATGGAAATGTAACCAGTGATGGTGGTTCTATATATAATAAATTCTCTTTAGAATTACGTTACCCAATCACGTTAAAACCTGCTGCTAAAATTTACATGTTAGGTTTTCTTGAAGGTGGTATTGCTTATAATAACTTTCATGACTACAATCCATTTGATTTAAAAAGATCTTCAGGTTTAGGTTTACGTTTATTTATGCCTGCTTTTGGATTACTAGGAATTGATTTTGGTTACGGATTTGATTCTGTTCCAGGGCAAGGAAGTCAAGTAAGTGGATGGCAAACTCACTTTATAATTGGACAACAATTTTAGTTGAAAAAAAATTTTGGCACGATATTTTCTATTAACAATTTGATTATTTAAAAGAAGAATTAAAATTTTTAAAATTAAAATTCGTTAATTTTGAAAAGCTTAATTCGAAAAAAGACAGAAACAATTAAATAATCACCTGTCCTTTTTAGAATTTATAAAGCCAATAAATTATAAAAATATAAAACAGATGAAATTAAAAGTTCTTTTTTTACTGGCAATTGTATTCATGCTTAGCATAACAACCACTCAAGCACAACGTGGTGTTAGAATAGGTTATATCGACACCGAATACATTTTAGAAAATATACCAGAATACCAAGAAGCAACAACGCAATTGGATGGTAAAGTTCAAAAATGGAAATCTGAAATCGATACTCGTTTAGGTGAAATAGAACAAAAACGAAAAGATTTAAGTAATGAAAAAACACTTTTAACTAGCGAACTTGTAAAAGAACGTGAAGAAGATATTAATTTTGAAGAACTTGAAATATTAGAATACCAACAAAATAGATTTGGTCCTAATGGCGATTTAATGATTCAAAAAAGACAACTAATTCAACCTATACAAGATCAAATATTTGCAGCTGTTCAAGATATAGCATCTACAAAAAAGTTTGATTTTATTTTCGATAAGTCTGCAGATGTTGTTATGCTTTATTCGGCAGATAGATTTGATATTAGCGAGCAAGTAATACGAGCAATTGTACGTACTTCAAAACGTGACCAAGCAAATTCTAAAAAAGAAAGAAAAAATGCAAAGGAGGAAGATGTTGTACCAGAAGTAAACGAAACATTAGATGCTAGAAAACAAGCATTAGAAGATAAAAAAGCAGCTCGTGCCGCAGAAGCAGAACAACGCAGAAAAGAAATATTAGAAGCACGTGAAGCAAAAAAAGAAGCAGCACAAAAAAGAAGAGATAGCATTGTTCAAGCCAGAAAAGATTTAAAGGAAAGCAAGCTAGAAGAAAGAGATAATACAGAAGATGTAGATGACCAAAATGGTCAAGAAGAAAATAAGAGTGAGGGGGAAGAAAATGTAGATAGTAAAACTACTATAGAAGAAAAAAAGGAAGCTTCAGAACAATTAAGTGACAAAGAAGCTCGTAAGAAAGCATTAGAAGAAAGAAGACAAAGAATATTAGAAGAGCGTAGAAAAGCAAAAGAAGAACGCGAAAACAATAATGCCGACGAAGAAGAAGGCGAAGACAATTAACAATTTATTACACACACATTAAACTATTAAAAATGAAACAAATTAAAACCTTATTAGTAGCAGTAGCTTTATTTATTGGAGGAACTAGCTTTATGCAAGCACAAACTAAAGTTGCGCATATAAACACGCAAGATCTTATTGCAGCAATGCCAGCAATGAAAACGGCACAAGCAGAAATGGATAAGCTTGGTAAAACTTACGAAGCAGACATTAAAGCTATGGTTACTGAATACCAAAACAAAATGAAATTATACGATTCTGAAGCTTCCACTAAAACAGCAGAAGAAAACCAAAAACGTATGGTAGAGGTACAAACAATGCAACAAAACATCCAACAATACCAAGGTCAAGCACAACAAGACATGCAAAAGAAAGAAGTAGACTTACTTAAGCCTATTACTGAAAAAGCTAAAGCTGCGATATTAAAGGTAGCTAAAGCGCAAGGTTTTAACTATGTGCTAGATTCTACTCAAGGTGGTGGCGTTATTATGGCAGAAGGTAAAGACTTACTTGCTGATGTTAAAAAAGAATTAGGTTTCTAATAAAAACATTACAATAAATTATTTAAAAAGCTACCTTTAACTAGGTAGCTTTTTTATTTTTGTATTATGCGTAAACAACCTATTGGTATTTTTGATTCTGGTGTTGGTGGAACCTCTATATGGAAAGAACTTCATGCTCGTTTACCGCATGAAAACACTATTTATTTAGCAGACAGCAAACATGCTCCTTATGGTAATAAAACCAAAGAAGAAATTATTGCTTTATGCATAAAGAACACCGAACTACTTTTAAGTAAAGGTTGTAAAATTATAGTTGTTGCATGCAATACTGCAACTACAAATGCAATACATTATTTACGAAAAAAATACAATATACCTTTTATAGGAATCGAACCAGCCATTAAACCTGCTGCATTAAATACAAAAACAAAAGCTGTTGGTATACTTGCTACAAAAGGAACACTTTCTAGTACCCTTTTTCATAAAACAACCGATTTGTTTACTAATGGCATTGAAGTTATTGAGCAAGTTGGCGAAGGTATTGTGCCTTTAATTGAAAATGGTACTATTAACAGCGAGGAAATGAAGGCACTTTTACAGGTATACTTAAAACCAATGCTTGACGCCAACATCGATTATCTTGTTTTAGGCTGTACACATTATCCTTATTTAATACCACAGTTGTTAGAAATGCTGCCAAGCCATGTAAATATAATAGACTCTGGTGAAGCTGTAGCTAAACAAACAAAAGCCGTTTTAAAACTACATGAGCTTTTAAATGATACTACAAACAAACCTAAATTACAGTTTTATTCTAACGGAAACCCAAAAGTGATACAACAACTTTTAGGAAAAAAATACGATGCAGATTATTTAGAATTTTAATACAACGTAAATAAGCGTTTTATTTGCGTTAGCGATTGCAGTGGCATCCTTTTTTGAGGCACGAAAAAAAGATATAATGTAAAGCGCGACCCTTGTGGTAACGCCATACTATTTATTATACAGACCTTTTTATTCTTTAAACCAACTGGAATATTTTACATAGTTATCTGCAATTCTATTAATTTCTCCAGAGATTAATTCTTTACTTATATCTTTAACTTTTTTTGCTGGAACTCCTGCATATATCGTTCCTGCTTCTACTCTAGTATTTGCGGTTACTACTGCGCCTGCTGCTACTATGCTATTACTTTCTATCACGCAATCGTCCATAACAATGCTGCCCATTCCTATTAAAACATTGTCGTGAATCGTGCATCCATGTACAATGGCGTTATGGCCAATAGACACATTATTACCAATGGTTGTTGGTGATTTTTGGTAGGTTGCATGTATTACTGCACCGTCTTGTATATTTACTTTATTTCCCATTTTAATGAAATGTACATCGCCACGAATTACGGCGTTAAACCATACACTACATTGCGATCCCATAGATACGTCTCCAACTATGGTTGCGTTTTCTGCTACGTAGCAGTCTTTGGGTATTTGTGGGTGTTTGTTGTTTACTGGTTTTATTAATGGCATAATTAATTCCTTTAAAAAAGGAATCTCATGATTCAAATTCATGAGTTCCTTTTGGTTATTATTTTATTTCATGATATAATTTTATCACGTGAGACTTCTCGGCAAGCTCGAAATGACAAAATTGTGTTACATAATATTATATAATTTCTTGCTTCGCTCGAATGCTTTAGATTTGAACTAAACTTAAAATTTATTTATCTTATTTATGAGATTCCTGCTTAACGCAGGAATTTGTTACTTAAAATAAGAAAGTAATGCTGCTTTTTTTGATGCGGAAACGAGTATTTCTTTTCCGTTACTAAGTACAACGTGTCCTCCTTTTCCCTTTACGTATTTTGTTATTTCGTTTACGTTTACCAAATAGCTTTTGTGTACTCTTGCGAAACTTGAATTGGTTAACGCTTCTTCAAAATATTTTAAGGTTTTACTTACTAGTTTCTTTTTGTTGTTATTTAAATATATTTCGGTGTAATTATCGTCTGCTTTGCAGTATAAAATGTTTGCAGTTTCTAAAACCTCGAAACCATCTTGTTGTGGAATGGTTATTTTTCCGGTTACGGTATTGGTTTTTGGAACCAGAACCTCATCTTGCAAAGCATCTTCTTTGGTTTTAATTTCTACTACATAATCTACTGCTTTAATGAGTTCGTCTATAGAAATTGGTTTCATTAAATAGTAGCTTGCGTGCGCATTTAAGGCATCTATTGCATAATGGTTATAGGCCGTTACAAAAATAGTTTCGAAGGTTTTATCTCCTACTTTATCTAGCAAATCGAAAGCATTTCCGTAAGGCATTTCTACATCTAAAAAAACCAGCTCTAAGTCGTTATTTCTAATTAGCACTAAGGCTTCTTCTACATTAGCAGCTTCCCCTAAAATATGCACATTAGGACAGTATTTATCTAGATAATTTTTTAATATATCTCTGCTTGTTTTTTCGTCTTCTACGATGATGGCGTTTAGTTTCATGTTTTGGGCATTAGGAAAAGTTTTCTCTTTAATTAATCTTTTTTAAGCGTTACAACTACTATGGTTCCTTTGTCTCCTTCGGTTTTAAAATCGTTAATAAAAACATCTACTTTATCTTTATACATTTCGTTTAAAATAGCAACACGCTTTTTAATGTTGTTCATGCCTTTAGAGTTTTGTTTTTTCTGATTTTCGGTTTTTAAGGCTTTACTTTTTTCTCTTCCAATACCATCATCAATAATAGAAATGGTTAATTCGTCTGTATTTTGTTGAGAAATGGTTATTTCTAATTTTCCTTTTTCTTCTTTATAGCGTAAGCCATGCCAAACAGCGTTTTCTATATATGGTTGCAATAACATTGGTGGGATTTGAAATGCATTAATTGCCACATTTTCATCTACATGAATTGTATAATCGAACTTCTCTTTAAATCTAAAATGTTCTAATTGTGTATAGAGTTCTAAAAGTTCTACTTCTTTTTGAAGCGGAATAAAGTCTTGTTCGCTATTTTCTAAAACTGCTCGCATAAGCTGTGAAAAATCGGAAAGATATCTATTTGCTGTTCGTTCGTCATTAGTAGCAATAAAGCTATTTACAGAGTTTAATGCATTAAATATAAAATGCGGGTTCATTTGACTTCGCAACGATTTTAAAGCCAAAAGGTTATTGGCTAATTTTTGTTGCTTAATATATTTATACATTAAATATGCTGTTATTAGCAATAAAACTAATCCTCCAAAAAGTGAATAAATAATAAGTTTTTGTCTTTTACTTTGCTCTACAGAAAGTTGGTAATTACTTTGATTTAAAGCTCTATCGCTTTCTAAACTAGAAATTCTGTTTTGCTTTTCCGCAATACTTTTATTAAATCTTTTGGCTTGCGCAATTTCTTGATCCATTTTAACATAAAGCGTATCTACAGCTTCTTGATATGCTTTATAGGTTTCTAATGCTTTCGTGTAATCTCCAGCATCTCTATAGGTTTCAGAAAGTTTCCGGATAGCATCTTTTTTTACCAGTAAATCTTCTTTACTATCGGCTTCTGCTATACTTTTTTCTAAATAAGGAACTGCATTTGCATAATCTTTTTGTTGGTAATAAGCGTTTCCTATTTTATAATTTTGTTTTTGTAATGTTAAAGCACTTTCATTATCGATTAAAGTATCGGTCTCTAATTCTGAAATTTCTTCTATAGCTTCTTTTCGCAATTGAATTTCATCTTCGTATGCCATGTTTTCATTTTGAAAATCGGCAACTTTCACCTTCTCCGTTACTGCTCTTTTTTTGTTTTCTTGAGACGCTAAGTCTAACGCATTTTCAAAATAGGAATTTGCTTCATTTAGTTTACCACTTGCGTTATATGCATCTCCTATTTTAGAGTTTAGATCTGTAATTTTGGGCTTAATTAAATGCTTCTCGGCTATCTCTAATGCTTTCTTATAATTAGTAATGGCAAGATCTAATTGTACTATTTTCTTATACACATCTCCTAAACCTTCATGATATTCTGTTTTCTGGTAGTTAGACAGAGTATTTACTTTTATACTTTTATATGTTTGTAGGCTTTCTTGGTAATCGTTATTTTTAAAATAAGCATTTGCTAATTTTAGGATTACTTCGTTTATGGTATTATTTTGAAGACTTATTCTGTAATTTGAAATTGCAAGATCATATTGTTTCCAATGTACATACACATCTGCAAGTATCTCATAAGCTTGCGCATTTTGTTTTCTAGAATTGCTTTGTGATAAAGCTTCGGTAATAAACAGAATACTTTTTTCTGCATCTTTTTTTAGATAAACTGTTGCAGAATCTATAATGCTATTAAATGAATTTAGCGAAGTTTTTCTTTTATATACGGCTTCTTTTTCTATTGCAGGTTTTACTTCAACTGTGATACTTTCGTCATCTTTAATCGTATAATAAACCGTTTTAATGTCTTTATGAGCAAATGTTAATTCATCTCCTTTTTTTACTTGTATTTTAAAATCTCCTGAAAGGCTTGTAGTGGTATACACTCCACCGTTTACAAAAACCTGTACATTGGTAATTGGTTTATGTGTTTCGCTTTCTAGAACAGAACCTCGAACAACAAAAAGCATTTCTTCTTTAGTAGAATTAGTTTTCGCGTTTTTCTGAGCAAGTAAATTACTCGTTAATAATAGAAGGCTTAAGAGGATTATATATTTGAATATATGTTTCATTTGTTCTCGTTACAAAGTATAAACTTACACACTTTAATTTACACTTAAAAACAACAATACGTCTCTTTTCTATTTTTAATGTTGTAAAAACCTACGTTCCCTAATTACAACTGCTATTTAACGCATGGAAGTGACAGCTTTACTCATTGTAGATTTTTAATTCTAAAGTTTGGTTATAGGTTTACTAAGAATTAAAAAACAACCCATGAAAAAACTAATCTTTACTACTTTAATTATTCTTTATACTAGTTTCAATTTCGGACAAATTAAAGGGAATGCTATTTCTATTTCACGTCAAAACATAGCTTCTAAGGACTTAGGAAATGGTTATGTATACGGAAATAACAGAAATCATTTTCAAACAAAAAACATAATACCAAATCCGACCATTTCTATAGATGTGAAAGCATTAAGCAACATCGTAGCGACATCGTATACTGCTGTTTTTAATATAACACAGATAGGTGAAACTTCACAAGAAACCAATAATTTAATAAAACAACGTACACAAAAATTAAGAGAGGAACTCGTTACCAAAGGAATTTTGGCCAACGATTTTGTAATTGATGTTATTTCTTTCGTTCCAGTTTACGAAACTATTGTGGAAAAAAAACTATTCAGTAAAAAATATGTAGAAGTCCCAAAAGGGTTTGAATTACAGCAAAATATTCATATTAAATTCACTAAAGTAGAGCAGTTTGAAAAGATTATAGCGGCTTGCGCAAATAACGAAATTTACAACCTTGTTAAAGTAGATTACTTTATAGATAACCTACAAGAAATTTATAAAAAGCTTCGTATAGAAGTTTTAAAAGAATTAAAAGCAAAACAAGAATTTTATAACGACTTAGGTTTCGATTTATCAGAATACAAACCAATAATAGCGAATAATAAGTATTGTTATTTTCCAAGAGATTTTTATAAAAACTACCAAGCTTTCAATAGTATTTCTATGGAAGCATTAAAGCAAAACAAAGGGATTTATCAAGTAAAAAAACAAACCTCCTATTACTATGAACCGATATCCTTTAGAGATTATGATGTAGTAATTAATCCTACTATTGTAGAACCAGTAATACAAATTGGAATGGAAATTAAACTACAATATTCCCCTAAACCAAAAGAAGAAAAACCTATGGAAAAAGAAGTGATTAAAAACAAATACTATATCATTTCGCCAGACGGAAGCATCGATATTAAAGAAATAAAAACAACTTAATAATTTAAAAACAACAACTATGAAAACAATATTTAAAAAGAGTGTTCTGGCATTATTTTTTATGAGCCTTATAGCATGTCAAGCAAAAGATAAAAAGCAAAAAAAAGCATTAGCGATTCATGAACCAACAACACATCAACCTATAAAAGATAAACCAAGTAAGCAATTTATTAAAGTTGCTTTATTGTTAGACACTAGTAATAGTATGGATGGTTTAATAGACCAAGCAAAAGCACAACTTTGGGAAATTGTAAATGAACTTTCGTATGCGAAATGTGAAGACACGAAACCAAACCTTGAAATTGCATTATACGAATATGGCAACGATAATTTAAATGGAGAAGAAGGCTATGTTCGTCAAGTATTAGCATTTAGTCAAGATTTAGATGAAATCTCTAAAGAATTATTTTCGTTAACTACAAGAGGTGGAAATGAATTTTGCGGCTATGTTATTAAAACTTCCATAGACCAATTGCAATGGGGAAATAATGCAGACGATTTAAAATTAATATTTATTGCTGGTAACGAACCTTTTACACAAGGACGAGTAAACTATAAAGACGCCAGTAAGCTTGCACATAGTAAAGATGTTACCGTAAACACCATTTTTTGTGGCGATTACAATCAAGGTATTTCTAGCTACTGGAAAGATGGAGCAGATTTAACACATGGAAATTATATGGCAATAAACCATAACCATGCAACTGTACATGTAGCATCTCCATATGATGACACTATATTACAATTAAATAAAAAACTAAATAAAACTTACGTTGCTTATGGTAGTAATGGAAGAAATAAAATAGCACTTCAAGCAGAGCAAGATGTAAATGCAAAAGGCTATAGTGAAGCAAATGCAGTAAGTAGAGCTGTTAGTAAAAGTTCCCATTTATATAAGAATTCTTCTTGGGATTTAATTGATGCTAGTGAAGACGAATCGTTTGCATATGAAGAATTAAAAGAAAGTGAATTACCAAAAGAGCTTCAAGGTAAAACGGAAGCAGAAATGAAAAACTATTTAGATACAAAAAGAAAAGAGCGTGAAGCAATACAAACGCAAATTCAAGATTTAAACGTCAAACGTAAGCAACATATAGCTAAACAACAAAAAGGTAAAAAGGAGAACTTAGAAAACGCCATGCTTGGTGCAATTAAAACACAAGCAAAAAAGAAAAATTATGAATGGGAATAATTTAAGATTCTAAAATAAAGAATACTAATAGATTAACTACTTAATTAATCACAAATAAAAAAGCCTTCATAAATTATGAAGGCTTTTTTATAGTATAATATATTATTAATTAACTGCAGGACAGTTACAGTGATATTTTTCTTTTCTACAATTAAAGTTTAAACCAAGTGTTATTTGATGGAAACCAGCATTATTAAACACCACAGAATTTGCTTGATATGCATAGGTATAAGCAAATACAAAATTATTATAATCAATACCTAATATTGGCGAAATGTATTGTAATTTTTGGCTACTAATACTTGATCCATCAATATACTCTGCTCCATCTAAGCTACGTCTGTAAGATAATCCTCCCCAGATTTTACCAAAATCCATTTTTTTATACGCTTTAACATTAAGATCGAAAGAAGCTTCTTTTGTACCATCTTTATATTGAAATAATATAGAAGGCTCATAAGACCAATCGCTACCAAACTTACCGAAACCATAACCAGCAGAAAACAAATAACGTCTTAAGTTACTTGTAACATGTACATCATTATTAACTCCCTTATTATTAAGCACATTCTTTACAGTTGCATGTGCGTAAAAATTATACAAGTTATAAGAAAAACCAAAATCCATATTAAAATTGGTAGAACTTTGCTCTATACCATATATTAAAGGATCAAAAGGCTCATTTAAAAAAGAAGTTTCATCTAATTTATATTGTATCATACCAACACTTAATCCAAATGAAAGTTGATTTAAATCAATCTCATTTCTAGAAAACATTAGATGGTGTGCATAGGTTAAATAAATACCATTCTGCGAATGATATCCGTTCTTATCTGTGTAAACAATTGCTCCAATACCAGATTGTGTTTCACCAATTCTACTATTTACACTTATTGTCGCTAGTTGTGGCGCATCTTCTTGTCCAAACCATTGCTGTCTACCAGTTACCCTTAACTTAGCACATGTAGCTGCTCCAGCCATTGAAGGATGAATTAGATAATAGTTATCTGTTAAATAATCGGTATAAATAGGAAGTCCTTCTTGAGAGTTTACAAACTGTGTAAAGAATACTACAACAGCTAAAAGGGATAACTTTTTTAAATTCATAGTTTTAGTTTTCAAGGCAGATTGGTTAAAAATGCACTTTCTTACATGTTTACAACTTAATATTTTCTATTAAATTATATTATTAGTCTCCAAATATATAAAATTTAGTCTTTATACATAATGTATAAAAGTTAAAGATTTAAGTTGTTTGTCGTAAATCCATAATAACACACATAAGAAAAGCTAAATATATAGATAACTGTAGTGTTGTTTTAGTATTTTTGTAAAAAAATAATTTACAATGAATACGTTTAAAGTTTCCATACAAGAAACCAACAACCCTACTATAATTAAGTTTGAGTTAAACCAATTTATAACCAAACACCAAAGCTTTGAATTTAATAATATTGACGAAGCAAAAGCATCTCCTTTAGCCCAACAATTATTCTATCTACCTTTTGTAAAAAAAGTATATATTACCAGTAATTTTATTGCTGTAGAGCGTTTTAATATTGTAGAATGGCAAGATGTACAAACAGAAGTTTCGGAACAAATAGAAAGTTATTTAAATAATGGAGGAATTGTTGTTGAAGAGGCAGCTGCTCCTAAAAAAGTTCCTGTAACAGTTTATGCAGAAAGTACCCCTAACCCTTCGGTTTTAAAATTTGTAGCAAATAAGAAGTTAGTAGCTGCTACTTTTGAGTTTACTTCTATTGATGAAGCGAAAGCTTCGCCTTTAGCTACAGAGTTATTTCACTTTCCTTTTGTAAAAAGTATTTTTCTGGATGAGAATTACGTTTCTATTACAAAATATGAAGTTGCAGAATGGAATGACATTACCATGGAACTTCGTGAATTTATTAGAACATTTATCGAGAATGGTAAAGAAGTAGTAATTGCGAATGCACCAGAAGTTGTAAAAAAATCTACAGAAGCATTAGATGCGACTTATGAAAACCTGGACGATACCTCTAAAGAGATTATAAATATTTTAGAAGAATATGTAAAACCAGCTGTTGCTAGTGATGGCGGAAACATTCAGTTTGAATCTTACAATGCTGCTACCAAAAAAGTGAAAGTTATCTTACAAGGAGCCTGTAGCGGTTGTCCTTCATCTACTTTTACTTTAAAAAATGGTATCGAAAATATGCTTAAAGAAATGATGAAAGAGAGAGTAGAAATAGTGGAGGCTATAAACGGTTAATTACTTTCAGCTATTAAAATGGCATTTAATCTAATAGTTAAATCCTTTTATATTAGACTTTTCTTTTGCTACAATTATTTGTAAATTTAGAATTCAAACAAATATTAACTTAAAATAAATAAATATTATGGCGATAATGAAAGTAATTGAAGTAATGTCTAATTCAGACAAAAGTTGGGAAGATGCTACAAAAAAAGCAGTAAAACAAGCTTCAAAAAGTGTAAAAAACATTAAATCTGTTTTTGTACAATCGCAAAGTGCAGTTGTTAATGATGATGAAGTAACTGAATTTAGAGTAAATTTAAAATTAACTTTTGAAGTGAAATAAATTCAAAAAATAATCACAAAAAAGCGTTCTATAATAGAGCGCTTTTTTTATACTTTAAATTTGCTAACTTTGATTTTTACATTAAAAAAACAACTTATAGATATGGAAATATTAGCAACAGTACTTGTAGCTTTTGTAGCTTTTGAACATTTTTACTTTTTAGTATTAGAAATGTTTTTATGGACTACACCAAAAGTGATAAAAACATTTGGAATAGAAAGCGTAGCATTTGCCGAGAAAACAAAAGTATTAGCAGCCAATCAAGGTTTATACAATGGTTTTTTAGCTGCCGGTTTAGTTTTTAGCTTATTGTTTCAAAATGTAAGTATGACAAAATTCTTATTATGTTGTGTAATAATCGCAGGAGTTTATGGCGCATATTCGACAAAAAAAATTCGATTATTTTACTTTCAATCTGTTCCTGCAATACTTGCTATAATTAGTATTTTATTTTTAAACTAATTACATCGAAAAAATAAGGATTTTATAGATAAAAATTAAAATAATATTTGTTTAACATTATTTTCTAATTAAGTCATTAAATTCGCATAATCAACATATTAATTAATTATAAATACAAATTATGGAAGTACAAAATTGGATTGATAAAGGAGTGGAATTCCTTTCCACATATGGTTTAAAAGTTATTGGAGCTATTGCCATATGGATTATTGGTTCTTGGGTTATTAAAAAAATAATGAAGACCATTTCTAAAGTAATGGCAAAAAGAAATTATGAAGAGAGTCTTCAAAAGTTTTTATTAAACTTAGTTGGCTGGGTTTTAAAAATACTTTTAATTGTTACTATATTAGGTAATTTAGGAGTAGAAACTACATCTTTTGCAGCAATATTAGCCGCAGCTGGTTTGGCTATTGGTATGGCCTTACAAGGATCTCTTGGTAATTTTGCAGGTGGTGTTTTGCTTATGATTTTCAAACCTTTTAAAATTGGTGACCTAATTGAAGCACAAGGAGAGCTTGGTGTCGTAAAAGAAATTGAAATCTTTACTACAAAGGTTTTAACTCCAACTAACAAAGAGGTAATAATTCCAAATGGTATATTATCTAATGGTAATATTACAAACTATTCTACTGAAGGGAAACTAAGAGTAGATTTAACTATAGGTGTAAGTTATGATGCAGACATTAAACAAACTAAAGATGTTTTAATGAAAGTATTAACAGATAACCCTAAAGTATTAAGTGAACCTGCTCCAACAGTAAATGTTTCAGAATTAGCAGACAGCTCTGTTAACTTTGCAGTTAGACCTTGGTCTTCTGTTGCAGATTATTGGGATGTTTACTTTGAAACCACAGAAAATGTAAAAGAAGCATTAGATGCTGCAGGAATAGAAATCCCTTACCCTCACAGTGTTGAAATACATAAAGAAAACTAATTAAAATTTAGGTTTTGGCTTTAAAGCAACAAAATCTTTTAAATAATAAGGTTCAAAATAAGCGACATTTTCTATGTCGCTTTTTTTGTACTTATTAAATGCAATTACCGACATTTCATTTGCAGAAGGTAATTTATCGTCAATAAAAACAGCGTTTTTATGTGTAATTAACGTTTTTGTTTTTTCTACACCATTCCCAATAAAATATACTTTTCCTTTTTCTAAATAAGTAGCAAAAGAATTTTCATCTAAAATTTGCGCTTCAATTTTTCTAACAGCATTAAATGTAGCATCAAAAACAGCAGAATACACTTCCATACGTCTTGCATCCAACATTGGCACTATAACACCTTCTTCTATTTTAACCTGTCTTGCTAATGCTTCTAAAGTAGAAGTAGAAAGCAATGGTTTATCTAAAGAAAAACATAACCCTTTTGCTGTAGAAACACCTATGCGTAATCCTGTATAAGAACCAGGTCCTTTACTTACAGCAATAGCATCTATGTCGGTGGGCTTTATATTATGTTGCTTTAATAAATTGCCTATATACACATGCAAACGTTCTGCATGAGAATATTGTTTACTGTTATCTTCTTGTAAAGCAAAAGTCTCCCCTTCTTTAGAAAGAGAGACTGAGCAGTTTGTTGTTGCTGTTTCTATGTTTAATATTGTAGCCAAAATATATGTTTGTCTTATTCGGTTTTATCTTTGGATACTTCTTCTTTTTTAATTTCTACAGCATCGCCATTTTTAAGTGATTTTGTTACCGTATTATATGGCCCTGTAATAATTTCTTCATCTTCTAGTAAGCCTTCCAAAATTTCAATATTAGAATTGTCTTGCACACCAGTTTTTACAACTCGAAGTTTTGCTTTATCTCCATCTTTAATAAAAACGCATTCAAATTTTTCTTCGCTTTCACTTTCTATAGCATTTTTACTAGCTCCTTTTTTGGTAGAAGATGTATCTGTTTTAATTACAATTGCGCTTATTGGTACGCCAACAACCTTTTCACGTTTATTGGTAATAATATCTACAGTTGCTGTCATTCCAGGTCTAAAAGGCGAATAATTTTCGTCTCTCCCTTTTAATAAATCTTTGTAAGACTCTTCAAGAATTCTAACTTTCACTTTAAAGTTTGTTACTTGATCGGCTGTTAATACACCATCGGCAGAGTTTGCAATTTCGGTTACTAAACCTTTAAATTGTTTTTTTAAATATGCATCTACCTCAACAATAGTAGAATCGCCAATATTAACTTTTACAATATCATTTTCGTTTACATCTACCTCTACTTCCATATTGGTAAGATTAGCAACACGCATGATTTCTGTTCCTGCCATTTGCTGTGTACCTACCACACGTTCCCCTAGTTCTACATCTAATTTAGAAATTGTTCCAGACATTGGCGCATAAATATTGGTTCTGTTTAGGTTGTCTCTGGCTTCGTTTACGGTTGCAGCAGAACTTTGCACATTGAAATATGCAGATTGTTTGCCTGCTTGTGCAATTTCGTAAGAGGAAATTACTTTATCCCAATCTGCTTTAGAGATAATCCCTTTATCAAAAAGCTTTTGATTTCTATCATAATTTGCTTTGGCTTCTTTGAGTGAGGCTTCCGCTTGATTTAGACCAGAACGAACATTTTGTAATGCTGCTTGCGAACGGTTTAAACTAGATTGATAAATATCTGGATTTACGCGAACTAACAAGTCTCCTTTTTTTACTTGTTGCCCTTCCACAATAGGAAGATCAATAACTTCACCAGAAACTTCACTAGAAAGCTTAACTTCTATTTCTGGTTGAATTTTTCCTGTAGCAGAAACAGTTTCAACAATATCAATTTTAGCAATTTTTCTAGTTTCAACTTCTTTAAAATTACCTTGTTTACCAAACCATCCCGCTTTTTTTCCTCCAATTAAAAGGGCTAGTAATGCAATTACTACAATTACAATAATGGTTACTGTTTTCTTACTCATGGTTGTTAGTTTAATGTTGTAATAGGAATTCCGAAATAGAATTCTAATACTTTAAGTTTAAATATATAATCGTATTTAGTTCTTATCACTTCGCTTTGTGCGTTTTCTAATCTATTTTTAGATTGACTAAAATCGAATGCATTTAGCATACCAACATTATATCTTTCTTGTGAATAATTAAAGGCTTCACTTCTTGCTGCTTCGGTTTTTACAGCAGCTTCATACGCTTTTAAAGCACCTTTAGCATCGTTATATGCTTGGTACACATTGGTTTCTAAATCTAGATTAGCTTGTTCTAATTGGTATTGTGTATTTAGAACATTTATTTCACTACGTTTAACATTATTTTTCACAGAAAATCCGTTAAAAATAGGGATGCTTAAACTTAGTGAAAATCCGTGACTTTTATTATCTGAAACTTGATCTGTAAATTCTGGCGTATCAAATAATTGTGATTTAAAATAATTTGTCCCAAAACTATACGAACCTCTTAAAGAAGGTTGCAAAGCTCCTTTAGCAATTTTAAGATTATATTCGGCTATTTCACTATTGTTTTCGGCAATTTTAATATCGTATCTCGCTTCTTTTGCTTTTGTAATAATCGTTTTTGGTGATTCATTTAAAATAGACGTCGCAGGTACTTGATAATCGTTATCTACAATATCAAAAGTTTCATAATCTTCTAATAATAACAATTGTGCTAAACTTATTTTAGATAAAGTAATCGCATTTTCTGCATTAACTACTTGTTGTTCTTGTGTTGCAATTGTAGCTTCAATTTCTAATAAATCTCCTCTTGGTAAAGATCCTGCATCTACCAAATCATTAGTACGTTGCAATTCTTCTTGCGTTATTAATTGTTGCGCTTCTAATACTTTTAGTTGCTCTTTATTAAATAAGATTTGAAGAAAAGCAGTTGCTATGTTTAGCGACATATTATCTTTTATATTATCTAATTGGTATTGGCTAGCTAATATTTCTAGATTTGAACGACGTAATTGGTTTACGTTTCTTAAACCATTATAAATATTTACACCAGAACTAACACCTCCACTAAGGTTTCTCGTTGTAGAGTTTACAGCATCGAAAGTAACTGGGTCTTGATTTAATCCTATATTCCAAGAATGAGTTGCACTTGCATTAAGTGTTGGTAAAAAATTACCAAAAGCGTCTTTTTTATTAAGTTCCGAATTTTGTAAGTCTAACTCACTTTGTTTTACGGAAATATTATTATCTAGAGCATAGTTAACACACTCTTGAAGCGTCCATTTTTTTTCTTGGGCTTGCGTTGTAATGCTGATAAAAGCAAAAAATATAAAAATAAGTTTTTTCATGTATCTATTTTTATTAATTATTAACGGTTACATGTTTTTATTATATGTCTTCTTCTTAAAGAAAAGCCTTTTTTACATGCTCGTTTCATAATTAAATTATAAGTCTTTATAAGTGTAAAAGTGTTACAATTATTTTTAATTAATTCTCTTGTGCGTATTTTGGAATGCCTTGAACTTGGTTCCAAACCTTAATTTTATCGTCTTTAGTAATGCCACTTTTCACTTCCACAAAAATTCCATCACTTATACCAAGTTCTACATCTTTTCTTTCAAACTTCTGGTCTCCTGTCTCCATTTCTACAAAAGGTTTTTTAGTTTTTTCATCGTATTGTACTAAAGCTTCTTTAATTGCTAAAGTATTTTCTACTTTATCTAAAATAATAGAAGCGTTTGCGCTTAAACCTGCTCTAATAAAAGTAGAATCTATTTTTTGAAGCGTTCCTTTTATTTCAAATTGAATGGCTCCATTTTCTGCAACTCCTTTTGGTGCAATATAGTCTAAAACAGCATCGAATTTTTTATCTTCAATTGCACCTACTGTAATTTCTAAAGGTAAACCTTCTTTTATTTTCCCAACTTCAGATTCATCTACTTTACCTTCAAAAATCATTTTTTTAACGTCTGCTAAAGATGCTATGGATGTCCCTTCATTAAAATTATTAGCTTCAATTACTTGATTTCCTTCTTTTACCGGAACATCTAAAACCATTCCTGAAACCGTAGCTCTTACTTGTGTTTGTGCAATATTACCTAAACCGCTTGTGGTACCTGTTTTTACAATATCGTAATTTTGTCTTGCTGTATTAACATTTATTCTAGCTTGCTCTACACTTTGTTTAGCTTGTAAATAGGTATTACTAACAGCTTCAAAATCATTAGCAGAAATAACACCTTTATCGAATAATGCTTTTTGACGATTATAACTTGCTTCTTGTGTTTGTAGATTAATTTGCGAGGTTTGTAATGCTGTTTGATTAGTAGCAATACTTCCTTTTGCATTGGTTAAAGAAGACACATTAGGAATTACTCTAATTTTTGCAATTAAATCTCCAGCTTTTACGTACTCACCAGCTTCAATAAATATTTCTTCTACAACTCCAGAGATATTAGATTTAATTAAAACCTCGTCTTTTGGAACGATACTTCCGGTTGCAACTGTTTTTACTGTTATGGTTTGTTCGCTAGCAGAATCTGTTGTATAGGTTACAGGATCTTCTTGGTTTTTTTGCCATAAATAATATAATGCTGCACCAAACACAACAACTATTAGTGTTAATACGATTATGGTTTTGGTTCTTTTCATTTTTTTGTTGATTTATTGTTTTTTGATTGTTTATTTTCTAAAATATTATTTTCTCGTAATCTTATTATTTAATGCAAGCAGTTAGTTGCTGCTTACAAAATACTGTTTCCTAAAAAATAAATCACTCGATACGTAAAGCATCTACAGGTTTCATTTTAGTTGCACTATTTGCAGGAATTAATCCTGCCAATAAGCCAGAAACTACTAATATAAATAGCGCTGTAAATATTACAGACATGCTCACACTTGGGTTAGCAAAATTATCTACAGGGCCACTTTGATCTAAAATATAATTCATTATAAAAATCACGAATGCTGCAAAAGAGATGCCTACCATTCCAGAGATGATGGTTAATAATAAACTTTCTTGTAACACTTGTGATTTAATGGTCCAAGGGGAAGCCCCTAAGGCTCTTCGCACTCCAATTTCTTTTGTTCTTTCTTTCACAACAATTAGCATGATATTACTAATCCCTATGATTCCAGACATTAAAACTAAAGCTCCCACAAAATAACCAACAAAGGATAATATAGAAAACAAACCATTTACACGGCCAAATGCTTCCGACAAATCGAAATTACCAATAGCACGTTCATCTTCTGGGTGTACTTTATGGCTCTCCCTCATGAGTTCTAGAATTCTTGGTTTCAAAGCAGTTACTGTAGTATCATCATTAGCTGTTATTGCCATCCAACCTACATTATCTCCTCTATTAAATGCTTGACCAAAAGTTGTAAAAGGCATAAAAATAGTATTAGCATCTTCTTCTTTATCACCACTATTAGCAGCTTTAAATGTTCCAATAACTAAAAAATTCACACCATTAACTTTAACATAAGAACCAAGAGGTTCTTCTTCTTTATCGTACATAGCTTTTACGACGTCTTCACCAATAACACAAACTTTCCTTTTAGTTTCAATGTCTGAATAACTTAAAAAACGGCCTTGAAGTATATCCATAGGTTGCTGTTTAATAAACTCAGGATAGTCTCCGTATATAGTAAACGCACCCGTTTTTGTGCCTCTTATCACATTATTAGCACCATTATAACCTCCTAATTGATTTCTAGGTGACACGTATTTTAATTGAGGTAATTCACGTTTAAGCGTTTCTACATCTTCTAATTTAAAATTAAAACGTCTTCCTTTTGGCAAGCCTTTATATGTTTTTGTAGTTCCTTGCGTCCACATAAACATTGAGTTTGTTGCAAAGTTTCCAAAATCGGCTGTAACCCCATTTTTTAACCCATTGGTTAATGCAAGGAGTAACACTAAAATGGTAATTCCCCAAAACACACCAAAAGCAGTCAAAAAAGTTCTAAACTTATTAGCTGTTAGTGCTTGTAATATTTCGTCCCAACGATCTCTACTAAACATATTATTCGTCTCTTAATGCTACAATTGGTTTAATTTTGGCTGCTCTATATGCAGGAATAAATCCTGCTAAAGCTCCTGCAAAAACTAAAACAAAAACAGTGGTTAATGCGGTATTAAAATCTACTTGTGGATATTTAATAAAATCACTTTCTATTAGTGGCCCTACTAGCTCTAATAAACCTAGACCTAGAATAAGTCCGAATAATCCTGAAATCATGGTTACAAAAACAGATTCTTGCAAAATCATACCAACAATAGACCAAGGTTGTGCTCCTAGTGCTTTACGTATACCTATTTCCTTTGTTCTTTCTTTTACTATAATTAGCATGATGTTTCCAACACCAACTACTCCAGCTATAATGGTACCAATACCTACAAACCAAAATACAGCTGCAATCGTATCTACAAGTGAGTATATTTTTTTGGCTTCCTCAAGTGTGTTATACACGCGTACTGCATTTGTATCGTCTGGAGCAACAGTTTGTCTTATTTTTAATTCGCTTTCTATTGCTGAAGAAATAGCTTGTGATTCTGCAACTGCTTCATCAAAATTATCTGCCATTTTTAATGTAAACATCATATTACGAATATTATCTGCTCCATTAAATGCGAGTTGCGCAGTTGTTAAGGGTAGAAAAACTTTACTTTCATCACGTTCTCCTCCTGGATCGTAAAAAACACCAACTACTTTAAAAGTAATACCATAAAGTGATATGTTCTTATTTATTGGGTCTTCTCCTTTAAATAAATCCTGACTTACTTTATTACCTATTACTGCTACTTTTTTGGTGCCATCGACATCTGCAATATTTATAAAACGTCCTTTACTTACATCGGCGTTTTCAATAAATTGATTCCCTGGCAAAATACCTTGAATTCTATAATTTCCAGATTCATTTTTGTAGTTTACTAATCCTCCCCAAATGGTATAGAAAGCGGATTCATTTTCTATATTATCAGCATATTTATTAGATACAGCATTAAAATCTCCATTTTTAAATTGAATTCTTCTTCCTGGGTTTAAACCTTTGTGTTCTTTGGTAGTAACACCAGACCAAATACTAACTAGATTTGTTGCATCTCTTTGAAATTGAGAACGCACACCATTTTGTATTCCTGTACTAAATCCTAAAAGGATTACTAATATAAAAATACCAGAAGCTACAGAGAGTCCTGTTAAAAAAGCACGAAGCTTATTTTTACTTAAGGTTTCAAATATTTCTTGCCAGCGTTCTAAATCAAACATGTGCTAAAGCTCTTACTTGTTCGACCTTACTATCATCTATAATTAAACCATCTTTAAGGTTTACGATACGCTTGGTCATTTGTGCAATATCTGGCTCATGTGTAACCACTAATATCGTTTTACCTTCGTCGTTTATTCCTTGAATAAGATCCATAACTTCATATGAGGTTTTTGTATCTAAAGCTCCTGTAGGTTCATCTGCTAATAAAACTTTAGGATCACTAGCTAAAGCTCTTGCTATGGCTACACGTTGTTTTTGACCTCCAGAAAGTTCGCTTGGCAAATGGTGAGACCATTGTGCTAAACCTACTTTTTCTAAATAATGCATTGCTTTTTCTGCTCTTTCTTTTCGTTTAACACCTTGATAATACAAAGGTAAAGCAACATTATCTAGTGCTGACTTATAGTTTATTAAATTGAAGGATTGAAAAATAAATCCTAAAAACTTATTCCTATAATTAGCAGCAATTTTTTCGTTAAGATTTTTAATGGAAACATTGTCTAATGTATAAGACCCCTCGTCTGCTTCGTCTAACATACCTAAAATATTAAGCAAAGTAGATTTTCCAGAACCTGAAGAACCCATTATTGATACTAGTTCTCCTTCTTTAACACTAAAATTAATTCCTTTTAATACGTGAAGAGAATTACTTCCCATATGATAAGATTTATGTAAATCTTTGATTTCTATCATGATTAATTGATTGATTGATTAGCATGACAAATTACATAAACCTTTAAACGATTTATACTAACAAAATGTTAAGAATTAATAATGCTATAGTAATAAGACTATTAAAGGAAAGAAATGTTACAGAAAATTGAAATTATTCCGTTTTATTTTTAGAGAAGGTCTTATAAATAAAAAATGCTATTCCTCCTACCAAAAGATAAGGAACAGCCATAAGGTAAACTATACCATCGTTGACACCTTCTGCTGTGGCTTGTCCTTCCTCACTCTCTAAGACTGCTCTACACATTGCGCATTGTGCATTTGTTTCTAGAAAGAAAAGAATGGAGAAAATTAAGAATAATATTTTTTGTTTCATTTTAATTTTTTTTTAACCCTTCCTTGATTAGGAAAGGATTAATTTACGCATAATAAGGGGATATCATAAGATATACTACAACTCCTGTTACTGCTACATATAACCATAAAGGAAATGTTATACGTGCTATTTTTTTGTGTCTTTCAAAATTTTTGGTAATTGCTCGTACATAGGTAATTAACACAAAAGGGATAATTATTATGGACAATAATATATGTGTTATTAGTATAAAATAATATATATACTTAATGACTCCTTCTCCACCAAATTTAGTAGAATCGCTAGTCATATGATACGCTACATAAAGGATTAAAAATACAGCAGAACACATAACTGAAGTAGTCATTAGGTTTTCATGAAGCACAATATTTTTCTTTTTTATAGCAAAAAAAGCAATTACCAAAAGAATAGCGGTTATTGCATTAATGGTTGCATAAATAGGAGGCAAAAAGGATAATGGTTCTACATTTGGTATTTTAACACCAAATAATATCGCTACAACAATAGGAACAGCAACAGATAAAATTACTATTAATTTGTTATATTTTTTTTCGTCTAGACTATTTTCCATAATTTTTTATCTATATAATTTCGCTCACTTCAAAATTACTTGAAGAGTTTACTTTTTTTAGTTATTCGTTTAATAGTTTATTAATATCTTGTTTCAACATGGTTATCTGTTGTTCTTGGCCATCGTCGTCTACTTTTTCTTCTTCAGAGATCATACCGTTGTAATAAATAATTGGATTTCCGTTTACTACTCTAGATCTTATAAAACCATTTTTATCAATTAAGGCAAAGTTTCCAGAATGTTCAAAACCTCCTTCTACTTCTTCCTCTTCTGCAGTATATAAATTAAAACCTTTATTTGCTAAATCATAAATTACTTCTTGATCTCCTGTCATTAAATGCCAGTTTGGATTTGTGATTTTATATTTTTCAGCGTACGCTTTTAATACTTCGGAAGTATCATGAGCTGGGTTAATGGTAAAAGATGCTACACCAAAATTTCTATTCTCTGGAAATGTATTTTGTATTTCTACTAAATTGCGACTCATTCTAGGGCAAATAGTAGGACAGGTAGTAAAGAAAAACTCTATAACGTAAACTTTACCTAAATAATCTTCGTTGGTTATTATTTTACCATCTTGATTAGCAAAACTAAAGTTTGGTACTTTTTTCGCTTCGCCATTAATTTCAAGAAAAGCTAAATCTGAAGTTCTTATTGTTCTATCTTCATTCGATACACTTACACTTCTACTCTCTTCTCTTGTAACATCTTTATTTGTGATTCTATCTACTATTTTTGGTATAAAAATAATTCCGAATACTAAGATAGTTAATGCTATACCTATGTATGAATAGTTTGTTTTCTTGCTCATATTATTTCTTTTAAGGCCATTTCGATAAGCTTAGTGAGATATGTTTTAAAAGAGTCTGTATTTTTTTATAACGACAAATATTATTCTGTTACGTTTTGTAAATCGTTTGCTCTTCTGGTTTCCGAATTAAAATTCCCTTTTCGTTTTTGTCTGTATTCTGTAAATAGGATTCTTAGATCTTCACTCATTTTATTTTTAAGCTCAGCTACTTCAATACAATCGTAAGATTTCATTTGGTAAGCTGGTTTATTCTTTTGCTTTTCATTGTCTGATCTATCGTCTATTCTTCCTCTTAAATTTAATTCTTTATCAATAATTACAACATCGTCTGTTGCAAAATTTGCATCTAAATCACTAATTAAGTGAAGGCTTTTGTATAGTTTAAGAATTTCTTTATTTGAAGCGGAAACGTATTTCCAGTATTTTAACGGTTCGTATTTACTTAATTCACTCTTTAATAGCTGTACTTCTGTTTTTGTGCTATCTGGAACAACCATAACGATTTGAAACTTTTTGAAGCCTTTAAACTTATCATACATTAACTCTTTTAAGTTAGACATTGCTGTAAGTTTATCTATTGGTTTTTTGCCTACAAAACCTAAAATGGTAATATGATCTTTTAGAAGGATCGTTTCGTTTTCTAAAGACGTAAAAGAAGTAATATCTAATACATTTTCTTCTAGTATATCTAAAGCAATATAGTTGTGTTTTGCAGGATATAAAAACAATAGAAATAGTACTGGAAGGAAGAATAAAATTCCAAGAATTAGATTTCTTTTAAGACGCTTTTTGTTCATGCTACAAAAATAAAAAAAGGTGGTTTAATAACCACCTTTTATATCTATTTTAACTGAAAAATTTTTATTTAAAAATCACGTTTTACAAAACCTGAAGAGTATACAGTTTCAATATAACCACCTTCTTGTAAAAGAATGAATATTAGGTAAAGGATCAAGAAAACAGCTGTCCATACTACCATTCGTCTTAATGCTTTTACTTCATCACGCATGTGCATAAAATCCCAAGTAATGTAATAGGCTTTTACTATAGTTAATATAATGAATATCCAGTTTAAGATTTTCATTCCTAAAAACTTACTCATTAAAGCTTCTGGTTTTACAATACCTAATACAACTTCAATTATTGTTACAAAAGTTAAGAATGCTAATACACCCCAAATCTTTGCGGTATTGGATTTAAATTTCCATAATCCTCTGAAAATCTCTAATTTATGTTCGTGTGCCATTATATATGTTTTTTATATTCCCTCTTTCGAGGAAAGAAAAATAAATTTTTAATTAATTAAACTAGGTAGAAGAATGTAAATACAAACACCCAAACTAAATCGACAAAGTGCCAATAAAGTCCAACTTTTTCAACCATTTCATAACTTTTACGTCTTTCGTAAGTTCCAAGAATAACATTAAAGAAAATAATGATATTAATAACAACTCCTGAGAAGACGTGAAAACCGTGAAAACCTGTAATAAAGAAAAAGAAATCAGCAAATAATGGTGAACCATATTCATTGACATGAAGGTTAGCTCCTTTTACAAATAACCTACCGTTTTCTTTTAGTTGTTTAATAGACTCTTCTCTTGATAAAACCGTCTTTTTTCCATCTGCATCAATAATTTGAGTTCTTACTAAAACATCTGGATGCGCTTCTAAACCTTTAGTAATCTCGGACATTGTATAAGTAGGAAGTTCACTTTCGTTAACAAACCACAAACCGTTTTTGCTTTCATGTTGTGTTCTGTCTCCAGCTTCTACTTTAGCAAAATCTGCAACAGCAACTCGATGTCCTTCGGTATCAACAAACTGTAAAATGTTTCCACCCTTTGTTTGTACAGCACCAAATTCTCCTTTAATAAAAGTATTCCATTCCCATGCTTGAGAACCAACAAATATTAAACCACCAATTACTGTTAAAAACATGTAAATAGTTACTTTCGCTTTATTCATATGGTGACCAGCATCTACCGCAAGCACCATCGTTACTGAAGACATAATAAGTACAAATGTCATGAAAGCAACATAATACATTGGTGCTTCTACACCATGTAAGAAAGGAAAGTGAGTAAACACTTCATCTGCAATTGGCCAAGAATTTATAAACTTAAATCTTGAAAACCCATAGGCAGCTAAAAATGCTGAAAATGTTAATGCATCGGAAACGATGAAAAACCACATCATCATTTTTCCATAACTTGCATGTAGAGGTTTGTTTCCTCCTCCCCAAGTTTTTCCTTCTGTTCCAGTAGCTACTGTAGTATTCATATAATTGGTTTAGTTATTAAAAGTTGCACAAAAATAATCATTTTATTTTTCTAACGAAACATACAACACTAAATTTTAATAGACTCTAGATAAGCTTTAGCTAATACGCTAAAAAAGAACCTTAAAAAAGCGTTAAATTTATCTTACAAAATATAAAAACAAAAAGAGATATACCCAAAGTATATCTATAAAATGCCAAAAGGTTGCAGCTAGCTCTAAGCCTAGCATATTTGTCGCATTATACTTTTGTTTAAAATGATTATAAATTACTACTAACAAGCAAATCAAGCCAACAACAACATGTAAAATATGCACCATTGCTATTAAATAAATATAAGACATGGTAACATTACTAGCTGCACCAGTAAAGTAATACCCTAAATCTATAATTTGCTGAAAGCCTTGAAATTGATTTATAATAAAAACAACACCTAAAACTAAAGTAGCTAACAACCATATAGTAGTTTGTTGTCTATTGTTATTTTTTAAAGCACGTTTTGCTAAAATAAAGGTAATACTACTTATAATAATTACTACAGTACTTATTATAAATGCATTTGGTAACACAAAGTCTTTTAACCAATCTGGTCTAGCACTACTTACCACAAAAGCACTAGTCCATCCGGCAAAAGACATTACTAATGATATTATCCCAAACCAAAGCATCATTTTTTTTGCTCTGCCGTGTTTTTCCTGTAAAGTACCCTGAGTTAAATCCATGATTAACGTATAAATTTATCTAATACATATACTATTTGTAGCAATGTAATATAAGAAACACTAGCAATCATTAATGTTTTTGCTGCTTGTGTTGTCATTTTTTTGAATAATTGAAGTGCAAAATAAAGTAAAACCAAACCTAAAAGGCCAACAATAACTGCCGAAATTGGTGTTATGTATAATTTTCCTGTAAAACCAAATGCTGGAATTAACGACGCTAAAACTGTCCATATGGTATATACAATGGTTTGTACAGCTGTACCTTTATCTTTTTTTCTGGTAGGTAACATAAAGAAACCTCCTTTTTTATAGTCATCGAATAAAAACCAACCTATTGCCCAAAAATGTGGGAATTGCCAAAAAAATTGAATAGCAAATAAGGTGCCTGGTTCTATACCAAAATCGTTAGTAGCGGCAACCCAACCTAACATAAACGGTATTGCTCCGGGAATCGCTCCTACAAAAACAGATAATGGTGTTTTTGTTTTTAATGGTGTGTATACACAAGCATATAAAAATATGGAAATTGCTCCAAACATAGCTGTTTGCGGATTTATTACATATAAAATAACAAGTCCTAAAATGGTAAAAATAGTGGCAATTGCAAAAGCAGTATTTACAGACATTCTTTCCGCAGCAACTGGTCTATCTTTAGTTCTATCCATTAAAGCATCTAAATCTTTTTCTATAATTTGATTAAATGCATTAGATGCTCCAACCATAAAATAACCACCAAAAGCTAAAAGAGTAAGTGTGGTATAGTCTACAGTTTCTACTCCTAATAAATAACCTGCTACCGAAGAAAACACGACACTTAATGCCAAGCGCATTTTAGTAATTTCTTTAAAATCTGAAATTATGCTATGTTGTACTGAAGATGTAGCTGTTGTACTCAAATAAAACGCTTTGTTTTGCGAGTGCAAAGATAGTTTATAAAAGCATATTTAAAAAGAAAAAACCACAAGGTTTTAGGTTGTGGTTTTTTGTTCTTGTCTTTTACATCAAAAAACAATTAAGCAAAACAACACACCATAAATTAATCTTAATTACATACTCCTCTGGTATTAATTACAATTGGTCAATAGAAATGAAATGGCATTTCTTTACTAATAAAAATTTCGTCAAATTATATGAGATTCCTTCTTTCAAAGGAATTGTCTACAAATCAAAATACCAATTAAACAAGTCTGTACGTATACCAAAATTAAACCAAACGGTATTATTTTTAAATGCAGTACTTGTTTGTGCTTCTGGATTAAAGTCTCTAATAGTTATATCTGCAAATATTTTCAGATTGGTTGCTGGGTTTATTAAATAACCTGCTTGAAGGTTTGTGTAGAATGTTTTTGTCTTGTTTCCTTGTCCTACGGTAATTCCAGTGTCACTTGGTCTATTATTATAGGTTTCGTAAATATTGTTTCCGTAACTAATATTATTATCAAAATCTAAGCCTCTATTCCCTAGGTTTATTTTAGCATTTGCAAACCAGCGTTTATAATGGTAACGACCAATTAAAACTAACTCACTAAAGTTTGCTCCCCAAAGATGTGCCATAGATTGGTTATTATGCCCATAATTTAAAAATGTCGTATTGTGCGAATAAGTATATGGCCTTACTCTATTATACTCCGCTTGCAACATCAAGTTATTCACTTTAAAAGCATTATAATATTTTAAACCTAATTGGTAACCAAATTTATTTTTCCAACTTTTTTCTCCTCCTGTAATATCGTTTAATGAAAATTCATCTAACACAAATTGACTATATGCATTTATATTGTCGTTCACTTTATATTTTGCAGATAAACCCATTATAGCATTACCTGCGTCTTGCCCAGTTTCGAACTCAATCGCTCTATAAAAAATAATTGGATTTAGGTAATTTACATCAAAACCTCTGTTTTGCGATTTTGCCCAAACTATAGATTCGAAAAAACCAATATTTAAACGTTTTGTAGCATTCCAGCTTAAAAAGTGCGTTGCCATGTATTTATTTAAATAGGCGCCATCTTCGTCTGTTCCAGCAGGTGTAACATCCTTTAACCACATCCAAGTATTGGTATATTTAATTTTCCAAAACTTGGTGTTAATTTTTAAAAATGGAGAAGGGCTAGCAACATCACTTACAAATAAGGAACGATATCCGTCACCAATAAAATTCTTACCATGACCAAATTGCACGTTTAAAAAATTGGTAGGTGAATAAGACAAGTATGCTTCAGCAACCGGATAATCATAAGAGTCGGCTTTAAATCGTTTTGCAATTCCTCTTCCGGGAATTATTGCAACCTCATCAGAAGCTTTAATAGATTCGGCATATTGATTATAATATTGCGCAAAGCGTCCTTGACTTTCAAAAACCGAAGCATAGAAACTAAATTTCTTACCTAATCCTCCTTGAATATTAATTCCTCTTGTATTATTATAGGTAGAACTAAATTCGGCGTCGGTATCTTTACCAACTTCAAAATCAAAAATAGGATCTATAGTAAACCAATAATTTTCGGCTTGGTAACGAACCATGTGTTCATTCCATAATTTTCTAGACACTAAAGTTTCTTTTCCTTTATGCAATGCTTCATTTTCGGCTTTAAAATCGTAATATTTGGAAACATCTTCATATATAAAAGGCTTAGATGCAGTATGGCTATTAGTACCTACTAGATTAATATTCCTATCAAATTTAGCATATGCACTATGCGTAAAAGGTATATTTAACTGACTCGTATATTCTTTGTTTGTATAAGGAACAAGTTTTTTATTTACGCTATCGTATTCGGTTTTAACTGTCTCTTCTATAGACAATTCCTCACCTACTTTTGTAATACTTCTTTTTTGAACTGCTTGGTTTATAATAGGAATTTGAATGGGAATAGAATATTGCTTAAAGGTTGGTTTACCATTATAGGTTCCTGGTTTAATCTTTGGTAATGCTTCAAAAACACGAGTAGCCTCTTTTTTTAACTCCTCGTACATTGCATCCACATAAACCACTTTAAAAGCACCTTCTTTATCTACTTCAAAAAGCACAACAACTTCGCCGCTATACTTTTCTTCGGAAACATTTTCTGGTGTTTTAAATGTATTATAAATATGATTTAACACGTTAGCATCAAAACAATTTTGAAGGTTTTCAATTTCTGAAGCTTCACAATTTGGAAAAACGGGAGGTTTTTCGAAAAAGGAATCTTCTTGAGAAAAAGTAACATAAGGAAGAAGAAGAAGTAAAAGGATGAATTTCTTCATAATAGGTTTCGCTGTTTTTTTATAATGTGGTAAGATACTATTTTTTTAGAATTTGATAGACCCAAAAAAATCGTTAACAACAACTTATTAACGATTTTTATAGAATTAATATGTTCAATTAATTTTGAACACTAAATTTAATCGGTATTCCATAAATAACGGAAACATTTTTATCTTTTTGTTTTCCTGGTGTCATTTTTGGTAAATCACCAATAACTTCTTTAGCTTCATCTTCAAGTTCTTTATGAGCAGATCTAGCTTGTACACTGGTAACATTTCCGTTTCTATCTATTTTAAACATAACATTAATTTGTTGTATTCCTTCTAGGCCTAAATCGCTAGCAATGTCTGTATCAAATTTTTTCTGAATATGTTTTCCTATTTTTTCAGACATGCAGGCTTTACGCTCTTCATTGGTTGTAGCACTTTCACATCCTGGAAAAACAGGTACAATTTCAACAAAATCGAGAGGAATTTCTATTATTGGATCTGGCTCTTTTACATTGGGAACATCGACAATAGCAACTACAGGGTTATCTACTATTGGAGGATCTTCTACAACCACTTCTGTAATAACAGCATCTGGCGTATCGTTTGCGACAGTAGTATACACATCTACCAACTTTGCTTTTTTCACCTTTTCTATTGGGACTGGTTCTTTTATCACTAGAGGTTCCTCAATGACATAATTAATATCAATTAAATCATCATCGATATCTAAAGGAATGGCATAACCAACCTCTAAAGATTTTGTTTCAAACTGCATTTCTAAAAGGCCGTAGCTAAATAGTAAACATACAATTAAACCAACTTGAAAGTAAATGGTAGAGTTTTTTTGTAAATTTGCATCATGCTTTTGTGATTTTTTTACGTTTTCCTCTTTTTGGTCATTGAGGTCGTAAGCATTTTTAAAATTTCTCATAATATTAAAGGTTTTAATGTTAATGTTATGATAAAATCACAATAAGTATACCAAAAAAGAAATCCCGTTACAAATAATGTAACGGGATTTTAATTTATGTGGAAAAACGTATGGTATTAGTCTTGCACTTGAAAAGAAATTGGAAATCCGTAAGGTACTGTTACCGATTTACCACGTTGCATACCTGGTTTCATTTTAGGCAATTGGCTTACTACTTTTACAGCTTCTTGTTCTAACTTTGGGTGTGGAGCTCTTGCTCTTACACCTACTACGTTTCCGTTTTTATCTACTTTAAACTGAATGCTTATTCTGTGCTTCCCTGCGTTTAATCCTAAATCTTGAGCTAAGTCTGTGTTAAACTTTTTGTTTACAAACTTGCTAATTTTAGTAGACATACATTTTTTTCTTGCATTGTTGTTTGATTCTTTTTCACAACCTGGAAATACAGGAACGTTTTCAATAACTGCAAAAGGCACTTCGATATCTTCTTCTACCTCTTCAATTTCTTCTACTTCTTCTACCTCAACAATTTCTTCTTCTTGACTAGTTTCTGTAGATTCAATTACTGTTTCTTCAACTTCAACTTCATCTTCAACAACTTCAATTACTTCTGGTGCTGCTGGAGGTGGTGGTGGAGGTGGAGGTGTTTGTAATTGCTCTGTAATTGGCACTTCTTCCTCTAACTCTTCATCTAGATTTAATTGTCCAATATCTATAATAGACTTATCGTATGTTTTATAATTAATTGCAAAATTCGTTAAAAATAACATTAATGCCAGACCTACTAAAAAGTATAGGCCACTATTTCTACCAACGTTTGCTTTAGGATTTTTCTTAAGTTCCATGATTATATGTTTTTACTTGTTGCTAAAATAACCATTTATTTGGCAAATAAGCAAGGGTTTATTATTTTTTAACTTTAGTTTTTTTTAGTAGTAATAAAAACACAATGGTTATACCTACTCCTAATGTATTGGCTAATATATCATTATTATCTGCTACTCGTGTATTGGTTAACATACCTTGTAATGCTTCAATAAGTATACCAAAAATTACAGATACAATTGCTGCAACTACTAATGCTTTCTTAAAGGGCCAATTAAATTTAATATGAAATGTTTGAAACCAAAACCAAGATAAAGCACTATAAGCGATAAAGTGCAATATCTTATCGGTATTAGAATAGTTTATATTTGGTATACCTGAAATATGAATAAGACTTGCTATTGTTAAAACAACAGTATAACATATCGTAATACCAAATGTAAATTTTTTAAGCACCTATAAGTGATTTATAGTCTTCGGCTGACATTAAATTTTCTACTTGAGAAAGATCGGAACATTTCATTTTTATCATCCATCCATCTCCATAAGGGTCTGAATTCACTTTTTCTGGCTCATCTTCAAGAGCTTCATTAAATGTTGTGATTTCTCCAGATAAAGGTAAAAACAAATCAGAAACTGTTTTTACAGCTTCTACTGTACCAAAGATTTCTTCTGCCTCTAGTGTTTCGTCTACAGTTTCTACTTCAACGTATACAATATCTCCTAATTCGCTTTGTGCAAAATCTGTAATACCTATAGTAGCTTCATCGCCTTCTAACTTAATCCACTCGTGATCTTTTGTATATTTTAATTCTGATGGAATGTTCATTTTATTTATTAAATTATTGTTATTGACAAATGTATTTAATTGTCTTTTAATTTTAAACTTTTAATTACCAAAATTATATCTTAAAGTTATACCAGATCTAATTGTTGTTTGTGGGAACGCTGTAGATATCGCATACTCTGAAAAAGTATAATCAAAATAGAAAATTCCGGTTAGATTTTTACTAAAGGCATAATCTGCAGTAAATTTACCGCTCCACAAAGATTGCCCTGAAGTGATTTGGTTATTTTCAAGGTCTAAATATCGGATGATGGTTTTATTATCTCTAAAGGAAACATCTGCCTTAAGGTTTATATCACTAATGATGGTTTTGTTAGGCCCTGCAAGTTTAGATTTCATTCGTACATCTTTAATTCTGTACCCTAAACCTACTATGTACTCTTGACCTTGTATTTCTGTCATTAAATTATTATCGAAACTTAAAGATAGCATTCTATCTTTTTTCATTTCTAAAAGTACTTTTATTGCGCTTTTAGATTCGAAATCGATACGAAACAGTGGGCTAAACATTTCTGTTAAGTTAATATTACTGTATAATTTTTCGTTTTTAAAGTCTCCGTTTTGATCTAATGCTTCAGTCGGTTGACTAGCATAGTCTACGGTTGAGTCTGGAGCGCTATAATCTAAATTTGTTCTAAATTGATTAATCGTATACGCAGAACGGTAACCATGAGATAAAGAGAAACGTTTAAATCGTTTTTTAAACCAATTCATCTTCATAAAACCAGTATATTTTAAATCCCAGTTTGGAATTGGAATGTTTCGCAATGCGCTAGTTTTCGTTTTACTTGCATCTTGCCCATGGTAAGCAGATAAAAATGCAGGTAGCAATACAGATTGACTCGTTTTGCTAAATCCTTCTGGATAACCATCGGCATCTCTATTAAAAGTTGCACCACCATAAAATCTATTAGCTAATCGATTTGCAATTACTAATCGGTTGGTTCTAAAATCTTCAAAGGTTTTAGATTCATTTTCATCGCTTTTATTAAATGCCGTTTTAATTAAAGCTGTAGAAATCGTGAAATTCCCGTAAGTATTTGGAGTTAAGGACTGATATTCTAGATCACTATTTACGTTATAATTTTCGGTTAAATTTTCAGAATATATTCTGTTTCCAACGATATCTACTTTAAGATCATTAAAAGGCTCTACATTAACAGCATAGTCAAACTGTTTTGCATGTGTTTCTGTATATTGTTGATTAAATTCTGGGTATTGTGTTAACCATCCATTTCTAGCTGCTAGGTATCTAATATCGTTTTGACTTCCAAAGGTATAACCAAAGGTAGGTTTTAAAGTTCCTGCAAAACCTGGTGTTTCTAAATATCCTGGAAGGTATGTTCCATTAGACTCGTTATAATTTAACTGAATACGTTTCACACTAGTTAGTAAGCCTATACCGAAATTAGCTAGTTTACCTGTTTTTTTAGCAGTTTTAGGCTTTTTTGTTTTATTATCTTCACTAGGAGGTGTTGCTCTACTAGTTCTACTTATTTTACTGTTTTGTCTAGATCTTTTTTTAGATATACCAATATATTTATACAACTTATTCATATCTAAAGATGCATTAATATTATGTTGATTAGCGTTAGATATAGAGTTTCCTAAATCGTAAGTAACACCATCTAGTTCTAGGTCTCCAAATAAATCAGATCCTTTTTGCCATTGAAATTCGCCACTATATGAATAGGTAGCATCAATAAAGCTTAAGGTTGGTATTTTGTTTAATGGCAATTGATAGTTTATTCCCAATTGTTGGTATTGTCTGTTAGGATCTCCAAAGTCGAAGAAACCATCCCAAACGGTTAATTCAGAATCTTGTCTTCCATTTAAATCATCATCTATATAATAGTTTCTAACAATTTTATTACTAGAAGAAGTATAGTTTAAACTTAATGATTTTGTTAAATTATAGTTTATTGTATACTGAAAATCGTAAGTATAGTTTCTTTTGAATAATTCTTCTAAACCAATATTATCTCCAGTTAAATCTACATCTCTAAATTTTTGTTTATTAAATTGTCTATTAAAACTAGAATTAACGGTGAAACTAGAAGGCAAAGGGTTAAAGTTAAAATCTTTCAATAATTTCCAATACTTACCAGTGAATAGCGAGTCATTCTTTTTAAAAGGCTCTATCGAAATTGGGGCAAAATTATATGCATAATTTGCTCCTGTACTTACTTGTTGGTCTAGGGATCGTTCTATTTCAAAATCACGATATTCTTCTTTATTATAGGAGTAATTTAATGTAAGGTTTTCTACATCATAAAATTTCGGTTTTTTATCTGTAGTTCTATTTTTTCGTACTCCAATAAAGTTAATACTTTTTCTTTTTGTGTAGGTTTCTGATTGTTCTAGAATGATATCTTTTTCTTCTTGAGTTTCTGCGGCATCAATTCTTGTTTGCAATTCTATATCTTCATATAATTGATCGTACTTTGGAGTGATACTTTCTTCTCCTTGCCCATAATTAAACGGTATTTGTACTCCCCATTCTTTTGGTAATAACTTGCCTACATTTACATTAGTAACTATATCATACTGCATTACATCTTCTAGGCTACGTTCTTGTGGGCCTTGCTCTATTGTACCGAAACCAGAGGTGCTATACGCTCCTGTAGCTGTAATATTGGCAAAATCTGCTATGTTTGCATCTGCACTTACTACTGTTGCCCAACCTCCTTCATTATCCATTTCCGCAAGACGAAGTTCATTAAACCAAACTTCACCACACCTATTACTACCCGTAGCATTTTTAACACCAACCATTAAGCTTCTAATATCTCCAAAATTAGGGTTACCAAATATAGCAACACGCTCTTGACCGACTGTATATGTTGAAAACTCTGCCACAGAGTTTTCGCTTACAACACCATCAATAACATCGTAAAATGTCGCTTCTGTAGCACTAAAATTATCTGCAATTGCTTTCGCTTTCAACTGTTGTAAAATAGACAATTCTATGTCTAATTCGTTACTATCTGGCCAAAGATCGGATCTTGAAGTTCCAGTAGAGACTTCTAAAGGCACTTCTATTTGATAGTAGTTTTGAGAAAGGTCATTACCCATTCTTATAAAACCTACTAAATCACCATCAGACAAAGTAGACCTATCTTCACCTACTTCTGCGTGCATAAACATTTTTAAACGCTCATACTGCCTCATATCTACATTTATATTTTTGTAAACTGCTCTAGCATCATGAGACTCTAAGTCGCAAACATTAACCACTAAGGATTGTTCATTTTGTCTTATTACCGTATTGTTATTATACAACTCTTCTGCTTCTACCCCAGGAGGAGAATCGTAATCTCCGTCGTTTTCTAATGTACTAATTACCCCAATACTAAAATCTGTATTATCATTATCTGGATCCCCAAGGTCTTCATCTAGAGTTTGCGTATACCTCCTCCATTCACTTCGTACTAAATCTAAAGAACCAAATCTAAATACAGTTGCTTCTGTAAAGTCTTTAACATACATACGTGCAAAGCGTATAGAACGTAAGTCTGCGATACCCCCAACATCATTTGTAAAATCGGTAACTGGAACTCTAAATTGATACCAAACAGGAACTGCAGATTGCCCATTAGGCAACTGTCTTGATTCTGTATTTTTAATATCTACTATATAAGCATTGTTAAGGTTCAAGGTTGAAGGTGTAATATCTAATTCATATTCAAAGTAACTATCAATGGTATTCATTGTGTTATCTCTATTAATATCTTCAACATCTGGTTGTGTTGTACTACCCCTATTAGTATCACTAAATGTATCTGGAGAGTTACCTTCTACATTGTTATATTTTTTATAACGCTCAAATACATCCCCATCTGTATTTAAAAAATAAGCATAGTTATCATTTGCAGGATCTTCCAAATTTTGATAATCTAATGATGTTGAAAGTTCTTTCTCTTCTCTATCATCAAAACCATCATAACCAACATCTTGGTTTGTACGGTCATCTCCTGTAGAATCAAATGCATAAATTAAAGATTGGTTTAACGGTACTACACTACCCCAATCTGTACGAGTAAAAACACTAACATCACCATCGTCTGGCAAACCATTCTCATATAGTTTCCTACCATCTTTAATAATATCTTCTGAAATATTTCCAAGATTAAAAACTAATTTACCTCCTGGATTCGTAGCATTTTCTTGAAAAGGATCCTGTAGCCAAAACTCTATATATTCCACATTTGCTTGTTCAAAATCGGTAGAAGTAAGCTGACGAGAAATCCCTGCCCAAGAATCTTCAGGAGAATCTAAAACTCCTGTATGTGCTCCAGGTTGAAAATTATAAGGACCACGTTCTTCTGGGTAATATGCTAAATCTAATGTTGTTAAAACTGTGGTTTGCCCTTGTGCAATATCTTGTTGAGGAAAAAGTTCATTAATAAATACCCTTGAAGTATATAAATCGGACATATCATCATCACTAATACCTCCTGGACGCTGGCTACTGTAGAAAATTGGATCGATATGATACCAGTTTAACATAGCCCTATTGTACCCATTTGTAATATTTTGCACATCATAAGTATCTGAATCATCGACTCTAATTGGTCTACTTGATAAATACCAAGAACTAGCCGATTTTAAATCTATAGCACTTTGCGAACCTTCAAAATCATCTATATAGGAAGTTGCTTCACCATCAAAGTCTGTTCCGCTAGGTGAACCGGGTTTTAAAACTGCAACCTCACCTCTTACCGAAAGGTTTGATGGTACATCTGTATCTATATTTGGTAATTTATTTGCTAACCTAGTTAAAAACGGAACCTCTGTAGAGTAATTTACATTTAGTCCATAAATCTGATTATTTATTGGCTCGCTATTATAATTAGCCTTTTGTGTTACAGGTCTTTCCTTTAAACTAATATATGTTGCACCAAGAATAAAATTTTCGTTAAACTTATGCTCCACATTTACCCCAAAGAATCGTTTTGATGTTTGTCCAAAAATAGAGTTGTTTTCTGTTGAGACCTGGATTGGTGTATTAGAAGCAGCTAAAGCTTCGTCTAAAATTTGTACGGTACCTAATTGATAATTTACGGTATAATCAATACCTTCAACAAGTACTCGTCCTCCTGCTGTAACTACTACAGAACCTCTTGGCACATTAAATGCACCAATAGAAATACCTCCACTACCAGAAGATGTGTAGCTACCTTTTATTTGGAATTTATTTTTTTCAACTTCTTCTAGAGCAGCTGTTTTTGTCTCTTTATACAAAACATCGTATACATATTTTGCTTGATTATCATTATATGAAGTTGTCATATCATAATCTTCTCCGCCTAAAGCTAAAACATCAAACAGATATTCTCCAAATGGCTCTACTTTAGTAAATACAATTTTACCATTATCTGGAAGAATAGTAATACTAGAAACATAATCGAAGAAACCATCTCCTCCAACTTGCGGATCATTATTGTAGTTTAATTTATCTAAATGAAATAAACGTATTAATGGTGTTTCTGTAATTTCTGAGTCATCTGCAGTATTTGTTGTATTCGCATCAAAAGTTGGAAATGTTGTTCCTGAAACTGGTGTAATAAAATTTACAGGAGAACCTTCGTTATAAAAAATATTTAATTTAAAATCTTCTTGACTTAATTGGTATGCTCCTGTATCGTAAATATTTTTCATCATTAAATCCCAAATAGGTTGCGAAGTTGATGTAATTGGACTTTTTAATAATTTTAATACTAAGTTATTATTGGTTACTGAGGTCACATCTCCATTAGCATCTGTTGTAACTCCTGTTGCATCTACACCGTCATTAGCAAACTCACCAACTTGATAAACTTGACCTGCAACGGTAAACTGAAAGGCCACTGCTAAGACTTCGTCACTATTTAAACGTTGATTTAAAGAAATGTATCCTAATTGTGTATTTAAAGTATATTCTTGACTTTCTGTTAGTTTTCTTGCGTTTTCTAATTTTGCATAGTCTGCACCTTCTGTAACGCCTGCTACAGAAATACCAGATTGCACAGTGGCAATATCTCTAATTAAATCATTAAGTTGTGATCCTGCTCCTCCAATGTTTGTTGGATCGAATGCATTATTATCATTATCTGGATATGCATTTGGCCCTCCACTTACAGAAACTGCAGATCCCACTCTAGCGGTTTCCCCTAAATCTTGAAGTGCAACAATATTCCTAACATTTTCGGTTCTATTGGTTCTATTGGTAATCCAAGCTTCTATCCTAGTAATTTGTACTTGTGTATTAATAAAAGGGTAGTTATTTAATGCATTATCGTAGTTTTCTCTAAAGTAATGCGCTAAAAAGAAGTGTCGATTTTCGTCATAATCTCTAGCAAAAAAATCAAATTCTTCTAATGTTCCTCCACCTTGTGCTACCACTGTATTAGTATCGGATTTCTGTTCAGAAAAAACTGCAGTAACGGTAGTTTTTCCAAATTGCAGTTGGGTTTTTACACCAAACAGACTTTGCGCTCCTGTAATTAAAGAACTATTAAGCGGCATACTTACGTTACCAACTTCTATTTTTTGAATAATATCGTCTTCGGTTGGCGTGTATTCTAATTTAACGAGGTTTTGAAAATCGAAGGTAGATTCTGTATCATAGTTTGCCGTAACTTGCAAACGTGTTCCCACCTTTCCTAATAGACTTAGGCTAATACGTTGATCAAAATCGAAAGTGAAATTGCTTCTATTTCTAGGTGAAAATGCTGGATTATCTTGTTTAGAAAACAACACTCCTAAATCCATTTCAACAGATCCTTGTGGTACAACCTCAATGGTATTACTTCCAAAAATAGTTTCAAAAAGTCCAGAGTTTACATAAAATTCTGGCAATAGGTTTTTTTGTTCTTCTTCACTTCCTTCTTTTTTACCATCAAAAGCGTCAATTTTTTGTTTATAGTAACTCCTTTGGTTTTCTTTTGCTACTAAAGTTTGATATTCTTCTGGTGTTAAAATTACTGGATAGTTAATATTGAATGTACCTACAGATTCTGTATAAATATATCTATCGGTAACAGGGTCGTAGGTATATTGTGAAACAATACTAGTAGGATTTGGCATTTGTAAATTACCAAGACTATAACCAGTACTTATAGAATCTTGTGGTGTTGGCTCTTGTGACCAAGCTACTAAAGATAATAAAACTGCAACAGTTGTAAAAAGTTGCTTTTTAATAGCGTTTGTTGATTTATAGTTAATTGTATTCAAATCTTATTATAAATTTTTTAAAGCTTGCTTAATAATCACTTCTACGTTAGCATCTGGCTGTACAGCTATCACTTTGTCTACTACACGTTCTGCCTGCTTTTTATTAAAACCAAGAACTTCTAAAGCAGATAACGCTTCATCTTTACTTGTATTGTTTTGAGATACGGAAACTTCATCAATATCATAAATCTTTAAAACTTTATCTTTTAAATCTAATATAACACGTTGTGCTGTTTTTGCTCCAATGCCTTTAATAGACTGAATTAAAGCCACATCACCAACAGCAATACCTTCTCTAACTTGTTTTGGAGTTAATGAAGAAAGCATGGTACGAGCTATACTTGCACCAATACCACTAACTGATATTAATAATTTAAACATTTCTCTTTCTGCTAAAGAAGAAAATCCAAAGAGGGTATGTGCATCTTCTTTAACTTGAAGATGTGTATACAGTTTCAGGTTTTCTTGATCTGGAATTTGAGAATAGGTATGTAAGGAAATATGAATCATATAACCAACACCATTGCAGTCTATAACAACATCTGTTGGGTTTTTTTCTACTAATTTTCCTTGTATATGTGTTATCATGTAAAAATTCGCATTAAACCTTCAAATGTAATAAAATTATTATGCAATACCATTGCGATATGTTAAATCATAATAAAATGTTAATTTAATCGATAAAATACTTACTTGTTACTTAACTTTTTACTTTGTTTTATTTCCCATTTTTCTTTTTCTTGAGCATCAATAACTGCAATCGCAGTCATATTTACAATTTCATCTACGCTTGCACCAAGTTGCAAAATATGAACAGGTTTACGCATTCCCATCATAATAGGACCAATAGAATCTGCTTTGTTAAGTACCTTAAGAAGTTTGTAGGTTATATTTGCTGCATCCAGATTAGGAAAAATTAATGTGTTCACTTTTTTACCAGCTAATTTTGAAAATGGAAAAATCTCTTTTATTTTTTCGCTATCTAAAGCAAAATCGGTTTGTAGTTCGCCATCTACAATTAGCTCTGGATAAGCTTTATGCAACATAGAAACAGCTTCTCTTACTTTTGAAGCTTTTTCATTAGTTGAAGATCCAAAATTGGAATAACTAGTCATTGCCATTACAGGATCCATACCAAACATTTTCACTGTTCTTGCTGTCATTTGAGCAATTATAGCTAAATCTTTAGCTGTTGGATCAATATTAATTGCTGTATCACTTAAAAACAACGGACCTCTTTTAGTCATCATTAAATTAGTAGTTGCAAGACGAGTGGTTCCATGTGCCATTCCAATAAGTTCTAACATTGGTTTTACAACCGATGGATAACTTCTAGAATAACCAGAAATAACGGCATCTGCATCTCCTTGATTTACCATCATTGCTGCAAAATAATTACGCTCACGCATTATTTTTTGAGCAGAATACATGGTAACACCTCTACGTTTACGTTGTTGCCAATATGCTTCTGCATATCTATTTTTACGTTCTAATTCTTCGTCAGACTTAGGATCAATAATTAGGACATCTGCTTCGAACTCGATTTCTTCTTTAAGTCTTTCAATTTCATCTCTTCTTCCTAAAAGAATTGGGTGTGCAATACCTTCTTCGTAAACAATTTGCGCTGCTTTTAAAACATCCAACTGGTCTGCTTCTGCAAACACAACACTTTTAGGATTTGTTTTTGCTCTGTTGAGTAAAAGTCTAACTATTTTATTATCACTTCCTAAACGCTCTAATAGTTCGTCTTCGTATTTTTGCCAATCTAATATTGGTTCTTTAGCAACACCGCTTTCCATTGCTGCTTTTGCAACAGCAGGAGGTACTGTTGCTATTAAACGAGGATCAAAAGGTTTCGGAATTATATATTCTTTACTAAAAGTTAATCTCGTTTCACCATAAGCAATGTTTACTTGCTCTGGAACTGGTTCTTTAGCTAATTCGGCCAACGCTTTAACTGCTGCCATTTTCATAGCTTCGTTAATTTTTGTAGCACGAACATCTAAAGCTCCTCTAAAAATAAATGGAAATCCAAGTACATTATTTACTTGATTAGGATGGTCACTTCTACCAGTAGCCATAATAATATCGTCTCTAGTATCAATTGCTAATTGGTAACTTATTTCTGGATCTGGATTAGCCATTGCAAAAACGATTGGATTTTTAGCCATGGTTTTTAACATTTCAGGAGATACAATATCGGAAGTAGATAAGCCAATAAAAACATCAGCATCTTGCATTGCTTCATCCAGTGTGTCTATTTTTCTATGTGTTGCAAACTCCTCTTTTTGAGTTGTTAAATTATCTCTATCATCACGAATTACACCTTTACTATCTAGCATTACAATGTTTTCTCGTTTTGCACCAAATGCTTGGTATAATCTGGTACAAGAAATCGCTGCTGCTCCTGCTCCACTTACCACAATTTGAACTTCTTCAATCTTCTTTTCGGAAAGTTCTAATGCATTTAACAATGCTGCTGCGGAAATAATTGCAGTACCATGTTGATCGTCATGCATGACCGGTATATCTAATTCTTCTTTTAATCGTCTTTCTATTTCGAAAGCTTCAGGAGCCTTGATATCTTCTAAATTAATTCCTCCAAAAGTTGGGGCTATATTTTTAACAGTAGCGATAAACTCTTCTATGTTTTCGGTATCTACTTCAATATCAAAAACATCTATTCCAGCAAAAATTTTAAACAGAAGTCCTTTTCCTTCCATTACTGGTTTTGAGGCTTCTGGACCTATATTACCTAAACCTAAAACTGCAGTTCCGTTAGATATTACAGCTACTAAGTTTCCTTTAGCAGTGTATTTATAAGCGTTTTCTTTGTCTTTTTCAATTTCTAAACAAGGCTCTGCAACACCTGGTGAATATGCTAGAGATAAATCTCTTTGCGTCGCATATTTTTTTGTAGGTACTACTTCTATCTTTCCTGGAGTAGGCTTTGCATGATATACTAATGCCTCTCTACGTTTGCTTTGTTTACTCATAAAAAATGATTTAACGATGACTTGCAAATGTAAATTTTTATGATGAAATAGAATAGAAAAAAACCAGAAATAGCGTAATAAAAAAACGCTACTGTTTTAGGCAGAATATTCTTTTTCGGCTTTTATATTTTGAATTAAAAGCTTCAACATTTTTTTAAATGAACTAATATTTTTAAGAATAAAAAAGTCTTAGAAATCAAAAGATAATTTCTAAGACTTTACTTAAATTCAAAGCATTTAAAGCTAATCCATTAACACCTTTGCTCCTTCTGGTTTAGAAAAGAAATTCTCCTCTACCGTTGGAGAAAAGCTAAGATCACTTACTTCAATTTTTGTAATATATTCACCTAATCCATCTGTATCTTTAGTAGACCAATAGGTTTTAAAGCCAGTTGCAAAAACAATACCGTCTACGGTTGTTGTTTCTTGTAGTACTGTCGTTTTTTCTGGAGCATGCCCACCATTTGGAAAGTATTTAGGGTACGAAACTATATATTTAATTGCTGTTACCAAGTTGGTTTTTGCATTTATATAAAGAATATAATAATCGTCTGGAGCAGAACCTACACCTGCATCATAAGTTGCTTTTATAACCTTTTGTGTTTCTTCTTGAAATTGTTGTTCTGGTAATAACTCAAGACGAACACCTTCGCCATCCAAAACAAATGGATGACCAGAAAAATACAATGGAGTTAAAGCCCAAAATTTAGTATCGTAATTAAACGATGTACTATCCTTTGCTTTTATCCAAGATTCTTTTCCATCCCAACCAAAAGTAGATGTTGTATCTGTAACACTATTGTGTCTTGCTTTATTACTCCAAGTATCAATAGTTTGATAAGAGTCTCTAATACCTTTACCATTTACTGGCAAATAATTAAAACGCATAGATAAATAACCATTAGAATACCATGTGTTTAAACCTCCGTGAGCTTCCATAGCATTCCACAGGACTTTACCTGCTTCTGTAGTATTCAATCTTTTATTCGCTTTCCCTACTCTTTCTTTAATCCAAGAATCTGGAATATGATATTGTGTTTCAGACGTTTTCACTTCCACGCTAGTAGCCGCTTCCTTTTTTGTAGTTTCTTTACATGCTACAAGATTTAATACTAAAAATAAACCTAGAAGGTTAAAAGGTATTTTCATTTTTTATATTCTTTTTTATTAATTAATAAAACGTAGTCGAAATAATTCTTCGAACCTTTCAAAATTAAATAAATTTATTTTAAAATGATTCCTGGATGAAACCTATCACTTAATGATGCTGTAGTTTAATTACCTGAAACTTGATTAAATAATCTTCCTAATAAAAGAAAAAAACTAATCGTATTCATTAATTCCGTAAAGGACTTGCTTCATTTTACTTCCATTAATTTCAACGGGTTTGTAGGCAGTATTAAACTTTTCAATACTGGTTTTTATATTTTCTTTTAAGGTTTTATATTCTGTAGGTATTTTGCTTGCACATTGTTGTTCGTTTTCATAGCTGTTTAGCATAATACCAAATTTCTCATAAAACTTTGCTCCTTGGTTTATATGTGAATTATATTGCGTTATAAATTGCAAAAGCCTATCAATAGGAAATTCTAGATTTATCTGCATTTTATGTGCTTTATAACGTTGTGTTTCGTCATTAATGACTTTGTTTAATTCTTCTAAAAACCCATTGAGACTTCCTCTTACAGCATCCCAATCATCTGCATTTCTACATTCTTTTAGTGGTGTTTTATATTGAATCGGTTTTGTAAAATCTACAAACAGTTGTTCTAACTCCTTAATAATATTATCATTACTTTTTTGCAAAAAGGCAGTTTCAAAATAAATGGTATTTAAATCATTATGCATGCGTAAAGTAAAATCTAAAATGCATTCTACATCTTCTAAATTAGCTTCTTTTTCCGCTTTACTAGAACTAGTATTTGTAAATAGGGATACGATTGAATGTACCACAGAAGTATATATATTATCTCCTAAAATATTTGATAGATTAAAACCTTCTTTTTTATCTTGTTTACTACTAATGACATCTTTCATTTTAGCAAACTCTGGATAATGATTAGGGTTACTTAAATTATTAATCTCGTTAAAAGTTGCTACACTAGAAAAATGATGATCTAAACTCAAGGTTTTTTCATATAAGATTTTAATAATCTGTAAGCCTTTTAAATAGCGTATTTTACTTATATCACTAGCTTCCGATAAAGCATTTAAATTCAACTGTTCTTTTAGTTGATCTTTTTGTATTAAAAGAGCGACTTGCTGGTTTGCATTATTTGTTTTTGCAAGTTTTTTATTTAAAACGACAAGTCTTTTCTGTAAACCAATATTTTTAAAATCATAACGTGAAGTAACAGCCTTCGTTTCTTGTTCTAATTCGTTTAAAACAATAGCTATATTGTTTTCTGGTTTTACATGTGCAAAACCAGAATAGGATATAAACAACAAGAGTATTATTGCTATAAAATGTTTTATAAACTGTACCATACTATTCTAATTTTAGCCTTATAGTAAATGTGTCTTTTGTTATTATTATTGGATAATTCCCCTTTGCTATTTTGGTTAGAGGTTTTGCTGTTTTCAAACCTATTTTGGTTTCTGCTTCTAGCGTTAAATCCTCTTCCATAATAAAGGTTAATTCATTTACTTTAGAGGTTGTAGTAAGGTATTGCCCGACTATTTTATATTCTTCCTCTTTTGTAATTTTAGATCTATCTATAATTAAGGTTATGGTATTCTCTTTATTATAGGTTACTTGTGTGTTTGCTTGTGCTTTAGTAGTACTTGTATTAAAACCACAAGCACCTCTACCACTACAATCTAATCCTAATCTCCCAAACGATAATTCTGTATTAATTGTTGTTTTCTCGGAAATATTTTTCACTTGAGAAAAGGCAATAGTGGTTAGGCATAGTAGCGCTATGTGAATAATTTTTTTCATAGATATTTTACATGAAAATTAACTACCTATTAAAAAATAGAAGCAGATAGTTAATAAATTAATATTCAAAACCATTTAAAGCCCAAAGAACATGACATCTAAAACAAAAAAAACAACAACCATTAAACATTTTATTGTTATTATAGTTATCTAAATTATCCTCAATTATTATAATACCAAACAAACTTTGTTCTTTACTTATATCCTTTTTTAATTGTCCTGAATTATTCATATAATTTATTGCGTCATAAATCACTTTCCCTGAATCTTCTAATACAATATTCATTGATGTATTATTGGATAAATAGTAAAACACTTTTTTTATTATTGCTTCTCCTTCTTTTGAAATTGGAGTTATTTTAGACGTACCATATAATTCCTTCTTAAAAACGATATAGCTATCTCCTTCCTTGTAATATGGTTTTGCTAATTCTAGCATAGAGTTTAAAGTTTCTGCTAATTCTTTTTGCATACCTTTAATGTCATTTGTAGATTTTGTTTGTGCTGATATATTTATGGTAAATGATACCATAACAATTATGTATATAAAGTGTAAATTTTTCATAATTTAAGTTTTTAATTCCCTACTCTTTTATTGCTTTTCGGGTTTCGCATTTTATTCATGTTTTATGAAAAAATAATATTGATATATAGTGTTTTTCTCCTAGCTACTTTAAAAATTCTATATTTAAAGTTGACCAATTAATCTTGTTATTTAATAAATCGTTTAAATAACAAATATTCTTTTCTGTTACAATTATGTTATCTACTGAATTAATAACATTACCTAATTTATAAATTTCTGATTGATTATTTGATTGATAAAAAATCAATTTATCATCTTGGATTATTGATCTATTCGTATTCTCAGTAATTTTATTATTTTTATTTTTTTTATAATAAACTTTACCTTCTGTATAGTCTAAAACCCAATTATAATTTTTCAAAAATTGTACCCCCATTAAATTTCTTTTAATATAATTATTTGATTTAACTATAAAATCATTCTCCATTGATTTAAATCTAGAATTGAAAACAGTGTCTAGTTTACCTCTATTCATAAAGTAAGAAGAATAAGTTTCTGTTTTAATCTTATTAAAATCCTCTTTTGTTAGTAAAAGTGAATATGGGTTTCCTGTATCTAGCTTAACATTCAAATATTGACCATTAACACTTAAAGAAATAATAAAATAATAACCATCAAAGTCTAAAACTTTAAGTTCTTTATAGTCTTTATTATTTTTTATAAATGATACAGGTAACTTTTGAATAATATTATTTTTAAAATCTAAACCTATAACTTCATTATAGAATAACTCACACCCAATTAGTCCTAAATTATCATTACAAATAGTATTATTTGGTAAAACTCGAAATACTGCATTATTTACTTCAAAAAAATTATTTTTAATTAATTCAATAACTATTGATTTATTCTCAATTCGTTTTCCATTTGAATTAACTAATTCACCAATTTTTATCGAGTCTTTGATATTTAAACTTTTTAATTTTTCGCTATAAATAATATTTGGGGCTCCGATATCTAAAAAGAAATTAACACTATCTTTTAGAGAGATCCTATTATTTGATATTTCAAAAGGGATTAATTGATTGCTAAATTTAATATCCTGATTATTAACTAACTTATTAAGCTTGATAAAGCTACAGCTACAAAACAAGCATATAATTCCAATAATATAAAGGTTCCTCATTTTTTGTAATTTAAGTTAATACTAAATAAGAGGTTGATCAATTAATCAACCTCTTCAAAAAGCTTACACCCAAGTATCATCTAACCAATCAATAAACTTTCTTAACCAGTTAAACCATTTTGGTTTCTTTATCCTAGAAGCCTCTCTATCATACTTGATTTCATATTTTTTTAAGGCAATAGCAGTTTTTGCAAAGCTATTCCCATCTATATAATCGTAAACTTGATCTGGACTTAATTTCTTTGTGTGAAACACATAAATTTCTTCCATGCAAGGTTTAAAAATATTTATTAATTCTTTATCATCTACACAAGATGTTGTTGATTTAACAAACTCATCTTTAGTCATGCCGTTTTTATAGAATTCTTTTGTTTCTAAATACGTAATAACTGCATGAAACTTTCCAACTAATTTTACGGAAGTTGGAATTTTATCATTTGTCTTAAAACTTTCTTGTGCTTTAGAACTAAAAGAAATCAATATCATAAAAACTAAAGTAATAACTGATACTACATTTTTTAAGTTTTTCATTTTAATAAGATTTAAATAAGATCACCTACTCTATACGTTTTGCGGTATACCCGGCTTTTTAAAGTGTGTAAGCTTTACACTCTTCAAAACAAACTTGCTTCTATCTTATTTAAATTTTTTGTATATATAAAAGATAAACACTGTTTATTTTGGTTTTAGCGAACCTATGAGAGCCTTTACCTAGTAGAGTCTTTCTCTTTTTTTTAGTTATTTCCTTTCTGTTTCGTATTCCACTTTTAAGATTAATAATAATAACTAAATATAGAATATTTTCTACATAAAACAAAATAATTTCACTGTAAAACACTAATTATCAAATAATAAGACTGTTTTAATCTTTAACAAAACCGAAATTAGGTTGCAAGCCAGAAAACTTGGTACACCTTACTACCAATTCCAGAAGCACTTTTAATCAACATTTCCAGTGTGATTTCTTCCCAAACCCTTTGATCCTTGTTAATAGTTCTGGATGTGGTTTAAAAAGCAGCTCTTTATGTGGTCTAAAGAATTTACACCAAGAGCACATCTAGCCAATTCTCTTATTTCTTCTTGAATACGCTGTGCGAACTGTTTTAATTGATCCTTATTCGACACTGGTTTTTCTCTTTAAGTATAGAAAGGAAATCACAAATAATAACAAGTAAAACAACCAATATTTTAACTCTATAAAATTCACACCAACAATTTCTCCATTTAACCAAAACATACCATCATTAAACTTTAAATTAAATTCATTTCGCTTCTCCATTTGAATAAAAGCAACCAATAAGCTAATACAGTTTACTGTTAAAAGGATTATAATAGTGAGACCTGCAGATTTACTTATTAAAGTGAAATTTTCTTTATTTGTCATAAGATTTAATTTGAATTCTGAAACTCAAGTTTTTATTAAACTTGAGTTTCAGAAAATTTAATAATTATTTTGAAAGATTTATAGATAAGTTTTTGCACTTTATATCATGGGTAATAAAGTTTCTGCATATTTTTTTTGCAATTCTTCATTATCACTTGTAGAATTTGTTTGAGTATTCAGGTTAGATGTTAATCCACCAATAATAATTAATATTTTAGCTTTTTCATGTTTTATCATTTTAAATGTTTTTTATTTATATCCTATAGATATTAGTTGCTTTTTTATTCCTGGAATATGAGCTGCACCATAAATGATTGCTATTTTTTTAAGACTACTTTGTTCTACTTCTTTTACAACATAATTATTTCGATAATTGACAATTACTTCTTCCCTAAAGACATCACTTCGTTTTTGATTATCACAGGTTGATTTTTCAAAAATAGAAGTTTCAAAATCACATGATTCTAAAATAATTTCAGTATGATTTTCTTCAAAATAATTGATCATGGCATCTAAAGAAACATCTACATTTTTAGAGTTTATAGAGTCTAAACCTAATAAATCATACGAGGGTTGGCTAATTAATTCTTTTTTAAGTTTCAATTGTAAAGTTGAATCAATAATCTCTATATAACCATTTTTCAAATATGGCATTCCTACTACTTTTCTAAATTTTCTATATAACAAAGAATCTGCAACATCTAATTTTACTCTTTCGAAATAAAAATAATAGCCATCTTCGTTCAAAGAATCTACTTTACTCTTTACATCATTGTAAAACAATTTGGTTCCCAAATGGGCTATTGGAAAAAAAACGATATGCTTATCTTTTTTTTTGATTTTCTTTAATTGAATTTCATCATTGAAAATTCCTTTTTTCTCTAAATTATAATTATACAATGACTTCATACAACTTAAAAATAGGATGCTAATTAATAATAAAAGAATAGTATTTTTCATATTTAAAAAAATTATAACCATATAAATGTTTTAGCATTTATATGGTTGTTAATATTATGGAAATAAAAAATTCAACAACAAGAATATTATATCTTCAGCATAATCGCCAAATATTTGCACCATCCAACAACTTAATTGATACCATTTACATGGTGCTGCTGTTTTAGTAGAGTTAAAATCTGGATAGGTGTCACCAGTTGGATTTCCAAATAAAACTAAGTCTCCATTTTGTCTTTTACTGGTTTTATTATAATCGTTTACAAAAAGATATGCTTTAGCAAATTCTTCACCAGAATCACTGTTTAGTATTTGCTTAGAATCCACGTTTTTGGATAAATACAAATAGGACTTACTTAATAATTCATCTCCTTGTTTACTAATGTTTTTATTGTTTTCACCAATTAAAACATTTTTAAAATCAGTATAAGACATCCCTTTTTTATAAAAAGGCTTTACCTTTTCAACAAAGGTGTTCATCCCTTGACGAAGTTTAGTTTTCACATCTTCAATTTGCTCTTTTGAATATTCATTTTCTTGAGCTTTAACACTAAACGAAATCAATAGTATTAAAGTTAAGCTGATTACGGAAACAACATTTTTTAAGTTTTTCATTTTAATAAGATTTAAATAAGATCACCTACTCTATACGTTTTTCGGTATACCCGGCTTTTTAAAGTGTGTAAGCTTTACACTCTTCAAAACAAACTTGCTTCTATCTTATTTAATTTTTTTGTATCTTTATAAAAGATAAACACTGTTTATTTTGGTTTTAGCGAACCTATGAGAGCCTTTACCTAGTAGAGGCTTTCTCTTTTTTAATTATTTCCTTTCTGTTTCGTATTCTACTTTTTATAATTAATAACAACTAAATATAGAATATTTTCTATATATAACAAAATAATTTTACTGTAAAACACTAATTACCAGACAATAAGTTGATTTTACTCTTTAAGAAAATGGATATTGCGTGTTAACCCAGAGAATTTGGTACGCTTTACTGCAGATTTTTGAAACACTTTTTGAAATACATCTTCTGTAATTTCTTCCCAATCCTTTTTGGTCATCGATAACAGTTCTGGGTGCGGATTGAAAAGGGGCTCATTATGGGCTTTAGAGAACTTGTTCCAAGGACAAACGTCTTGGCAAACATCGCAACCAAACATCCAATCGTCTAATTTGTCTTTAAATTCGGTTGGAATATTTTCTTTTAACTCGATGGTAAAATAGGAAATACACTTACTGCCATCAACCACGTATGGCTCTGTTATGGCTTGTGTTGGACAAGCATCAACACATGCGGTACAGGTACCACAGTGATCTGTTACTGGCGCATCGTATTCTAAATCTAAATCTATAATTAATTCTGCTATAAAATAGAACGACCCAACTTGTTGCGTTAGTAAATTACTGTGTTTACCAATCCAACCTAAACCCGATTTAGCTGCCCATGCTTTATCTAAAACAGGAGCAGAATCAACAAATGCGCGACCATGAACCTCGCCTATTTGATCTTGGATGAAATGGGAGAGTTCTTTTAATTTGGATTTAATGACATGATGATAATCATTTCCATAGGCATATTTGGATAGTTTATAGCTATTCGCTGTTTGTTCTTTACTCGGGTAATAATTTAGGAGTAAAGAAATTACAGATTTAGAATCCGCTACGAGTTTGGTGGGATCCAGACGTTTATCGAAATGGTTTTCCATATAACGCATTTCACCGTGACTATTATTTTTAAGCCACTTTTCTAATCGTGGTGCTTCTTCTTCTAGAAATGCTGCTTTACTAATACCACAAGACAAAAAACCGAGGCGTTTGGCTTCGGATTTAATACTGCTACTATACTTTTGTTTTGTGTTCATTATTTGCATTAACGATTGAGCAATTGTTGGAGCTCCTCGCAGAGAGCGACTTGCGAAAGCGTGACCTGTAAGGAAATGCCCTAAAACAATCCTCCTTGTATTGGTCCTTTTACCTTACCAAGGTGTTTGTATGCAAGTTCGGTAACTTCACGACCTCTTGGTGTACGTATAATGAAACCTTGCTGAATAAGAAAAGGTTCATAAACCTCTTCTATGGTTTCTGAATTTTCACTAACTGCTGTTGCTAAAGTGGTAATACCTACAGGCCCTCCTTTAAACTTATCGATTAAAGTGGTTAAAATTTTATTATCCATTTCGTCTAATCCATGTGCATCTACATGTAGCGCTTCTAAGGCATATCGTGCAATTTTTATGTCTATACTACCATTTCCTTTTATTTGTGCAAAATCTCTAACTCTACGTAATAATGCATTAGCAATTCTTGGTGTTCCTCTACTTCTACCTGCGATTTCGATAGCTGCTTCCATAGATATAGGCACATTTAAAATTTCTGCACTACGTTGTACAATAGTCGTTAGTAAATCTGTTTTATAATATTGTAGTCTACTTTGAATACCAAAACGTGCTCGCATTGGAGCAGTTAATAAACCGGATCGTGTAGTTGCTCCAATTAGAGTAAATGGGTTTAGATTAATTTGAACCGTTCTTGCGTTTGGTCCAGACTCGATCATAATATCTATTTTGTAATCTTCCATTGCAGAATACAGGTATTCTTCTACAATTGGGCTAAGACGATGAATTTCATCTATAAATAAAACATCTCGTTCTTCTAGATTGGTAAGTAATCCTGCTAAGTCTCCTGGTTTATCTAAAACTGGTCCTGAGGTTACTTTAATACCAACTTGTAATTCGTTGGCTAGTATATTTGCCAAAGTAGTTTTACCTAATCCTGGAGGTCCATGAAAAAGGGTATGATCTAAAGCTTCTGCTCTACCATTTGCTGCTTGAACAAATATTTGTAAATTTTCTAATACTTGATCTTGACCAGTAAAATCGTCGAAGGATAATGGTCTTAATTTTTTTTCTACGTCAAATTCTTCGGGTGAAAGATTTTGATCTGTTGGATCTAGGTTTTCGTTCATATTCACTTTTCGCAAAAGCGGAAATATAATTTTAATAAATAAAGACTCTTCGACTGTGCCGCAGAGTGGCCAGTAAAATACTGAAACTAATTCAATACAAACAAATATAACGAAAAAGCCTTTCTGTTTTAAGAGAAAGGCTTTTTAATATGTTATAGAATCTCAATTATGAGACCTCTATTTTTAAAGGTTTTAATGTTGTAATTCTTCTTCGCCTTCTTTTAAAGGAACATTTTGCATAACAAAATCGTCATCATGACCTGGTTTAGAATAGTCATAAGACCATCTATATACGTGAGGAATATCTCCTTCCCAGTTACCATGTATATGCTTTACTTCTGTAGTCCACTCTAAAGTAGTTGATCTCCATGGATTCTTTTCTGCTTTCTTACCAAAGAACATACTACTAAAGAAGTTATATAAGTAAATTAATTGAACAGCTCCACCAATTAAAGCAAAAACAGTAATAATTACGTTTGTATTTGCTAAATCGTCAAATAATGGAAAGTTAGAATTTGTATAATAACGTCTTGGTAATCCTGCCATTCCTATAAAATGCATTGGAAAAAACACCCCATAAGCACAAATTGCAGTAATCCAGAAGTGAATATATCCAAGGTTTTTATTTAACATTCTACCAAACATTTTTGGGTACCAATGGTAAATACCTGCGAACATTCCGTACAGGGCAGATATTCCCATAACTAAGTGGAAGTGAGCAATTACGAAGTATGTATCGTGAACATTAATATCTAATGCAGAATCTCCAAGAATGATACCAGTTAAACCTCCAGTAATAAAAGTTGAAACAAATCCAATAGAAAACAGCATTGCTGGGTTCATTTGTATGTTTCCTTTCCATATGGTGGTTATCCAGTTAAATGCTTTTACAGCGGAAGGAATTGCAATTAATAATGTTGTAAATGTAAATACAGAACCTAAGAAAGGATTCATACCTGATATAAACATGTGGTGACCCCAAACGATAGTTGAAAGAAATGCAATTGCTAAAATAGAAGTAATCATGGCACGATAACCAAAAATTGGTTTACGAGAATTAGTAGCCATAATTTCGGATACTAATCCCATTGCTGGTAAGATTACAATATATACTTCTGGGTGTCCAAGGAACCAAAATAGGTGTTCGAATAATACTGGTGAACCTCCTTGATAATGTAAAACTTCTCCTTGAATAAATATATCGGATAAGAAGAAGGATGTACCAAAACTTCTATCCATTATTAGTAATAATGCTGCAGATAATAAAACTGGGAAAGATACGATACCAATGATAGCGGTTACAAAAAACGCCCAGATTGTTAATGGTAGTCTAGTCATAGACATTCCTTTAGTACGTAAATTAATAACAGTTACTACATAATTTAATGATCCTAATAAAGAGGATGCAATAAATATAGCCATAGAAACTAACCATAAAGTCATACCCATTCCTGAACCACCAGATGCTAATGGCAATGCGGATAATGGAGGGTAGATTGTCCAACCTGCTGCTGCTGGTCCTGCTTCTACAAATAGTGAGATTAACATAATTACACTAGAAAGGAAGAATAACCAATATGATACCATGTTTAAGAAACCAGATGCCATATCACGTGCACCAATTTGCAACGGGATTAACAGGTTACTAAACGTACCACTTAGTCCAGCAGTAAGAACAAAGAATACCATAATGGTACCGTGAATAGTTACTAATGCTAAATAAATATCTGCATCCATAACTCCACCTGGAGCCCATTTTCCTAATAATGCTTCAAACAATACATTAGGTTCTTCTGGCCATGCAATTTGCATACGAAACATTAGAGACATAATTACTCCAATTACTCCCATGATTGTACCAGTAATAAGATACTGTTTTGCAATCATTTTATGATCTATACTAAATATGTATTTAGTTATAAAGGTTTCTTTATGGTGATGCTCTTCGTGTGCTTCGTGATCGTGTGTATCTGCGTGTGCTGACATAATTTAATATTCTTTTGTCTTATTAAATTTAGTTAATTAGTGAGTTTTTGAAAGCTTTTTGTTCTTTCATCCAAGCGTCATACTCTTCTTGAGTTTCAACAATGATTTTCATTTGCATATTGTAATGTGATTTTCCACAAATCTTATTACATAATAATAAATAATCAAAATCGTATCTTTCTAGAGCTTCTTCTCCTTTAGCAATTAATTTTTCGCTTTTTTCGGCTCTAATACTGTTAATATTTGCCACTTTATCAATCATGTCTGGATTTTGGCGCATATCTGCAGTGGTAACTGTTGGTGTAAAACCAAATTGTGTAATCATACCTGGAACACAGTTCATTTGTGCTCTAAAATGAGGCATGTATGCTGAGTGTAAAACATCTTGAGAACGCATTTTAAATAATACAGTACGCCCAACTGGCAAATGCAGTTCTGAAGTTATAACATCATCTTGTGCATTTGGATCAGCTTCATCTAGACCTAAAATATTAGCTCTATCGATATCTATTAAACGAACATTTGCTTTTCCTAATGTATTATCTGCTCCTCCATATCTAGCTTTCCAGTTAAACTGTTGTGCATATAATTCTACTATTAAAGGATCTTCATCTTCATTAACATTCATTATTGCAGACCACGTGAATAGTCCGTAGATAATTAAACCAGCTAAAACAATAACAGGAATGATTGTCCAAATAAACTCTAATGTGTTATTATCTGCAAAGAATAATGCTTGTTTTCCTTTTTCTCCTTTGTACTTGTATGCAAAGTAGTGTAAAAGAAATTGTGTAATGGTTTGCACTACAAAAATAAGTGCCATAGATATGATCATTAAGTTATCTATTTCAGGACCATGTTCTGATGCTGAATTAGACATTAATGGTAAATCACCTAATTCTACAAAACTCCAAATTGTTATTAAATAGATGAAAGCTAAAAAGCCCATCATTAAGTAACCGTTTAAAGTATTATCCTTATCTGTTGCAACTTGGCTATTAGATGTACCTACTTGAGCTAAATCGAATATTTTAACCATTTGCCAAATGGCAATTGCTATAAATACTAAAACTAAAATTGTTAATAAAGCAGTCATTGTTGTCTATCGTCTTTATTTATATTTTATTAATAATGAAAATTTTCGCTTTCTTTTACAAAAGGATTACGTTTTGCTAATAATGGTGCTTTTGTTAAAGCTGTAAATACTACAAATATGAATAGTCCTGCAAATAATAATAATGAACTTATTTCTGGAATACCTATAAACCATCTATCTCCTACTGTTGCAGGCATAATCATATTGAAAACATCTACATAGTGACCAATTAAGATTACAATACCAGCCATAACTACAAACCAAGGGATACGTTTATAATCGCTATTCATTAATACTAAGAAAGGGAATACTAAATTTAGTACTAACATACCAAAGAATGGTAATCTATAGTCATTTATTCTTGTTACAAAGTAAGTTACTTCTTCTGGTATATTAGCATACCAGATTAGCATGAATTGTGAGAACCATAAATAAGCCCAGAATATACTAAACCCAAACATGAATTTTGCTAAATCATGTAAGTGGCTATCGTTTACTAATTCTAAATACCCTCTAGATTTTAAGTATAAAGAAATAAAAGCGATTACAGTAATACCGCAAACCATCATTCCTGCTAAAACATACCATCCAAACAAAGTAGAGAACCAGTGAGGGTCAACACTCATAATCCAATCCCATGACATCATAGATTCTGTGTATAAAAAGAATACCAAAAATGCTGCTGAAATACGAAATGTCTTTTTAAAATTCTTATTATCGTCTGCATTATCTTGAGCGATAGAAAATTTACGAGAAAATTGTCGATATAAAACCCATCCACCAATAAAAATTAAACCTCTAATAATGAAACCCCAAACATTTAGCCATCCAGATTTACCTTGAATAAGTTTATCATGAGCAACTACTTCAGGATCCATCCAAACAAAAATATTGTTATGACCAATAAAGTGAGAAGCAGCAGCTATAGCTACTACTATTAAAGCACCTGGAAGTAGGTATGCAGTGATACCCTCCATTACTCTAAATAATACAGGAGACCATCCAGATTGGGATGCCCATTGTACTGCATAAAAAGCTAAAACACCTAGTGCAATCATCATAAAAAAGAATGCTGCTACATATAATGCAGCCCAAGGTCTATTTGCTATTTGATGTTGTACATGTTCTACATGTTTTTTGTGTTCATCTACATGTGCACCAGCTTCAGTACTATGAGAATCATCTGCATGCGCTTTTTCAGTAGCATGTGTATCGTGGCCATTTTCTGTTATTGCGTGTGCGGCTTCTTCGCCATGACCGCCACCATGGTGTGCTTCTTCAGCTAATAGGTTTTCAACGTCTTCAAAAGATTTATGAGAGGTCATAAAACCATATCCTACACCTAGTAATCCTAAAATTATTAGTGCAAAAGAAAATGTCTTTAATTTATTTGAGAATGTGTACATATCTATATATAAACTTTATCTAATCTTATTTTTCTAAATCTGCTTTCAACTTTAAAACATAAGCAACAACTTGCCAACGTTCTTCTTCATTAAGTTGGTTTGCATAAGAACCCATTGCATTTTTACCATAATAAATAGTATGATAAATACTTCCTGCTGTGATAGCTCTTCCTGCATCGTCATAACTCGGTATACCTAATATTTTTTCACGTTTAACTAGGTTTCCTTGACCATTACCTTTATTACCATGACAAATACCACAGTAAATATCATATAGTTCTTTAGCTTTAGTTTCATCATATTGCGAGGTAGCTAAAGGGCTTGTTAAACTTGCTTTCGCTAGTTCGTAGCCTGCTGTAGTATTCTCTATTTCAAAAGGAGTATATCCTCTTGGAATTGTTCCTTCTACAGGCAATTGTGCTTCTACTCCATTTTTAAAAGCAGTAGATTCGCCATACGCTTCATAAGGTACAGGTTCATACATATTAGGCATGAATTGATAGTTAGGTCTAGAATCTTTTTTACAAGATACTATTGAACTTACTACAAGTACGAATACAAATATTTTTATTAAATGCTTCATATTAATGTTCATCTTCTTTATCAATAATATTTACTTCTACAGCACCTGTTTCTTTTAACAAGTTTGTTAATTCATTTTGGTTATCATGAACTGCAATTTCCATTAAAAAGTGGTCATCTGTCGTTCTTGGGTCTGGATTTTCTGCATTCTTAAATGGCCACATTCTACTACGTAAGTAAAATGTTATTACCATTAAATGGGCTGCAAAGAATACGGTTAACTCAAACATGATTGGTACAAACGCAGGCATATTCTCGATATAGCTAAAACTAGGTTTACCACCAATATTTTGAGGCCAATCTTCAATCATAATGAAATTCATCATTAAAATTGCTACAGTTAAACCAACACATCCATACATAAATGATGTAATTGCTATTCTAGTTGGAGCTAATCCCATTGCCTTATCTAGTCCGTGAACTGGAAAAGGTGTATATATTTCTTCAATGTGATGCTTTTCGGCTTTAACCGTTTTTACAGCATTCATTAACACATCGTCGTCTGTATAAATAGCGTGAATTACTTTTGAAGCTTTCATCTGTTAATTCTTATTGTTTTTTTATTGTCAGATGCAACCTCAAAACAGCATCATTATTTATATTAATTTTACTAGCTTGAGGTTTCATTTGCTATTTTAGTTTATTAATTTTTTAGCTTGTCCTGCCCAATCATCACGTTCTGCTCTTCCTGGGAAAGATTCAGTAATAGAATCTAACAAGTTATATTCATTATTTGTCATCTTACTTACTTGTAAGAAAGTATATATTCCAATACTATTTAATACTTCTTCCATTTTTGGACCAACACCATTAATCTTTTTAAGATCATCTGCTTGTTGTGTATTAGGATCGAAAGTTCCTATGCTACCTAAAAGGTTACTTACTTTAGCCGAATTTTCTTCGGTAGAAACTGTTTCTACTTTTTCAACTTTAGGTGTTGAAGTTACAACAGCCTTTCCTGATGTTCTTTCATCTGTTCCAGTACCAACTAAGCTATCTCCTCTTTCTCTAATCTTCTTGTAACGTTCACCTGAAGATTTTAAGATGGTTTTAACCTCTGCTTGTGCAATTACAGGGAAAGTTCTAGAATATAATAAGAATAATACAAAGAAGAATCCTATAGTACCAATGAATATTCCAATATCTACAAAAGTAGGAGAGAACATTGTCCATGAGGATGGTAAGTAATCTCTATGTAATGAAGTTACAATAATTACAAAACGCTCGAACCACATTCCAATATTTACTATAATAGAGATGAAGAAAGAGAACATGATACTTGTTCTTAATTTCTTAAACCACATAAATTGTGGAGAAAATACGTTACATGTCATCATTGCCCAATATGCCCACCAGTATGGTCCAGTTGCTCTGTTTAAGAATGCAAATTGTTCATATTCTACACCAGAATACCATGCTATAAATAACTCTGTTATATATGCAACACCAACAATAGAACCTGTAATCATGATTACAATGTTCATTAATTCGATATGTTGTACTGTAATATAATCTTCAAGGTTACATACCTTTCTCATAATAATAAGAAGTGTATTTACCATTGCAAATCCTGAGAATACTGCTCCTGCAACAAAGTATGGAGGGAAAATGGTAGTATGCCAACCAGGAATAACTGATGTTGCGAAATCAAAAGATACAATTGTGTGTACAGAAAGTACTAAAGGAGTTGCTAATCCGGCAAGTACTAAAGATACTTCTTCAAAACGTTGCCAATCTTTTGCTCTACCAGACCAACCGAAACTTAACAATGCGTAAATTTTCTTTTGAAAAGGTTTCACTGCTCTATCTCTTAACATGGCAAAATCTGGTAATAAACCTGTCCACCAGAAAACTAGAGATACAGATAAGTACGTAGAAATTGCAAATACATCCCAAAGTAAAGGAGAGTTAAAATTTACCCATAGAGATCCAAATTGATTTGGGATTGGTAATACCCAATATCCTAACCAAGGTCTTCCCATATGTATAATAGGGAATAAACCGGCTTGAACTACAGAGAAAATTGTCATTGCTTCTGCAGAACGGTTAATTGCCATTCTCCATTTTTGACGGAAAAGTAAAAGTACTGCAGAAATTAATGTTCCTGCGTGACCAATACCAACCCACCAAACGAAGTTAGTAATATCCCAAGCCCAACCAACGGTCTTGTTTAAACCCCAAGTACCAATACCTGTAGATACTGTGTAAAGTATACATCCTATTCCCCAAAGAAAAGCTACTAATGCTATAGAAAATACTATCCACCATTGCTTATTTGCTTTACCTTCTATAGGTCTTGCCACATCCACAGTAACATCGTGGTATGATTTTTCACCTGTAACTAAAGGTCTTCTAATAGGTGCTTCGTAATGAGACGCCATAATGCTTTATAATTGTTTCTTAATTAATTTTTTATGCTTCGGTTGTATTTCTCACTTTAGTATGGTACTGCACATTCGGCTTAGTACCAACACTTTCTAATAAGTGATACATACGGTTATCTTCTTTAAGTTCTGCAACTTTAGATTCTTTATCGTTAATGTCTCCAAAAACCATTGCTCCACTACTACAAGCAGCTGAACAAGCGGTTTGGAATTCACCATCTTTAATTTCTCTTCCATCACGTTTTGCATCAAGAATTGTTTTTTGTGTCATTTGAATACACATAGAACATTTTTCCATAACTCCACGAGAACGAACTACAACATCTGGATTTAACACCATACGTCCTAAATCATCATTCATATGGTAATCAAACTCATCGTTACCATTATATAAGAACCAGTTGAAACGACGCACTTTATACGGACAGTTATTTGCACAGTATCTCGTACCTACACAACGGTTATATGCCATATGGTTTTGACCTTGACGACCATGAGAAGTTGCAGCAACTGGACAAACAGTTTCGCAAGGTGCATGGTTACAATGTTGACACATTACTGGTTGAAAAGCTACTTGAGGATTATCAGAAGCTTGTTCTAATTCCCCAAATTCACTTAATGAACTACTTAAACCAGAAATATTATCTTTCTTTTCATTATCTCCAGCGAAAGATTCTTCTGAAGAATAATATCTATCTATACGTAACCAGTGCATGTCACGACTACGTCTAATTTCTTCTTTACCTACAACTGGAACATTGTTTTCTGCATGACATGCAATAACACATGATCCACATCCTGTACAGGCATTTAAATCAATCGATAAATTAAAGTGATGTCCTATTGAACGATCAAACTCATCCCAAAGATCTGCATCTTTAGAAGTTACAGGGATTTCATCATGATTATAAGAAACAACTGGCATTGTATTCCAATACTTTTTATCTTTAGTATTAAATACTTCTAATGTTGTTTCTTTTATTATGTCACCACGTCCCATTAATGTGTTGTGTAATTGTACACAAGCAAATTCATGTTCTCCTGGTATTACTTTTACTGAAACATTATTTTGAACCGTATTAAAATCTTGATAAAATGGGAATGCATTCGTACCTGTTTGCATTTCTTCTTTTAATCCGTTTTTGCGTCCAAAACCAAAAGACATTCCTAAAGAACCAACCGCTTGACCCGGTTGAATAATTACAGGAACTACCTCTGTAATACCATTTACAGTTAATTCTACTAAACTAGAATTTAAACCACCTGTAGCAACATGCCAGTTTTTAACACCAAGCTTTTCTGCATCATTAGCAGACATGGTTAGGTAGTTATCCCAAGTTGTTCTTGTAATAGGATCTGGAAACTCTTGTAACCAAGGGTTATTGGCTTGTTGCCCATCTCCCATTCCTGTTTTAGAATATAAGGTTAACTCTAATTCTGATGTTTTAGCTGAAGCTGCTAAAGCTCTAGCTGCATCTCCACCTGATTTAGCAGACACACCAGCAATAGACCCACTATTTGTAGTCGTAGTTGTTGAAGAAGAAGTAGTAGTTGTATACTCATCCTTATCTTCATCTTTAATACCAACTCCAACGGCAGCTTTATGAATAACACCACCAACCCAAGTTCTATCTTTTTTATCTTTTAATCCTGTAGTAGTTGTATGTGTTGTTTCAGAAGAACTTCCATTTGTTGCTCCTAAAGATACTCCTGAAACAAAAACACCATCATGCAATGCTTTGTTAAAAGATCCACCACTAACTATACTAGATTTCCATGTTTGCTTGATATAATCATGAAATGATTGCTCACTTCCTGTCCATTTTAATAAAGCATCTTGAAATTGTCTTGTGTCGAATAAAGGACGAATAGTTGGTTGCGTCAACGCGAATTGTCCTTTTTTCATTTCTACATCTCCCCAAGATTCTAAATAATGAGGTGCTGCTGCAATATATGTAGAAGCAGATGCAGTTTCATCAGCTTTCATAGAGAAAGTAACAGAAACTAAATCTTTATTTTTTAACCCTTCAGCAAAATCTGCTGCATTAGGTAATGTATATAATGGATTTACTCCACTCATGATTAAAGCACCCACTTTACCTGCTTTCATATCAGCAACTAAAGCATCTACCGCTTTATCATTTCCTTGTCTTGTTTTTATTGGAGAAACAGTATCAAAAGCTTTAGAATTTAAAGCTTCATTTATTTCTAAAACAACTGTTTGTGCATTTACATCTTGTAATCCTGTTACAACAACTCCATTTCTACCTGCTTTTTTAAGCTGAGAAGCTGCTTGACGTACAGCTTTATCCATTGCTTCTGGCAATGTTCCTGAAACTGAACCTCCAACAACATAAGAATACAACTTAGCTAAAGCTATTTTTTGTTGACTTGGTGTTAAAGGAATACGTTTATCTGCATTAGCTCCAGATAAGGACATATTAGATTCAAACTGAATATGACGAGACATTTTTCCATGATTAGGAATTTTGTTCTTTGCATATCCGGAATCAAATCCTCCACCTTGCCAATCTCCTAAAAAGTCTGCACTAATAGAAACAATTGTCATGGCTTTAGAAAAATCGTAATTAGCTAAAGCACGCTCTCCGTATTTAGCTTGGTAAGCATCTAATGCAGCAGATTCTGAAACAGCATCATAAACTACATGACGAACATTACCATATTTAGATTTAAACTCTGAAATTAATTTTGAAGTTGATGGACTTGCAAAAGTTTGTGTTAATAAAACAATGTCTTTACTAGAACCTTTAACAGCCTCTAGTTTCTGTTGCATTGCATTATCAAGTTCTGTCCAAGAGATAGCCTTTTCGCCATGCATTGGGCCTTGAACTCTTAAACTATCATACAATCCTAAAACCGAAGCATTTACTCTAGCATTGGCACTTCCGTTAGAAGGAGCCATGGTATTGTTTTCGATTTTAATAGGACGACCTTCGCGAGTTTTAACTAAAACAGATGCAAAATCAAATCCGTTTGCAATAGTAGTTGCGTAGTAGTTAGCAACACCAGGAATAATTTCTTGCGGTTGCACTACATAAGGAATAGATTTAATAACTGGTCCTTCGCAGGCAGCAAGTGATGCTGCAGCTGTACTAAAACCAACATATTTTAAGAAATCACGACGTGTAGTTGAAGAAGACTCTAGAGTCTCTTTGTCTCCTAAAAATTCGTCTGTAGGAATTTCTTCAACAAATTCGTTTTGTTTTAGCGTCTCAACAATAGAGCTATTTTCGTTTAGCTCCTCAACACTTTTCCAGTATTTCTTGTTTGATGACATATTATATAATTGAATTACTTCTTATTAATTATTTTTAAAATTTTTCCGCGAAAGCGAAAGGGAAACTACTCTATTAGTAGTGACATTTACCACATTCTAATCCACCCATTTGTGCTGCAGTTAACTGCTCAACTCCATATTTTTTAGATAGCTCTTCGTGAATTTTTGTATAGTATGCGTTGTCTTTTACTTTTACGTTTGTTTCTCTGTGACAATTAATACACCAACCCATAGTTAATGGCGCATGCTGGTACATTATTTCCATTTCTTCAACAGGACCATGACATGTTTGACATTCTAATCCTGCAACAGTTACGTGTTGTGAGTGATTAAAATATGCAAAATCAGGCAAATTATGAATACGTATCCACTTCACTGGTTGTGGATTTCCTGAATATTTTTGATCAGCATCACTCCATCCTGCAGCTGCATATAACTTTTGAATTTCACCATCGTAGAATTCTTTTGTGTATTCTGCTGATGTTTCTCCTGTATATTCGTATACCGACTTATGACAGTTCATACAAACATTCAATGAAGGAATCCCTGAAGTCTTGCTTACTCTAGCAGAAGAATGACAGTATTTACAATCTACACCATTATCTCCAGCGTGTATTTTATGTGAAAAATGTATTGGCTGTACTGGCTGATAGCCTTGATCTACACCAACTTGAGATAAGTAACCATATACAAAATAAGCACTAGCTAATAAAAAGAATATTGCGGTTACTAATACTAAGAATTGATTTTGTGCAAAGGCCTTCCATATTGGCAAGCTTTTATCTTCAGTATCAATCTCAACTCCTTTAGCATCTGCAAATCTGCGTAATGTTTTATTCACCAACACTAATGCTAATGCTAACAATCCAAACAACACAGCAAGAGCCCCTAAAATCAATTTATTAGAAACGCTATCTCCATCTCCTGCTGCTGGAGTCACTCCAACTTGAGTAGCAGTATTAGCAGCTGGCGCTTTTGCTTCTTCGGCAGTATATGCTAAAATATTATTAATATCATCATCTGATAATTGCGGGAAAGCAGTCATTGCAGCTCCGCCATACTCATTATAAATTTTGTTTGCGTAAGCATCTCCAGACTTAATTACTCCTGAACTATTACGAATCCAAGCAGAAAGCCATGCTCTATCTAAACCTTCATCGTCTGACAAACGTTGCTCTACATTACGTAAAGCAGGACCTGTCATTTTCTTATCTAGTTTATGACAAGCAGCACAATTTGCATTAAATAAAGATTTACCCTTTGCTGGATCACCTTCTTGAGCAGAAAGCGCCATGGAAAACGTTAGTAAAATAATTAAGCTTAAACGAAGAATAGTTGCACTTAATTTACGGTGAATCACCTGTTTCATATTATTGGTTGAATTAACTTCTAAACTTTGGTATGGTTTTTTCATTTACTAAAAGAAAAAATACAGTTATAAAATCTCAAGCAAAAGTAATATTAAAAGTCGATTTTAGAAATGTTAGGGAACTGTTAATTGCTAATTTAGAGAAATTCTAAATAATAAATCACCTAACTATTTAGTTTATAACATTTACATTTGCATTAAATATTGTTAAAAATGAAATTATTAAAAACAAAATACATTATTACCTCTCTCTTTTTAACTTTTACATTTACAGCCATTTGCAATGCGCAACAAGGCACTGTAACAGTAAATCAGGACAAAGAAATTACAGCTTTATTAAAGCTAAAAAAAGAAATTAACACGAATGAAGATACAAGTGACAGATATAAAATTCAGATATTTTCTGGAAGAAGGGGTATCGCAGAAACAAAACAAACTGATTTTAAAGGTGCTTATGCGCAATGGTCCAGTAAGTTAGTTTACGAAACACCCAATTATAAAGTTTGGGTTGGCAGTTTTAGAAATAGATTAGAAGCAGAAAGAGCTTTATTGAAAGTGAAAAATAAATTCCCTAATGCTTTTCTTTTTAAACCAAAAAAGAAGCAAGAATAATAATGAAACAAAAAAAGCGACCAATTGTCGCTTTTTTTAATCTAAAAATTTATCTAGTATCTTTTTAATAGCTTAGGTAGTTAATTCTATCTCTTCAGTATAACTTTTTAAACAAATAAACTTGCACTAACTCAATCCTAAACACCATTATTAGAAGGGGGTAGAGATTTAAGATTTCTACTTTTGTCCAAAAATATATCGAATTATAAAGAGTAGAATTACAATATAAATTATATCTCTTATTTCTAGGCCTTTAATTTATTGGACACCTTTAATCTCTGGAAGGATAATACCCATTTAAACATATAATATAATTAACCGCTTTATAAGGCGCTATATTAGTATGAGGCAAAGAACCACCTGTGTTTGCAAGTTGCACTGCTGTTGGAGACATTTGCGTATTGCCCGTAGTCCCATACCCTTCTCCTTGCGCCCAGACTGCAGTATTGGGTATATCTGTTTCGAGTCCGCTATCTACTGGTGCAGCCGCATTTACTTGTGTTGTATGCGCATGGCTAGGTATTTGATTTGGCGATAATGTAACAGATTCCACTCCGCCGTTTTGTCCAAGGCTATACGGACTTAATCCTGGACCCGACCCAGGATGAATTACTACTCTACCCCTTAAATCTGGTAGTCCAAAAGTGGTTCTTCCATCGCCACCATAGGTGGTTCCCAGGATAGAAAATAAAGCTGTATTATCAGAAATCGAAAGTAATTGACCATTGCAAAATGCCCAATTTCGAGGTGCAAAATTACCTGCAAACATTTGTACTTCACCAATTAAACCGTCTGTCTGTGCTTGACTTGTATTTATAAAGCTTAGGCATATAACCAAACTTAAAATAGTTATTATTTTTTTCATCTTATTACTTATTAAATTAATATTTAACTTTAAATTAATTTCTTGAAGGGTAAGTTCCTTGCAAAGCAATAATATAATTTATTGTGGTGTATGGTTGTCTATTTTCATGCCCTTGACTGCCTCCTGTAGGTACTACAATTACAGCATTGGTAGACATGGTTGTATTAGACGTAGGAGCATAACTACCTCCTTCTGCCCAAAAGTTATTAGTGGGATCATCAGAATTTTGGCCACGCCCAACTGGAGATGTTGCATTAACCTGTGTAGTATGCGAATGACTTGGCAATTGATTTGTAGTTAAGTATACTTGCTCTACACCTCCACCTTGTCCTAAACTATAATTGGACAAACCTGGTCCTTGCCCCGCATGAATAGGAGCTCTACCTCTTAAATCTGGTAAAGCAAAAGTTGTTCTACCGTCACCACCATAAATAGTTCCTAATAAAGAAAATAAAGCTTGGTTAGAGTTAATGGGAAGTAATGTCCCATCACAGAAAGCCCATCCTCGAGGTGCGAAATTACCGGCAAACATACTAATTTGCCCTAAGTAAGGGTCGGATTGCGCATTAGTAGTATTACTAAAACTGAAACATAGCAAAAGGCATAAAATTGAAATGGTTTTTTTCATGATTAAAATATTTTAAATTGTTAATAGCTTTAATCAAAGAACGTTATTTTTTTTTTAATCATAAAAAAAAGCGACCAAATGGTCGCTTTTCAGGTATTTATACGTGTAAAAAATATACTATTTAAGTTTCTTTTTTACTTCTACTTCATGGAATGCTTCAATAACATCTAATTCTTTAATGTCGTTGTAGTTTTTAATTTGTGTACCAAAATCGTATCCTTTAGAAACTTCTTTAACATCGTCTTTAAAACGTTTTAATGAAGCTAATTCTCCAGTGTAAATTACAACTCCATCACGTATTAGACGTATTCCTGAGTTTCTCATAATTTTACCTGTCAATGCCATACAACCTGCAATACTTCCAATTTTAGAAACCTTGAATATTTCTCTAATTTCTGCGGTACCAGTAATTTCTTCTTTAAGCTCTGGAGATAACATACCTTCCATTGCGTCTTTAAGATCATTAATAGCATCGTAAATAATGGAGTACATTCGGATATCGATTTCTTCGTTATCTGCAATTTGTCTTGCATTACCCATTGGACGAACATTAAATCCTATAATAATAGCATCTGAAGCAGTTGCTAATAATACATCACTTTCTGTAATTGGTCCAACCCCTTTATGTATAATATTTATTTGAATTTCTTCAGTAGATAATTTCTGGAAAGAATCTGTTAAAGCCTCCACAGAACCATCCACATCACCTTTTAGTATAATGTTTAATTCTTGGAAATCACCAAGTGCAATACGACGTCCTATTTCATCTAGTGTTATATGACGTTGTGTACGTACAGATTGCTCACGTTGTAATTGTGTACGTTTTGTTGCAATTTGTTTTGCTTCTCTTTCATCTTCAAAAACATTAAACTTATCTCCTGCTTGTGGTGCGCCATCTAAACCAAGAATAGATACTGGAGTAGATGGTCCAGCTTCTTTAATCTCGTTACCACGTTCATCATGCATTGCTTTTATTTTTCCACTGTTTTTACCAGCTAACACATAATCTCCAATACGTAATGTACCTGCTTGCACTAAGATTGTAGACACATATCCACGACCTTTATCTAAGAATGCTTCTACCACTGTACCTTGCGCTAATTTATCTGGGTTTGCAGTTAACTCTAAAAGCTCTGCTTCTAAAAGTACTTTTTCTAAAAGTTCTTTTACACCTGTTCCCATTTTAGCAGAAATATCATGGGATTGAATTTTACCTCCCCAATCTTCTACTAGTAAGTTCATTTGCGCTAAACCACTTTTAATATTTTCTGGGTTTGCATCTGGTTTATCTATTTTATTAATTGCGAAAACTATTGGCACTCCCGCTGCTTGTGCATGCGAAATTGCTTCTTTTGTTTGTGGCATGATATCATCATCTGCTGCTGCAACAATAATAGCGATATCTGTTACTTGCGCTCCACGCGCACGCATTGCTGTAAAGGCTTCGTGACCTGGAGTATCTAAAAACGCTATTTTTTGCCCGTTATCTAAGGTTACACCATAAGCACCAATATGCTGTGTAATTCCTCCAGATTCACCAGCGATTACATTTTCTTTACGAATATAATCTAGAAGTGATGTTTTACCGTGATCAACGTGACCCATTACAGTTACAATTGGTGCACGTGGTTTTAAATCTTCTGGTTTATCGACAACTTCTTCAATAGACTCTTCGATATCTGCAGTAATAAATTCTACTTGATAACCAAATTCGTCTGCAACTATAGAAAGTGTTTCGGCATCTAAACGTTGGTTCATAGTTACCATCATACCAAGTGACATACATGCTGATATAATTTGTGTAACCTGAACATCCATCATGGTTGCTACTTCATTTGCAGTTACAAATTCGGTTACTTTAAGAATTTTGTTTTCTGCAGCTTCTATTTGTTGATCAATCTCCGTTTGTTCTCTGTGTTGATCTCTTTTGTCTCTTCTATATTTAGCACCTTTACCTTTATTAGATTTACCTTGTAGTTTTTCTAAGGTTTCACGTACTTGTTTTTTAACGTCTTCTTCACTTGGCTCTTCTTTAACAATATTTCTTCTTCCTTTGCCTTGCCCTGGTTTGTTTCCTTTAAATCTGTTGTTACCACCAGTATTTCCTCCAGACCTATTATCTCCTGGTTTAGAAATTCTACGACGTTTACGTTTATTATCTGAAGATTTATCGTCTTTCTTATTGTCTTCTTTTTTCTTTTTAGGCTTATTAAATTGGCTTAAATCAATTTTAGTACCTGAAATTTTAGGACCAGTAAGTTTTTGATATTTTGTTTCTACCTTTTCTTCCAGAATTGGTTGATCTTCTGTTTTGGTTTTTTCGGTTTTAGCTTCTTCTTTTTTTGTAGTTATTGGTTTTTCAACTTTATCTACTATTTCAGCTTTTTTAACTTTATCGACCTGAACTGGAGTTTCTACCTTTTCAACTTTAGCAGGTTTTTCTACTTCTGTTTGTTTGGTTTCCTTAGGTTTTTCTACTTCTATAGGTGTTGGAGCTACTTCTTTAACCGTTTTTTCTTGCTTAACTTTTTCGGTCTTAGGTTTTGGTTCCTCTACAGCTTTTTTAGCTTTTGGATCTAAATCTATTTTACCAACTTGCTTTGGTCCAGACAGAGTAGATTTTGCTTTAACAATTTCTTGTTGTTTGGCTTCTTCTCGTTTGGTTTCAGCTTTTTGTTTTTCTTCTAATTCTTTCTCACGTTGAACACGTAAAGCCTCTTTTTCTTTGAGTTTTGCTTCACTAACTTCTTGTGATGCCATTCTTTTGGTAGCATCTGTTTGAAATTCGTTTGAAAGAATTTGATAAACTTCTTCTGAAATTTTTGTAGTAGGACGCTTCTCTATTTCGATGCTTTTAGATTCTAAAAAATCTACTGCACGATCGATAGAGATGTTAAGCTCGCGTAATACTTTATTTAATCTTACTGTTCCAGCCATAAATTACTTGTAATATAACCTAAAATGTGTTAGTCTTCAAATTCTGCTTTAAGAATTCTAACAACTTCGTTTATTGTTTCTTCTTCTAAATCTGTACGTTTTACTAAATCAGCAACGTCTTGTTCTAGTACACTTTTTGCTGTATCTAGTCCTGCTTTGCTAAATTCTTCTATAATCCACCCATCAATTTCATCTGAGAATTCTCGTAATTCTACATCTTCCTCTGCTCCTTCTCTAAATACGTCAATTTCGTAACCTGTTAGTTTTCCAGCTAAACGTATGTTGTGTCCTCCACGACCAATAGCTTTACTTACTTCTTCTGGTTTTAAAATTGCTTCTGCTCTTTTGTTTTCTTCATCAATTTTAATCGATGTTACTCGAGCTGGACTTAATGCTCTTGTAATATACAATTGTAAATTGTTTGTGTAATTAATTACATCTATATTTTCGTTTCCTAATTCACGAACAATACCATGAATTCTAGATCCTTTCATACCTACACATGCTCCTACTGGATCTATTCTATCGTCATAAGAATCTACAGCTACTTTTGCTTTTTCGCCAGGAATACGCACAACATTTTTAATTGTAATTAAACCGTCAAAAACTTCTGGGATTTCTTGCTCAAATAATTTTTCTAAAAATGCTGGTGCAGTTCTAGACATGATTATTGCTGGCTTGTTTCCTTTTAACTCTGCGCTTTCAATGATTCCTTTTACGTTATCTCCTTTACGGAAAAAATCGGAAGGGATTTGCTTATCTTTTGGTAAGATAATTTCATTTCCTTCATCATCTAAAAGTATTACAGCTCTGTGACGAATATGGTGAACTTCTGCTGTATAAATTTCGCCTACTAATTCTTGAAATTGCTTGTAAATATTAGTATTGTCGTGTTCGTGAATTTTAGATATTAAGTTTTGTCTTAATGCTAATATGGAACGACGCCCAAGGTCTATTAACTTTACCTCTTCGGATACATCTTCACCAACTTCAAAATCTGGTTCTATTTTTTGTGCTTCCGTTAACGATATTTCTTGATTTGGCTCTTCTACTTCACCATCTGCGACTACAATTCTATTTCTCCAAATTTCTAAATCCCCTTTATCTGGGTTAATAATAATATCAAAATTATCATCATCTCCAAATTTCTTTTTTAAGGCGTTTCTAAAAACATCTTCTAAAATAGCCATTAAGGTTACACGATCTATTAATTTATCGTCTTTAAATTCTGAAAAAGAATCAATTAATGCAAGATTTTCCATAACTCCTTTAAATTAAAATTTAATCATAACTTTTGCTTCTACAATATTTTCGTAGGCAATATCTGCCTGTTTTTGGACTGTTACTTTACCTTTACCTACTGGTTTAGGCTCTCTGCTTTTCCATTGCAAAGTAATTTCATTTTCGGTAGCTTTTGTAAGCTTCCCTTCTATATTTTCTGTTTTTGTTTTAACTTCTAAAGACCTACCAATGTTTTTGATGTACTGACGCTTATGTGACAAAGGAGAGGTTGCTCCTGCAGATGCTACTTCTATGGAGAAATCTACTTCTTCTCTGTCTAAATTATTTTCAACAGCTCTACTTATAAAGATACAATCTTCTACGGTTACGCCATTATCGCCATCTAAAATTATTTTTATTGCGTTATCTGGTGCTATAGAAAACTCTATAAGGAAAAGATTCGGTTTTTCTTCTAAACCAGCTTCTAACAAGTCTTGTACTGTATTCTTAAACATTTTTTGGTATAAAAAGAGGGGACTTTTCGTCCCCTCATCTTTTTCTTTTTCGTTTCAACGCTGCAAATATACAATTTTTATCTTGAATTGCAAAAGTTGTTGAAACAACAATAGTTATAATTTAAAGAATTTCTTTTTCTTCAAAAGCTAAACTACTTTCTAATCGCTCTCATTAACAATTACAAATGATCACTTGTTCTCTTTAACCTCTATAACTTATGAATTTTCAACTTTTTAAAATATATTTTTACATTAAAAAATCAACCAGAAAAAACACGAATCTATTTAGTTGATAAGGTATCCCCTCAATGCCACTATCCATTTTACTTTTAATTATTCTAAATCGAACAGAAACGAAACTAAATAATTAAAAGAAAATAAGTTACACATAAACGAAGCGTTCTTTTTTTTATAAAAAATCCATAAAAATTCCTCAAAGCAAAAAAATGTCATTTATATTTCTTAAATTTAAGAAGCTATTCCTCTAAACTAAATTTTATAAATATTATGAAAAAAATACTTGTACCAACAGACTTTTCAGATCAAGCAAATTACGCTCTTGAAGTTGCTGCGCAACTTGCAAAAAAAAATAATGGTGAAATCTTCTTACTTCATATGCTAGATTTACCTTTAAATCAAATACCCGAACTTGGAGGAGATACAGCAGGAAACATCCCAGAAGCAATGTTTTTTATGAAATTGGCACACAAAAAATTTGAAGAAATTTTAGAGCAAGATTTTTTAAAAGGAATAACAGTACATGAAACCGTTAACTTTCATCAAACCTTTGATGGAATAAAAAAAACCTGCAAAGAAAACAATGTTGACATGATAATAATGGGCTCCCATGGAGCTAGTGGCTTAAAAGAAATGTTTATTGGCTCGAATACAGAAAAAGTAGTACGTTCTTCTGATGTTCCAGTTCTTGTAATTAAAAATGATCATAAAAATTTTACTGTGAATGATTTTGTATTTGCTTCAGACTTTAAGAATGACAGTAAGGAGACTTACAAACAAGCGATTGAGTTTGCTCAACTTTTTAATTCTAAAATCCATTTATTATTTGTTAATACACCAAATAGATTTACAACTACCGCTACAGCCAACACAAGAATCTTAGAATTTATTGAAGACTATGACTTTACTAATTATAAGATCAACATCTTTAATGACGAATCTGTAGAAAAAGGAATTTTAAATTTTTCGCACATTATTGGTGCAGATTTAATAGGAATAAGCACACATGGTAGACAAGGAATTGCACATTTTTTCAACGGAAGTATTAGCGAAGATCTTGTAAATCATGCTAAACGCCCTGTAATTACTTTTAAGATATAATTTACAAATCATTGAAACAAAAAAGATTTCACTAAAAGAAAGTCTTTTTTATTAGCTCTTTATAACTGTGCGCTAAGCACTAATTTCTAGCTTACCATATACTAAAAACAAAAAAATCCTTACTTATTTAAAGTAAGGATTAATTTAATTAATGTTGGCCCACTAGGGCTCGAACCTAGACTCTTCTGCACCAAAAACAGACGTGTTGCCAGTTACACCATGGGCCAATATCTCAAAACGAGATTGCAAATTTAACACAAAGTTTTATTTGAGCAAACTTTTTTAAAGAAAAAAAATTAAAATTTCATCTTTCTTTTAAAACACTAATATAACCGATATTTCACTTCTGTAATTTAGCCCATAATCTTTAGCAATTTAGTTATGAAAACCTTAAAATCTATGCTCATTTCATATTTATTATTAAATTCGCCATGTTAACAAGATAGATACATGAAACAATTCAATTTTAAAAAATGGAACACCATTTTAGGCTGGTTTTCTTTTTTAATAGCTTTAATAACATATAGCCTAACTGTTGAGCCTACAGTTAGTTTTTGGGATGCTGGCGAATACATTTTAACTGCTTCAAAATTACAAGTAGGACATCCTCCTGGAGCGCCACTATTTCAAATGCTTGGTGCTTTTTTCTCGATATTTGCTTTAGAACCTTCACAAATTGGATTACTAATGAATATGATGAGTGCTGTATCTAGTGCTTTTACTATTTTATTTATGTTCTGGACCATTAGTCTTCTACTAAAAAAACTAGTTGCTAATAATACCGAGTTAAGCAAAAATCAATCTGTAGCTATTTTAGGTTCTGCTCTTGTTGGTAGTTTAGCTTTCACATTTACAGATTCTTTTTGGTTTAACGCTGTAGAAACAGAAGTGTATGCTATGGCTACTTTAATTATGTCTATTTTATTTTGGCTAGGCTTACGCTGGGAACAAGAAATGGATGCTCCTAGAGGTAACCGCTGGCTAATTTTAATTGCTTTTACAATTGGGCTTTCATTTGGTGTACACTTTATGGGGTTACTTACTATTCCTGCAATCGGGCTTATTTACTATTTTAAAAACTTCAAAGAAATTACTGTCAAAAGTTTTATAGTTGCTAACATTGTTACTGTTGCAATTCTTCTTTTTATATTTAAACTTTTAGCACCTAACATCTTAAGATTCTTTAGTGTTTTAGAAATTTTCTTTGTGAACTCAATCGGTCTTCCTTTTAATTCTGGATCTATTATTGCCGCATTACTTTTAATTGCATTAGTTTATTTTGGATTACAATACACCAGAAAGAAAAATTACAAGCATTTAAATACAGGTATTTTATGCTTGACATTTATAGTTATTGGTTTTTCTTCTTGGACCATGCTTCCTATTCGAGCTAATGCAAATGTGGTTATTAACGAAAATAACCCCTCTAGTGCTAGAGAACTATTAGCCTATTATAACTTAGAACAATATCCAGAAACACACTTGTTTTATGGTCCACAATTTACAGATCAATATTCTGGTTTAGATACAATTGAACCTTACGTAGACGACAAACCTAAATACGAAAAAGACTTAGCAAAGGGAGAATATGTAATTGTAAACGATTACAAAAAAGCGAAGCAAAACTATAATCATGAGCACGCTTCTATTCTGCCAAGAATGTGGAGTGCAGAAAATGCAGAAAACTACTTAATGTTTACTGGTATTTTAGATTTTAAACTAAAACCAGAATACCAATTAGAAAATGAATTGCGTAAATCTATTTCAGATTTTCGATCAGATTTATCTCAAGGGTTAATTGATTATGAAGATTACAATAATTTTTTAAAGCAATTTGGCCCACAATATCTTGACATTGAAAAACCTTCCTTAATGAGCAACATTGTTTACATGTTTGAATATCAATTAGGTTACATGTATTGGCGTTATTTTATGTGGAATTTCACAGGAAGACAAGATGATATGCAAGGCGAATATGACAACCATGGAAACTGGATTAGTGGTATTAATTTTATCGACTCTTGGCACTTAGATCAATCGCAAGAAAACCTACCTGGAGACATTAAAAACAATAAGGCTAGAAACACGTATTACTTCTTTCCATTAATTCTTGGGTTAATTGGCTTGTTCTTTCTTTTTAATAAAGACAAAAAATTATTTTGGACCATGCTTGTGTTCTTCCTTTTTACAGGATTAGCAATTCAAGTATACACTAATGTAAGACCATTTGAACCTCGTGAACGAGACTACTCTGTAGTTGGATCATTCTATGTATTTGCTTTATGGATTGGTTTTGGCGTTTATGCAATTTATGATGCGCTCAAAAAGTATGCATCCTCAAAAATGCTAGCCCCAGGAATCACATTGATTTGCTTAATTTTAGTTCCAGGAATTTTAGCCGCAAACAATTGGGATGATCATGACAGATCCGGAAAATATACAGCTAAAGCAATGGCCAAGATGTACTTAGACTCTTGTGATGAAAATGCTATTCTATTCTCTATTGGAGATAATGATACTTTTGCGCTTTGGTATGCACAAGAAATTGAAGGTTACAGAACAGATGTTCGTGTGGTTAACACCAGTCTTTTTCAAACCGATTGGTATATAGACCAAATGAAACGTAAAGCCTATGAGAGTGACCCAATTCCATCACATTTTACACACGACCAATACAAACATGGTACTCGAGATTATGTGATGAAAAGACAAATTTCTCAAGACACTATGATGATTAAAGATTTTTTAGATTTTATTGGAAGTGAAAACCCAAAAACTAAATTTAAATATATTTTACAACAACAACAAGAAAACCCTAATGATTACCCAAGTCAATTAGTAAACTCAAATTATTTCCCTGTAGAAGATGTTGTTATTCCCGTAAACAAAGAGAATGCTTTAAAACATGGAATTGTAAAAGCGAAGGACGCTGAAAAAATTGAAGATCATATTCAAATTAAAATTACAGATGGTGCACTTTATAAAAACCGTCTTTTAATGCTAGATATTGTTGCCTACAACGATTGGAAAAGACCTATTTACTTTACTGGCGGTGCTTTTGCTGAAGATGATTACATCTGGATGAAAGATTACCTTCAATTAGATGGTATGTGCTATAAATTAACACCTATTAAAACTCCTGTAGACAGAGCAAACCCTTTTGACATGGGAAGAGTAGATAGTGAAAAAATGTATAACATTGTTAAAAAATGGGATTGGGGAAATAGCAACAGTCCAGACATTTATCATGACGTTGAAACTAGAACAAACTCCATTACCTATAGAGGAAATCTAGCACGTTTAATAGAGCAATTTATAAACGAAGACAAACCAGATAAAGCCGAAGAAATTGCCGATTTAGCAATGGATAAAATGCCTGTAGATTATTTTGGTTACTATACCTTATTAGAACCTTATATAAGTGCTTATTATGAAGTTGATGCAAAAGAAAAAGCACGAAAACTCTTTAAAGATGTAAGTATTAAATACCAAGAAAACCTAACCTATTACAGTACTTTAGAGCAAAGTAAACAACGTGAATTAGGCGAACTTATTATTACAGATATTGAGCGCTATAAGGCACTTGTAGATGTTGTTTTAGATTATGATGATGAATTAGCAAAAACAGAAGCGAAAACCTTTACAAACTTCTTACAGCTGTTTGATCATTTCAACGCAGGAATTCCTGATGAAACGACAAGAAGACAAGAAGAAGACATAGATTTGCATCAAAAAGATACCGTTATAGCACCAGAATAAGATCTGGAAAACATGAATTTTACTCCTGTAAAAACACCTTTAATTGTTCAGAAGCTATTTTCTAAGTATACATGGAAAATAGCTTCTAATACTAAAGAAATTTACCTAACTTTTGATGATGGCCCAACACCAGAAATAACAAACTGGGTTTTAGACCTATTGAAACAGTACAATGCAAAAGCAACTTTTTTTTGTATTGGAAACAATATAGAAAAGCATCCCGAAATATTTCAAGACATAATAACGCAAGGTCACACCATAGGAAACCACACACACAATCATGTAAAAGGTTGGAAGACTTCGGTTATAGATTATTTAGAAAATGTACAACTTGCTCAAAATGTAATTCATTCTAAAATAAAATCTAACACCAAATTATTTCGTCCTCCATACGGACAAATAACACCAAAACAAGGAACAGCACTAATAAATATTGGATATAAAATAATTATGTGGACTGTACTATCTATAGATTGGGACAGCTCTATTTCTAGAAAAACAAGCTTAAAAAATGTGATCACAAAAGCTAAATCTGGAAATATTATTGTGTTTCATGATAGCATTAAAGCCTCCAAAAACATGCAATATGCATTACCTAAGGTATTAGAACATTTTAGTAAAAAAGGATATCTTTTTAAAAGTATTTCTTAATTAAACATACTCTTGAATTAAACCAATAAGTGTATCAGAATCTTGTTCTCCTGTTTGCCTCCATTTCATTTCGCCATTTTTGTAGATAATTAGAGTAGGCGAACTCTTCACTCGTAGTGCTTCTGCGAGTTCTTGATTTTTATGCACATCTATTTTAATCACTTTTGCCTTATCTCCAAGAGCAGCAGCTACATCACGCAATACTGCGTGCATATCATGAGATTGTTCATCAACTGCAAAAAAGTCTAATAGTACAGGGATTTCAACATCTATAAGTTCTCCAAATTTTGACATACGCAATAGTTTTTGGTAAAATATGGTATAGTAAAAATAACTATTTTATATTAAATATAACATTTATTGATAATTATGCACTAATTGTACCACGTTTTAATTCAATAACTGTAATTTCTGGCCAAATACCAACACGGCCTGGAAAAGCTAAAAAACCAAAACCTCTATTAATATACAGGTATTGTCCTGCTTCTTTATATAAACCTGCCCATTTAGGGTAGCGATATTTTACGGGACTCCATTTAAAATTTAAAAAAGGAATCTCGATACCAAATTGCATACCATGTGTGTGTCCAGATAAAGTTAAATGAATTTTCTTTTCAAAATCAATAATATTCGTTTCATCTAACACTTTATCCAACAAGTACCTGTCTGTTTTATTAACCTCAACTTCTTTAAAATCAAAGTGTGAAGGATCGTGAGATAATAAAATATTAAACCCATTATCTTCAACGTTTTTTGTTGCTTCTTTTAAGCTTCCTCTTTTTGGAAAATGCCTAGATGCTCCCCAATTTTCTACACCAAGAATATTAATTTTTTCACCCCCCTTTTCGATGGTTCGGCTTTCATTCAGCAATAAATCAAAACCAATTTGCTTATGTATCTCTCCTAATTTTCTATGGTTTTCTTCTATTTCTTCCTTTGTTTTATAAGCATAATAGCCATAATCATGGTTTCCTAAAACCGAAAACAATCCATCTTTTGCCTCTAGTTTATTAAAAGTATCTATCCAAGGATGCATTTCTTCCGCAACAGCGTTTACCAAATCTCCTGTAAATAAAATAGCATCACTTTGCTGCTCATTGATTAAATTAACAGCATATTCTATTTTCTCTTTATTATCAAAACTTCCAGAGTGAATATCGCTAATTTGAGTAATTTTATAACCATCAAAAGCTTCTGGCAAATCATCGAAAACAATTTGTTGTTTTATTACTTTAAAATTATATTTCCCTTTAAACACACCATAAACAAAACCAGCAAAAGGGATAGCTGCAACACCTAACGCTATTTGACTAATAAACTTTCTTCGAGAAGGGATAGCCTCTTTAAGACTACTATCGTGTTGAAAATAATTAAAAAGTGTTTGAAAAACCCTTAAAATATCTTCCAAAAAAAGAAAGGCAAACACAAAAAGTTTTGGAACTACAAAAGTTAAAAACAAAGCAATAGCATAACCTGTGTTTAAACTAAACCTACTCTCTTTTCCTGCAAAAGTAATTTGGTAAAAAAACACCGTACAAATTATAGCAAACAACACCCAAAAACCAATAAGAATCATTTTGTTTTTTGTTAATGTTCGTAAAGCAAAAAAAGTATACAGTTCTAGGATAAAAACTAGAAGAAAAGGAATTATAAATCGCATTTTAGTTTATTAAGTCTTGCAAAGATAATTTATATAAAAATGAAATCTACTTAAGAACGTGTTAATAAACCTTGTTATATTTTAATTTTAAAGACTAAAATCGGCAATAAATAACCATACAAAAACAATACATACCATAGAAATCAGGAATTTTAAAACTTATTTTAATTACATTTAGCCAACTAATTAATTAAACATATGAATAATCAAAACAACAAATCGGCATTAACAACCTTAGTTACAGTATTCTTTTTCTGGGGATTTATAGCTGCTTCTAATGGTGTATTTATACCTTTTTGTAAAACCTATTTTAATATTGACCAATTTCAATCGCAATTAGTAGATTTTGCTTTTTATGGTGCATATTATTTAGGCGCATTATTCTTATTTGTTTTATCTAGTTCTATAAAAAAAGACATACTAAATTCTTGGGGTTATAAGAATGGTATTGTTTATGGATTACTCCTTTCAGCTGTTGGTGCTTTTGTAATGTTTCCTGCAACTTTGGGAGCCGAACAAGGTCAAACACAAATTTTTTATTTTGTTTTAATTGCTCTATTTATTGTTGGGTTAGGTTTTTCGTTACAACAAACAGCTGCTAACCCATTTGCAATTGCTCTTGGTGATCCAGAAACAGGATCTCACAGACTTAATTTAGCAGGAGGAATAAACTCTTTTGGAACTACCATTGGACCAATTGTAGTGGCATTTATAATTTTTGGTTCGGCACCATTATCTGGTGAAGAATTAACTACTATGATTAAAAATAACGAAATTAAACTAACTACAATTCAAGGGCTATATATGGGTGTAGGGTTATTGTTTTTAGCTGCAGCAGCTTTATTTCATTTTTCAAAAAAACTACCTGCTTTAAAATCGGAAACCGCTTTTGAACCTGCTAATAAAGCGAAAAATACTCTTCTCGTTTTAACGATAATAATCATTGCTTGTTTTGGATATATTTTTAGCACTTACACAAGTGGGGAAGTATCTTCGGAAACTTTAGAACACAAAAGATTAATATTATTAATAATTGCTTTATTGGCTGTTATTGGAAGTCTTGTTTTTGCATACTCAAGTTCTTCAAAAAAAGCTGAAGGTTGGGGAGCAATGAAATACCCACAACTTGTATTAGGCATGCTGGCTATCTTTACCTACGTTGGAGTAGAAGTTACAATAGGTAGTAATTTAGGCGAATTATTAAAACAAGCAATACATGGAACAAGCTTAAACGCATTAGGCTTACCAACATTAAATGATGGACAATTAGCGCCTTACATTTCTCTATACTGGGGAGGATTAATGGTTGGCCGTTGGGTTGGTGCTATAACAGTTTTTAACCCTAGTAAAGGACTAAAAAAAGCTTTATTAATTATAATACCTTACATCGCTTTTGGAGTCATTCTACTAGTTAACTTTGGCAAATACTCGCTAGATCAAATTTTCTTTTTTGCGATTTGCATTGCGGTACAAATTGTTGGTTTCTTTTTAGCCAAAGACAATCCTGTAAAAACATTAAAACTATTTAGCCTTTTTGGCGTTATTGCTATATTAATAGGTTTGTTTTCTTCAGGTAATATTGCATTATTTGCTTTCTTATCTGGCGGATTATTTTGCTCTATCATGTGGCCTTGCATTTTTACACTTAGTATTGCTGGCTTAGGGAAATACACATCGCAAGGTTCTGCATTTTTAATTATGATGATTCTTGGTGGCGCTATTATTCCACCGCTACAAGGTAAACTGGCAGATGTTTTTAATATTCAATCTTCGTATTGGATTGCTGCATTATGTTTTGCTTATTTATTATTTTATGCATTTAGAACAAAAACGGTTTTAGATAAACAGGGTGTTACATATTAATAATTTAATTTAAAAAAACTAAATAACTGGTTTTGATATTTTTACATAGAAATTATTTATAAATTACAAATAACTTTAGTTTCCATTTTTATAAATTTACATTAAAATTGAAATAGAATTTGTATGCCAGCTATTCGAATATTAATTATTGAAGATGACCCTATTATTGCTGAAGATATTAAGGACATGCTTACAAGTGTAAACTATCAAATTTCTGGTATCGCTTACGATATGGAAGAAGCATTACATTGCATTGAAAAAACAAAACCAGATGTTGTTTTATTAGATATAAATTTAGAAGGAAATTATGAAGGTTTCCAAATTGCAGAACATATTAATAAAACCCGTAAAATTCCTTTTCTTTATTTAACATCTTACTCTGGAAAAGAAATAATAAATCAAGCTAAACAAACTTTGCCAATGGGCTACATTGTAAAGCCATTTAATGAGCAAGAATTATTTACAAGTATTGAAATTGCTTTTTATAATTTTTCAAAATTTATTCTTCCTTTAAAACTGGATAGAGAAGTCATTAATAAACTAGTTACAACGCCACTAACACAAAAAGAGTTTGATGTTTTAAAAGGAATATATGATGGTAAAAACAACCAACAATTAGCAGACGATCAATTTATAAGTATCAATACCATAAAAACACATGTTAAAAATATTTACGAAAAACTAAATACGCATACACGTCTGGAAACTATAAACTTATTAAATAACTTACTTCGTTAACTTTTTAGGAATCTTTAATACCACTTCCGTACCGTTTTTGTTATCTATTTTTAGAGTAGCTTTTAATTTTTGAACAAACGATTTAATTAATCGTTGCCCAAATGTTTCTGTTGATTTTTCTAAGGTAATTGCTTCATTAATACCAACGCCATTATCTTTAACGGATAACTCATAAGTGTTAGCATATTCATTCATTACAATTTTAATTTCAGGTTTTGCATCTATTTCGCCTTCAAAAGCATGCTTTAGAGAATTGGTTATTAATTCATTCACAATTAAACCTATAGGCACAACAGATTCAATCTCCATGTCTATTTCTTTTGCTTGAATAGTAACTTGTATTTCCTTTTCTGCTTTTTTGTACGAGTTTAATATACTATTTACAAGCTCTTCGAAATACTCTTGAATATTTACTAAAGTTAAATCTTTACCTGCATACAAATTTTTGTGTAAAATCGCCATAGACTGCACTCGATTTCTTCCATTTTGTAATACTTCAAAAGCTTTTTCATCATTTACATATTTAGATTGTAGATTAAGTAAACTAGAAATCATTTGTAAATTATTTTTTACACGATGATGCGTTTCATGCAATAGTAATTCGCGATCTTTTAGTGCTTTGGTAATAATTTGATTTTTTGTTTTTATTTTATCATACATTTTATAAAGACTAAACACTGCAATGGTTAGTAACAACAACACAATAAAAGTACCAATAGATATTGTTCTTGTTCTAGAAAATTTAGCTTCAGAAACTTCCTTCTCTTTATTTAACAATTCTATTTTAACATCTTGTTTTTGTTTTTTATATAAGGCCTCTTTTTCTGCTATAATTTCAATAGACTCGTTAGAGTAAATAGAATCACTAATCTTTTTATAAGACTTAAAATCGATTAAAGCTTCTTTATAATTTCCACTTTTCTCATAAGCTTCCGATAATAGCTGATATGCCGTTTGTTGTTGGTATAGTGATTCATGCTCGTCATATTTAAACACATCTTTTAAATGAGAAATCGCCTGGGGATACTTTTTTAATTTAATAAGAATGTCACCCATATTTAATTTAGACTCACATAAATTATAGGTACTGCTTAAGTTTTCTCTAATTTTCAATGCTTTAAAATGTTCTGAATACGCTTCTTCTAATCTACCTTGCTCCTGACGTAAAAGCCCTAAAAAGTCATGATGAAACCCCATTTCTCGTAGTGTAGGAAATACTTTATTGAGTTCTTTTTGTTTCATTAAATGCATTTCTGCTTTATCAAATTCGCCTAATTTAGTAAACAACAAACCCAAATTAGCATTGGTTCCCGCCATTCCGGAGCTATCTTGTAACGTTACGAACTGCTGCAATGCTTTTAGATATTGTTCTTTACTTTTTTCTAACTGATCTATATTCATATAAAAACCAGCCAACGAATTATTAATTCTAGCTTTTTGCTCGGCAGTTCCAATACTATCGTAAATTTTAGCAGCTTCAATTAAATGGTTTTGAGAAACCACATTATTACCTAAATACATATTTAAGGTACCTATAAAATGTCCACTAGTTGCAATATCTAAAGCGTCTTTATGCGTTTTAGAATAATTATAAATATTTTGATAATAGTTAAGCGCTGTAGCATAATCCCCATGCCATCTACTGCTTGCAGCAAAAATGTAATTATTACGTCTTATTTCAATACTATCTTTTTCTAGAATAAATTCACTTTGTAACTGGTTGGCTATTTTTTTTGCCAATTCAGGATCGCGTTGCACTAAATATTCTCCCAATACAAAGAGAGCTTCTTTTTTTTCTTTTTTAATGGTGCTTGTATTAATTACAGATTGCAAACTATCCTGGTAGCCATCTGGTTTTGCATCTTGCGCATAAGACAAGAAACAAGTTAGCATACAAGAATAAAAGAGTATTAAGGAAAATTTCATTTGCTTTTAATCATTAGGACACAAAAGTACAACATCTTGTTTTCTAAAAAATCACCCATTAGGATGAAAAAACATTCTTAATAAAATACGAATTTTACAACATCGAAAAACGAACATTCAGAAACTAAATTTATGCTATGCTATAAACAAGTTATAAAACATGAAGATGCTATTAATCGAAATGGTTGAAGTGAATTTAACTATTTTTTAAAGAAGAAAGCTACTTAAAACAGTGGCTTTCTTTTAAAAAAACACCAGCTATACAAAATACATAACCAACTATACAATAAGGAGTAAATCTACTTCACAAAAATATATAAACAACTTATATTTAGCACTTTTAAAACACTAAACCATGAAAAAACTATACTTTTTATTAAGCACCATACTAATAACACAATTTGCAGTTTCTCAGCCTGCAAATGACGATTGCGCTAATGCAGAATTTATAAACGTTACAACCGATTTTACTGCTGTTAATTTTGAGATTAGTACCGCAGTAATTAATAACGAGGTTGGATGCGATGGAGATACAGCAGCTGATTTTGCAGATATTTGGTATGATTTCAATATGCCTATAAATGGAAATATATTCATTGACGGAACAAGTTCGTGGAATCGTTTTGCACTTTATGATACTTGTGGCGGCACACAAATACAATGTGGTACTGCCGATGAACTGTATTCTGGTTTAACAGCGGGAACAAATTATAAATTACGTGTTTATAGAACAGCAGCTCTAGCAACCAACACTTCCTACTTAAACTTTTCAATAAAAGCATATCCAGAAGTAGCAAACGACGATTGCGCTTCTGCACAAACACTAACCGTTACTACAGAGGAAACTATTGTTAATTTTGAAATTGGCGGTGCAACCGTAAATAATGAAGAAGGGTGCACGGGAACGACAAGTGATTATATAGATATTTGGTATGATTTTAACATGCCTGTTAACGGAAACTTATTTATTGCAGGAACAACTTCATGGAATAGTTTCGCACTTTATGATACTTGTGGTGGCACACAAATACAATGTGGCTCTTCCGACGAACTGTATTCTGGTTTAACAGCGGGAACAAATTACAAATTACGCCTTTTTAGAACGGTTGCACTTGCAGACAACACCTACTTAAATTTTTCTATAAAAGCATACCCTGAAGTAGCAAACGACGATTGCGCTTCCGCAGAAAATATTACCGTAACAACAGAGGAAACTATTGTAGATTTTGAAATTGGTGGTGCAACCATAAATAATGAAGAAGGATGTGCTGGAACGACAAATGACTATGTAGATCTTTGGTATGATTTTAACATGCCTGTTAACGGAAACGTATTTATTGCAGGAACTAGTACTTGGAACAACTTTGCATTATATGATACTTGTGGTGGTACGCAAATACAATGTGGTTCTTCCGATGAACTGTATTCTGGTTTAACAGCGGGAACAAATTATAAATTACGCCTTTTTAGAACCGTTGCACTTGCAGACAACACCTACTTAAATTTTTCTATAAAAGCATACCCTGAAGCAACAAATGACGATTGTGCTTCTGCCGAAAACATTACCATAACCACAGAGGAAACTACTGTCGATTTTGAAATTGGAGGGGCAACCATAAATAATGAAGAAGGATGTATTGGAACGACAAGTGACTATGTAGATATTTGGTACGATTTTAACATGCCTTTTAACGGAAACGTATTTGTTGCAGGAGCAAGTACCTGGAACAACTTTGCTCTATATGATGCTTGTGGTGGTACACAAATACAATGTGGTTCTTCCGATGAATTATATTCTAGTTTAACAGCGGGAGCAAATTATAAATTACGCCTTTATAGAACTGTTGCGCTTGCAGACAATACCTACTTAAGTTTTTCTATAAAAGCATATCCGGAAGCATTAAACGACGATTGTGCTTCTGCACAAACATTAACCGTTACTACAGAGGAAACTACTGTCGATTTTGAAATTGCAGGGGCAACCATAAATAATGAAGAAGGATGTACAGGAACGACAAATGACTATGTAGATATTTGGTATGATTTTACTATGCCAGTAAACGGGAATTTATATATTGAAGGAGCCATTAACTGGAATAACTTTGCTCTATATGATGCTTGTGGTGGCACACAAATACATTGTGGATCTACTAACGAATTAATTGGAAACCTAAGCTCAGGAACAAACTACAAACTTCGTGTATTTAGAACTATAGCCAATGCAGAGAACAATTACTTAGCATTTACTATACAGGCATACGAAAATGTAACCAACGACGATTGCGCTTCCGCGGAAGACATTACCGTAACAACAACAGAAACTACCATAGATTTCGAAATTGGAGGAGCAACCATAAACAACGAAGTTGGTTGCACTGGAGCCGTAGATGACTATGTAGATATTTGGTACAATTTCACCATGCCTGTAAACGGAAACCTTTATGTAGATGCAAGTATCAATTGGAACCAATTAGCGCTTTATGATTCTTGCGGAGGCACACAAATTCAATGTGATGATACCAACCAACTTTTTACAGGATTAAGCGCTACAGTAGATTATAAATTGAGACTTTTTAGAACAGAAAATAGCGCAGATAACACCTACCGAAGCTTTACTATTCAAGCATTCGAAATAATTAATAACGACGATTGCGCTTCTGCAGAAAACATTATTGTTACCGAAACACCAACTACTGTAAACTTCGGTATTGGTGGCGCCACTATTAATAATGAAATAGGCTGCACTGGAACTACCGCTCAAGATTACGCAGATGTTTGGTATGATTTCACAATGCCAATTGACGGTTATATACTTATTGACGGTAATATAGGATGGAATAACTTTGCACTTTACGATGCCTGTAATGGAAATGAATTAGGTTGTTTTTCTAATGAAGGTACTATTGCAGGATTAACAAACGGAACTGAATACAAGCTTCGTGTTTTTAGAACCTTAGCTCTTGCAGACAATGAATCTTATAAAAACTTTACCATTCAAAGCACAAAAACATTAAGTACAAACATATCTTCTTTAGAGAATACTATACATGTATATCCTAATCCCGCAGATACTGTAATTACTATTTCTAATATCAATAACACTTCTATTTCTTCTATTGAGTTATTTAATATGCTAGGAAAAAAAGTACTTAAAACAAAATCGGAAACGATAGATGTTAGTAGTTTTCAAATAGGAATCTATCTACTAAAAATAGAAACCGAAAAAGGACAAGTAACCAAAAGGATTGTCATTCAATAAAATATTAAAGACGCTATTAATCGGAAAAAAGAGGTAATTAGGTAACTAATACGCCTCTTTTTTATTTAAAACCACTTTAGTGTTACGTCTATAATTTTTTGCTTAAAACTAGTGTAAGGCGGAAATAATAATTCAATAGAACCTTTGGTATGTTGCTTTAATACCGAACGCATATTAGAAAACTCTTGGAAGCCAAAAACACCATGTGCTTTACCAATCCCGCTATTATTACTCCCTCCAAAAGGTAAATTATGGTTTGAGTATTGCAGCACATTATTATTAATAGCTGTACTTCCTGCTCTTGTATTTTTTATAGCGTGATTTATATTTTTCTTGCTTTTACTATATATGTAAAGTGCCAAAGGTTTTTCTTTAGCATTAATATAGTCTATTGCTTCGTCTAGAATTGTATATGTTTTTATAGGAAGAATAGGCCCAAAAATCTCGTCTTGCAAAAGGGAAGCATCTTCTGGTAAATTGGAAATTATTGTAGGCGCAATAAAATTATCTTCAGAAGCTATTTGCCCACCAATTTCAAAAGTTGCATTATTCGACCTTGCATTCTCTAAATGTGCTTCTAAACGTTTAAAATGTTTCACATTAACAATACGACAAAGCGAATCGGAAGCCGAAGTATCTTCGGTAAAAAACGACTTTAATTGCTCCCTTAATTCAGCTACAAAATTATCTTTTACAGATTCTTGTATTAAAATATAATCTGGAGCAATACAGGTTTGTCCACTATTTACAAATTTCCCCCAAGCAATTCTTTTTGCAGCAGTTTTTAAGTTTGCGGTTTCGTCTATAATGGTTGGTGATTTACCACCAAGCTCTAAAGTCACGGAAGACAAGTGTGATGAAGCAGATTTCATTACTATTTTTCCAACCTGTGGAGATCCAGTAAAAAAGATATGGTTAAATGGTAGTTTTAATAATTCGGTAGAAACGTCGACCTCTCCTTCTACCAAAGCAATTTCATTTTCATTAAAAAGTGCAGCAACAATCTCGGCCATAACAGCAGAGATATGTGGTGTCATTTCACTAGGCTTAATAATTACGGTATTACCTGCAGCAATAGCAGAAACCAACGGTCCGAAAGTTAAGTTTAGTGGAAAATTCCAAGGCGAAATAAGCAAACAAACCCCTTTTGGCTCGTATACATACCAAGAAGAAGACCCAATTAAAGCCATTGGCGTATCCACTTTTTGGTGTTTCATCCAAGATTTCAAGTTGCTCTTCGCGAATTTAATTTCTCCAAGAACAGGATAAATTTCTGTTAAATCGGTTTCGGCAAAAGGTTTTTTAAAATCGGCATGCAAAGCCAAACGAATTTTATCTTTATACGTAACCTCAATAGCCTTTTTTAAGGCATTTAACTTTTTAATACGTTGCATATAGGTTGTATTTCCTATATTAAATTGATTCGCTTTTTGTTTATTAAATACATCTGAAAATCTATTCGCCGTATCCTTCATTAATCTGCATAGTTTAGTTCGCCATTAGCCTCTTGTTCTTTAAACTTTTTTACCAATTCTAAAGCATCCGGAATCACATCACTACACAAAATAATTAGCGAACCTTTTACTGCGTTTTTAACCGCAAATTTAATCGCTTCTTTTTCCGACGGAATGATGGTTGTTTTCTTATTCGGATCTTTCATTTTAATACCATCATCTAGCATTTTAATAAGTTCTTCTTCTGTTTTTCCGCGTAAGCGTTTGTCTTGACGAATAATTATTTCATCAAACATTTCGGCAGCAATACTACCCATTTCATTATTATCTTCTACTCTTCTATCTCCAATTCCTGCAATAATTCCAACTTTTACAGTAGCATCTAGCTCGTCTGTAAACTTTTGTAAAGCACGCATTCCTGCTGGATTATGTGCATAATCTAATAGGATTGAAAAATTATTGAATTCGAATAAATTTAAACGTCCAGGTGTTTGTGAAGCCGAAGGTATAAAAGTTTCTAATGCTGCTTTCATATCTTCAATACTAATGCCTTGTACATGGGCAGCAAGTACAGCTCCTAGTACATTTTGAATCATAAATTTTGCTTTCCCACCATAGGTTAATGGAATATTTACTGCTTCCATGATGCGCATTTTCCATTCGCCTCTACAAATAGTAACCCAACCATTTTCGTAAATCGCAGTGATTCCATTTAAGCGTTGTAAAGCTTTAATTCTTGGATTGTTTTCATCCATAGAAAACAAGGCCACATTACAATTTACATTGCGTCGCATATCGTAAACCAAATCGTCATCTGCATTTAAAATGGCATAGCCATCTGGTAAAACGGTTTCTGGGATTACCGCTTTTACTTTAGCTAATTGCTCGATGGTATGAATACCTTTTAAGCCTAAATGATCTGCAGCTACATTAGTTACTACCGCAACATCACACTTTTTAAAACCTAATCCGGCGCGAAGCAATCCACCTCTTGCACATTCTAAAACGGCAAAGTTTACAGTAGGATCTTTTAATACAAATTCTGCACTTGCAGGACCTGTACAATCCCCGGTCATGAGTAATCTATTTTGTATGTATACACCATCACTTGTGGTATAGCCAACACGATGACCGTTCATCTTCGCAATATGCGCAATTAATCTTGTTGTTGTCGTTTTTCCATTGGTTCCAGATGTAGCAATAATTGGAATACGTCCAGTATCTCCTTTCTGTGGAAATAATTTATCAATTACAGGAGCAGCAACATTTCTTGGCAATCCAGAGGTTGGTGCTAAATGCATTCTAAATCCTGGACCAGCATTTACTTCTAAAACAGCACCACCAGTTTCGGATAAAGGTTTTGTAATATCTGTGGTCATAATATCAATTCCACAAATATCTAAATCTATAATTTTAGAAATACGTTCTGCCATACTTACGTTTGCAGGATGAATAATATCTGTAATATCTTCAGCTGTTCCACCTGTGCTTAGGTTTGCTGTATCTTTTAAGATAAGTCTTTCCTCTGCTGGCAAAACCGATTCTAAAGTATATCCAGCATCTTTTATAATGGTTTGTGTGAGCTCGTTGGTAGTAATTTTGGTTAATACATTTTCATGTCCAAAACCACGACGCGGATCGCTATTTACTTTGTCTATTAATTCTTGAACCGTTGATTTTCCATCACCAATAACATGCGCAGGAGTTCTAATAGCTCCAGCAACCAAAACATTATTTATAACTAGTAATCTATAATCTTCACCAACAATAAATTTTTCGACAATTATCGCACCACTTTTAGAGCTATCTTTTGCATGATGAAAAGCAGTTAAAGCATCTTCATAATTATTAATATTTACTGTAATACCACGACCGTGATTTCCATCTATAGGCTTAATCACTAATGGATAACCAACATATTTACAGGCTTCTTCTAAACTACGCTCGCGTCTAATAATATCACCTCGAGGCACTTCTACCTCAGCTTGTTCTAACAAGTATTTTGTATCTTCTTTATCGCATGCTAATTCCACACCAATACTACTTGTTTCACTAGTTACAGTGGCCTGAATACGTTTTTGATTCGCACCATACCCTAATTGGCAAAGGGAGTATTTATTTAAGCGTATCCAAGGAATTCCTCGTGCTTCAGCTTCTTCCACAATTGACCCTGTACTAGGACCTAATCTTTCCGACTCTCTCAGCTCGCGCATTTCTTGAATATCTTCTGTTAAATCATACGTTTCGCCAGCAATTAATGCTTCGCAAATTCGTACTGCAGATTTTGCAGCAAATCGCCCAACAGATTCTTCAATATAGGAAAACACAACGCTATAGACACCTTCTTCTCCATATCCCCTAGTTCTTCCAAAACCAGTATCCATTCCTGCTAAGGTTTGTATTTCTAAAGCAATATGCTCAATAATATGTCCCATCCAAGTACCTTCATCTACTCGCATAAAAAAACCACCTTCGCAACCTTCCGAACATCGATGCGAATACATACTAGGAAACATGGCTTTTAATCTTTCTGGAAATCCATCTATTTTATTCGATGGCAATTCTTCCATTTCTTCAAGATCTAAAACCATTACAATTAATTTGTGACGTCTTACAGACCAGTAGTTTGGCCCTCTCATGGCGTTAATTTCGCGTATCTTCATGCAAGGTTAGGTTTAAGTTAGTTTATGTGAAAGATTATAAATATATACAAATTCTGCAAAAAATTAGTCTATTTTTGCACTTTAAAATTTTAAGGAAAAATAGATGCATCGATTTAACGGAACGTTAATTCCTATTGGAGGAAATGAAGATAAAGGTATTGAAGAAAACGAAATGTATACCCTCGAATTTATTGACGAAGGTATTTTATTTCATGTAGTTAAAGAGGCTGGAGGAATAGATGCAAATATTGTTGTTATACCTACAGCATCTAGTATTCCTGTTGAAGTAGGCGAAAATTACATGGAAGCCTTTACCACTTTAGGTTGTAAAAATGTAACTATACTGGATATAAGAAGTAAAGAAGATTCTGAAAAACAAGACGCTATACATTTAATACAAAACGCAAATTGCGTAATGTTTTCTGGTGGCGATCAATCTAAAATCACTGATAAAATTGGAGGCACAACCATACACACTATTTTAACAGAACGCTACAAAAACGAAAAAGGTTTTGTAATTGCAGGCACCAGTGCGGGAGCCATGATGATGTCTAACGAAATGATTGCTGGAGGAAGCGCATCGGAAGCATTTATTAAAGGTGCGGTAACCATGTACAAGGGACTGGCTTTAATTCCGGAATTAATTATTGACACTCATTTTATTAAACGAGGTCGTTTTGGTCGTGTGTCGGAAGCCGTTGCACAATTCCCAAAACTTGTAGGTATTGGTTTAGCAGAGGACACAGGATTAATTATTAAAAACGGTAGACTACGAGTAATTGGCTCTGGAATGGTAATTGTTTTTGATGGTAGAAAAATAAAACACAACAACCACAAGCGTTTAAAAGAAGGCACACCAATGTCTTTAACCAATTTAAAAACACACATTTTATCTAATGGTGACCGTTTTAACATTAAAAACAAAAAGGTAAAAGTATTACCTATTGAAGCACCTTTTATCTGAACTCCAACACTTGTAGAAGCTTAATGTTTTTTTGGGCGTTACCTAAAGGTCGCGCTTTCCGCTTTATCTTTTTTAAGAAAAATAAAAAAGGATGTCGCTGCAATCCCTAACGCAAACCACCTCGTCTTTAATTTTACTTATTGGTTCTCGATACAAAATTGTAAAAAAACAATTTCACTCGAACTGACAATAAAACTAAATTAGCATCTTACTTGTCACTTCGAGTGCTCTGCCAAGCATGAGCAAACAGTATCGAGAAGTCAATAATAATGTATTATTTATAAATAGAAACTTCCTCTTGACCAGTAGAAGATTTACTAGCACGATACATACCTTCGGTATTAAAAGGCATTGCAATATTCCCTTTGGCATCTACAGCAATAAGACCACCATCACCTTTTATTTCTAGAATACGTTTGTTTATTACTTCGTTAGATGCGTCTTCTAAACTCATTTCTTTATGTTCCATTAAACAGGCAACATCATAAGCAACCACACCACGAATAAAAAACTCTCCACTTCCTGTACAGGAAATTGCACACGTTTTATTATTCGCATAATTACCAGCACCAATCATAGGGCTATCTCCTACTCTTCCCCATTTTTTATTGGTCATTCCTCCTGTAGAAGTTGCTGCTGCAATATTACCATCCTTATCACATGCAACAGCACCAACAGTTCCAAATTTAGAATCTTTCTTCTTCGCATGATCTAACTGAAAACTATCGGTATCTTTAATTTCTACCCACTGTTTATGTCTAAATGCATCGTAAAAATACGAGGCATCTTCAATAGTGTAATCTAGCTCTTTTGCAAACTGCATTGCTCCTGCTCCTGCCAGAAAAACATGCTCACTTTTTTCCATAACATCACGAGCCAATGCAACCGGATTTTTAATTCCAGTAATTAAACTTACTGCTCCTGCATTTAAAGTTTTTCCATCCATAATAGACGCATCCATTTCATGAGATTCGGTTGCTGTAAAGACGGACCCTTTTCCTGCATTAAATAATGGTGAATCTTCTAAAACAACAACTGCTTTTTCTACAGCTTCAGTTGCTGTACCATTATTTTCTAACACCTTATATCCTGCATCTAAAGCTAATTGTAAAGCGGCTTTATATTTCGCTTCCAATGCTGGTGTCATCATTCCTTTTACTAAAGTTCCTGCCCCACCATGAATGGCAATTGAAAATGTATTCATTAGTATTCTTTTTATACTTCAAAGATACACTTTGCTACTGAAAACTAAACACGCCTTTATGTCTAAAAAAAACAAAATATTTACTAAAAATCACACATGGACTTTCCTTTTAGTATCCATGGAGTAAGCATAATGCTATTTATAGGTTCGAAAAAAAGAAAGTGTCCTTTTAAAATTCTACAGGTCTAATAACTTTTTCGTAGCTTTGAAATCCTTTCAAAATATTTACCATGTCACAACAAAAACGCCTATTTCTTGTAGATGCTTACGCTTTAATCTTTAGAGGGTATTATGCCTTTATTAAAAACCCAAGAATCAATTCTAAAGGCGAAGACACTTCTGCTATTATGGGATTTATGAACTCGCTTTTAGACGTTATTAAACGAGAAAGACCAGACCATTTAGCCGTATGTTTTGATAAAGGCGGAAGTGCAGATCGTGTAGAAATGTTTGAAGCATACAAAGCCAATAGAGACGCTACTCCAGAAGGTATAAAAACTGCTGTTCCATATATTTATGAAATTTTAAAAGCCATGCATATTCCAATCATGGTAAAAGAAGGTTTTGAAGCAGATGATGTGATTGGAACCTTAGCAAAAAAAGCCGAAAAAGAAGGCTACCAAACCTTTATGGTTACTCCAGATAAGGATTTTGCGCAATTGGTTTCCGAAAATATATTTATGTATCGACCTGTTTTTGGTGGTGGTTATGAAACTTGGGGAATACCAGAAGTCCAAAAGAAATTTGAGGTTACAGATCCGTTACAAGTGATTGATTTTTTAGGAATGATGGGAGATGCCAGCGATAATATTCCAGGGCTTCCTGGAGTTGGAGAAAAAACAGCCAAGAAATTCCTAGCTGCTTATGGTAGTATGGAAAACCTTTTTGCAAATTCGCACGAGCTTAAAGGAAAAATGAAAGAAAAAGTAGAAGCCAATCAAGAATTAGGATTGCTTTCTAAAAAATTAGCAACCATCATGCTAGATGTTCCTGTGGAGTTTGATGCTAAGGATTTTGAAATGTCGGAACCAGATATTCCTAAAGTGACCGAAATTTTTCAGGAATTAGAATTTAGACGTTTAATCGATAATTTCTTAAAAACATTTTCAGCGGAAGCAATTGCTACGCCTACCGAAATAGTTTCCAAAAAAGAAGCACCAAAAGTAACACCAAAAGAAGCAGAAAATGCTGGAGCTGGGCAATTCTCTTTATTTGGAGGCGAACCAAATTCCGCGGAAGCGAAAACAGAAACCAATGCATTTGTACGTAAAACCGCAGAAACAGCCTCGCATTTTTATCAAAGTATAGCGCCAGGAATGGCTACCAAGCTATTTATTAAAAACTTAATGAACCAAACTAGCGTGTGTTTTGATACCGAAACCACAGGCTTAAATCCCTTAACCGCCGAACTGGTAGGTATTTCATTTTCTTGGGAAACCGGTAAAGGGTTCTACATTCCATTTCCAGAAGAAAGAGAAGAAGCACAAGCTATCATCGAATTATTACGATGCTTTTTTGAAGCAGAAAACATTCAGAAAATTGGTCAGAATTTAAAATACGATATCAAAGTACTTGCAAAATATAACATACAAGTAAAAGGACAACTGTTTGACACCATGTTAGCACATTATTTAATTAATCCAGATATGCGACATAATATGGATGTGCTGGCAGAAACCTACCTGAATTACACGCCAATTTCGATTACCGAATTGATTGGCAAAAAAGGCAAAAACCAATTGTCTATGCGTGAGGTTCCCTTAGACAAGCAAACCGAATATGCTGTAGAAGACGCAGATATTACGTTACAGTTAAAAGAGCATTTTGAAAAAGAATTAGGAGAGGCCAACACACAAAAATTATTTGACGACATAGAAGTGCCTTTACTACGCGTTTTGGCTGCTATGGAATTAGAAGGTATTAATCTAGATGTTCCTTTTTTAAATTCGCTTTCGGAAGACTTAAACAAAGACATTGAAACCTTAGTTTCTAAAATTTATGAGGTTGCTGGCGAAGCATTTAATATTGCCTCACCAAAGCAATTAGGAATCGTTTTATTTGAAAAACTAAAACTGGTAGATAAGCCTAAAAAAACAAAAACAGGACAGTACAAAACGGGAGAAGATATTTTATCTGCTTTAGCCAAAGACCACGAAATTATTAGAAATATATTAGAGTATCGCGGTTTAGCAAAACTAAAAAGCACCTATGTAGACGCTTTACCTTTACAGGTAGAAGAAGCTACAGGAAGAGTACATACCGATTATATGCAAACCGTTGCTGCAACAGGACGTTTAAGTAGCAACAACCCAAACTTACAGAATATTCCTATTCGTACCGAACGTGGTCGCCAAGTACGAAAAGCATTTATACCACGCAGTGAAGAATACACCTTATTAGCTGCCGATTATAGCCAGATAGAACTACGTATTATTGCTGCGCTTAGTAAAGAAGAAACCATGATAGAAGCTTTTAAAAACGGAGAGGATATTCATGCCTCTACAGCTTCTAGGGTTTTTGGTGTTCCTCTTGAAGAAGTTACCAGAGAACAACGTAGCAATGCAAAAACAGTAAACTTCGGGATTATTTATGGCGTTTCTGCTTTTGGGTTGAGTAACCAAACCGATTTATCACGTGGGGAAGCCAAAGAACTTATTGATACTTATTATGAAACCTACCCGAAACTAAAAAAATACATGAGTGCTCAGGTAGATTTTGCTAGAGATCATGGGTATGTAAAAACGGTTTTAGACAGAAGACGTTATCTAAAAGATATTCATTCTAGAAACGCTATGGTACGTAGTGCTGCCGAGCGAAATGCGGTAAATGCACCAATTCAAGGTAGTGCTGCAGATATTATTAAAATTGCCATGATTAATATTTATAACAAATTAGAGGCTGGTAATTATAAAACTAAAATGCTATTACAGGTACATGATGAATTGGTGTTTGATGTGTACAAACCCGAACTGGAAGCAATGACTGCTTTAATTAAAACCGAAATGGAAAATGCATTTGTAATGGATGTGCCTTTGGATGTGGAGGTGGATACTGGGCTGAATTGGCTGGAGGCGCATTAATTTAATAGTTTGGGCGTTACCCGAAAAAGGGTCAGGCTATTTGTTACAAGTCCTCGTTCGTGCCTCACTGTGGGCTTTCCACTACTATCCTTAACGCAAATAAATATGAATGAATAATTTTAAAACAATAAACTAAGTTATATTTCTTATAAACATGAATTCTCTGAGGGTAAAACAGCAACGAAATGAGAATAATAAGAGAATTTGCAAGATTCTTTGATGAGATAACCTCCATTTAGTTCCCATTTTTTTTATCCAATACAGTTATCACGTTTATAAAAACTACTTCAGTTAGTTGTTCTTCTATTCTTAAATTAATTCTCACCAAAAACTTTCTTTACCCTCTCAATTAAAAACCATAACTTAGCATTTCATAAAACCTACTACGTTTAAACACGTATAAAAATGCATTTTTGGAAAGTTTAAAAGCCATATTATATTTTTCTATTTTTAATTATCCGTTGACTAAAGACGAGATTTTTAAATTTTCAAAAACGGAAAAAAAGGAAAATTTAGAAACAGATTTACAAGCCTTAGAAATAAAAAAAGTAATCAAAAATGTAGATGGTTATTATATATACAAAGATCCAAATAGTATTGTAAACCGAAGACTAAAAGGAAACCAACACGCGAAACAGGTACTACCAAAAGCTTTTAAAAGAGGGCAATTTATTGCTAAGTTCCCCTATGTAGAAAGCGTGAGTTTATCTGGTGGACTTTCTAAAGGGTATTATGATGATGATGGTGATTTTGACTTTTTTATTATCACAAAAGATAAACGGTTATGGATAGCTAGAACATTACTAATAATCTATAAAAAAGTATTTCTACGTAATAATAAAAAACACTTTTGTGTAAACTATTTTATAAGTAATACACATTTAGAAATTCATGAAAAAAACCTTTTTACAGCAACAGAACTAATGACTTTAATTCCTGTAACTGGTAAAACAATTTTTAAAAAATTTATAGCTAATAATACTTGGCCAAAAACCTATTTACCTAATATTACCATTACTAATTTAGAGACTATAAAAGAGGTGAAAAAACCTATATTAACGAAGAGTATAGAGGCTTTATTTAACACAAAATTAGGTAATACACTTGAAGCTTTTTTTAGAAAATTAACTTTAAATAAATGGAAAAAGAAATTTACTTCTCTAAGTAAAAAAGAACTTGAAATTGCTATGAAATCTACAACTGATGTATCGAAACATCATCCGCAGAACTTTCAGAAAAAAGTAATTCATGCTTTAAATAAAAAATATTTAGAAGTACAAGAGCAACACGATATAATACTAGAACCAGAACATGACTGATATTGTATTTTCACATTCGTATTATTATAAATTTGATGCCAAACAATGGAAAAACAAAACCCCTTTTCCGCCTTTAGGTACTATTTATGCAGCTTCCTATTTAAGAGAAAATGGGTACTCGGTTAGTCTTTTTGATGCAAACCTTTTAGAAGATCCAAAAACAATAAAACCATTTTTAGAAAAACAACAAGCTAAAACATTTGTACTTTACGATGATGGCTTTAATTATCTAACAAAAATGTGCTTAACCAAAATGCGTGAAGCAGCTTTTGAAATGATTAAAATTGCCAAAAATCAAGATTGTAAAGTGATTGTTTGTAGTTCAGATGCTACAGATCACTATGAAAAATACTTAGCTGCTGGAGCCAATTTTATAATTCAAGGAGAAGGTGAAGTCAGTTTAAAAGAATTAGTAGATGCCTTATCTAAAAACGATGATACAACTACAATTCAAGGTCTAGTTTACAAACAAAACAATGAAATTGTAAAAACACCAAAACGCATAGTTACTAAAAACCTAGACGAATTCCCACTTCCTGCATGGGACTTGGTAGATATAGATGCGTATAAAAATGTATGGAAACAAAGCGGTAGCAAATTCACATTAAACATTGCAACTACAAGAGGTTGCCCTTACAAATGTAATTGGTGTGCAAAACCTATTTATGGTAATCGCTATAATTCACATTCGCCAGAATACATCACGAAACACATTAAATACCTTAGCGAAACTTATGATGTGCAGCGCTTTTGGATGTGTGATGACATTTTTGGATTGAAACCAAATTGGGTTCAAAAATTTAATATCGCACTAAAAAAAGAAAAGCTTTCTATTTCCTATTACATACAAAGTCGTGTCGATTTATTATTAAAGGAAGATACTATTGATGCTTTGGCAGAAAGTGGCCTAGAAGAAGTTTGGGTTGGCGCAGAAAGTGGCTCACAAGCGATTTTAGACGCCATGGATAAAGACACCAAAGTCGAACAAATTTACGAAGCAACTAGATTATTAAAAGAAAAAAACATTCGTGTTGCATTCTTTATTCAGTTTGGCTATTTAAACGAAACGAGAGAAGATATTGCTAAAACTATTAGCATGATTAAAGATTTGATTCCAGATAATATTGGCGTTTCGGTTTCGTATCCTTTACCTGGAACCAAATTTTACGACATGGTAAAAGAAGATCTAAAACTAAAAGCAAATTGGACAGATTCGGATGATCTTGCCATGCTTTTTAAAGGTACTTATAGTTCTGCATTTTACAAAAAACTACAACGTTATGTGCATAAAGAATATCGCATAAGCCAAGGTTTACATCACTTAAAACACTTCCACTTAAAAAAATACAAATCCATGTTTAAGTTAGGTTTTTATGTACCAAGCGCCTTCATAGATAAGCTAATTTTAAAAAAGCTAGCAAAATAAAGGTTTATGAACTGGAAAGTAAAAGCGCTACTCCAAAAAACATTATCGTTTACAAAACTTGGTGATGCACTAAATCATATTCCAGCAACTTTAAATAAAAACTATCACTACAATGTTGCTATATACCAAACCTATGAGTGTATACGAAAATTTAGTTACTGCTCCATAGACCTTACTAAAAACAAAACCGCTTTAGATTTTGGTACTGGATATTCTTTAATTTCATCCATTGTATTGTCCTTATTAGGTTTTCAAAAAATTATTACTGTAGACATTACAAAAGACATTTCATTTTCTACTTTAAAAAAACAAGTCCATTATTTAGACCATCCAGAAGCTTTAAAATTAATTGTGTCTAAAAGTATTTACACAAAAAAAGAAATTCTAGAAAAAATAAACACGATTAAAAAAGCCACTCGATTAGAAGCTGTTTTCAACCTAGGAAATATTGAATATATCGCTCCATACACTTTTAAAACGCTGTATAAATATTCTAAAAAAATCGATTATATTGCATCACAAGTTGTTTTAGAACATGTTCCTCCAGAGATTTTAGAGCAACTATTTAAATTCAAAAAAGAAGTTTTACTGAAAGATCAATTTTGTGTGCATACTATTAACTTTATAGATCACTTTACAAATCCTGGCTTTTTTCAAGATTCTTCTATTTCTGAGTTTAACTTTTTAAAATACTCCAATAAATATTGGAAGTTTTGGGCAGGAAACTCGATAGCATATACCAATAGGCTATCCTATTTATATTACCTTGAGCTTTGTAAAAAAGAGAATTTAAAGGTATTGGATTTTATTGGCGAAAATTATAAAGAGAAAATAAAATTAGAGGTAACACAGATACATTCCGATATTTTAAGAAACTACAATCCTAAAATAAACATCGAAGATATAATGAAATACCAAAGAGGAACTTTAATAATTTCAAAGTAAGAAATGAAAGCAGATTTTGACATAGCAGCAAATAAATACGATGATATTTTTACATTTTCCAATATTGGTAAAGCACAACGTAATCTAGTATTTAAAAATGTAGATCCATATCTTCATTCCGAAAAAAACCTTTCAATTCTAGAAATTAATTGTGGCACTGGAGAAGATGCTATTCAATTTGCTAAACTTGAGCACGAAGTACATGCTACAGATATTTCTGAAGGGATGATTAATGTGGCAAAAGCCAAAACGAAACTTAAAAACATAACATTTACTGTTCAAGATATTAATACCATAACCGAACAAACCTTTACTAAAAAGTTTGATATTATTTTTTCTAATTTCGGTGGCTTAAACTGTTTATCTAAAATACAATTGGAAGATTTTTTCAATACCGCTAATACATTATTAAATCCTAACGGAAAATTAATACTAGTATTAATGCCAAAACAATGCATTTGGGAACAAATCTATTTTTCATTAAAAGGAGATTTTAAAAAAGCAAAAAGAAGAAATACAGATAAAAGCGTAGATGCGAATGTGGATGGTATATTTGTAAAAACATGGTACTACAATCCAAAAGACATTTTATCTTTAACAAGCACTTTATTTAAAAAAGAAAAAATAAAACCCATTGGAATTACGATTCCTCCTTCTTATCTTGAAAATTCAATTTTGGCAAAAAATCCTTTATTATCTATTTTTAAAAGTATTGATAGTGTAATTACAGGAGAATTCTGGGCAAAATATGCAGATCATTTTTATATAGAACTATCAACAAAAGCGAAACACAACCAAGCATAATGAGCATTATATTAACACATGCCTATTATTTATTAGAAGACCCAAAAGAGCAACTAATCATGAGGCCTTATGCACCGTTAGGCCTATTATATATTTCTGCTTATTTAAATGAAAATCATATAGAAAACCACTTGTATGACACTACCTTTTACTCCAAAGAAGAACAATTAAATTTTATTGAAAAAAAACAGCCGAAATCCATTGCAATTTACACCAATTTGATGACTAAAATTAATGTTATCAAACTAGTAAATATCTTAAAAAAGGATGCAAAATACGGTTTCCCAAAAATTATTTTAGGCGGACCAGATATTACCTATAATTGCGAAAACTACCTCAACACAGGAGTCGACTTTTTAATTATTGGGGAAGGTGAACAAACAACATTAGAGCTATATCAAGCTATTGCTAATAATAAAAATTATAGCGACATACCAGGAATTGCTTATTTAGAAAATGGAAGTGTTAAAAAAACCGCACCAAGAGTAAAAATGAAAAGTCTCGAGCTTTTACCGTTACCAAATAGAGCGGCAATTCCAGTAGAAAAATACTTAGACACCTGGAAAACACATCATGGAAAAAGCTCCATGACTATTAGCACACAACGCGGTTGCCCTTATACTTGTAAATGGTGTAGCACTGCGGTATACGGACAAAGTTACCGAAGAAGACCTGCAAACATGGTTGCTCAAGAGTTAAAAATGCTGAAAGAAACCTATAGCCCAGATAGTATTTGGTTTGTAGACGATGTATTTACCGTTAGCCATAAATGGATTAAAAATTTTCACGAAGAAGTATTAAAACAAGATGCAATTATTCCTTTTGAATGTATCACTAGAGCAGAAAGATTAGACGATGAAATATTGCAATTACTAAAAGAAGCCGGTTGTTTTAGAATTTGGATTGGTGCCGAATCTGGTTCTCAAAAAATTATCGATGCCATGGATCGTCGTGTAGACGTTAATGTGGTAAAAGAAGCCATTCAAAAAACCAATGCTTTAGGCATAGAAACTGGTACTTTTATTATGGTTGGATATCCTGGAGAAGACGAAGAAGACATTAGAGAAACCATCTCCTATTTAAAAGCAGCAAACCCAACACATTTTACAATTACTATTGCATATCCTATAAAAGGAACTTCATTATACAATGAAATTGAAAACAAAATAACCGTACAACCAAACTGGGAAACAACAACAGATCGAGAAATAGATTTTAAAAGAACCTACTCTCGAAAATATTATGATTTTGCCGTAAGACGAATTGTTAATGAAGTAAACTACAATAAAGAATTACTAAAAGGAAAAGAAAAAAACAGACTCTCTTCTTTGAAGCTGAAAACAAAATCTATTATAGCAAAAACGGGAATGAAACTATATAAATAATCATGAATTTCACTCCTTTAAAAACAAAAAACAAGGTACTATATTTAACAGAAGAACTTTCTAGTTTCTCTAATATTTACATCGCCGTAAGAGAAAAAGAAAACCGCATTCTTACCGACAATGAAGTGGCGATTCTACCCTATTTAAATCGTTACGAATGGCCATTACGAGAAAAATCTACCGAGCGCTTTATCCAATATATTTCACTTAAAAAAAAGCCTTTAAACATACTAGACCTTGGTTGTGGTAACGGATGGTTTTCTCATAAAATAGCATGTATAAATGCAAGCAACAATATTCTAGGTTTAGATGTAAACAAAGAAGAGCTTGAGCAAGCATCTCGTATTTTTAAAAAAGATAATTTACAATTTGCTTATGGCGATATTTTTACGATTTCCAAAAGCTATAAAACAAGCTTTGATGTTATAACGCTTAATGGATGCATACAATATTTTCAAGATTTTAATTTATTATTGCAAGCATTAGTACAACTATTAAAACCGAACGGGGAAATTCATATAATAGATAGTCCCTTTTACAAGAAAGAAGAACTCGTCGTTGCAAAAAAACGAACAATACAATATTATACACAATTAGGCTTTCCAGAAATGGCATCGCATTATTTTCATCATGAAATAGATAAATTAGATCGGTTTACTATCTTATATCAAAAAAAAACGAACGTTCTAAACAAGATACTCGGTAAAAAAGACTCGCCTTTTTCTTGGTATCGATATTCTAAATCAAAGCATGAACAGTAATAACTAAAATGAAATATTTAAAAATAACATTCTTAAAAAAATTAGCCTTTTCAGGACTTGTTTTTATCATTTTATTAGTAATTGCTGAAGTTGTACTTTCTTGGTTTAAAATACTACCTAATGATTATTATACCAACACACCAAATACGAGCCAAAAATATAATGAAAACCCAAGTAAAATTGATGGGATTTCAGGATTTTACGAGATAGGATACGATGCTCTAGGTTCGCGATCTGTTTCAGATTATGCAAAGGCAAAACATAAGATTGTTGCTATTGGCGGAAGCACAACAATATGCTCTGTATTAACTCAAGAAAAAACATGGACTGCTTTATTGGATAAAAAACTAGGAGACTCTTATTGGGTTGGCAACTTTGCTAGAAGCGGAAATAGTAGTAATCATCATATACTTCAATTACAACACCTTCTGGATAAACCCGAATTAAAAGACACAAAAACAATATTGATGCTAGTTGGAGTAAATGATTGTCGAGGATACTTAATCGCTCCAGATAAGTATATGCACATGCCAGATTTAGAAGTTAAAAAAAGTGCTTTTATGCATATTCCAAATTCTGAATTACCTTTTTTAAGAAAACTAACCTTATTTAAATTGGCTAAAAAAGCAAGACAGAGAATTCTCTTTTTAAGTAAACCTCAAAGGCCTCTTGATTATTTAGAAACGTTTGAAAACCAAACCAAACCCATTACTAAACTTCCAGAATTAACTGATGGTTTAAATCATTATGAACATAATTTAATAAAAATTATTAAAGAAACTAGAAAACGAAATATTTCAATAATTTTCATGACCCAACCTACAATTTGGAAAAAAAACTTATCCGACAAATATAAAACCTTACTTGCAGCAAGAGCTCATTACAATAAAACGCCCTTATATACAGGCGAAGCTTTAAATAAAATCATGACAATTTTTAATAAGCGTTTAATGACAGTGTGTGACACCTATAATGTACCAGTACTTGATTTACAATTACCAAAAAATCAAACTATCTTTTATGATGACATGCATTTTAATGAATCTGGAGCAGAAATTGTTGCAGAAAAAGTATACCAATTTTTAAAAAACTAACACATGAAATACATCACCATTCCTTCCTTTAAAAAACTAGCATTTATGGGACTTGTTTTTATCATTTTATTAATAATAGCCGAAATAGTACTCTCTTGGCTTAAAATATTTCCTGATGACTATTACACCATGACTCCAAATTCTGGTTTTACATGGACTATAACCCCAAATGAAATTATTGGTATTCAAGGGGATTCTGAAATTGCTTTCGATGCAATAGGAGCTCGATCAATTTCTAACCTAGAAGATAAAAAAAATAAAATAGTCGTTTTTGGAGGAAGTACTACTGCATGTTTTGCTTTAACACAACAATTAACATGGCCAGCATTACTTGAAAAAAAATTAGGTGACACGTACTGGGTTGGTAATTTTGGTAGACCAGGAAACAGTAGCAACCATCATACATTACAATTTAAACACATATTAGAAAAACCAGAATTAAAAGAAGTTAAAACCGTTTTAATAATGCAAGGGGTTAATGACTTTGTAGGCTCACTAGTTTCTAAAGAAAGGTATATAAACTCAGACACCAAAACGCTTACTAAGTTCGCTTTTCAACACACACCTGAAGATCATCTTCCTTTTCATAAAAAATTAACGCTATACAAATTAGCTGTAAGTGCTAAAAATAAAATAAAATTTCAGCTTAAACATAAAGAACACTTAACCAAAGCGGTAGCTTCTATAACAAACTTAAGACATAATGCGGAACTAACTAATGAACTACCAGATGTAACAGAAAGTTTAAATCATTATGAAAAAAACACGTTGGAATTAATTCGTCTAGCGAAAGCAAAAGGAATACATTTAATTTTTATCCAACAAGCTACTATGTGGAAACCAGATTTAGAAGAAGAATACGAAAAACTACTACTAACAAGTGGTTTTGAAAACAATAATGGTTTTTATAGCACTACAGCATTGTATCATGGTATGGAGATTTTTAACGAAAAATTAAAAAACATATGTAAGCAAAACAACGTAGAATTTATAGATTTAGACTTACCAAAAACAACGGAATCTTTTTATGACGATTTCCATTTTAATGAATCTGGTGCAAGACTTGTTTCCGATCGAGTTTTTACAGCATTAACAACAAAAGGGCTTTTAAAATAATATAAAATCAATTATCGAGATTATGCTAATTGTTGCTTCTTAAAAAAGGTATCTACTAACTTCTTCTCGACTGGGAAATTGAAGAATTTGTATTTACATCGCAACCTTGCCAATAGTTGTAAAGGCAAATAAATTACTTTTTGTTTAGAATAGGCAAATTTTAAGTAGAATTTAAATTTTTCAAAAAAATCATACTTCTCTTTACTAACCCATGGGCCAGTAGAACCTACAAAATCAAAATCGGACCATTCATGCACTGTCTCTGGTAATTTATAACCTTGTTTCACTACATTATCTGTAATGGTTGTGCCTGGATATGGTTTAAAGTAAAAAATTGGAGTTCTAAAATTAGGATGCATACTATTTAACTCTAAAGCAACTTTAACCGTTTCTGTAATACTCTCGTCTGATTCTTCTGGGAACCCAACAATAAAAGGAAATTGAACAGCAATACCAATATCTCTGCAACGTTCGGCACACATATAAACTTGCTCTAATTTGATATCTTTTTTTAGCCAATCCATCATCACCTGCGAACCAGATTCAACACCAATTAACAATCTTCGTAATCCAGATTTTGCACAAATTTTAAAATCTTCAATCGTCATTCTCGAGCCTTGATCTGCTCGCATAGTAGCTGCCCAAGTAAAATTTAAGCCTTTTTCTATAATACGTTCCGATATTTCAATAACGCGATCCCTATAGGTAAAATACGTTTCATCTTGTAAATTGACATCCGTGAATTTATATTTCTTGTGCAATTCTTCTAACTTATCCACCATAATTTCTGGCGAAACGGCAGTCCATTTTCTATTATATACAAATGGATCAGCACAAAAAGAGCATCTAAAAAAACATCCCGTAGAAGAAATATAATCTAGTTGTCTTCTTCCTTTCTTTTCAAAATATTTTTCAACATCAATCAATTCATAATTAACATTCGCAAAGGCATCCATTTTCACAATAGTTCTTGGAGGGTTTTTAATAATTTCACCTTCCGTATTACGATAGCATATTCCTTTTACAGCAGCTAAATCTGTATTATTATCGAAGGCATCCACCAATTCTTTAAATGCATCTTCTCCTTGCCCTTGTACTGTTACATCTATACTTATCTCATCTATTAACGTTTGCTTTGGAAATAGTGAAGTATGCCAACCTCCCCAAACAATAGGTAAATCATTTTTAAGCTTTTTTACTGCTTGTGTTACCGTTACCGCATCTTTTATAGGCTTCCCGGTAAGCACTGTTAATCCAAAACATATCGTATCATCCAAATGGCTTTTAATCGTTTCCATTGGGTTTTCATCAATTCTCCCATCAATAATTATCACCTCATATTTTTCTGGGTCTAATACAGATCCTACTGCTATTAACGCCAGTGGCATATCAAAAAAAACGGCTATTGGATTGTATAAAAGAATTTTTTTTCGCTTCAAAATGATCGTGTTTATTTGTTTTTAAAGATACTTACTATTTAAATAATAAAAATGTCTTTATTTTCTTTTTATGTAAAAAATATTGCAGAGAAACTTTTAGGACTCCCAATCCATAAGTCATACTTCGATTAAAATTAATAGAGGAGCTTTCGCTGGAATATTTGGTAGGACAAGTAATCTCAGCAATTTCGAATCCTTTATTAAAAATTTGACAAAGCATCTGATTATCGAAAATAAAATCATCTGAATTATTCTCTAAAGACAATGCTAGTATCACTTCTTTAGAAAATGCACGAAAACCGGTATGGTATTCCGATAATTTTTGTCCGATAACAATATTTTGAAATAAGGTTAAAAAACGATTTGCTATATATTTATACATTGGCATTCCTCCTCGTAAAGCGCCTTTACCCAAAATTCTAGACCCTAAAACTACAGGGTAAACATTATTAGCAATTAAATATGCCATAGAATGAATAAGCTTTGGTGTGTATTGATAATCTGGGTGTAACATAATAACAATATCACCACCCAAAGACAATGCTTTATCATAACAACTTTTTTGATTTGCACCATAGCCTTTATTATGCTTGTGGTGTAAAACATGTTTTAAGCCTAAATTTTTAGCAATTTCTAGTGTTTTATCGGTGCTATGATCGTCTACTAAAACCACCTCATCTACAATATCAAAAGGAATTTCCTCGTATGTTTTTTGAAGTGTTTCCGAAGCATTATAAGCTGGTAAAACAACAATTATTTTTTTTGAATTAATCATATAATATCATCCAGTCGACAAAAAAAGAGTCGTTTTTTTTATCCTGGTCAATTTAACAACTATATTTATATGCGCAAAACAAAACTACCATTGAAATTTCGAAAAATCACAAAACCTTCCAATTTAAATATTGTATTTATTGCAATTCCTTTATTAGGTATTTTAATTCTCCGATTTTTAAATTTTGATGGTCTTTATGGTCAGGATTCTTATGAATACCTTCGCTATACAAAAGCTATTCAATCCTATCTTTTAGGAGGGGAACATCCTGGAACGTTTTTTTGGCCAATTCTATATCCTTGTATTGCAGCTTTTTTTGGTTTCATTTTTGGTAGTGCTACTTTTGGTCTTCAATTTTTAAGTAGTATTAGTCTTTCTATTGGTTGTATTTATATATTAAAAACCATACAACTACTCTATCCAAAACAACAATATCCTTTTTTATACGTGCTTGTTTTTGGGCTTTTTTGCCCTTTCTTTTTTAAAATGGGGTTAATTATTATGTCGGATGTAACTGCTGCTATGTGGATAGCCATTTGCTTTTATTACTTCTTTAAATCACATAAACAACAAACGTCTTTAGTTCCTGTATTTTTATTTGCTACCTGTGCTTTAATAACGCGTTATGCATCGTTAATGATTACCTTTCCTGTTATTTGTTATGCATTGTATTTAGCCATACAGCGAAAAGCTATAAAGCAAGTTATATATGCTATTTTATTAAGTAGCTTAGTATTTATTCCGTTTTTAGTATTACAATGGAATGCTCTTTTTGAAGCTACTTCTAATTACTTTTTAAAATTGTGGTCTCCATCTTATTTCTTTAAATCTAGTTATACAACACAAGATGGATTTCAAAGCTATCCGTTCCCAAATGGATTATATGTACTGTACGTTATTTTTCATCCAGGGTTTATATTTATAGGTGTTCCATTACTGTTTGTGGCATTAAAAAACTATAAAAAACAAATCGAATTCCCGCAGAAAATTCTTGGTATTTGCATTGCTTTATATCTAATTTTCTTAGCAGGAATACCGTTTCAAAATCCAAGAATCCTAGGCCTTATTTTTTCGTTAGTTTTAGTATTTCTATATCCTTACTTCTCTATACTTTTAAAAATACATTGGATAAAAAAATACGCTTTACCTTTTGCTGGATTAGCATTTGCGCTTCAATTATTATTTTGGATGAGAACTTTTTCACCTATTTATAAAAGAACCTTATTAGAAAAAGAAATCGTATCAATGGTTGCTCCATATCAAGGTAAGACTTTATATAGTTTTGATGTTGATCTTTCTTTACAAGGTAGAGGAATGCATTTTAATTACAAAAATCTATATTTAGAACGTTATACCGATTTCAACACGAAAGACCTTGTGCTTTTTTATCCGGAAAAATTTGAAGTACAATGGAAAGATAAGAACCCAATAAAAAACTGGAATTACATTAAAGAACATTACCAATTAAAAACATTAAAAGAAGATGTTAGTGGTTGGAAATTATATGAAATCATAACCGAAAAAGAAAACTAAACACTTATGCTTTGGATGCGAATAAAATATCGTTTGGGTTTACTTTATAAAATTTTGCTATTTAAAATAGGTCTAAAAAAATGGCTGCTTAAAGATAGGTATGGTGAACGTATTTTAGTTTTTCATGGTATTGATAGTATTGGAGAAACCAAATACAATAGTCGATTTATTTCTAAATTCTTTTTTGAAGCTTTTATAAAACACATTTCAACCCATTACAATGTAATTTCTTTAGATGATTTTTATGCCAAGAAATTCAAAAAAAACACGCTTAATATTGCTATTACTTTTGATGATGGTCTTCTCAACAATTACCAAAATGCACTTCCTATATTAAAAAAATATAAAGTCCCTGCCTGTTTTTACATCACTACAATTCATGAAAAAGCGCCATATTTATGGGCAGATTTTTTAGATTTAGTTTCAATTCACACTAAAAAAGAAGAAGTAGTATTCCAAGATAAAGCATATATAAAAAACCAGAAAAACGAATTTACACATCAAAATGTTTCCTTAAAAAACATTGCCAAAACTATTACATACAAAGATATTGCATTGCTATATGATATTTTTAAAGAAGACTGGAACGCATTGCCCAAAGAAGAACTAAACGAATATTGGGAATTAATGTCTCCCGATCAAATTAAAGAAATTGCAGACCACCCTTTATTCACCATTGGCTCGCATGCTAAAACACATGCAAGTTTGATAAATATTTCTGTAGCAACAGCAAAGGAAGAAATTTTACAAAGCAAAAAAAGTTTAGAAAACATTTGCCAACAACCTATTGAAGAATTTGCATTTCCTTTTGGCTATTACACCGAAGAATTAGCCAAATACTGTCTTGAAGTAGGATATAAAAAAGTATTATTGGTAGATTATAATATAAAATCTCATGCAGAAAATGAAGCATTAAAAAATCGTTTTGTTATGAATCCATACATTACTTTAGAACAGCAATTGGCTTGTTTATTAAAAGGTTCTTATTTTTAAAATATGATATTTAAAGAAATATATCGTCTAAAACGCGTAGATAAAAGTGACTTTCCAGCTATTAAGGAGCTTTTTTGGAAAGTATTTAAAAAGAAAGTATCCTTAAGCTACTTACAAAACAAATACAATACTTCATATTTGGGCGTAAAATATATCTGTAGCATTGCTTATCACAACAAAATCCCTGTTGCTTTTTACGGTGCAATTCCACAAAAATTCAAGAATAAGGATTCCGAAATTCTAGTAGCTCATGCTTGCGATTCTTATACATTAGCAGCGCATCAACGAAAAGGGTTGCACTATGAACTAGCAAAACTTGCCTATGCTATTATGAAGGAAAACAACATGAAATATGTGTATGCTTTTCATAGTGAAAACACTTATTATAGCACCAAAAAACTAGGTTGGAAAGAGCACAAACACATGCAACGATTTCATATAAAAATCTTTACGTTACCTGTTGGGAAATTATTAAACAAATTGAATTCCACAAACCTATATAATCCTTTTTTTAAACAAAACGTTTCACAAGATGCCTTAAAAAAGTTAACTTCTAATGACAAAGAAAAATTTCAACTGCATGTTACACAAGATTTCATTAAGTATAAAAACAGCTTTAAAAGTCACTATTGCGTAGTACTAGAAGGATGTGTTTTTTGGTTGAAAATTCAAGCAATTATTCATGTTGGACAATTTTATGCGCCTTCTGAAAAAGCACTACAAAAAGCAATTATAAAACTAAAACAAAGAGCATTTCTCTTAGGTATTAGCGAACTCCTTTTTCAAGTGGATTCAAATTCTATCATGGCAAAACAACTGCAAACAATTGTACAACCTAAAGAATCTTGGCTAGTTGGATACTTAGATTTTGACCCGAAAATCAATTTAAAAGACTTTATATTTACCTATTCAGACTTAGACACTTTTTAGTATGCAAGTACAGCTTAAAAATCATACATTTCAAATTGACCCAGGACAGAACAAACATTATTGGGCGCATATAAATGCTACAGACTGGGAACCTCATACCTTTGCTATTTTTAATAATTTTATAAACGAAAATTCTATTGTACTAGATATTGGCGCTTGGAGCGGTGTATTAACTTTATATGCTGCAAAAACTGCAAAAATGGTTCACGCAATAGATCCTGACCCAGTATGCTTTAAGGAATTAAATAATAATGTGGCGTTAAATCTAGATGTTGCTAAAAAAATAAAAACCTATAAAACAGCTATTTCAAACAAAAAAGAAACCTTGCGTTTGTCTGCTCGTGAAACTTATGGCGCTTCGTCTAGCAGTATTTTAGAGCGTAAACGCGATACAGAAAATTCGCTAGAAATAGAAACTACAACCCTAGTTGATTTTTTAGAATCTGCCAAAATTGAACATATAGATTTCATTAAAATAGATGTTGAAGGTGCAGAGTTTAGAATTTTACCAACCATTAAAAAAGCATTAGAAAAAGTAAATTATCCAACCTTATACATTTCTTTTCATTATAGCTTTTTAAATGAAAACATGTATTTTAAAAATATTCCTTCTGCATTTTTTAATAAAGTATTATTACGCTTGGAAAACACATTTGGTTTTTCGCTATTTAAAAATAAAATCCGTAAAGAAACAACTAATCTTTATAACGATTTAAAAGCATACACTTACATTTACAAAACTAACGGAACACGCATCTCTTTTGAAAATTTAAAACAAAACCCTAAATTGATTAAAGAAACGGACTTAGTGTTTTCTAATACAGAATGGCATTCCCTAGACACTATAAAACATTAATTTACAAAGAATAAGCAACGTTTTTTTGAAGGCAAAAAATCAACATATCGTTTTTTTAACTCCAGGATTTGCAAGGTCTGAAAACGACTCTACGGTAATTCCTGCATTACAAGTGTATCTTAAAAGTATTAAACAAGCATTGCCTAATAGCAAAATGACATTGCTTTCCTTTCAATTTCCTTTTACTAAAAAACCTTATAAATGGAATGGCATTTCGGTGATTCCTTTACACGGAAAAAACAAGCGTATTTATAAATTATGGACTTGGAAAAAAGCTTTACGGAAATTAAAAACTATGCATCATCATCATCCTATAACTACAATTCATAGCTTTTGGATTGGTGAATGCGCAATGATAGGAACAAAATTTTCAACCAAATACAATATTCAACATATTGTAACTGCAATGGGACAAGATGCTAGTTTGGGCAACTCGTATGCAAAGCGATTACAAAACACTAACGCAACACTGGTTTCTCTCTCTAAAAACCATCAAGAGCTTATAACTAAAAACTACCAGCTAAAATCGAAGTGTATTCCTTGGGATATTGATACATCTTCATTTCCTGAACTGCAAGAAAACACCATCGATATTTTAGGTGTTGGCTCCATTAATAGAGTAAAAAACTACACTAGTTTTATAAAGATAATTTCTAAATTGACACAAGAATTCCCTAACCTTAAAGTATCTATTATTGGTGAAGGAGAAGAGCGAAATAAGATAAACAAGCAAATCAAAGAAGCAGCGCTTGAGAATACAATTTCACTTCTTGGGGAGCTACCACGAGCGGAAGTTTTACAAAAAATGGCACAGGCAAAACTCTTTTTACATACAAGCTCTTATGAGTCTTTTGGCTTTGTTTTCTCTGAAGCATTATATTCAGGAATGCAAATTGTATCTAATAATGTTGGCATTGCAACAGCAATGGCTGAATGGGAAATTTGCACTACCGAAACAGAAATAATTACAGCTTGTAGTACACGAATACGCAATACCAAAAACAAAAAAAAGCGCGTACTTTTAAACGCAAAAAATGCTTGTGTATCTTCATATTTAGATTTGTATCATGAATAGAATAATAACAATAGGACTAAATACTGCTCGAGGCTTTGCTAGTCCTGTGTTTAATTTTTTGATTGCCATTCTAGGAATTAAGTTTTTTGGCAAAGAAAACTGGGGAACATTGATTAATGTGATGCTTTGGATTTTCTTTATTGTATTTTCTATAGGCTGGGGTAATAGAGAATATCTAATTCGCGCATACAGCAAACAACCTTCTAAAATATATTACGCCTTTTACTCTAATTTATTTAGCAGAAGTTTACTCTTACCTTATGCATTGTTATTGTTTATATTTTTCCCAAAAAACATAGCTTTACTTGCTGTTATAATGGTAGTACTGATGCATTTATACAATGCAATGGATAGTCTAGTGGTATATCACCAAGTATTTAGCGCACAGTTAATTGCCGAAGTTTTAAGTTTTATCACAATTATATGTGGTATCTTTTTAAGCACCTCCTTTAACTTAGAATCTTTTTTACAATGGTATTGTCTTGCTTTTTTAACTAAAATAATATGCTTGATTATTGCGCTTAAACTCTGGAAAGAAAAATTATCTTTTACCATCTCTTTAAACGAATTTAAAGCTGGAGCATCTTTCTTCTTATTAGGCCTTAGCGGTTGGCTTGCTTCAAAAATAGATATTTATATTATTGACTTTTATCTTCCTAAAGCACGTTTATCTGAATATCAATTACTTATTACTGCTTTTTTAATGCTACAAGCTTTGTCTGCCTATTTAATTATTCCGTTTACAAAACATCTCTATCGCCTATCGGATGATGTTGTAAAAAAAATGCAAAAAAAACTTTATATTATTGCCGTACCTTTGGTGAGTATTGGTTGCTTTGCTATATATATCGTAATGGAATACTTTGTGAAATTACAACTCCATTCTTGGTATTATTGTATTGGAGGGCTGATTGCCTTGCCTTCATTCTTTTATACTTTAGACATTATGAAACTCATGAAAAAGCATCAAGAACGAAAAATAATCCTTGTAAACTGCATCGGATTTGTTGTTAATTTCATTCTTATCTTAATTCTAATTAGAACCTATGAAATATATGGTGTTTTATTAAGTGTTTGTATTTCGCAATGGGTAACACTGTTTATCTACAAGCTTACCGACAAAAAAAGCACAATCTAATAACTATTCTTTTTTTCGGCTAAAAAGATGTAAAACTTTACTAATAAAGTCATCATTTATTCCTAACAGTCCTTTTAACCAACTATAAAGTGCTATCATTTTTTTATCTAACCATATAAAAACGGACTTCAAACCATCATCTGGTCTGGCTTTATAATTTGTAGATCTTCTTTTAAATGCACCCGGCTTTTCTTCGGTAAAATAATATAGTGCTATCGATTTTCGTGTTTCTCCTTCTGGGCAGGTAATTGGTTCTGGGAAACCATGATACGAATCTTCATCGGTATTAAAAATAGCAATCCTATTAAATATTGGCGCAATGGTAACTTTACATGCAGACATGTCTTTTTCCCATAATTCTAAATCTCCACCATAAGAAGCTTCCCATCCTTTATTAAGATAAACCAATACATTCACTCTTCTTCTCCAAGTTTTTTTATGTGGATGTACCGTAAAATCGGCATGAATATTTAAATAACCACCACGTTCACTTTGATGAATACCACCTCCTTCAATAGTCGTATCTGGAATAAGATTAGAAATTCCGGTAAGCGCCTCTAGGTAAGCTATAAATTTTTTTGAATTCAATTCGGCAATAAGACCATCTCTAATATACTCAGGTATTAAGTCTAGTTTATTTAGTCCATGCTTTTTTTCATTCACATGCACATAATGAATCCATCCTTCCTCCTTTATCTTTGGAAAAACTGCCAATGTTTTTTCTGCTGCTTTTTCCTCTAAAAAATCATCAAATACAATATGTGGATAAGGACTTGCTTTTTGATACTTTTCTTGATCGGCTAATAAGGACCCTTTCCATTTTTGATGATTAAATATCATATAATAATATTGCGTTTTTAGGTGTATAAATGTACTAAATAAATTAATAATGCTACAATTACTTTTAGCTACAAATATTCGCTTTAAGTATAGACTCTGTTATATTTTTATTTACTTTGCGCAAACTTTTTTGATGAAATTTTTACGTCTACTATCCATTAACGCTTTGGTATTACTGCTACTTCTTAGCATTGTTGGAACGGTAGCTTATTATTCTCAGGTAAGAAGAATTAAAACCTTTTTTAAACTTACTGGAGAAAACCATGTTGCCTATTTACAATATGACTCTACAGCAATGTTTGTACACAAACCAAATATTAAAGTGTATGAAAACTGGGGGAAACCTAATCAAAAATTTAATGGAGAACGCAGAACCAACAATTTAGGGTTTAGGGAAGACCATGATATTTTAGAAAAAAAGGAAAACGAGTATCGTATTTTAGTAACTGGAGACTCCCATACAGATGGTGCATTACGATATAATAATCAGTCTTTTATTAATGTTTGGGAAAAACATTTAAACAAAGCAGATAGTGCAACTATTTATAATGGTATTAATGGTGGAACCGCATATTATACCTTTAGAAACTACTTAGGCTTTATCAAAAAATATAGTTATTTAAAACCCGACATTTACCTTATTAATATCTTTACAGGAAACGATTTTAGGGAAACTTTTTTATATGAAGACAACCGAACAAGTTTTAATACTATTTATAAAAATTTAAACTTGCGGTTAAAAAAGAGAATATTAGCTATAGGCGCTAAACAATTTCCTTTAACACAAGGAATAGATCAAACTTTATATTTTAAATCCTTTCCAACCGATAAAGAAAAAGCTTTAGTTATTGCAAAGAAATATCTATTAGCCATTAAACAGTTATGCGAAAAAGAAAATATTAGGCTTATTGTTACTTTATTGCCTTCAAAAACAGAAACGAATGCATCTTTTAAAGAAGAAATAAAGGCAAACTATACCATTAGCGAAAAAGACATAAACACCAATTTACATATAACAAATTCTTTGATTACATGGCTAAATACCGAAGCTATTGAAAACTTCAATTTAACACCGGTTTTAAAACAAGCCAATGAAAAAGTTTTTTGGGATCACGATCTTCATATCAATGATAATGGACACCGTATTATTGGAGAATATTTATTTAATAAAGTAATTATAGAAAACTAGACTTTCCTTTTTTTTAGTTTAATGAACTATCTAAACTAGCATCATAAATCACATATATCTTTCCTTTTCCAGGAAACCATTTAGTATAGCTGTGTTCACCAACAATTACGTCATCTTTTTTTGGATTAAATACTAAAGTATATATAGGAATTATATTTTCCCACCATGCATCTTGTGTTTCCGAAAAATGATGCCAAGTCGTAAATTCTACACCACCTTGAATATGATTGATAGAAACTCCCTTTTCTTGCAATCCTTCTAATACTTGCCAACGTACGCGATTCCAAGATAAATAATCGTGTGTAGCAAACACCGAAAACCAAGTTAATACACCCAAAAATAGCATTGTAAAATATTTAGATGTTTTACTAAGACCTAGTTTCTTATCTCCAAATAAAAATAGAATAGTAACAGGAAATAAAGGCAGTAAATACCTATCATAAACACCCACAATAAGAAACGGACTTAAATACACAACTACAAATACAAAAGCAAGAATAACAATAGGTGAAACTGTTTTTTTATAAAAAATAGCGAGTAGCATTATTCTGGATTTCAACAATAAAGCTACACTACAAAAAACACCAATTGCGGTAATTAGTAGCCAAAATAGACGTGGTGCTTTATTTGAAGGTGCTTGCGTAAAGTCACTAGTATTATCTACTATTAAAGTTGTTGGACCCACTCCAAAGTCTATCCAAATATTATCCAAACTCGGAAGCACTTTATTCATTTTTACAATAAACACCATGACTAAAACTGTCCAAATCGTTATTGCTATTTTTACTCCTTTAAATGTATTGTTCTGAATATAAATAAAATATAATGGTGCCATTAAAAAGCCCAAATACGCCATACTTGTGAGAAGGTAGGTTGTTGTAAGCTTAATTAATTGGAAGTTTATATTTTTAAGGCTAGTTATTAACACATTAAACTTAGAATTGTATCGCTCTTGCAGTAAGCCATTAGCTTCCATATAATAGGAAAACCATAAAGAAAAAAGAAGCAATATGAATAATGGAGCAACTGCTTTTATACTGTTTTTAAGTGTTATTTTTTTGGATAAAATTACTGTTAACAACCACACTATAGGAAAAACTATTGCTAATTGACGAATTAAAAAGGCCCAAATACATAAAAATAATGCCCAAATAATTGGTTGCCATTTATTCGTTTTTAAAGCTTTACTGGAAAAATAAAGAATCCAGATAGTTAGGCAGTAAAAAGGTACATCTGTCATAAATGAAAAAGAAAGCGACAGAAAAATAGGATTCACCATACACAAAACGGCAGTAAATAGCGAGATCCAACGCGAAACATTGGCCAGTTTACAAAGTTGATAAACGCCTAATATCGTTGCAAATCCCATTACTAATGTAGAAAAACGCAATATCGTAAACGAAAAACCAAAGATTTTAGTAAAAAAATAACCCCAATACACATGACTCACCAAAGTCATTTCGCCCCAATTATACAGTTTTAAATAACCATCTTCATATAATGTTTTTACAGATTTCGCATAACACCAATCGTCATTTAATGGAAAATCACCAATCGGATTAATGACTAAAATAATGATAAGCCACAACAATAAAAGCCCGAATTGATCTTGGTATTTTTTAAGGAATATCATTTGTTTTTATAATATGAAAAATACGATGAAATCTGTTCTTGCGCAAAGGCATTTCCTGATGGACTCCAATGACCATCACAGGATAAAAATAGTGCTTCATACTCCTCCTCTGAAAAACTTTCTGTTTGTGGCAATAAATCTAAATATTCTACATTTACTGCATCACACACTTTCTTTAATTGCTCACCAAGCGGATTTTCTTTATGTTCTCGATACGCTTTTATCTCTTTAGCAATAGGAATAGTATACACCATTACCGGGCGATCTCCTGCCAAACGTTTAATTTCTTCTATACAATATCGCATCCTAAAAAGTTGTGCTTCTGAAAAATTGAAATAACTAGGTACTTTAGAAGGAGCTAATAATTTATCTTTTGGAATAGCTCGCACATTTCGCATCACACGATAGTAGCGATACATGTTATAAGAATACGTGTAATTCTTTAGTGCTTTATAAAGAAAACGTTGCCTTCTAGGTTGTGCTTTAGACTTATGAATGCTATCTGTATGATATACGAATTCATAATTTGGATAGGTATCTTTTAAAAATGGTCGATACCTGTTGCTACCAAAACGTAAACCAATTTCATAATCATCATCAATAAAATCATTGGCAGGCAAAATACTTACTAAAACTGCATCGTGCGTGTACTTTTTCGCTAAGGTATTATACATTACCAGATATTGTGTAGGCCCAAAATTTCCCGCTAAACCGAAGTTTAAATGTGGAATATTTAAATCTTTTTCCAGTAAATTTGTTAAGCGATCCTCTACATTTACACCAACCCCTTCAACAAAAGAATCTCCTAAAGTAACAACACGGTTTGAAGAAGCATTAACTTCTCGTTCTACATCGCGAAAACCTTTTGAGTTGGAATGATATACTACATCAAAGCAATATTTTTTTTGTTGATAGGAATCATTAGGCAGATGCAATGTTCCAAAATCTTCATTTAAATCAAACCAAAAATTCTGTGTGTTTTTAAGTGTATATGTGGGCAATTCTATCTTAATTTCCTGAACACGAATATAAATAGCCAAAACAATTTCTAGTAACAAAAAAGTAATCCCGACAATAACAATCATACTTTTTAATGGTCTAAAAACATACTTTTTTAACAAATTAAATCTTTTTAAAATGGACATGAAAGAAACAAATATACAGCGTCTATACGTAGATTCTTCATCAAAAATTAAAAAATAATAAAATATACTTGATAGATACACTTCATTTTTTTAATTAAAATGTAAATTTGAAAAACACGACATATATTTCAACACTTAATTCCCTGCATACATAAAACAGAAACAAGGCATTATGAACACTGCTACAATAAAAAAAATCAATAAAAAACTGCTTCCAAACAACTATATGTTTGCTCCAGAATGGATTATTTTAGGTGTAAATAATGTATGTAATCTACATTGTAAAATGTGTGATGTCGGGACAAAAAGTTTAGATACCAATTTTGCTCAAAATTTAGTTGGCACCCACCCTATAAATATGCCATTACCTTTGATTGAAAAAATTATTGATGAAATGGCATTTCATTTTCCTAAAACAAGACTGGGATATGCATTTACAGAACCATTGGTATATCCCCACCTAGAAGCATCTTTAGAATATGCTAAGAAGAAAAACATACAAACTTCGATTACAACAAATGCTCTAGTACTAAAACAAAAAGCAAAGATTCTAGCGAAAAACAATGCTACTAATTTATATATTTCGCTAGATGGACCACAAGACATTCACAACGAAATTAGAGGACATAAAAAATCGTTTCAAAAAGCAGTAGAGGGCATGGAGGAATTGTTCCGTTTACAACCAAAAGCTTCCGTATCCGTATTTTGTGTTATTACAGAATGGAATATTGGCTATCTAAAGGAGTTTTTAGATTTTTTTAAAGCATACCCATTGGGTCAAATTGGATTTATGCATTCTAATTTCACAAAACAACATATTGCAGATACGCATAACGAAATTTGGTCACAATCATACCCTGCAACTAACTCTAACGTGGATGAAGTTAATATTGATAATTTTGATTTAGATGTACTTTGGGAAGAAATTGCAGCAATTAAAGCTGCTACTTATAATTTTCCAGTAAGTTTTTCTCCGGAAATAGCATCTAAAGAAAAACTTCACGAGTTTTATCACAAGCCTGAAAAGATTATTGGAAAAATGTGTAATGATGTATTTACAAGTATTATGGTTAAATCTGACGGAAGTATTATTCCTTCACATGGAAGGTGTTACAATATAGAGCTTGGAAATCTTTATAAAAAAAATTTAAAACAACTTTGGAATGCCCAAATTTTAAAGAAATTAAGAACAGACTTACATAGTGCTGGCGGATTATTTCCTGCTTGTAGCAGATGTTGCAGTGCATTTTAATAATGAAACAAATAAAATTTAAAATTTTATCCATCTTAATTGGCATTTCTCTTAGTTTTCTAATGGGAGAACTTATTGCAAGAGTCTATTTTTTTGGTGGAGCAGCTTTTTCCTATTCTCGTACAAATTCGTTTGGTATTTTAGATAATTCTGGATTATTAAAATATTCCAATTCCGACCAATTAAAATATGAATTACTTCCAAATTTAGACACAAAATACAAGCTTGTCGATTTTAAAACAAATGCGGAAGGTTTTCGAGATCGGGATCATGAATTGAATGCAAATACTACTAAAATAGCTGTTTTAGGGGATTCTTTCACCATGGGAACTGGTGTAAAAGAACAGGAAACATATGTATATCAAACAGAAAGAACATTAAACAACTCCAATAAAAATGAAAACTACGAAGTGTTCAACTTTGGCGTTTCAGGATATGCATTATCAAACTACATAACAATTTTAAAACGAAATACCTTAAATTACAATCCAGATTTAGTCGTGATTGGCTTTTGCGCATCTAACGATCACTTTGAAATTGGTACAGATTTCTCATTAGAAGATTTCACCATTAAGCCAAAGAAAAACGTTTTTTGGGATTCGTATATTAAAAAGCTATTACAAATCAAGTTAAAAGCAACAGCAACCGAACCTGTTTCATACAACACAGCAAATATAAACTACATAGACAAGCAGTTTAAAACGCTTCAAAATATTTTATCACAAAACAACAGCAAAGGTCTCATTTTTTATCTGGATTTAGTTTATGATCCGATTCGAGTTGCAACAATAAAAAAACTTTCCGAAAAGAACAATTTACTGTTTTTAGATGTTTCTGAATTTTTTCAAAATAAAAACCTATTTAAATATATTGTGAATGAATTAGATCCACATCCTAACGGAAAAGCCAATCAAATCTTTGCTGAGAAGCTTTCAAGTTATATTTTAGCAAATAGCAATATGTAAATTACAAAACAAAAATGTGTAACGTTCCCATAAAAAAGAAATACGCTTTTTCAAAATTTAATAGAAACTCAACGAATCTTTTTAAATTATAACAATGTTATTAGTTTCATGATTTTTAGACCTAAAATAAAAAAAATTGAAGATTCATTTATTGCTAGATTGCGATGTTCTGTAATTGGAGAAGGAATGTTAAATGAAGGAAATGTTTTTTTAATAGATCACGCTATTAGAAATATGCCTGAAAATGGAATCACTTTTGAAATTGGTGTTTACGGTGGATTATCGACAAATTTAATTTTACATCTTCTATTAAAACACAACAAAGAGGTATTACATTATGGCTGTGACGCATGGATATACAAAGGGTTTAAGGATCATCTTGGAGTGGTAGAAAACCACATAGATGGCAAAAAAGAAATCGAAAGGACGGATTATATGAATTATATTAAAAACTCTTTTATAAATGCCACAACTTTTCTAAACCCAAAACATTTACCTTTTATATGTCACTCAACATCCGATAGTTTTTTTAATAATTGGAACACAAAAAAACAATTTACAGATGTTTTTAATAGAGATTTTAATTTAAACTCAAAAATAGCTTTTTGCTATATTGATGGAGATCATTCTTATAATCAAACAAAAATGGATTTTAATAATGTTAACCAAAAACTTTTAATTGGCGGCTATGTTTTAATTGATGACTCAGCTAAAGGATCTCATTTTGGCAGTGCCAAATTCATTTCTGAGATTTTAAAAAACCCGCAGTTTATAAAAATATATAGTAATCCTAATTACCTTTTTAAAAAAGTAAAATAATGGAAAATAAAATTATCATTTTTAACCCAAGAAGCGCCAATGCAAAGCATCGCTTACCCAATACGATCATCCAGGTTGGTGCGGCAATTCATGGGAAATATGAATATGTTTTTGTAGACGGTAATATGGAAACAGACCCATGGGAAACTATTTCCAATTATTTTGCCACGGGAGAATTTAAGTATTTTTGCCTTACAGTAATGCCTGGCCCACAATTGAAGCAAGCTATTCCTTATGCAAAAAAAATTAAAGAATTATATCCTGAATCGATTAATATTTGGGGTGGATATTTTGCTTCTAACCAACATAAGGTATGCTTAAATTCGGGGTACGTAGATTATATTATTAACGGACCTGGAGATAATACATTCCCACAATTATTAGATGTTTTAGAAGGAAAAAGTGACGAAAAATTACTACTAATTCGAAACTTAATTTTCAAAAATGAAGAAGGAAAAATCATCGAAACAGTAAAAGAAGCCTTACTAGATCAAGACACCTTACCAGCATATCCATACGAATACTTCAACACTTTCTATCCTTTAAAGAATTACTTAGCTAAAACTTTTATGGGAAAAAAAACATTTGCATATCATTCTAGTATGGGTTGCCCATTTAGTTGTTCCTTTTGTGCTGTTGTACCCATTTATAATGCAAAATGGAAAGCGAAAAAGGCAACTACTATTTATAAAGACTTTAGTTATTTTAAAAACAAATACAATATTGATGCTATTGAGTTTCATGATAATAACTTTTTTACATCCAAAAAACGTGTATTAGAATTTTCTAATCTAGTACTAAACGATAATATAGAATGGTGGGGAGAAGGAAGAATCGACACTATTAATAAGTATTCGGATGAAGATTTACAACTAATGCGAAAAGCTGGTTGTAGAATGATGTTTTTAGGAGCCGAAACAGGAAATGATGAAGTACTAAAACAAATGAATAAAGGCGGAACACAATCTGGTCAAATGATTAAAGATTTTGTTTTACGCATGAAAAAAGCAGACATCATTCCAGAGCTTTCCTTTGTTTTAGGCTTGCCAGGAGAAAATGAAAAAAAGGTATACGAACAAATTCTATGGGATATTAATTTTATTAAAGAAATAAAAGGCATAAACCCAGATGCCGAAATAATAATCTATTTATACAGTCCAGTTCCTACAGAAGGTTCTGAATTGTACCAACAAATTGTAGATGCTGGTTTTTCATTTCCAGAAACATTAGAAGAATGGATAGCTCCAAGTTGGGAGAAATTTGATTTACGAAAAAACCCGTTAACACCTTGGCTAAAACCATACATGATCGATACCATTCAAAATTTTGAAACGGTCTTAAATGGGTACTACCCTACTGTTTCAGACTTTAGAATAAAAGGTTACAAAAAAAGTTTACTAAAACTAGTTTCTGGTTATCGTTTTAAATATGGTTGGTATAAATTTCCCTATGAAATTAAATTACTTCATAAAATCTGGAAATACCGCCAACCAGAAATTGAAGGTTTCTATTCAGAATAACATATAGAAATATGCTTAAAAAATTAAAAAAAATCATATTTCCAGTTGCAAAGTTAGCGTTTAACACCTATCACTTAAAGCAAAGAAAATACAGCTATGAAAATATTGAGGTAGCTATTAGTGCCGAAGTATTTCCACCTCACTTTACCATTAGTACAAAAATTCTTTTAGATTATATAAAACCTATTAATCTGGAAAACAAATCGTTTTTAGAGCTTGGTTGTGGTTCCGGAATCATATCGTTATTTGCAGCTTCTAAAGGCGCAAGAGTAACTGCTTCTGACATTAATCAAGTAGCAATTGACGCCTTAAAAGAAGCTTCCATTAAAAATAAAATCGCATTAAATGTTTTATATTCTGATTTGTTTGAAAACTTAGAAGACAAGACATTTGAGTATATTTTAATAAATCCTCCATATTATCCCAAAAAACCAAAAAACGACAAAGAACGCGCTTGGTTTTGCGGAGAAGATTTTGAATATTTTAAAAAGTTATTCTTTCAATTACAATATCATATTGCTCCAAACACTTGGATGATTTTATCGGAAGATTGCCAAATAGAACACATCAAACAAATTGCCAATAACAACGGTTTATCTTTAGAGTTGATTTTAAAAAAGAGTGTTGTAAAAGAGAAAAACTATATCTTTAGTATTCAAAAATCACAATAGATTTGCAAAACACTTCACGAAACATACTGTTAGATATTTTAAAAATTATAGCTGCTATACTTATTATTGCTGTGCATTGTGGTTTTTTATTTGACTATGATAAAATGGCATATCATGTAACGTGCAACGGCTGGTTTCGAATTCCAATTCCCTTCTTTTTTTGTATAAATGGATTCTTTCTTTTTGGCGTATTTCAAAATAATCGCATAAAAACCTGGGCAAAACGTGTTGGAGTTTTATATACAATTTGGATGCTCATTTTTGTTTATTTCTGGATAATTCCCGTACATGAAAATCCCATAAAAATTATTCCTACACTGCTATTTGGTTTTAATCATTTATGGTATTTAGCAGCACTCTTATTAGGTGGCTTATTGTTATATTTAATCCGTAAACATTCTAACACCACCTTACTTGTTATTGCTATTACTTTGTATTTAATAGGTTACACCATTCAAACTTTAAGTAATTTTGCTGTTTTTAATACATCTCCTATTTTAGCAAAACTAATCGATTTTCCACCAATACACCGTAATTTTCTATTTTTCGCATTACCGTTTTTAAGTATTGGGTATGTAATTCACCGAACAGAATTTCATTTAAAATTTAATAAAAAGAAAGCGGTAATACTTTTAGCCATAAGTTTTTTATTACTTACTGCAGAGAGTTTAATTAATTATTATATAAACGCAAATGCATCGTTTAATATGAGTATTTCCTTTTTATTATTAGGACCAATACTATTAATTACTTCTTTTGCTTTTACGCTTCATTCTAATATAAATAGTAAAGTTTTATCCTCCTATTCTATTGCGCTATATTTAATTCATCCTTTAATTATTATTTTGATTCTTAGTTTTTTTGAATTAAAATCAACACCTTTAGCTTTTCTAACCATTATACTTTCTGGAATTGGAAGCCACCTTTTAATTCTGCTCAATAAGAAATTAAAATATATCTTATAATTTATTTTATCTGTGAAAAACAAAATCAAAGTCATCTATACATTATTCATAAACATGATAATCCTTTTTCTTTTTTTAGAAATTGGATTGGGCATTTTTTATAATTACCACGACAAAAGTGGTATTGATGGAAACACCGAACGTATTATCGCTTCTGGCTTATATGAAGGTGATGATTTGGATAACGAATCCATTAAAGAAATCTTCAGAGAATTACGTCAACAAGACATGAAATGGGAACCATACTTGCATTATCGTTTTAAACCAATGAATGGAAAACACAATACAATTTATGAAAACGGGCTCCGTAAAACAGTAAACCCTAGTTTGAAAGACTCGGCAACAGCATTAAAAATATTTTGTTTTGGAGGTTCTACCATGTATAGTTCTGGAGCACGAGACGAACACACCATACCCTCCGAATTATCTAAATTAATTCATAATAATTTTCCAAGCCAAAATGTAGAAGTTACCAATTTTGGTTGTCATGGTTATACGCGGGCTACAGAGAATATTCAGCTACAAAGAGAATTAATTAAAAACAATATTCCAGATATTGTAATTTTTTATGATGGCGTAAACGAAGTTATTTCAGGACACCAAAATAACGAAGCTGGCACTCCAACAAATGCATACAATAGACGAAAAGAATTTAAAATTGCACATAGTTACAAAAAGCGTATTTCATTAATGGTATATTCTAGTAATTTACATAGATTCGTTACTACAATGCAGCGTAAAATATTTACAAATTCGGCATACAAACAGCTAACTGCTCGTCCAGATGCGTTGGCTACTGATATTGCCGAAACGTATATTGGTTACGTTAAAATTTCTAAAAATTTAGAGAATGCTTATGGTTTTAAAGCGTTTAATTTTATGCAACCGAATATTTTTTCAAAGAAAAATTTAACAGAAGCAGAACAAGGATATTTTAAAAGCCAGCAGTATTATGAAAACTTATACAAGTTATCTTATGAAACTGTTAGAAAAGATTCATTAATGATTACAGATTCAACGTTTGTAGATATTAGTGATGTATTTGATAACGCAAATAAAACTACATATTTCGATTTCTGTCACACAGGAGAATTTGGAAATAAATTGGTTGCTAAAAAAATGTTATCCTATATAAAATCGGAATTGACACTAAAAATGAATAAAAACGAAACAGTACCAAAAACGGAATAACAAACAATAAAAAGGGTATTAATTAAAAGGTATTTGACTTTGTAAAAAACTATGTAACACAGTGTTTCCGCTCTTATTAATATGTGGATCGTTTACAAAATACAACCTGTTATTTACTGTGTCTTTAGATTGAAAAAATGGTAACGGGTTTATATGTGTAACATTTTTATAGTTACTTAAATCTCTTTTTGCCTCACTAAAAAAAGGATACTCTGGATTTTGAATTGCAGCCTTTTCTTGAAACGCTGCTCCAAGTTTTATCATGCTTTGGTAATAATAATCACCTACTTGTGCTTGATGAGGAATCCATACTATATAAACAGGTACATCTTGAGGAACTGTATCTAAAAAATCTTGCATATGCTTTAGCCAAGACAAATAACGTTTCTTAAAACCGCCTTTTAGCATTAACATATTATCTAAATAATAAGCGTCACTTTTTAGAAATCGTTTTGTACGAATATCATAAAAACTGCTATCAAACTCTTTTTTTAATATTCCGGAAAGCCTAGTTTCTGTCTTTACATTAAGAATTGCTAATCGCTGATTTAAATAACCCAAACTCAAAAAATGATCGGAAGCTTCCCAGTACAAGTTTCTAGAAAAAGAAAACTTTTCTAAATCCCATAAATGATTTACATCTATCAAATCATTTCCAACATATACTTGATATAAAATTGCTTTCGGCGTATATCTTTTAATTTTTTTATATGCAAAAGTATTAACCTGTCGAATACCAAATCCAGGAACACTAAAATTTAAAACCGAGGAGTCAGGTCGGCTTTCCCTGAGCATGTCTACATAATTAATCTCTTTAGACGTTGCAGAAAAAGAATCACCAAATACCATGAGATTTATATTTGTAGCATCTAAATCCTTTTGGGAATTTAAACCGTTTGTTTGTGCGCTATAAAAATCAATAACATGATATCTATAAGCCATTTCAAACAAAAACAAGGTTAGAAAAGCTACAATTGCTATCTTAAATATTAGTTTAACAGTTTTATTAAATAGCTGCATCCCATTAAAACAAGGTATACACAAAAGGTGCTATTACAGAATTCTCCGCAAAAACAACAAGTAATGTTAAAAGAACTAACACAATGATAATAGGAATTAACCAGAATTTTTTTTGCTCTATTAAAAAAGCTCCTAATTGTTTTAAAGTTTCGTACTTACTCATAATTAGCTTAGTTTTTTATAATCAATTTTTCTATCCACAAGTACCCACGCAGCCTTATATGTTTTTTCTTTTTTAAACAATCTTAAAAGAAGTGATATTGGTGAAAAAAGAGTAAAATAAACAATACCCATAATAAAATAGCTTGTTACAAATCCTAAAAGCTCACCTACTAACAACCATAAAGTTAAAAAAGGTAAAAAAATACGCTTTAAAGTAAAAGTAATAAGTAATATTAATAATAGGCTACTGCCAATAAAAATCTGACTTTGGTTTAATACAAGTCCATTTTTATAAATGGATATTCCTAAAATAATAAAAATTACAAACGCAGACAAATAACCAAACTCCTTCTGTTTCTTTGGGGATTTACTTGTCTCTATAATCTTAGAAAGTGTTGTTTTAATCCAATTCATAATTTTCACTTACAATTAATTGTTGATCTACTTCTAAATTATCCTTTTTTTGCAAAATAAAATTCCCTAAAACTAACAAATCCATTTTGGTATAAAAGAAACACCTTAAAGCATCTAAAGGAGATTCTACAATTGGTTCTCCGCGCACATTAAATGAAGTATTAATTAATACAGGACAGTTTGTTTTAGATTTAAAATTATGTATCAAATTGTGTAATAACGGATTTTCAGTTTTATTTAAAGTCTGAACTCTTGCCGTATTATCTTCATGAATACACGACGGAATTTCTTTCTTCTTGTCACTTTTTACTGTAAACAACATGTATTTTGAAACTACATGTTTCATATCAAACCATTCGTTACAATCTTCTTCAAGTACAATGGGAGCAAATGGTCTAAAACCTTCTCTAAATTTAATATTTAAATTAACATGTTTCTTCATGTCTTCAAATAATGGGCTAGCCAATATACTTCTATGTCCTAATGCCCTTGGGCCAAATTCCATTTCGTCTTGAAACCAACCTACAATTTGTTTTTGCTGTAAAGCGGAAGAAACCGTATCGCAAAGAGTAGCATTATCTAATTTTTGATATGTTAACTTGTAGGTGCCAAGATATTTCTCTATATCTTTATTACTATAAGAAGAACCTAAGTAAGCTTGATCATTTAAAGAATCGTTTAAAAATACTCTTTCTTTTTTTAAATGATGATTCCATCCAATATAGGCTGCACCAACAGAACATCCAGAATCTCCTGAAGCAGGTTGCACCCAGATATTATCGAATATATACTTTCCTAAAAGCTCGCCATTTGCTTTACAATTTAAAGCTACTCCACCAGAAAGGCATAAATTATTTAAACCTGTTAATTCTTTAGCATGCTTTAATACAGTGCATATAATATCTTCAATAACCGCTTGAATGGAACAAGCTATATTGCAATAAAAATCTTCCATCTCTCCATCTAAAGCTCTTTGCTTTTTCCCAAAAACATCACAGAACTTAGAGTTAATGGTCGATTTTCCTTTTTCAAAAGAAAAACAATTCAAATTTAATTCTACTAAACCAGAAGCATCATAACTAACAATATTTTCTAAAATAAGTTGTTTGTAAATTGGTTTACCATAAGGTGCTAACCCCATTAATTTATACTCTCCAGAATTCACTTTAAAACCACAATACTGAGTAAATGCAGAATATAACAAACCAATGGAGTGCGGATAGTGTTGTTCTTTTATAATTTCTACGTTGTTATCTTTACCAACAGAAATAGAAGTGCAAGCTTTTTCTCCTACACCATCAATAGTAACAATTACAGCCTCTTTAAATGGTGAAGTAAAAAAACTACCTGCTGCATGTGCTTCATGATGTTCACTATAAATAATCTCTCCATTGTAATTTAATTCGTCTTTTATAATACTAGAAACCCAAAGTTTATTTTTTAACCAGGACATCAATGTTTTTTTAAACAAACTAAATGTAAATGGAGCTTGGTTTAATAGTGTATTAATGATGCGATCGAATTTAATAAATGGTTTTTCGTAAAAAACAATTAAATCAATATCGGAGATGGTAAGTTTATTTTCCTTTAAGCAAAAATCTATCGCTTTTTTTGGAAAAGACTTATCGTGTTTAATTCTAGAAAATCTTTCTTCTTGAGCTGCAGAAATTAATTTACCATTGTGTATTAAACAAGCAGCTGCATCATGATAGAAACAAGAAATACCAATAATATTCATAGAAAAGAATCAATAATTTACGAATATAAAGTAAGTATATTACAAACTAAAAAATAAAGTAGTAAATATAAAATATTATCGTCTTTTCTTCTTCCCTCTAAACTTTGCTTTATTTTTTCTTTGATTAAAAGGCACAGCATCATTAAAGGTATTTTTGGCATCACCAGTCGGTTTGTTTTTACGCCATCTTTCGGTTTTCTCAGGAAGCAAAACCTGTAGTAAATCTGGACGACCAACTTTATTTAAAGTCTTTTTAATCCATGCTTTATTTTCGTCTTTATACCAAAAGAAAAAACGATGTTGTTCGTCTTTTTCTTTTCTCGTTTTTGGTGTGTTTACTTTTTTAAGCGTATAAGGATGATAACCACTATAATAAATTACAGTAGCTACAGTCATTGGTGTAGGAGTAAATCCTTGTACTTGCTCTAACTGAAACCCCATATCTTTCGTTTCGGCAGCTAGATTAGCCATATCTTCAACTTCGCAAGCAGGATGATTGGATATAAAATAAGGTATTAACTGAAGCTTTAATCCTTTCTTAATATTTATTTTATCAAACCGTTCTTTAAACTTATGAAAATAACTAAACGATGGTTTACGCATCAGTTTTAAAACGGGATCACTGGTGTGTTCTGGCGCAACTTTAAGTCGTCCAGAAACATGCTTTGTCATCACTTCTTCAGTATAATCGTCCAGTTCTTTTGGATCTGCATTTTTATTAAATTCTGGAACTAACATATCGTGTCTAATTCCGGATCCTATAAAGGATTTTTTAACCTTTGGATGTTTATCTACTGCTTGATATAATTCGGTTAACGGCTTATGTGAGGTATCTAAATTACTACATATTACTGGTGAAATACAGCTAGGTGCAACACACTTATCGCAAATGGATTGTACTTTCCCTTTCATTTGATACATATTGGCACTTGGACCTCCAACATCACTTAAATAGCCTTTAAAATCTGGCATATTAGCAACAGTATCTACTTCTTTTAAAATAGATTCTTGGCTACGTGAAGCAATAAATTTTCCTTGATGTGCAGAAATAGTACAAAAGCTACAACCACCAAAGCATCCTCTATGAATGTTGATAGAGAACTTAATCATTTCGAACGCAGGAATTGGTCCACGCTTATTATATTTTGGATGTGGTAATCGTGTATAAGGCAAATCGAATGAAGCATCAATTTCTGCCTCTGTCATGGTTGGATATGGTGGATTTATCATCAACACCTTTTGTCCTACTTTTTGAAAAATACGTCTTGCAGCAAGCTTATTCGATTCTTGTTCAATCACTTTAAAATTCGAAGCGTATTTCTTTTTATCTTTTAAACAAATTTCATGCGAAGCGATTTCAACATCTTCCCAATTACTATTTTTCGGAATTTTATCCTCTTTATTTAAAAGAACTGCAGTTTGATTTACGGTATTTATACTACTAAATGGCACACCTTTTTCTAACAAACGAATAATTTCACGTAATGGTTGTTCTCCCATTCCGTACACCAACATATCTGCTTTAGAGGTTTCTAAAATAGTTGGCAGTAATTTATCACTCCAATAATCATAATGCGTTACACGTCGAAGAGAACCTTCAATCCCTCCAATTAAAACTGGAGTATCAGGCCATTTTTCTTTTAAAATTTTAGAATAAACCGTAGATGCATAATCGGGTCTAAAACCAATATCTCCATTTGGGGTATATGCATCTTTGTCCCGTTTCTTTTTGTTCGCATTATAGTTGCTAATCATAGGATCCATACAACCACCAGTAACACCAAAAAACAATCTTGGTTTTCCAAGTTTTACAAAATCTTGTAGATTATCGTTTACATTTGGTTGCGGAACGATGGCAACACGCAATCCGAAACTTTCTAACAAACGCCCAATTACTGCAGGACCAAAGGTTGGGTGATCTACATAAGCATCACCACTAAATAGGATAACGTCTAGTTCTTGCCAGCCGCGTATTTTAACCTCTTTGTTTGTGGTAGGTAACCAATCTGAAAGTTGTAATTCTTGCATATTGCTGCAAAAATAGTCAAAAAAAGACTCTTATACATTATTATAAAAGGGTTTAGCCTTTTTTTATGTGAATAGATGGATTATGAATCCTAATAAACAGTATTTAATATATTCCATTTTTTTGTTTTTTTAAGAAACCTAGCCAATCAAAATTATAATTTACTATTTACAAATCACTTACCAAATACATTTCATCTAATGAATAATATGCAGGAGTGTTCCATTTTTTTAAAACGGCAACATAATAATTATACGGTTTATGTTGAAAAAATTTTGCTTCTTTTTTATACCATTTCCCGTTGGCATCTTGTTCTAAACCCTTTAATTGGTCTTCCATTAAATCACGAGTATCTACTTCTATTTTTGGGTAGGTAAATTTTGGAAGTTCTTTAAGTTCTCCTGTAGGATAATAATTAATATCTGCTACAAATTCAGGCATTACAATTTTCCCGAATTTTAATCCAAGAATCTTATTTATTAAAGAATTAGTTCCTTTTACATAACCTGTTAATCCTCTTTCAAATAATCTGATAAAAGCATCTTGACCCAACTTTTTAGCTTTAAATTCTTTTTTCCCGAAAAGCCATCCGCTTATTTTTTCTTTTGTAATTAGTTTATCTTCTTCATAATTAAAAGGCATATAAGGCACAGGATCTTCGGCATTTATAATAGAATAACTCGTTCCTTTATCACTAAATCTTGTGTTGTATTCTTCAGAAAATTCTTTATTTCCAGACATGGGCTGTGCATATGCATAGGTTTTATATCTATTCCTTATAGACAATTCTCCTTTAGGTAAATTCTCTAAATATGCTCTTGTCATGGTTGCCAATGCACCACCTTGACTATGTCCGGTTATAATGATGTGGTAGATTCCTTTATTGTTTAATGCTTTAATTTGTTCTTTAATAGCTTCGGAAAGAATGACAATAGTCAACCCATAACCCGCGTGTATTGCTGTATTTTCGCTGGTAGCAAAAGCATAATCATGTTCTTTTTCATCGATAATAATGGTTCCTTTTGCAGGAATCATTGCAGAATAACAATTCTCTACCCAACTAATCATTTTATCTGTAGAACCTCTATAATTAATTATGCCTATGTTATTGTTTTCATAGACTTCAAACTTATTATCCATACTTAAAACATTAGAAGTATAGTGTAAATTAAATTGCTCTGGAATTATAGTTTCGTTAGTTCCATATTGTTTAATAAAATTAAAACTATTGTTCATAGCAATAGTAAAGGTTGCTTCGTTTGCGTTAAAACCAGATTTAAATTGCGCAGAAACATTTAAAGAACTATATAAAAATAGGATGGTTAATAATACTCTCATAAGGATATAACTAATGGTTAAATTAAATATTGTGCATTATATTAAATACAAAAACGATTCCAAAAATGGAATTTATATCAAATGAAATTTAAAGGTAGCATCATTTGATGCTACCTTACTCATGATTAGACAAGTATTTTGGACGTTACCCAACACTCGTTCTTTACTCATTAAAACTATTTATATTAATGAATTCGTGAATATGAAAATTCTGGCAATCACTTTTTTGTCCTGCTTATATAACAGCACAAAAAAGAGCTTCAACAAACACCTTAATAGCTAACGCGAGGATACATTAAACAATTCAATTTTAGTTTAGCTAAAGTTTCAATATTTTTCTAGAATATGAAGTAGTACCTGTTATCAAATTTAAAATATATGTCCCTGTTGGTAAAGATTCCATATTTAGAACCGAAATATTACCAGTCATATTTAGTTGCCATGAGTTAATAATTCTACCTGAAATATCTAAAATTTGTATAGATCCTTTTATTGGCGAATCACTTTTTACATGAAGTTGATTAGCAACCGGGTTTGGATAAAAATCAAAGCTCAAAGCATTTAAATCATCTATTAGAGATAAATTATTTCCAGAAAGTTTAGCAATAAAAACATCTGTAAAACCTAAAGATGTCAATGTTGTTTCTGATACACTTGAATCAAAATCAGACACACCTTCAAAGGTTCCAGTAACATAGACATCAAAAGTCGTTTTATTTACAACTACTGCTCTCCCTAAGTCTTCTCCTACTCCTCCAAAATGAGTTGCCCAAACAAAATCACCATTAGCATCTAATTTTACAACATAAACATCATCATCTCCATAAGACGCTAAAGGAAATCCATTTGCAGAAGGATCTGCATCTAAAGTCCCATTAAAAATTCCTGAGAGATATACATTTCCAAGATTATCTACATCAAGACCTTTACCGTCATCAGAACCTGTTCCTCCTAGTTGTTTCGCCCAAACATAATCACCATTAGCATCTAACTTAGAAACAAACACGTCAAAAGAACCTTGAGAGGTTAACATGCTTTGTGCAGCACTAGGATCAAAATCTGCAACATTACTAAAATAACCTGTAGTATAAATGTTTCCATTAGCATCAATAACCATTTCGGTTGGTTCTTCAGTTCCTGCTCCTCCCATTTGCTTTGCCCAAACAAAATCACCGTTCGCATTAAGTTTAACGATTGCAATATCATCTGCTCCAAAAGATGTTAAATTGAACTCGGTAGCACTAGGGTCAAAATCAACAGTGCCTTTAAAACGTGCCAAGGTATAAACATTTCCAAAAGCATCTACTTCAACTGCTTCTCCAATATTAGAATTTGTCGTACCATATTGGGTTGCCCATTCAAAATCACCAGCAGTTGAAAGTTTTACCGTAAAAACATCTATAAGTCCTGTAGCAGTAAGATTATACACAGAAGCATTGGGATCAAAATCTGCTGTTCCCTGAAAGCGTCCCGTTAGGTATACACCATTTGCATCACCAACTACTGAGTACCCAATATCATAGGAACTTCCTCCTATGTTTTTTGCCCAAATAAAGTCACCATTAGCATCTAATTTTAGAATAAAAGCATCATAACCACCATTAGAAGTGATATTAAATTCACCTAAGCCAGGGTCAAAATCTACTGTGCTTTCAAACCAACCTGTAATATAAATATTTCCAGAAGCATCAACATCAATAGAATATGCTTGATCATAACCAAATGACCCAAAACGTTTAGCCCATATAAAATTACCCGAACTATCTAATTTAGAAATAAACACATCTCTACTTCCTGTTGCCGACAAGTTAAAAACGTCTCCACTTGGATTAAAATCTACAGTACCATCAAACCATCCAGTTGTATAAATATTCCCAGATGCATCTAGTGTAATGTCTAATGATTCTTGATTTACATTCCCTCCAATTTGTTTTGCCCATTCTAATTCTTGAGCAGTCACATGCAAACCAATTAGAAAAAAAAGGATACATTTAAATTTTTTAAATAGGTGTAATTGTAGTTTCATAATAATAAATTTAAGATATGGTCAAACTTATTATATGAAGTCACGTAATACAATACGTCAAATTGCGTATATTTTTACGTTAACCTTTTTGAAAATTTTAGCTATTCTAAATTACAAATCCAATCCTTTTAAACTCTCCACACGATTTCTAACTAAGAAATCATCAATCGTTTCAAAATGCTCAATCACGCGCTGATCTTTAAATTCAAAAACTTTTTTAGATAAGCCTTGCAAAAAATCACGATCATGAGAGACAAGTATTAGTGTTCCATCAAAATTTTGTAATGCTTCTTTAAGCACATCTTTAGACTTTAAATCTAAGTGGTTCGTTGGCTCATCAAGAATGAGTAAGTTTACAGGTTCAAGCAATAGCTTCACCATTGCTAATCTGGTTTTTTCTCCTCCAGACAACACGCTGACTTTTTTATCAATCTCATCACCTTTAAACATAAAGCGACCTAGAATATTTTTAATCTGAGTTCTAACATCTCCCTTAGCGACCTCATCAACCGTTTGAAATATAGTTAAGTCTTCATCTAGCAAAGCTGCTTGGTTTTGGGCAAAATAACCAACCTTCACATTATGACCTAAGCTGCAATCACCTTCTACATCAATTTCTCCTAAAATGGCTTTAATCATAGTAGATTTCCCTTCACCATTTCTACCAACAAAACAGACTTTCTCTCCTCGAGATATCGACATACTTGCATCTTTAAAAACCACATGCTCTGCATAAGATTTAGAAATATCCTTAACCGTTACTGGGTAATCTCCTGAACGTTGTGTTGGCGGAAAACGTAATTTCAAAGCAGAGGTATCTATATCATCAATTTCTATGATTTCTAACTTTTCTAGCATACGTTCTCTAGATGACACTTGGTTTGTTTTAGAGTATGTACCTTTAAATCTATCAATAAAAGCTTGATTATCGGCAATAAATTTTTGTTGTTCTTGATAGGCTTTTATTTGATGTGCTCGCCTATCTTCTCGCAATTGTAAATAATGACTATAATTTGCTTTGTAATCGTAAATACGTCCCATGGTTACTTCTATGGTACGATTAGTAATATTATCAATAAATGCTTTATCGTGAGAAATTACCACAACGGCATTGGCTTTATTTACTAAAAAATCTTCTAACCAAATTACAGATTCAATATCTATATGGTTGGTTGGCTCATCTAATAATATAAGGTCTGGCTTTTGCAATAAAATTTTTGCTAACTCAATTCGCATTCGCCATCCACCACTAAATTCATTAGTTAGTCTTTTAAAATCTTCTTGCTTAAATCCCAAACCCTTTAATGCTTTTTCTACTTCGGAATCGTAATTCACATCATCAAGCGCATAATATTTTTCTCCTAAATCGGAAACACGCTCAATGATTTTCATGTATTCATCAGATTCATAATCGGTTCTAGTTTCAAGTTGCTTGTTCAAGCCCTCCATTTCATCTCGCATGGTATACACATGACTAAAGGCTTTAGAAGCTTCATCAAATACTGTAGTATTATCTTCCGTCAATAAATGCTGTGGCAAATAGGCGATTACAGCATCTTTTGGTGTTCTTACGTTGCCTCGAGTTGCATTTTGAGCACCTGCAATAATTTTCATCATGGTAGACTTTCCAGCACCATTTTTCCCCATTAATGCAATCTTATCGTTTTCATTAATAGTAAAAGACACGTCACTAAATAAGGTATGACCACTAAACTCTACTGCTAAATTATCTACTGAAATCATTATAATTATTTTTAAAAATGCAAAGCTAATAAAAGTGCCTATTAGATAATAGGTATCGCTTTAAAAATACATAATAAAAAAGCTAACCTATAAAAGGAACTACAACCTATTGAGAATCACTGAAAAAATAAGTTGTCACACTATTTGGTATTCAAATATATAATCGTAAATTTGCAAACTCTTTTTTAAGAGAGGAATGTTTAATCTACCTAGTCAAAGACAGGTAAAAAATTATTAATAACGTGGACACATTAAGCTACAAAACGATTTCAGCAAACAAAGCTACTGTAGATAAGCAGTGGGTTTTAGTGGATGCTGAAGGTCAATCTTTGGGTCGTTTATCTTCTAAAGTTGCAAAACTTTTAAGAGGAAAACACAAACCTAGCTTCACACCACATGTTGATTGTGGAGATAACGTAATTGTTATCAATGCAGAAAAAATCAACTTAACAGGAAACAAGTGGACGGACAAATCTTATATTCGTCACACTGGTTACCCAGGTGGTCAAAGAAGTTTAACTGCTACAGAATTGTATGGAAAAGATCCTGCAAGATTAGTGGAAAAATCAGTAAAAGGAATGCTTCCTAAAAACAAATTAGGTGCAGCATTATTCCGTAATTTAAATGTTGTTGTAGGTACAGCTCATACACATGAAGCTCAAAAACCGAAAACAATTAACCTAGAAGAATTCAAATAACATGGATGTAATTCACAAAATTGGTCGTAGAAAAACGGCTGTTGCACGTGTATATCTTGCTACAGGAACTGGTAAGATAACAGTAAATAAAAAAGACATGACAGATTACTTTTCTACTGGAACTTTACAGTATAAAGTAAATCAACCTTTAGTTATGACTAACAATGATGGCAACTTTGATATTACAGTAAATGTATATGGAGGTGGTATTACAGGTCAAGCAGAAGCAATCCGTTTAGGTTTATCTCGCGCTATGTGCGAATTAGATCCAGAGAACAGATTAATTCTTAAACCAGAAGGTTTATTAACAAGAGATCCAAGAATGGTAGAGCGTAAGAAATTCGGTCAGAAGAAAGCGCGTAAGAAATTCCAATTCTCAAAACGTTAATATTATCCTTCAACAATATTGGAATGCTTTCAAAAGTCTTTTCCATATTGTTGAAAACAAACAAAAAAATAAAACAGTTATTGTTGTCCTAGCGCAAGCAGGATTTAGTTTAGCATCTAAATGATTAAGGCGAATTTTATTAAATGACCACTTAATTATTGCTAATTCAACAGAACGTAAACTATTACAAAATGGCAGTAGAAGTAAAAGAATTACTTGAAGCAGGTGTACACTTTGGACACCTTACTCGTAAGTGGGACCCAAACATGGCCCCTTACGTATATATGGAGCGTAATGGCATTCATATAATCAACCTTTATAAAACAGCAGCTAAGATTGACGAAGCTGGAGCAGCACTTGCTAAAATTGCAGCATCCGGACGTAAAATTTTATTTGTTGCTACAAAAAAGCAAGCAAAAGACATCGTATCAGAAAAAGCAGGAGCAGTTAATATGCCTTACATTACTGAACGTTGGCCTGGAGGAATGTTAACAAACTTTGTTACTATTAGAAAAGCGGTTAAAAAAATGGCTACTATTGATAGAATGAAGAAAGATGGAACATTCATGACACTTTCTAAAAAAGAAAGATTACAAGTAGATCGTTTAAGAGCTAAGTTAGAAAAAAACTTAGGTTCTATTAGCGACATGACTCGTTTACCAGGAGCTTTATTTGTTGTAGATATTAAGCGTGAGCATATTGCAATTAAAGAAGCACAAAAATTAAACATTCCAATCTTTGCAATGGTAGATACTAACTCTGATCCACGTCAAGTAGATTACGTGATACCTGCAAATGATGATGCTTCAAAATCAATTGACAAGATTTTAACGCACGTTACTAATGCAATTGCTGGTGGTTTAGCAGAGCGTAAAGCTGAAAAAGATGCTCCAAAAGCAGAAAAGAAAGCAGCTCCAGCAAAAAAAGCTGAAGTAGCAGAAGTAGCAAAAGAAGAGGAAGAATAAAATAACATTAACACAACATAAAAAAGTCGTTTCGTTCTTTTTCTTTTTAGAAATTTGATGGTACGACTTTTTTAAATTAAAAATATATGGAAGCTATGGTAAAAATAACAGCAGCAGAAGTAAACAAATTAAGACAAGCTACAGGAGCTGGTATGATGGATTGCAAAAAAGCTTTAGTAGAGGCTGAAGGTGATTTTGATAAAGCAATTGAAGTATTACGTAAAAAAGGACAAAAAGTAGCAGCAAAAAGAGCAGATCGTGATTCAAGCGAAGGTGCAGCAGTTTCAAAAATTAATGCAGATAACACTGTTGGTGTTACTATCGTATTAGGATGTGAAACGGATTTTGTTGGTAAAAACGAATCTTTTTTAACTTTAGCAAACCAATTTGCAGATATAGCAATCAACTTTGATAACAAAGAAGATTTTTTAGCTGCAGACTTTGGAGGAATGACAGTTGCCGAAAAATTAGTAGAACAAACGGGTGTTGTTGGTGAGAAATTAGAAATCAACGCTTTCGAAAAACTAGAAGCACCTTATGTTGGCACATACGTACACATTAATAAAATTGGCGCTTTAGTTGGTTTATCTGAAAAAACAGACAAAGCAGAAGCAGTTGCAAAAGACGTAGCAATGCAAGTAGCTTCTATGGGAGCAACTTCATTATCTTACAAAGATTTTGACCCTGCATTTGTAGCAAGTGAAACAGAAGCAAGAATTGCTGTTATTGAAAAAGATAATATCGAATTAGGTCGTTTAGGTAAAACACTTAAAAATGTACCTCAATTTATTTCAATGGCACAATTAACACCTGAAGTTTTAGCGCAAGCTGAAGAAGATGCTAAAGCACAATTAGCTGCAGAAGGGAAACCAGAAAAAATCTGGGGAAATATTTTACCAGGTAAAATGGAGCGTTTTATTAGCGATAATACTACTTTAGATCAAGAACAATGTTTATTAGATCAAAAGTTTATTAAAGATGAAAAACAAACCGTTGCAGATTACGTAGCAGCTAATAATCTTACTGTTACTGCTTTTAAACGTGTATCTTTAGGATAATAAATTCCATTTTGTCACCTGGAGCACAGTCGAAAGGTCTCTGACAAAATAATTCATAAAAACCACTATTCTTTTTAAAAGAACTAGTGGTTTTTTTTATTTGTAAAATTCTTTAATTCTAAAAAAAGATATTCATTATATTTGCTAAACCCTAAATTCCTGCATAAGCAGAAATCTGTATAAAAGCTAAACAAAAAATGAAATACAAAAGAATTCTTTTAAAATTATCTGGAGAAGCATTAATGGGAAATCGCCAATATGGTATAGACCCAGAACGTTTAGCAGAATATGCCAAAGACATTAAAGAAATCACTGAACTAGGCGTAGAAGTAGCCATTGTAATTGGTGGTGGAAACATTTTTAGAGGTGTTGCAGGAGCCATGAACGGTATGGATCGTGTGCAAGGAGACCACATGGGAATGCTAGCAACTGTTATTAACGGTTTAGCATTACAAAATGCATTAGAAGATCACGAAGTTAAAACTCGTTTGCAAACTGCCATAAAAATTAACGAAGTAGCAGAACCTTTTATTCGTAGAAAAGCAATGAGTCATTTACGTAAAGGGCGTGTTGTTATTTTTGGAGGAGGAACAGGAAACCCATATTTCACAACAGATTCTGCAGCAGTTTTACGTGCTATTGAAATTGAAGCCGATGTTATTTTAAAAGGAACTCGTGTAGATGGCATCTACAATGCAGATCCAGAAAAAGATAGCACAGCAATAAAGTTTGATCATATTACTTTCGATGATGTTTTACGTAAAGGTCTTAAAGTAATGGACACCACAGCTTTTACACTAAGTCAAGAAAACGAATTGCCAATTATTGTTTTTGATATGAATAAGAAAGGAAACTTATTAAAAGTAGTTACCGGAGAAAAAATTGGTACCAAAGTAAACTTGTAACTCTCACTACAAGTATTTAACTTAGTGCAATCCAAAATTTTTATTCCTTAAAACGGAATCTAAACTTTGGCTTAGTTTTTGAAAACAAACGAGTATATTAAATTTTTAAAAAATGAACGAAGACATTCAATTTATAATAGACGGAACAAAGGAGGCAATGACAAATGCCATAAAGCATCTAGAAAAACAATTTACAAACATTAGAGCTGGTAAAGCTAGCCCAGCAATGCTTGGTAGTGTTATGGTAGATTATTATGGATCGCAAACACCATTAAGTCAAGTTGCCAATGTGAATACTCCAGATGGAAGAACCATTACAGTACAACCTTGGGAAAAAAATATGCTTCAGGAAATTGAACGCGGTATTGCCTATGCAAACCTTGGTTTTAACCCAATGAATAATGGAGAAACAATTATTATAAATGTACCACCTTTAACCGAAGAACGCAGACGTGATCTAGCAAAACAAGCTAAAGCAGAAGCAGAAGACGGAAAAGTTGGGATTAGAAACGCTAGAAAAGAAGCAAATAATGACATTAAAAAAATAGATGGCATCTCTGAGGATCTTCAAAAAAATGCAGAACAAGATGTTCAAGGCTTAACAGATAACTATATCAAAAAAATTGATGAATTATTTGCTGTTAAAGAAAAAGAAATCATGACCGTATAATTAATAAGCGACTTACTTGTCGCTTTTTTTATACCAATAACACATATTTTTCGTTTATTTAATTATGAAAAAAACAGGATGCCTTTTTTTACTAGTTTGTTTATTACAATGCACATTTGGTATTGCCCAAAATAAATACCCGTTTATTCCTAGCAATCAATATCCACTTAATGAAACGCAAATGGCAAGCACACAAATTAATATTACACCAGATGTGTTGCTGTTTAATGAACAAGGAAAACTACTAACAATGGAGAGCTTGTCTTTAATGACAAACACAGATTATAAACCCGTTTTTTTTGCTAATGATAAAGGAAAAGTAAAAAGCTTAGTGTTTGTTAAAAAAAGTAATCAACCTATTTTAATAGAACAAAATATAGAAGCTGCTTTTACTCCTGGCGAAAAGGCTATAGATTTTATTGCAAAAGATTTAAAAGGAAAAAATTACAAATTATCCAACTTAAAAGGCAAAGTAGTAGTCCTTAATTTTTGGTTTACAAAGTGTGGACCATGTATAACAGAAATGCCACAACTAAATACATTAGCCGCCAATTTTAAGAATAAAAACGTGGTATTCTTAGCGCTTACTTTTAATAAAAAATCGGTTGTAAATGCATTTTTAGAAAGCAACCCTTTTCAATATAATATTTTAGCAGACGCTAATGATATAATTAAAATGTATGGTGTTAATAGTTACCCTACAAGTATTGTTATTAATAAAAAAGGAGAAATTGTTCATAAAGAATTAGGCTATAGAACAAATATTAAAGAAGTGTTAGCAACTTCTATTAATGCTTCATTATTAAATTAATGAAAAAATCCTGTTTTACTATTTTACTTTGTTTATCCTTCTTTTTTAGTAAAGCACAAACGCCAATAAGTAAAGATTCCACTAAAGTTGTAAAAAAAGATTCTTTAAAAAGAAAAGCTTTTATTCAACAACTAGGCAATGGTTACTTTCCAACAAAATATTTTGATATAGATTTAAGATATCTTGTTAAATACAATCAATACGAAGGATCTAGAAATGGGCTTGGTGGGCAAACTAATAATGCATTTTCAGAAAAAATAAGATTCAACACATATGCCGTTTATGGTTTTAGAGACCATGCTTTTAAATACAGTTTTGGCTCAGGAGTTAAACTAGATGAAAAAACGAATACCTGGCTTAATTTTTCTTATACCGATGATTTAAACGAAACTGGGAGCTCTACTTTTTTAACAGACAGTCGATTTTTTCAACTTTTTGAGCCAAGACTATTAAACATTAATTTGTTTCATAAACATATAACCAAAACGATATCTATAGAGCGTCAACTAACACCAAATTTAATTGGCGAAACAGAATTTGCGACTAGTAATATAAATACTACCTATGCTTACGATTTTGTTGTTAATAATAAAATCTATAATGAAATACACTTAAGCACTTCTAAAACAGCATTACAATGGAGTCCTTTTAGTTCTTTTGAAACAGTAGATAATAAGTTTAAAATAATAAAAGAAGGCTATCCAAAATTCACATTACAGTACACTAAAAGTTTTAGCGATGTTTTTAAAAGCGATTTTAATTTCTCAAAATTAGACTTAAGAACCATTTTTAAAAAAGAATATGCAAACAACGCTTTTTCATTATTAACAATTACAGCTGGCTTAGCAAGTGGAGAAACTCCTTTAACACATATGTATCATGCATATCCTAATAATATAACAAAAGAAACCATTATGCAGCGTTTTTCTGTTGCGGGAGTTACTAGTTTTGAAACGATGTTTTTTAACGAATTTTTTTCTGACAGAATTAGCACCTTCCAATTTAAACACCATTTAAGTCCTTTTAAAATAAGTAAGCGTTTTAAACCAGAATTAGTATTTATATCTAGGTTTGCAATTGGTAATATGAGCAATATAAATAGACACCAACAAATCACTTTTAATACACTCGAAAAAGGCTTCACAGAATCTGGATTAGAAATTAACAAGTTGTTTTTTGGTTTCGGTTTAAGTTTTACCTACAGATATGGAGCTTATCATTTACCTAAGCTAGAAGATAATATGGCATTAAAATTTACTTTTAACGTTACTTTATAACATTTTTAACCTTTGTAATACATCCCTTTTCCATACCTTTGCCACTCCAATTTAACTACGTAATTTTGCCTAAATCTATAGCCTTTTTATATAATTAAATGGATTTTTTTTAATTATACTATGTTCAAACTATTCACAAAAAGTTTTTGGGACGTTGTTGCAAGACTAATACTTCGTAATAAAATCGCTATAATACTTGGTATTTTAATAGCCACAGGGTTACTTGCTACACAATGGAAATATATGCGTTTTACGTATACCGAAGCCAATTTATTACCAGATGATCACGAAGTAAATTTAGAGTATAATAACTTTCTTGATATTTTTGGTGAAGAAGGAAATCTAATTGTTTTGGGCGTAAAAGACACGACACTTTTTACTGTCGAAAAATTAAATGCTTGGAACAAACTGTCTGAAAGCTTTAAAAATATAGACGAAATAGAAACTGTAGTTTCCATTAGTGATCTTCAAAAGCTAATAAAAGATACTCAAAACGAAAAATTTGCACTAGAGCCTTTCATAAAAGACTCTATTACTTCTGTAGCACAAATAGACGCTTTACAAGATGAGCTATTTAAAAAATATCCTTTTTACGATAATTTTTTATTCAACAAAGACACTAAAACGGTTCGTACAGCAATTTACATGAACAAAGAAATTGTAAATACTGCTGCTAGAAAAGACTTTGTTTTTGATAATCTAATTCCAAAAATTGTAGCTTTTGAAACGCAAACCAATCTAGATGTTAGAGTTTCTGGAATGCCTTATATTAGAACATTAAACGCACAAAATATTGTAGATGAAATAGGACAATTTATTGCATTAGCCTTAATTGTCACTTCGCTTATCTTCTTTTTGTTTTTCCGTTCTTTTAGAGCAACTTTTATATCGCTTATTGTAGTTTGCTTTGGTGTTATGTGGACCTTTGGTATTATTGGTTTACTCAAATATGAAATCACTGTTTTAACTGCTCTTATTCCTCCATTAATTATAGTAATAGGAATACCTAATTGTATTTTCTTAATTAATAAATACCAAACTGAAGTAAAATTACATGGTAATAAAGTAAGATCTTTACAGCGTGTCATTACCAAAGTAGGTAATGCTACATTAATGACTAATGTTACCACTGCTTCTGGTTTTGCCACTTTTATTTTAACAGAGAGTCAGCTTTTAAAAGAGTTTGGTATTGTTGCTTCTTTAAGTATAATATCTATTTTTATATTATGTTTATTAATCATACCAATTATTTACACCTTTCTTCCCTACCCAAAAGACAGACATTTAGAACACCTAAATAAAAAATGGATTGGTGGTTTTGTAAATTGGATGGAATGTATGGTAAAACAAAGAAGAATTGCTATATATATTACATCTGTAGTGCTTTTAACGCTTAGTTTAATAGGGATTTTTCAAATCAAAATATCTGGAAGTTTAATAGAAGACATGTCTAAAAAATCAGGCTTCTTTCAAGATATTCGTTTCTTTGAAAAAGAGTTTAATGGCATTATGCCTTTAGAAGTATTAGTAGACACCAAACGTAAAAAAGGAGTTATGAAACTTTCTACTTTAAAACGTATGGACAAACTAGAAGAAGAAATTCTAGAAACACCAGAACTCTCTAAACCAATATCTGTAGTTAGCTTAGTTAAATACTCTAAACAAGCCTACTATAATGGCAATCCTAAGTACTACCAATTACCAACTAGTCAAGAAAACAGTTTTATCATGTCTTATGCAAAAAACTCTTCTTCAGATGTTGACTTACTTAAAAACTTTGTAGATAGTACAGGACAATATGCTCGTATAACAACCTTTATGAAGGATATTGGTACCGACAAAATGGAACGTATTGAAGAAAACCTTCAAACTAAAATAAATAAAGTTTTTCCTAAAGAAAATTTTAATGTTACTATGACAGGAAAAGCTTTAGTTTTTCAAAAAGGAACAAAATATTTAGTAAAAAACTTAGCCATTTCATTATCGCTAGCCATTTTATTAATTGCATTATTTATGGCATATATGTTTCGATCATTTAGAATGATAATTGTTTCTTTAATACCAAACCTTTTACCTTTACTAATTACAGCTGGATTAATGGGCTATTTAGGTGTACCAATTAAGCCATCTACTATTTTAGTATTTAGTATTGCTTTTGGAATTTCGGTAGATGACACGATTCACTTTTTAGCAAAATACCGACAAGAATTAATTGCCAATCACTGGAAAATTAAAAAATCGGTATATGCCGCTTTACGCGAAACAGGCGTGAGTATGTTTTACACCTCTATCGTATTATTCTTTGGCTTTTTAGTGTTTACTTTTTCTAGTTTTGGTGGAACTGTAGCCTTAGGCGCATTAGTATCTGCCACATTATTATTTGCAATGCTTTCTAACCTATTACTTTTACCTTCTTTATTACTATCATTAGAAAGAAGTATAGCGAATAAGGAGGTTTTAAGAAAACCAGCAATAAATATTATTCCTGAAGAAAACGATGAAGATGAAAATCTAGAGGTTTCCGAAGAAAAAACACAACAATAAATTATATTTGCATTCAAAATAAAATACAATGAACACGAATACCGTTTCACAATTATTAGCAAAAGACCAATTTGGTCTAGAAATAGAAATAAAAGGTTGGGTAAGAACTTTTAGAGCTAAACGTTTTATTGCCTTAAATGATGGCTCTACAATTAACAATATACAATGTGTAGTAGATTTTGAAAACACAAGTGAAGAAACACTTAAACGTATAACAACAGGAGCTGCTGTTCATATAAAAGGAGAATTAGTAGAAAGTCAAGGTAAAGGTCAAAAAGTAGAAATTGTTGTAACAAGCATCGAAATTCTTGGAGACTCAGACCCTGAAAACTATCCTATTCAACCAAAGAAACATTCCTTCGAATTTTTAAGAGAAAATGCACATTTACGTACACGTACGAACACTTTTAGTGCTGTAATGCGTTTACGTTCTAATTTATCGTTTGCCGTGCATAAATATTTTACCGAAAATGGTTTTTACAACATGCATACGCCAATTATTACAGGAAGTGATGCAGAAGGAGCTGGAGAAATGTTTAGAGTAACAAATTTAGATGCTAAAAACCCTCCAGTAAACCAAGAAGGCAAAGTAGATTTTAAAGAAGATTTTTTTGGCAAAGAAACAAACTTAACCGTTTCTGGTCAATTAGAAGCAGAAACGTACGCCATGTCACTTGGTAAAGTATATACTTTTGGGCCTACTTTTAGAGCTGAAAACTCAAATACTTCGCGTCATTTATCTGAGTTTTGGATGATAGAACCAGAGGTTGCTTTTATGGATTTAGCAGGAAATATGGATTTAGCCGAAGACTTTATGAAATCGGTTATAAATTATATTTTAGAAAACAATAAAGAGGATTTAGAATTTTTAGAAAATCGTCTTTTAGATGAAGAAAAAACAAAACCTCAGGCCCAACGTAGTGAAATGAGTTTAATTGAAAAATTAAAATTCGTTGTAGACAATAACTTTAAACGTGTAAGTTATACCGAAGCAATTGAAATTTTAAGAAACTCGAAACCAAACAAAAAGAAAAAATTTAATTATATTATTGAAGAGTGGGGAGCAGATTTACAAAGTGAGCACGAACGTTTTTTAGTTGAAAAACACTTTAAATGCCCAGTAATCTTATTTGATTATCCTGCAAATATTAAAGCATTTTATATGCGTTTAAATGAAGATGGAAAGACAGTTCGCGCTATGGATATTCTTTTTCCAGGAATTGGAGAAATGGTTGGAGGAAGTCAACGTGAAGAACGCTTAGATGTTTTAAAAGAAAAAATGGCTGCTTTAGATATACCAGAAGAAGAACTTTGGTGGTATTTAGATTTACGTAAATATGGTACAGCAGTACACTCAGGATTTGGCTTAGGTTTTGAGCGTCTAGTAATGTTTGCAACAGGAATGACAAACATTCGCGACGTAATACCTTACCCAAGAACTCCACAAAACGCAGAATTTTAAAAAAAGTAATCAAAAATATTTTCATAAAACAATCTAGTTATCCAATTATCTAGATTGTTTTTTTTATTTTTATCTCTACTACTATTTTTAAAACCTAATTGGTATAATCAAAATACAACAATGCTTAAACAATATTTACAGTTCAAATTATCGCAAAAATTGTCGCCTCAACAAATTCAATTAATGAAATTGATTCAGTTGCCAACACAAGCATTTGAACAGCGTTTAAAGCAAGAACTAGAAGAAAACCCAGCTCTTGAAGGTGGCAAAGAAGAAAATGAAAACGAATTTGATGACGATCTAGATAATACCAAAGATGAGTATGACGACAACGAAATCATTGATGCTGGAGAAATTAATGTAGATGAATATTTAAGCGATGACGAAGTACCAGATTACAGAACTCAAGTAAATAACTATAGTGCAGACGATGAAGAAAAGACCATGCCGTATGCAGCAGGCACTTCGTTTACACAACATTTAGTAAACCAATTAAATACATATAGACTCAATGATGAAGAACGTGATATAGCAGAATTTCTTGTTGGTAGTGTAGACGAAAGTGGTTATATACGTAGAGAATTGTCAGATATCATGGACGATTTAGCTTTTACGCAAAACGTTTTTACCACAGAAGAAAACATAGAAAAAGTACTAAAAATTGTACACCAATTAGACCCTGCAGGAGTTGGAGCACGAAATCTACAAGAATGTTTATCAATACAATTACATAGAAAAGAGCAACATCCAGATGTTGCTTTAGCAACAAATATTATTGATAAAGCTTTTGATCAGTTTACAAAAAAACACTACAAAAAACTATTACAAAAATTTGACATTAGTGAGTTACAACTCAAAGATGCCATACATGAAATTGAACGCCTAAACCCGAAACCAGGCGGAAGCTATGCTGGAAATAATAGAATGGTAGAACACGTTGTACCAGATTTTGCCATAAAAATTGTAAATGGCGAATTGGAACTCACTTTAAACGGAAGGAATGCACCTGAACTTCATGTATCGAGAGAATACAACAATATGCTTAAAGGCTATAAAGACACCAAACAAAAGAGCAAATCACAGAAAGATGCTGTTATGTTTATCAAACAAAAACTAGATGCAGCAAAATGGTTTATTGAGGCAATTAAACAAAGACAACAAACCCTTTTTGTTACCATGAGCTCCATTATGCATTACCAAAAAGAATATTTTTTAACTGGTGATGAGCGCAACTTAAAACCAATGATTTTAAAAGATATTGCAGACGAAATTGAAATGGATGTTTCGACTGTTTCTCGTGTTGCAAATAGTAAATATGTAGATACACCTTACGGCACCAAATTAATAAAAGAGTTCTTTAGTGAGTCGATGACTAACGATAAAGGTGAAGAAGTTTCTACTAGAGAAATTAAAAAAATATTAGAAACCGTTATTGAAGAAGAAAGCAAGAAAAAACCTTTAACAGACGAAGCTTTAGCAAAAATATTAAAAGAAAAAGGATACCCAATTGCAAGACGTACCGTTGCAAAGTATAGAGAACAATTAGATATTCCTGTTGCTCGTTTGCGTAAAAAGATTTAATGAATCACCTTTTAAAAAGCATATCGTTTATTTTTCATCCTTTAATCATGCCTTTACTTGGTATACTTTTTTATTTTTCTAAATCCCCAAGATTTATTCCAAAAGAAATAATACAGGCAAAACTTATTTCTATTTCTATTTTAACAATAATTCTACCTATACTCATATATTATTTGCTAAAAACATTGGGTAAAACACATAGTATTTATTTAAAAACAGCCAAAGAACGTATTTTACCTTTAGGTCTTAATTGTATTATTATATATTTAATAGTAAAGCGTGTTTTTCCTCCTAGTGAGGTCTTAGAGCTTTATTATTTCTTTATAGGTGTTTTACTATCTAATCTCACTTGCTTCATTTTAGCTGTACTAAAGTTCAAGGCAAGCATACATATGATTGCTATATCTGGTGTGTTTATGTTTTATATAGCTCTAAGTATACACTTTGGAATAAATATTAATGGTACACTAGCTTTAATGGCAATACTAACAGGAGCAATAGCAACCTCAAGATTACATTTAAAAGCACATAATTATGTAGAATTGATAGCTGGTTTTTGTATCGGTTTTTTACCTCAACTCACCTTATTAAATTACTGGTTAAACTAGTTAGGTTAGAGAAGATAAAGCATTAAGCCTATTTTAATTGCATGCATGTCTAAACCAGCACTATCTAATTGGGCATCCTTACTAAAGACAGAATTTAATGCATAATAAAAATGAATATTCCAAGTATTATAACCTGCGCTTATAGTAAAACCATATTGCATTTTATTAAAGTCGGAAATATTTCGATGTTTAATGGTAGTGTCGCCATTAAATTTAGAGGAATTAAAAAGTACATAACCGAATTTGAATCCTGTATAAATTCTCCAGAATTTATACTCTGTAGGAGTAGAAGTTCGCCATCTAAATTCTATAGGTGCTTCGATCATATATGTAGTAAACTTATTCTTGGTGTAGGATGTTTCACTGTCATCTAAAACGGTATAGCTATAAGTACCATCACTAATTTTATCTATTAACATATTTTGATTATACGAATTGCTAGAAATCCCTAAACCAACACCAATAGCAATATTACGTTTTAGGTTTATTGGCATATCTTTTATATACCCTAAATGAAATCCACTAGAAAAACCGCTTTGCGAAACGTCTTCTGGCCTATTCACTAATAAATTGTAGGTAACACCTAGATAAAATTGATCTTCTTTATATAAAGAATCTACTTCTTGTTCTACAAGTATTTCTTCTTGTGAAAAAGAACTTAAGAAGCTAAACAAGCACATAAAAATTAGAAGAAGATTTTTCATTTGTTACATAAAAAAGGCGTTATGATTTCTCAAAACGCCTTTTAATAAAATTAAGATTTATAATTATTTTTTTAAACCTTCTAAGGCATTACCTTTTCTAGTTGTATAATTAATTTTTAATGCGTTTACTTTACGCAATTCTTGCTTAATATCTGTTACCAATCCCATATTTGCATCACTATCTACTTTTAAAGCAGTAGTAAGAAAAGGAACTTCTTCCTCTCTTTTGGCAGCTCTTTCAGCAGCTATAAAAGCAGCAATATCACTAACATCAGCAAACTTATCGTTTAACTGAATTCTAGCTTCATTACCATATTGACTTTTATAGTTGGTACTTGGTTTACCAGCATAAATATACATTACCAAACTCTTTTTATCTAATTTTTCAATTTGATCTGCTTGTGGTAATTTATTCTCAATCATTAAGGTGTTTTGTCTCATTACAGTAGCCACCATGAAAAAGAATAACAGCATGAATACAATATCTGGTAAAGATGCGGTATTAACTGCTGGCATTTCGCCTCCTTTTTTCTTTTTAAATTTAGACATATTTAAATTTTTTATCTAATTAGACTTCGGCTCTGCTTCAGAGAATTTTTGAGGTACTAAAGTTTTTATTTGCTCTAATTTCTCTTTAAGTTTTGCTTTAGTTGCTGGCGTTGTTCTTGCATCACCATAAGCGTTTTCCGCTTCAACAAAGTTCATATCTAAAGTAGGAAATGCTCTTTTAAATTCTCTATTTCTTAACTCATTATAAGCAGCAATAATTTCATTTTGTACTGCTATGTATGTGTCATACTCCGTCGCTCTGTCATTTTGTAAAGAAATAATAGCTTTATCAAAATTATCAGACGACCTTGGGTTCTTTTTACCTTGGCAGTATTTACAAGCACTATCTCCAGTACCTCCTCCATTATCAAGAAAAGTTACTGCAGACTCTCGTAAATCTTTAATTTCAATTATCTTTTCTTCTCCTCCAGTTTTTAGAAATAATTGATTTTTTCTATTAACTTCTAACTGAAAAATATTTTTTTCTTTAATAATAACATCTTCATCAGACTCCTCCATTGGAGGCAACTTTCTGTTTAAACCAGAATCTGTTTCGATCGTTGTTGTTACTAAGAAGAAAATAAGGAGTAAGAAAGCGATATCAGCCATCGATCCTGCATTTACTTCTGGTGCTGCTCTTTTTGCCATCTTATTTAATCATTTTTTTAATTCCAGATAGTAACATAGTTCCTATCGCTATAATAGCAAGTGCATAGAACATGTATAATCCAGCTCCTACTAATTTAGAATCGCCAGCAGAAAGTATTTCACCTTCTTTCATTGGTGTCTCTACTCCTGTAGCTAAAAAGTAACAAATTAAACCTACTATTAAAAATGCACCAACTCCCATTAAAGTACTCTTTAAGGTATCTTTGTTAGTGAAAATGTTTTTTAATGTAAATAGTACAACCAAAACTAGTATTAAACCTAATATAATATACGCTATATACATAAATGTATTTACGATACCATCAGACTCACCAGCTTTAATAGCTTCATCACCTACTCCAATAATTCTAATTAGGAAGAACATGGCTATTACACCAACTACTCCTGCTATTATGGTAATTATTTTTTGTGAATTCATAATATTATTTAAAAATTAGAATTATTAGTATTACTTCTTATATCTAGATAACATATCCATTAAGTTGATAGAAGAATCTTCCATGTCATTAACGATACTATCAATTTTTGAAATGATATAATTGTAAAAAATTTGAAGAATAATTGCAACAACAAGTCCAAATACTGTTGTTAAAAGTGCTACTTTAATACCACCTGCAACAAGTGAAGGCTGCATATCTCCAGCTGCTTCAATTCTATCGAATGCTTGAATCATACCAATTACTGTTCCCATGAAACCTAACATTGGTGCTAATGCGATAAATAAAGAAATCCAAGAAACGTTTTTCTCTAATTGACCCATTTGTACACCACCATAAGCTACAACAGCTTTTTCAGCAGATTCTAAATCGCCATCTGCTCTATCTAATCCTTGGTAGAAAATAGATGCAACAGGTCCTTTTGTGTTTCTACATACTTCTTTAGCAGCTTCTAAACCACCAGATTGTAATGCGTCTTCCACATTTTGAGTTAATTTTTTTGTGTTTGTTGTTGATAAGTTTAAAAAGATAATTCTTTCAATAGCAATTGCTAATCCAAGAATTAAACATAATAATACGATTCCCATGAATCCTGGTCCACCTTCTATAAATCGTCTTTTAAGTTCTTGGTGAAATCCTTCTGATTCAACTGTTGCTGCATCTGCTGCATCATCTTGAGTTGTTACAACTGTAGTTGCAATAGCACTTGCATTAGTTGTTGCATTTGCTGTTCCGAATGCCATAAAACATACTATGGCTAGAATTGAAAATAATCTTTTCATTAGTTCTTGATCTTAATTTTATTAGTTAAAGTGTTAAAGATATAAAAAAATTGCAATTAAAAAATAAAAAACTAGTTATAGACTAGGAAATAATATTATTAATTGTTCCTATATTCTATTATTACAAAAGAGTTTTAAATTTAATTATAAAAACTCATTTGCAGAGAGGAAGGGATTCGAACCCTCGATACCCTTTTGAGGTATACACACTTTCCAGGCGTGCGCCTTCGACCACTCGGCCACCTCTCTGTAATTTTTAATCTTTAATTACGGTGGGTCAAATAACAAAAAAAAGTTTAGATGCTAAAATTTTGAAGGTTAATTTTAAGCCATTTCTCCTCGCAAAGATGTTTCGAAGGTGATTTTGAATGTTTTAGGAATAATTTTTTGTCCTAATAAATACATAAGTTTACAAATAGCTGCTTCTGTTGTGATGTCTTTTCCTGAAATCACTCCTATTTTTTTTAACTTTTCACTAGTTTCATATTGCCCCATCGCAACACTTCCTCCAGAACACTGTGTTACATTAATAATATGCACCCCTTTTTTAATTGTGTTTTCTAATAATTCTATAAACCAATTTTCTGTCGAACAATTTCCTGCTCCATATGTTTCAATAATGATTCCTTTTAAATGAGGAGTATTAAAAATACATTCTAGTAAGGTTTTCGAAATACTAGGGAATAGTTTTACTAGTGCAATATTTTCATTAAATTTTTTAAAGACTTTTAGCTTCGTTGCTTTTTTAGGCTTTAATAAATACTCGTTATTTACTTTTAAGTGTACACCAGATTCTGCTAAATCTGGATAGTTTAGCGATGCAAAAGCTTCAAAGTGTTCTGCATTTATTTTTGTAGTCCTGTTTGCTCTATATAATTTGTATTCAAAATACAAGCCTACTTCTTGAATAACTGGTTTATTATTTTTTTGTAAGGATGCTATTTGAATAGAAGTTATTAAATTTTCTTTGGCATCTGTACGTAAATCACCAATGGGTAATTGTGATCCCGTAAAAATCACTGGTTTACTTAAGTTTTCTAACATAAAACTTAAGGCTGATGCTGTATAACTCATAGTATCACTACCATGTAAAACAACAAATCCATCAAACGGGTTATAATTTTCTTCTATAATCTTTGCTATTTGCGTCCAATATTTTAGATTCATATTACTAGAATCTATAGGCTCTTCAAAAGATATGGTTTCAATAACACAATCTAACAAATTAAGTTCTGGAATTCTTTTAGACAAATTATTAAAATCGAAAGCTCTTAAAGCTCCTGTTTTAGAATCTTTTATCATCCCGATAGTACCTCCTGTGTAAACTAATAATATGTTGGGTTTTTTAGTTGACATACGTTATTGTCTAAATATTTCTTTCGAGTTTTGAGTTGTAATTTTAGCTATTTCTTCTTCAGAAACTTCATAAATGGCAGAAAGTTTTTCTAACACCTTTATAATATAGCTACTTTCATTACGCTTTCCTCTAAATGGTTTTGGTGCTAAATAAGGCGAATCGGTTTCTAAAACAATATGTTTTATATCTATTTGATTTAAAAACTGATCTATTTTACCGTTTTTAAAAGTAACCACACCTCCTATTCCTAACTTCATATTATAGGAAATAGCTTGACGGGCTTGTTCTAAATTCCCTGTGAAACAATGAAAAATCCCGAAGAGTGTATCGTCTTTTTCTTCTTCTAAAATTTCAAAGATTTCATGAAATGCATCTCTACAATGTATAACAATTGGTAATTTATATTTTTTTGCTAATTTAATTTGATACCTAAAAGCGTCTTGCTGTATACCTAAAGTAGTTTTATCCCAATACAAATCAATACCAATTTCACCTATAGCAACAAATGTTCTTTTAGCTAACATTTCTTCTACATGTGCAAGTTCTTCTTTATAGTTTTCTTTTACGTGTGTAGGGTGCAAGCCCATCATTAAATGGACATTATCTGGGAAATCTGCTTCTAATTGCAACATAGACTCTGTATATGTAGAGTCGATTGCAGGAATAAAAAAACGACTAACATTTGCTGCTATAGCACGTTGGATCATTTCTTTTCTATCTACATCAAAAGCTTCGCTATATAAATGGGTATGTGTGTCTGTAATTATCATTTAGCAAAAATAAGTAAATTAATAGCCTAATACTTTCGCTTTTATTCTAATTTATTTAAAAGTTTTTGAGCTTCTTTATAATCATCCGATTCCTCAGACACTTGTTTTAATAAAACTATAGTAGCATCAATTTTACGCTGTTTTAATCTGCTTAAAGCTGCATACCAAAACGCTTTATCTTTGTAGGCCGATTTTCCAGTAATAATTTTATTTAATTCGGTATCTGCTACATTAAAATTATCTAACTCTATATTTGTAATTGCGTAATATAGTTGTATCTCTGTGTTTTCTGGATCGTTTTCAAGCACTTTTTTTAATAATGAATTTGCTTTTTCATACTCCTCATTATTAAATGCTTTTGTAGCTTCTATTAAATCTTTTACATTACCTCGAACAACCGTCATTGGTTCATGCGAGTTATAGTCGGAATATGTTGGATTGTTAAATTGGTTAAAAGTAAAAATGCTAAACATTAAAACAACACATGCTGCAATGGCATATTTTAAAATACGAAATGGGTTTGTTTTTTTGTTTTCTTCGGAAGTATTTTTGGTAACATTAAAATGAGCATTAGAAATAGACTTTAAATTAGATTTAAAAGCATTTGTTGTTGCTTCATTTTCAAATTTATGTTCTAAAAACCCGGAGACTGCTTTGTACGTTTTGAAACTTTCCTGAAAAGCAGCATCTGTTTCTAATCGATCTTCAAAAAGTGCTTTTTCTTCTACGGCAAGTTCGCCTGCCAAATAGTTTTCAAATAATATATAATCTTCTTCTTTCATTTTGCTAATAATTAAGTTGGTTAAATTGTGGTGACTCTTGAACCATCTTGGTTAATTTACCAATACAAAGCGATTTCTTTTTTCTAGCATACGCATAAGTTACACCTAAACTTGCAGCAACTTCTTCCATCGATTTTATTTTAAAAGTTGCTTTAATTAAATCTTTACATGCTGTTCCTAATTGTTGAAACATGGTATTAAATAACGCTTGCTTTTCTCCAAATAATGAGGTTTCGAAAGCCAATTCTTGTGAGTCGTCATCTTTAGATAGCACTTCTTCATTTATTGTTACCTCTTTATTAGTCTTCTTTTTTAATTCGTTTAGCCATTTCCGTTTACACAACAGAAAAAAATAAGCATCAAAAGGACAAGTTAATTGTAGTTTTTTTTGACTAGCCTGATTATATATAGTAATAAGTGTTTCTTGAATTACATCTTGTGCTTGATCTGCATCTCCACTATTCTGCTTTATGTAATTAATAACCTTTGGTACAAAGGTGTCGTAGATGGCTTGTATAATAAAGGAGTTGTTTTCAAGTAATCCTTCTATATATTTTTGGTCTTCGTGTATTTTTTTTGCACTCATAAACCCTTTTGTTTTCGGTTGGTTGCCAACGAATTTAAAAAAACTTTACAAAATAAGGGTAACAAATTTTAAATGCTTTTGATATAAGGTTGTAAAAGCCAAAATGGCAAACATTAAAAAACAAATTATAAAACAATAAACATTTAGAAATTATGAGAAATTCAATTTTAATTATCGCAACAGTAGTATTTAGCTTATTAAACATGAACGCTACAACAAGTAATACAAACCCAAACACTACAATGGAAAACGTAGAAATTGCAAAAGACGATTTAATTCAGGTGTACGATTGGACAGTAAAAACTACAAATGGAGAATTTTCTGGAACCGCATTAACCTTATTTGATGCAAAAAGAATGGCAAATATTGTTGGACAAGCAGAAGTTGTTTTAGAAAGACAAATTAATAGTTATTACATGCTAGCAAGCGAATTAAACCAAAAAGAAGCAAGACTTTATTACTGGGAAGCAGACAGTAAAAATGCAAAAGCTCAAGGATTTGCTTCTTCAGAGTTTACAGCTAAAAGAATGATTCAATTAGTTACAAAAGGAGATATAATCAATTACAGAATTATTGCTAGCAGTCCTAAATAAAAATTAAACAAATCTAAAAACTGGGTAACAAAATCTGTGCCCAGTTTTATAAACATGTATAACAAATAAATCTATAAATTATGAATAATTCAAGAAATTTCAATTCACAATTAAACATTATAAACTTAGTAAATAACACTTTAAAGCGAGTGTTTGGAAGCCTATTTTTGGCTACCATTTTATTTACAAGCTGTAATCCTGATGACGATGGCAATTCGAATACAGAAAATTATGTGCCAGATGCAGAAGCTTTTTCAGAATTAAAAGATCAAGCATTAGGAAATGCAACACAAACCTTTCAGTTTAATGCAGACGATGGTAACATATCACTTACCTCGGAAGCCGGAGTACAAATAAACATTAATGGGGATTGTTTAACCTTAAACGGGAATACAGTAACAGGACAGGTAGATCTAGAATTTGTAGAGTTATTTGAAAAAGGAAACATGCTAACTACAAACAAACCTACCATGGGCCAATTACCAAATGGAGACAAAGCTTTATTAATTTCAGGCGGTGAATTTTTTGTAGAAGCTACACAAAACGGAAACCAATTAGAAACAAACTGTGGTTTACAACTTATTATTCCTACTAATTTAACTGGTGATCCAGATCCAGTAATGACTTTATGGGAAGGTGAAATAGACAATGAAGATCTTTTAACTTGGAATGAAATAGACCCCGCTGTTAATAACGAAGATGTTTTTGTAGAAGAGAATTCCTATTATGCTTTTCTAGATTTTGGATGGACGAATGTAGATCGTTTTTATAGTGATCCTAGACCAAAAACTCAAATTCAAGTGCAACCTCCTGCAAACTATACAAATTTAAATAGTGCTGTATATTTATCGTACGATGGTGAAGCTCCAGCTTTAGCAAATCTAGATACTTTTGATAATAATACTAATATCTTTAGTGAACATTATGGGCAAATACCTATTGGCTTAGAATGTCATGTTATTTTTGTTACCGAAGATAATGGGGTTTGGAGATATGCAATAAAACCTGTAACCATAGTTGCTAACCATATAATTACATTTACATTAGGCGAAACTAATACAGGTACAGAAAACAGTTTAACTGCATTAATAAATGCATTACCATAAAACAAGATTGTAAACATTAATAAAAGAGCAGAAAACATATTTTCTGCTCTTTTTATTATTTACAATAAAAACAATATCACTTTTAGACTACCGACAAAGCCTTTAATAGACTGAAACTCCCATTTCATAAAAACATAAATTTTTAATAGCTCTTTTTAAAGTATATTGGTCGTTATATTAAATTATCCTATTTTGTATCTTTAAAAGCTTTAATCTAACTTATATGAAATTTACTACATTATTAATTTGCCTAATTTTTTCTTGGTATTCGTTCGCACAACAAACGCAAACCATAGACACATTAAGACGAGTAGCTACCATTGAATATAATACTAACGGAAACGAAGTAAACTTTACTCCTAATGCACCTGAATTAAACCAAATAGCAGGAGCACCAAAAGCTTTTTACACGCACTATTGGGAGTTTGGAGATGGAGAATACAGTAAAGAAACAAACCCAAAACACACCTATAAAAAAGCTGGAGATTATGAAGTTAAACTCTGGTCTACTAATAATTACGACACCGGAAAACCTCCAGTTTCTAGACCTAAAAAATTAAGTATGACCAAGGATGCAAATCCTGAAAGCTATACAGAAACGGCAAGTATGAGTGCAAACCTAGAACTGCAACGTAATACCGAACCAATGCCAGAAGAAGAAATTGTGGTTATTATGAGTTATAAAAACGCTAAAGATTATGCTACTAGCGGAAAACTACATTTGTTTTATAATGAACAAAAATACCAAGCCAATAATTTCGAACTAACAGACACTAGAACTTACCATAACGAAAGAGAAAGCATTGCTACAGATTTTGTATACACTTATGATTATGACGACCATGAAAGTGTTGTAGCATCCATTGAAGATAACATCGCTAAATTACGATTAAAGTTTCAAGACAGTACAGAAAAAAGCAATTTACCGCTTACTTTAGAAACCTCTAAAGCATATTATAAAAATGCTAGTGTTTTAGAATTTGATAATATGAAACCAAACGAAGAAAGAAATGTTTTTTACACTTTAAAAACAACACCAGAAATGCTTAAAGACACAAGCGCTATTATTTCTGTACGTGGTGTATATATTCCTGATGATAATTTTGACAACCATAATGTAAAAGACATGGAAATGGAAATTGTAACTTCGCATGACCCAAACAAAATGTCTACTTCAGCAACGTTTTTAAATTATAGATTGGTTCGTTTTAAACGTCCTAAATTTAAAATAAAGTTTCAAAATAATGGCGAAGGTCCCGCTCGAACGATTCGATTGGAAACAGATATTCCAGATATGTTTGATAAATCTTCCATTTTAGTAGAAGACATGTATCCTAAATGCGAAATTTGTCCGAAACGAGAAGTAGAATATAGCTGTCTAGACACTACTTTCACCGAAAAACAAGCAATATTCACGTTTAAAAACATTTACCTTCCTGGTAGCGAACAAAAAAATGTAAAAGAATATGATTCTACGAAAGGATTTGTAAAATACAGTATCAAGTTTGGTAAGGATTTTCACAAACAAAAAACCAAAAGTAAAACGGCAATAATTTTTGACAAAAACGATCCAATAATTACAAATTATTCTACTACTAGATTTTTACCTGGAAACTCTATAGGAATAAAAGCAGGATATAACATATATGCTAATTTAGAAAACTCTAAAAGCTATTTTGTTGGAGCCACACTTTCTCCTTACAAATCATACAGATGGTATTGGCAAGTAGAATTACTAAATAGTTTTCATAGCTATGATAGTAACAAAACAGTAACCGTAAATGAAATAGATTCTCCTGCTTTTATTGGAAGAGAACGAACCACAACGTATAATAGCTATGACAATGTAGATTGGGAAATCCCCATTTTAGCGAGATATAACATCAATAATTTCATTGGCTTAGGAGCTGGTTTACAAGGCGCTTTTTCTTTAAGTTCAAAAACAGAAAACAGCACAAAAATAGAACAAGCAGAAAATATTAATGGCATTGACTTTGGGCCATACACTACTATTAACGAGTCTTCAAACAAAACCAGCAATTCTTTCCATAATTTTAGAACAGGTTTATTATTTGAAGCTACTGCTGGTTTTGCACGAATTGGGCCAAGTGTAGGAGCTAGATATGTTATTAATTTTAAAGAAGACTTTAATTACTTGCAATTATATGCCATCTGGAAATTTTAAAACGAAGTATAAGAAATCCCTAAACCAATCTTGTATTTAATGAAAAAACACTTATTTATTCTCTGCTTTTTTATTCTTAGATTGGGTTTTTCTCAAGATTTAGAAAATGCCATTTATGAAGCAACAGAAGCTTTTAATGCAAGTAAAAGCGAAGCCACTCTTAGCACACTTGATAAAAAAATAAGTGCATTTGAAAATAACTTAACTACCGAAGATGAATATTTTGCTTTCATAAATCTTCTAGCAAATAAAGCATTTTATTTAGATGCTTCAAATAAACAACAACAAGCCATTGCTACCTATGAAAAAGCATGGACGCTGTACAAAAAACAAAATGTAGTTAGTTATGATATTACAGAATATTGTTTAATTCCATTGGGTACATTATACCATAAAACAAAAGATTACACCAATGCTGAAAATATTATTAAACAATATCTTTTTCTTGCTGAAAAGCAAAACAACACAAGTCAAAAAATAACAGCATCCATTAATTTGGCAACTCTGTATCAATCTATAGGAAGCTACCAGTTAGCATATGCAACAGCAAGTAAAGGGTTGCTTTTTAAAAACCTAAAACCTTATCAACAAAAAACACTTAAGACCATACAATCTAGAAGTTCCCTTTTTATAAAAAACAAAGTTACTATTATAGATAAGGTAATTACTCCTGGATTTCACACTAAAGAATCTGAAATAGATATTACATTAAAATATGAACAAGCTCTAAAAAACAAAGACTATAAAGAAGCACAAAAAAACTTCAACAAACTTAAAAACCGCAACATAAACAATCTACAATCCGGTCGTGAATATGCGAAATTAGCTTTTCAAGAAGGACAACTGTATTACTTATTAAAAGACTCCTTACAAGCAAACAAATATGTAAACTATGCATTAAAAATTTTGCTTCCGGGTTTAGAAGAAAAAAAGCTTCCAAACAAAAATCAATTATATCCAGAAAACACTTTTATTGATATTTTTGATTTACTTGCAGAAATGCAAACCAATCCAGAAAAAGCATTGGCTTGCTATGATTTAAGTTTTTATGCTTCGTCTTTAATAGAACAAAATATCACTTCCCAAAAAGGGCAACTTTTTAATCTTTATGCCAATAGAATTCGTAGCGAAAAATGTCTTAATATTCTTTATCAGCTTCAACAAAATACAGACAACACTCAATATACCGAACGTGCTTTTTATTATGCCGAAAATCAAAAAGCAAGTATATTAAAAGATATCAAGACTAAAAAAACACTTCTAGATCAACACCCAGAAGACAGCGTACTAATTAAGCAAAACCTGCTTATTAAAAAAGAAGAACAACTCACCAACCAATTAATAAACACTCCTATTAATAATGCTTCTGCAACAGAAAAAAACATATTAAGAGAAGAACTTAACGCAATTAGTATTGCTTTAAAAGAAGTAAATATTAAAGTTCATAAAAAGTATGCTATTTCTGAACAAATAGAGAAAATTCGATTGGAAAGTTTAAAAGCAAAACTACAAGAAGACCAAGCTGTTCTTGTTGAGTATTTTTATGGAATACATTACATCTATCAATTTATTTTTTCAGACAAAGCAGCTCGTTTTAATCGTATAAAATTGAACGCTGAAAACAAAAACAATATTTCTAATTTCATTAATTATTTTAATTCGAGTGCAATCATAAATAATAATATTTCAAAATTTACAGAAGATGCATATACAACTTATAAAACGCTATTATTAGATGAAATAACAGATAAAGAAAATGTCATTATTATTCCTGATAGTAGATTGAGTTTTATTCCATTTGACGCATTATTAACTGCAAAAACAGAAAGCACCTCCTTTTCAAAGATGCCGTTTTTAGTTAAAAAACACAAACTGATTTACAATGCTAATGCTTACTTATATTTAAATCAAAACAAAACAAAGAAAAAAGAAAGTCTACTAGGTATTTTTCCAGTATTTGAAGGAACAAACCTAGAATTAATATATTCTAAAACAGAAGCTGAAAACATAGAAGACATTTTGCATGGAGATTTTCTTTTACAAGCAGAGGCAACAAAAAATAAGTTTATTGAAAAAGCATCAAAATATAGTATTATTCATTTATCTACACATGCAAAAAGTGGTAATTTTAAAGAACCTGCAAGTATTGATTTTTATGATGAAACCTTAAGTTTAAACGAACTATATGGCCTTAAAATAGAAGCAAATCTTGTTGTTTTAAGCGCCTGCGAAACTGGAGTTGGTGCATTACAAAAAGGAGAAGGCGCATTAAGTATAGCTAGAGGGTTTCAATATGCAGGAGCAAATAATGTATTATTTTCACTTTGGCAAATTAATGATTTAGCTACTTCGCAAATTATGACGTCCTTTTACCAAAATTATAGCAAACACAAATCCGAATTTATAGCAAACAATATTTCAAAAATTGAATACCTAAATAATAATGAAATAAATAATATAAAAAAATCCCCCTATTATTGGAGCGCTTTTGTTTATTATGGAAATGTAACACCAAAAACAGAAAGCTCTTTTTCATTATATGTGTTAATAACTATACTATCTCTAATATTACTTGTATTTTTATTCCTTAAATTTAATAGAAAGAACACATGAAAACTTTACAAGAGTTTTTACTAAAACAAGAGTATTTAAAAATAAAACTGAAACTCACTAAAACAAATCATTTTGAAATTAAGGCCTCAATAAATGGAGTGAAAGGGCTTTTTATTTTAGACACTGGAGCTTCTAGTTCTTGTGTTGGTTTTGAAGCTATAGAAACCTTTAAGCTTAAAGTTAAAGATTCTGAAATAAAAGCAGCTGGAGCTGGAGCAACAGATATGCTGACTCAAATTTCTAAAAAAAACAAATTAAAAATTGGGAGATGGAAAAACGAAAAAACAGCGCTTATCCTATTTAATCTCACACATGTTAATACGGCACTTACCAACCATAACGCAAAACCAGTAGATGGTATTATTGGTGCAGATATATTAAAAAAAGGGAAAGCAATTATTGATTATGAAAAGAAATATTTGTATCTAAAAAAGGCCTAAATAACTAAACTATTTTCTTACATTTACCAGTAATAGCAACTATTACTCCCTCAAAATTAATGAACACTTCTATAATCATAGCAGACGATCATCCATTAATGCTTCGTGGCATTCAAGATTTTTTAGCTTCTAAAGGCTTTAATATATTAGGAAGTGCTCCAGATGGACAAGCAGCTTATAATCTTATTATAAAAGAAAAACCAGATATTGCGCTTTTAGATATTCGAATGCCATATATGACGGGATTAGAAGTTGCAGCAGAATGCAAAAAAAACAATCTAGATACTAAAATCATTTTAATCACTTTTGATAAAGAGGAAGAAATTTTTGATAAAGCAAAAGCACTTGGTATTTACGGTTATATATTAAAAGAGTTTGCTATTGAAGAAATTGAAACATGTATTGCACATGTAGAAATGGATGAACCTTATTTTAGTGAAGAAATTGCAGACTACCTCAACAAATCGGAAACAGTAAATAGTACAAGTGTATTAGAAAACCTTACTAAATCGGAAAGAAAGATTGTATTGCTTATCTCCGAAAACATGACTAGTCAGCAAATAGCTGATAAGCTTTTTATTTCTGTTAGAACAATAGAAAAACATCGCTCTAACATTGTTGCTAAACTAAAACTTGACAATAAACCAACAGCGCTATCTATATGGGCTAATTTAAATAAAGATAAGTTTTAAAAATACGTAGAACTACGTATTTCACATGTCAATAACATAACATACCTTTACACTGCTATTAATTCAGTTCTTAGGGAGAATTGTTAAAGGCTCTAGTTTTTTTAAGCTAGAGCCTTTTATTTTTTATAGCCTATTTTTATTAAAAAATACGTAGAACTACGTATTTTTTATATCGATAACATAACATATCTTTACACTGCTATTAATCGGTTCTTTAGGGAGAATTGTTAAAGGCTCTAGTTTTTTAAGCTAGAGCCTTTTATTTTTTACAGCTCTTTTTATTAAAAAATACGTAGAACTACGTATTTCACATGTCAATAACATAACATACCTTTACACTGCTATTAATCAGTTCTTAGGGAGAATTGTTAAAGGCTCTAGTTTTTTAAGCTAGAGCCTTTTATTTTTTACAGCCTATTTTTATTAAAAAATACGTAGAACTACGTATTTTTTATATCGATAACATAACATATCTTTACTGTATGCTATTAATTAGTTTTTAGGGAAAATTATTTTTGCAAGAAAACTCTACATTATTATAATGTGGAGTTTTCGCTTTTTTAACAAAAGCGAATAATATAAGCTCTCGTATTTAGATACTATAAATTTCCTTTTTTATATCTCTTAACGCATACATCTACTAAACTTAATTTTTACACTTATTTAACCAAAAACGACCTAACCATTACAAAAACAACAGATTAAAGTGTTTTTACTCAAAAAATAAAATCTAAAAAATACGTATATCTACGTATTTCATTTGTGCTTTATCTGTTTTATATTTACAGTGCTATTAATCAATTACTTATAATCACTTTTTAGAATAACATAATCTAAAGAGTTTAAATTAGGAAAAAATGGAAAATACTCTAGAAATGGAAAACAACCTAAATTTCACACACAAACTACTTATTGCTGGTTTAGTTATTTTAGTTATTACAATTATACTAGTTAACATTTATGTAAATTTCTTTTAGTTTTATTTTAGTTAATTAAACAAAAAAAGCGCGATTTTAGGGATATCGCGCTTTTTTATTTATAAACTTTTAAAATGTTACATTTCTAAAGCTTTCTTAATATCGTTATTCATTAACAATTCTACTGGGTTTTCTAGGGCCTCTTTAACAGCCACTAAGAATCCTACAGATTCTTTACCATCAATAATTCTGTGATCATAAGATAATGCCACATACATCATTGGGTGAATTTCTACCTTACCATCTACAGCTATTGGTCTTTGAATAATATTATGCATACCTAAAATCCCACTTTGTGGTGGATTTATAATTGGTGTAGATAACATACTTCCAAAAACACCTCCATTAGTAATAGTAAATGTACCACCTGTCATTTCATCTACAGTAATTTGACCGTCTCTTGCACGAAGGGCTAAACGTTTTACTTCAGATTCAACACCTCTAAAAGATAAGTTTTCTGCATTTCTTATTACTGGAACCATAAGTCCTTTTGGTCCTGATACTGCAATCGAAATATCTACAAAATCGTAGGTTAACATTTCTTTTCCGTCTATCATAGAGTTTACAGCAGGATACATTTGTAATGCTCTTACTACTGCAAGAGAAAAGAAACTCATGAATCCTAAACCTACACCATGCTTTGCTTTAAAGTCTTCTTTATATTGAGTACGTAATTCAAAAATTGGAGTCATATTAACTTCGTTAAACGTAGTTAACATTGCTGTTGTGTTTTTAGCTTCTACTAAACGCTCTGCTACTTTACGTCGAAGCATAGACATTTTACTTCTAGAAGAACCTCTATTTCCACCTGTTGGTGTCCCCATTGAAGGTACTGCTTGTACAGCATCCTCTTTAGTTACTCTACCATCTTTTCCTGTTCCTTTAACAGCAGATGCTTGCATTCCTTTTTCTGCTAGAATCTTTTTTGCTGCAGGACTTGCTGTTCCTGTTGCGTAAGTCTCAGTTTTAGGTGTTTCTGCTTTTGGAGCTTCTGCTTTAGGTGCTTCTACTTTAGCTTCTGTTTTTGGAGCTTCACCTCCTTCTGGTTTAGCTGCACTTGTATCAATTAAACATACCACTGCTCCAACGGCAACAGCATCTCCTTCTTCTGCTTTAAAAGTAATTGTTCCACTAGCTTCAGCAGGGAGTTCTAATGTTGCTTTATCACTATCTACTTCTGCAATAGCTTGGTCTTTTTCTACATAATCACCTTCTTCAACTAACCATGTTGCTATTTCTACTTCTGTAATAGATTCTCCTGGTGAAGGAACTTTCATTTCTAAAATCATGCTCTATAATTTTACTTTATATTATCGTTGATTGTTTTTTGTTTTGTCAAACACGAAATCAATTACTTCTTGATGACGTTTTTTAGATCGTACAGAACTACCAGCTGCTGGTGCTCCATAAGGTCTTCTACTTGCTGCTCTAAAAGTTTTAGCTTCCTCTAAATGCATTAACATATGGCTGTAAGCTCCCATATTTCTTGGTTCTTCTTGTGCCCAAACTATATCGTCTGCATTTGTATATTTACTTAATACTTTTCGAATATCTTCTATTGGTAATGGGAATAATTGCTCTATTCTAACTAATGCAACATCTTCTCTTTCTAATTTTTGTTGCTCTTCTAGTAAATCATAGTAGAACTTTCCGGTTACAAACACTAACGTCTTTACGTTATCTGCTGTTGCTTTTGCATCATCAATTAGCATTTGGAAGCTTCCGTTAGCTATTTCATCAACACTAGAAACAACTAATGGATGACGTAGTAAACTCTTTGGTGTAAACACAATTAGTGGTTTTCTGAAATTTGCTTTCATTTGCTTACGTAACAAATGGTACATATTTGCAGGTGTAGTACAATCTACTACAAACATATTATCTTTAGCACACATTTGAAGATATCGCTCCATACGAGCAGAAGAATGCTCTGCCCCTTGGCCTTCATAACCATGTGGTAATAACATCACTAAACCATTTTGTAATTTCCATTTATCTTCAGCTGCAGTGATATATTGATCTAACATAATTTGCGCTCCATTACTAAAGTCTCCAAATTGCGCTTCCCAAATGGTTAGAGTTTTTGGACTTGCCATAGCATAACCATAATCGAATCCTACAACACCATACTCTGATAATAAGGAGTTAAAAATATAGAAGTTTCCTTGAGTATCACTTATGTTATTATGTAATACAATTTCTTCTTCGCTATCTTCTACTTTTACAACAGCATGTCTGTGTGAAAAGGTTCCTCTTTCTACATCTTGACCAGAAATTCTAACATCGTAACCTTCTTCTAAAAGGGTTCCATATGCTAAATGTTCTGCCATTGCCCAATCTAATCTGTTTTCATCAAACATGGTTTGTCTAGATTCAATAAGGCGAGAAATTTTTCGAATAAACTTTTTATCTTCAGGAAGATTAGAAAGTACTTTCGTTATTTTCGCTAATCCTTCAGCAGCATACGAAGTGTCCACTGGCTGCATCATCCCGTCTTCTTGAGCAGTAGTAAAATCTATCCATTCATTACTCATAAATGGTGTGATTTCTGTTGTTTTAATTTTTCGAGAATCTTCTAATTTCTCTTCTAATGCATTTTTATAATCTTGTTCTAATTTAGAAACATAATTATTATCTATAACTCCTTCAGCTATTAATTTCTCCGCATAAATATCTCTAGGATTTTTATGTTTTGCTATTGCTTTATATAATAAAGGTTGCGTGAACTTTGGTTCATCTCCTTCATTATGTCCATATTTTCTGTATCCTAATAAGTCAATAAAGACATCACGTTTAAATTTCATTCTAAAATGTAGAGCGAATAAAACGGCATGAACTACTGCTTCTGCATCATCTGCATTTACGTGTAATACTGGCGAAAGTGTTACTTTTCCAACATCGGTACAATAGGTACTTGATCTTGCATCTAAATAATTTGTTGTAAAACCTATTTGGTTGTTTACTACTATATGAATGGTTCCGTTTGTTTTGTAACCATCTAATTGTGCCATTTGTACAATTTCATACACTAAACCTTGTCCAGCTATTGCAGCATCACCATGAACTACAATAGGTAGTACTTGCGATGGGTTTTCTGGGTATTTATCGTCTTGTTTGGCTCTTGTTATACCTTCTACTACAGCGCCAACCGTTTCTAAATGCGACGGATTTGGTGCAATGTTTAGATTTATTTTTTTTCCGGTGTCTGTAACTCTATCACTAGTCCAACCTAAGTGATATTTTACATCTCCATCAAATACTTCTTGTTCGTAATCTTTACCATCAAACTCACTAAAGATATCTTTTGCAGATTTACCAAAAATATTAGTAAGTGTACTTAAACGACCACGATGTGCCATTCCCATTACAAATTCTTTTACATCATATTCAGATGCTTTTTCAATAAGTGCATCTAATGCAGGAATTAAAGATTCACCTCCTTCAAGAGAAAAACGTTTTTGTCCAACATATTTAGTATGTAAAAAACTTTCAAACGAAACTGCTTCGTTTAATTTTTTAAGTATGTGCTTTTTTTCTTCAGCAGAAAAACTTGGTTGATTATCATTAAAGTTCAATTTATTTTGAACCCATTGTTTACGTTCAACATTTCTAATGTACATATACTCTACACCTATAGAACTACAATAAATAGCTTCTAAATGTTTACGTATTTCACGAAGTGTTTGCGGGCCTAAATCTAAAATATCTCCAGCATTAAAAACGGTGTCTAGGTCTGCTTGAGACAGGCCAAAGTTTTCAATTTCTAGAGTTGGTGCGTATTTACGTCTTGCCCGAACTGGGTTTGTTGCGGTAAACAAATGACCTCTGGTTCTATAACCATCTATAAGTTTTACTACCTGAAACTCTTTTTGAACATGTTCTGGAATTTGAGTTGAAACACCTTCAACTATTTCTCCATTTGTTCCAAAAGTTTCGGAACCAAAATCGTAACCTTGAAAAAAGGCTCTCCAACTAGGCTCAACGGAGTCTGGGTTTTTTATATATTGGTCGTAAAGATCAGCAAAGTATGCTGTATGTGCTGCGTTTAAAAAGGAATATTTATCCATTATTTTTTTTGAGAGAATCTAGCTTCAACAAAATTTATTCAAAAATACAACTTTTACTAAAATTAGATGTAGTTTTATTATATTTATAACATTCTATTTTAACATTTTATACAATTATGAATATATCTGCTCCTTTCACCAAAAAAATTATTGCTTTTTTAGTCTTTTCTTGTTTTGTTATTATATCTGCAAAAGCACAAGAAAATAATGTAAAACAAAAGAGTGCTTTTTGGCAAAAAGTTCGTGTTGGAGGTGGAATTGGATTAGGTTTTGGTGATGGGTTTTTTAGTGGGACTTTAGCGCCAAGTGCTATTTACCAATTTGACGATCAATTTGCTTTAGGTATAACTCTTAATGCTACGTATAACAAACGTAAAAATGCTTACAAATCAACTATTTTAGGTGGTGGTATTATTGGTTTGTATAATCCTATTCCAGAAATACAACTCTCTGGAGAGTTCGAGCAGTTACACGTAAATAGGGATTTTGATTCTAGCTATGTTAGTAATTTAGATGAAACATATTGGTCACCCGCATTATTCTTAGGTGCTGGTTACAGGTCTCAAAACTTTACTATTGGTATAAGATACGATGTGTTATATGATGACGACAAAAGTGTATATGGTAGTGCCTGGATTCCTTTTGTTAGAGTTTATTTTTAAGAATACTTATTTTTAAACCATACTTTTTGCCATTCGCGTTTTAAAATTAAAAACGAAACATCTTCGGCTAACTGAACCGTATCGTCTCCGTTTAATTCTTTAACTTGTTTTTCTGGCACATCTATTATGTAAAGAAGATTTAAATACTCTGCAAACTTTTCTTGTATGAGTTTATAAACCGTTTCATGAAGTAACAGCTTTAAACTTGTAGGTAAAATTTCTTCGTCAAAATCTAAATCAATGTTAGCAAACAAAAAATCTTTATTAAGTTGTTTTATTAATTTTTTATAAAGCTGAAGACTATTTGCCTCTTCAATTAAATCGTTAAAAGTTATAGGTGAATTCATTTTTATTCTTCCAGCAAATGCAGAAATCTATTTAAATTTAGTTTTTATACTACTTTACCTTATTTCAAAGAAATAGCATTATACGGTTCTGTTCATTAATTGTTTACCAAACTGTTTTAATGCTGTTTTATTTTCTTCTGAAATCTGTAAAGTTTCTAAAACAAGAAATGCTTTATTTGTATATGTTTCAATAGCTCGCTTTGTTGCTTCGGCAGAACCACTAGTAATAAAAACTTCTTTTGTAGCTTCAATTTTATCAGAAGCATCTGTAGGGTTTATACTAAATAAATGTTGTAATTGAAGCTGGTCTGCTTCCGAAGAAAACTCCAAAGCTTTTAAATATAAATACGTTTTTTTGTTTTCAATAATATCACCACCAACCTGTTTACCAAAGGTTTCTGGATCTCCAAATACGTCTAAATAATCATCTTGCAATTGAAAAGCAATTCCTAGATTCTTTCCAAATTGATAAATTGTATTTTGATCTTCCTTTGTTGCTCCTGCAATAATTGCTCCCATTTGCATAGCTGCACCAACCAAAACTGCAGTTTTGTATTCTATCATTTTTAAATACTCGGTAATTGTAACATCCTCACGTGTTTCAAAATCAACATCATATTGTTGGCCTTCACAAACTTCTAATGCTGTTTTGCTAAATAATTTAGCTAACGCTTGAAAGGTTTCTGGATTATAATTTTCAAAAAGTTGATATGCTAAAATAAGCATCGCATCACCAGAAAGAATACCTGTGTTTATATTCCATTTTTCATGAACTGTTTCTTGTCCTCTTCGCAAAGGTGCATCGTCCATAATGTCATCATGCACAAGCGAGAAATTATGAAATACCTCTATACTTAAAGCTGCATCTAAAGCTTTTTTATAATCCGTATTAAAAATCTCTGCTGTCATTAAAGTTAAAACAGGACGTAATCTTTTACCTCCTATATTTAATATATAATGTATCGGATCATATAATGTTTCTGGCTCTCTCTTGGAAACAAATTTCTCTAAATAGGAAACAAATGCTTCTTGGTAAAATAGAATGTTTTGCATCCTGCAAAAATAAGGGATTTATAAAATAATAAAGCGATTCTTTAAGTAAAAGTTAAAAAATGATTAAAACTTTGGAAACTTTTTTTGTACTTAAAGTTTCCTGTACTATCTTTGCATCAAATTATGAGAGAAAAAATTATACATAAATCGGCCGAATTATTCTTAACCTTAGGTTTTAAGAGTGTCACTATGGACGATATAGCGAATGCTTTAGGCATATCCAAAAAAACTATATATCAACATTTTGAGAATAAAACCAAATTAATAGAAGCTACTACATTAAATGTTTTTGAAAACATTTGTGGCGGAATAGATTGTATTTGTAATGATTCGCAGAACCCAATTGAAGAATTGTACGACATTAAAATGTTTGTGATGAATTATTTAAAAAATGAAAAAACATCACCACAATATCAATTGAAGAAATACTATCCGCAAATTTATCAAAGTTTACAGATGAAACAATTTGAAAAAATGCATGAATCGGTTAAAGATAGTATTCAAAAAGGAGTAGACACCCATTTATTCAGAAAAAATATAGATGTTGATTTTATTTCAAGAATGTACTTTAATGGAATGTCGGGAATTAAAGATGAAAGTATTTTTCCTTCCAATAAATTCACCATGGAATATCTAATGGAAAGCTACCTAGAATACCATTTAAGAGCAATTTGTAGCGAAAAAGGGCTACAAACTTTAAACAAATTTATAAACAACAATCAATCATAAATCAATCATAAATCAATCTAATGAAAAAAAGTATCACACTGCTATTCTTTGTAATTACCTCTGTAGTTTTTTCGCAAGAAAGCACTTCGAGTTTTAGCTTACAAGAAGCAATAAACTATGCTTTAAAAAACAACAGGACTGCAAAAAATGCAGCACGAGATATTAAAGCAGCAGAATTACAAAAATGGGAAACCACTGCAACTGGTTTACCTCAAATAAATGCAACGGTAGATTACCAAAACTGGTTAAAACAACAAGTTACATTACTTCCTGCTGAGCTAACTGGAGGAACACCAGGGACATTTATACCTGTTAATTTTAGCACAAAACAAAGCACAACTGCAACTGCCACTTTAACACAAAAATTATTTGACGGCTCCTATCTAGTAGGATTACAGTCTGCTAAAGTATTTCTAGAAATATCTAAAAATGCAAAAGAGAAAACAGATTTAGAGGTGCGCAAAGCTGTTATTAATGCTTATGGCAATGTTTTACTTGCAGAAGAAAGTCTGGCGGTTTTAAACAGAAATATTAGTGTTTTAGAAAAAAATATTTTCGAAACCACAAAAATTTATGAGAATGGCTTAGAAGAAGAAGAAAGTGTAGAACAATTACAAATTACTCTTTCTGGAATAAAAAGCCAATTAAAAAATACTGAGAGGCTAAAAAAACTAGCATACCAAATGTTTAATATAACACTAGGTCTAGACTTAAGCATCAACTCTAAATTAACAGATAGTTTAAGTGGCTTGGCTAATTATAATTCGGCATTACACCTATTAAATGCTGAAGAAAATGTAGAAAACACTATAGATTTCAAAATAGCTGAAAATGATAAAGTAGCAAAAGAACTATTACTTAAACTTGAAAAAAGCAAAGCATTACCAACATTAAATGCTTTTATAAATGGAGGGTATTCTGCTTATAACGAAACATTTCATTTTGCAAATAGCAATCAAAAATGGTTTGGCTCTTCTATGTTTGGTATGAGTTTAAATATACCAATATTTAGCTCAGGAATGCGTAGTGCATCTACCCAAAGAGCAAAAGTAAATCTCGAAAAAGCGGAAGAGGATTTAACAGAAACCCAACAACAATTAAAACTACAAATAGCAGCTGCCAAAAGCGATTACCAGTTTGCTATGGAAGATTACGAAAACAAAAAACAAAACTTAAATCTTGCAGAGCGTATCGAACAAAAAAATCAAACTAAATTTTTTGAAGGCATCGCATCTAGTTTCGATTTACGTCAAGCACAAACACAGTTATACGCAGCACAGCAAGAATTATTACAAGCAATGCTAGATGTTATTAATACCAAAGCAGAACTTGAAACTGCTTTAAACGAAATACCTAAAAACTAAAACAACCAGAAACCATTTTAAAATGAAAAACATATATCCAATAATACTTGCAGCATTCCTTTTAGCTTCCTGTGGTGGTGAAAAGAAAAAAAATACTATTGAAAAAGTTCTAGAAAGCAATAACCTAGAAACCATTAGAATAAAACGTGGAGAAATCGTTGCACAACAACAAGAAATTGCAGAACAACTAAAGCAATTAGATTCAAAAATCGCAAAATTAGACACCACTAAAAAAGTACCATTAATAACGACTTTTAAAGCTAAACAAACTATTTTTAATCACTTTTTAGAATTACAAGGAAGTGTAAGTACTAAAAACAACCTATTAATTTTTCCAGAATACTCTGGTATTCTTACTCGTGTATACGTAAAAGAAGGACAAAAAGTTTCTAAAGGTCAAATTTTAGCCAAAATTGATGATGGGGGCATGAGTCAGCAATTAGCACAAGTGCAAATTCAAGCAAACCTTGCTAAAACTACTTTTGAACGTCAAGAACGTTTATGGAACCAAAAAATTGGAAGTGAAATTCAATACCTACAAGCAAAATCTAGTTACGAAGCTCAAGAACAAGCAGTAAACCAAATACAACAACAAATTAAAAAAACGGTAGTTAAAGCACCGTTCACAGGAACTATTGATGATGTTATTACAGACCAAGGAAGTGTAGTTGCTGCAGGACAATCGCAATTGATGCGTATAGTAAATTTAGACAATATGTATATTGAGACAGATGTGCCAGAGCGATATATCTCTAATGTAACTGTAAATAAAAATGTAGAAGTAGAATTTCCAATTTTAGGAAAAACTTTAGACGCTAAAATAAGACAGGCTGGCAATTTCATCAATCCTGCAAATAGAACCTTTAAGGTAGAAGTTGCTGTTCCTAATAAAGACAAAACCATTAAACCTAACTTAACAGCAAAACTTAAAATTAACGACTATACAAATAAAGAAGCTCTGTTAATTCCGCAAAGTATTATTTCGGAAAATGCAGAAGGAAAACAATACATTTATGTAGTAAAAGATAAAAATGAAAACGAAGAAGGAGTTGCCGAACGTGTAATTATTGAAACAGGAAAAACACAAGGTGATGTAATTGAAGTTTTAAAAGGTATTAATGATGGTGCTGAAATTATTCAAGAAGGAGCACGTAGTGTGAAAAACGGACAAACCGTTAAAGTAATCAACCAGTAATTTAGACCTCATGATTAAAAAGAAAAAAAACAACCAAGTCGATAAAGAATTCGGATTATCCTCTTGGGCAATTAACAACAAAACTACCATGTATGTAGTTATGGCAGTTATCTTTTATTTAGGTGTTTCTGCTTTTTTTGAAATGCCGCGTGAAAGTTTCCCAGAAATTAAAGAAACTAAAATTTACATAAGCACACCATTTTTTGGTAATACTGCCGAAGACATCGAGAAACTAATAACAGATCCACTAGAAGAAAAACTTAAAACCGTTAGTAATGTTGTAGAAATCACCTCAACATCACAAGAAGATTATTCTATGGTAATTGTCGAGTTTGATGAGCATCTGGAAGTTGAAGAAGCCAAGCAAAAAGTAAAAGATGAAATAGAAGGAGAAACCTCTAGTGAAGATTGGCCAACTTTTAATGGAGCAAAAGTTGAACCTAATGTTTTTGCATTGAGCATGAGTGAAGAAATGCCAATACTTAACATTAACATTTCTGGAGATTACACTGTTGGAAAATTAAAAGAATTTGGTGAATACCTCCAAGATGAAATTGAAAGCCTTCGAGAAATTAAACAAGTAGACATTCGCGGTGTACAAGACAAAGAAGTAGAAGTTGCAGTAGATATTTACAAAATGCAAGCTGCAAAAGTTAGCTTTAACGATATAATTAACACTATTAATGGCGGGAATTCTACCATGTCTGCTGGTAATTTAATAACTAGCGGTCAACGACGTACCATTCGTATTTTAGGTGAAATAGAAAAGCCTTCCGAATTAGAAAACTTTGTAGTAAAAGCAGAAAACGGAAACCCTATATACTTAAAAGATGTAGCTGATGTTTCCTTTAAAGAAAAAGACATTACAACATTTGCTAGACAATATGGAGAGCAGGTTGTAATGTTAGATGTCAAAAAACGCGCTGGATCTAACATGGTTGCTGCTGCCGAGCAAATACAAGTTATGGTACAGGATGCAATAGACAATGTTTTTCCTCCAGATTTAGAAGTAACCATTGCTAACGATCAATCTTCTGTAACGATTGCTGCTGTTGACGATTTAGTAAACAACATCCTTTTTGGTGTTATACTAGTAGTTACTGTGTTAATGTTCTTTTTAGGGTTTAAAAATGCCATATTTGTAGGCTTTGCAATACCAATGTCTATGTTTATGTCGCTCATGATATTAAACATGTTAGGCTATACTTTAAATACAATGATACTCTTTGGTTTAATTATGGGCTTAGGGATGTTAGTAGATAATGGAATTGTGGTTGTAGAAAATGTGTATCGCCTTATGGACGAAGAAGGCATGAACAGAATAGATGCTGCAAAAAAAGGGATTGGTGAAATTGCTTTTCCAATAATTATCTCTACAGCAACAACAGTTGCAGCATTTATACCGTTAGGTTTATGGCCAGGGGTAATGGGAGAGTTTATGAAACTTTTACCTATTACTTTAGCTATTGTTTTAAGTTCTTCATTAATAGTAGCTATCTTTTTCAACTCGGTTTTAGTCTCTAACTTTATGAGTACCGAAGATGAAAATATGCCATTAAAACAAATTATTATAGTAACAACTATTATGGCAATTCTTGGGGTATTAATATACCTAGTTGGCGGTACTAATAGAGCATTAGGGTCATTAATGATTTTTACTGCTATCATGCTTTGGGCGTATAGACTCTTTTTACGCAAATGGGCAAATGCTTTTCAAACCAAAGTACTACCACGTTTAGAAAATTGGTACGAACGTCAATTACGTAAAGCGTTATCTAAATCTAGACCTTACTGGCTAATAGGTGGAACCTTTCTATTGTTAATTATTTCTTTTATTGCTTTTGGAGCTTCATTGGCTTCACAACGTACTAAAGTAGAATTCTTTCCTGACAATAAGCCTAATCAAATTATTGTTTATATAGAGTATCCGCAAGGAACAGATATCGAAAAAACGAATACAATTACTAAAGAAATTGAAAAGAAAGTATATGTTGTATTAAACGAATCGCAATACACAGATGGCGACTACAATTTTATGGTAGAAAGTGCTGTTTCGCAAGTTGGAGAAGGAGCAGGTAATCCAACTGTAGACGCAGGTTCTGGAGGCGAATTACCACACAAAGGAAAAATTACTGCTTCTATGCGTGAATATAAATACAGACGTGGTGAAGACAGTGAATTATTACGCCAGAAAGTACAAGCGGCATTGGTTGGCATTTATCCAGGAGTTTTAATTTCGGTAGAAAAAGATGCTAACGGACCACCAGCAGGAGCTCCAATTAACATTGAAATTGAAGGTAATGATTATAGTGAGTTAATTGTTACTGCAGAAAGAATGAGAGATTTTATTAACTCAAAGAATATTCCTGGAGTAGATGAAATTAAGATTGATGTAAACAAAGACAAACCTGGAATGCAGGTTGTTGTAGACCGTAAAAAAGCTGGGGAGTTAGGTATTAATACATCACAAGTTGGTCAACAAATTCGTAATTCTATCTTTGGAGCTAAAGCAGGAATCTATAAAGAAGACGGTGAAGATTATGATATTTATGTTCGTTTTAATAAGGCCAACAGGTACAATCCTAATGCTGTTTTTAATCAAAAAATAACGTTTAGAGATAATACTGGTAATTTAAAAGAGGTTCCTGTTTCTGCAATTGCAGAACACAGTAACAATTCTGGGTTTAGTGCAATTAAACACAAAGATGTAAAACGTGTGGTAACTGTATACTCTCAATTATCTCCAGGGTTTACAGATGCAGGAGCAATTGTTGCTCAAGTACAAAACGAAATGAAAGCTTTTGAAAATATGCCTAAAAACATCAAAATAGATTATACTGGTCAAATTGAAGAGCAAAACAAGCAAATGGCTTTTTTAATGGGAGCTTTACTGACTGGTTTGGGATTAATTTTCTTCATACTAATCTTTCAATTCAACTCAATATCTAAACCTACTATTATCATGATTTCTATTCTATTAAGTTTAATAGGTGTATTTGGTGGTATGGTAATTACAGGGTCTTCTTTTGTAATTATGATGACTATGATGGGGATTATCTCATTAGCAGGAATTGTTGTAAACAACGGTGTAGTACTTCTAGATTATGCCCAACTTTTAATAGATAGAAAGAAAAACGACTTAGGTTTAGAACAAACGGACTACCTAGAAACTAACGATTTATTTGAAGCAATTGTTAAAGCAGGTAAAGCACGTTTAAGACCAGTTTTATTAACAGCCATCACCACTATTCTTGGTTTAATTCCATTAGCAATTGGCTTTAATATTAACTTCTTTACCTTATTTGCAGATTTTGACCCAAAAATATATATGGGCGGAGACAACGTTGTGTTTTGGGGGCCATTAGCATGGACCGTAATTTACGGTTTAATAATTGCAACATTTTTAACTTTAATTGCAGTGCCAATTTTATTCTTCTTAATTATGAAGTTTAAAATGTGGTTAAGAAAGAAAACAACTTCAAAAGATATAATGAATTCAGAAGTTTTAATTGCAAACAAGCATATAGAAGAATAAATTATAGAATAAAAAATCCGAAGCAAATGCTTCGGATTTTTTATTAAAACAACTTTCATGATTAAAATTTAAAATTCAACCCTCCACTAATAGTTGTTCCGTTAGTACCAAATTGATTTACTTCCCAAGGATACTTAAACCTTCCTCCAAGATCAGTAACAACATCTCCTCCTGTTTCAATTTCATCAGGATAAACATCTAATAAATTATTTACAGATAAAGATGCAGAAAGGCGATCACTAAATTCATAACCAAAAATTAAATCGGTAATAATTTTTCCACCAAATGTTTGGTCATTGTTTGCATCTGTTGCATGTTGCCAAGTCACTTCACCAAAATAAGTGTTATTTAATGCGAAACTCCATTTGTTTAACTCATAATCTAGGCCTAATAAAATTTTAGTTTTTGGTCTAGAAGATGTTATTCTAGATTGTTCCTTTCTATTAAAAATATCATAACCGTTATCTTCAAGCAAAGTAGGTGTATCAATCTTTCCATCAATATCTGTATTGTTAAAGTTTGCAGCCAAGGTTGCCGACAACTTACCATTTCCTAACTCTATGTTTCTGTAATTTGCAACTAAATCTAAACCTGTAGTATTAGTAGTAACAGCGTTAACAAAGAATTTTAAACTTGTAATAGAATTATCTACTAGAATCTGTTCTACGGGATTCGTACTTGTATCATCGGCATCAAAACCGATTTCATTGGTAAACAAAACGCGGTTATCTACTTTTACATTATAGAAATCTAAGGATAATGATAAGTTGTTAACTGGTTTAAAGGTGATTCCTGCAGAAATATTTTTTGAAGTTTCTGCTGTTAATTGAGGCACTCCTAAACCGTCTCTAATTATTGGGTCTACATTATTAAATGTACCTTGGTTTGAAATTGTCCCTCCAGATACAAGTGTCTGCACATTACTTAAATATATTTGATGTAATGAAGGCGCTCTAAAACCTGTACTATACGACGCTCTAATTGCCCCTTTATCCCCTAAAGAATAACGCCCATTAACTTTCCATGACGTATTGTCTCCAAAGTCGCTAAAATCCTCATAACGAACTGCACCACCTATTAAAATTTTTTCAGTCGGCTCCCAATCTAAAGCTCCATAAACACCATAATTATCCCTTTTTGCTTCTACAGCATTACTAGGTTGCAATCCAGGAAAAGACTGTGCTCCTCCAGATCCAGAAGGATTGAAATAAGATGCTGGATCTCCAGCTTCAGCAGTAAAGCGTTCTCCTTTTATTTCAGCACCAAAAGAAACCACAAAAGATCCAAGCTCTCTACTTAAATCTAGATTAGCAAGCGTGTTACTAAAAGTATAAGCTCCTACATCAAAACTTGTTTGGCTATTTGCTCCTAAATCTATATTTAATGTATTATTCACCTCATAGTCTACTGCATTTCTTCCATACGTACCACTTAAATCTACTTTAAAACCTAATACGTCCCATTTAACACCTGCAGTCATATTATTATCCCTAACATCTGTTTCAAATGTTGGTTGAAAACCTTGATATTCTGTTCCTGCTTCATGTAATAGATTGTGTGGATCTGTAACCCAGTATGGTGTGCGATATAAAGCAAAACTCTTTCCTGTTCTATAGGTTAATCCGCCAAAGGTGTAAAACTCAGCTCCTTTATCTCCAATTGGCACCCCTGCATTTACAAAAATATCCATTATTTTCATTTCTGGTTGACCAATAGTCATACCTAAATCCGGATTATCTGCTAACCAAGCTCCAAAAGTTGGGTCATCTGCTGCTACACCAAACAAATCATCTTTACCAGGTTCCCCTGCTCTATTAGTCTCTTCTTGTTGGTAATAGCCAACTGTGAAATTTAAATAACTACCTTCCTTACCTAGATTCAAAGATGTATTTAAATCTACACCAAAATTAAATCCATCTCCTTCTGTAGTAACTCCTGCTTTAGCACTTACTGAAGTGAATTCAACATCCTTTTTCAAGACCATGTTTATTACTCCTGCAATAGCATCAGAACCATATTGAGCAGATGCTCCATCTCTTAAAACTTCAATCCGTTCAATAGCAGCTGCTGGTATACTTTTTAAATCTACTCCAACTTCACCTTTACCTGGTGTATCATTAATATACACTAATGCACTTTGATTTTTACGTTTCCCGTTTACTAAAACCAATGTCCTACTTGGGCCTAATCCTCTCAAATCTGCAGGATCAAAATGAGCTGTTCCATCTGAAATAGCTTGAGTAGTAGAATTAAAAGATGGTACTTTATACGTTAACATTTTATCTACAGTAGGTTGACCAGTATTCTTCAACTCTGCAACACCAATATTATCAATTGGAACAGGTGAATCTAAAATAGATCTAGGTTTCGCTCTATTACCTACTAGTATTACTTCATCTAATGCAACACCAGATTGTAAAGTAATATTTAAAACACTACCACTAACAGTAGCCTCTTGTGACTCATAGCCAACATAAGAATATAATAAAACATCTCCATTACTGGCTTCTATGGAATAATTACCATCAAAATCTGTGGTTGTTCCATTTGTGGTTCCTTTTACAACAACAGAAACTCCTGGTATTGGACCTGAATCATCAGAAACATTTCCCGAAACCTGTTGTGCATTAATAAAACTTGATGTTCCTAACAATAGAAACAACAACATAAAGTAGCTTTTTACCATAATTTATAATTTTATTTATTTAAACAAAAAAACAACAAAATTATCAAATATGTAAATTTTTAAATGTTTTTATGAAAATATAATAATAAAAAGCCCGCAAAAATAAACATACCACCTTTTTGAATTAGTTTACATAATACCAATTATAGTCAAAATATAAATGTTAAATTTGCACTTCAAATAAAATTTTATGTACAGAAGTCATAATTGTGGTGAGTTAAATGCATCACATATAAACACAGAGGTAACACTAGCAGGCTGGGTTCAAAAGTCTAGAGATAAAGGATTTATTGTCTGGGTAGATTTGCGGGATAGATATGGAATAACACAATTGGTGTTTGATGAAGAAAGAACTTCAAAAACAATGATGGAACAAGCGCAAAAATTAGGCCGTGAATTTGTTATACAAGTTAAAGGAACCGTTATTGAGCGTGCATCTAAAAACCCTAAAATGCCTACAGGAAATATTGAAATTCTTGTTTCTGAATTAAACATTTTAAACGAAGCATTAGTTCCTCCTTTCACTATTGAAGACACAACAGATGGTGGTGAAGAATTGCGTATGAAATATCGCTATTTAGATATAAGACGTAATCCTGTAAAAAACAATCTGATTTTTAGAGCAAAAGTTACACAAGCAGTTAGAAATTATTTGTCTAATGAAGGATTTATAGAAGTAGAAACCCCTTACTTAATAAAATCTACTCCAGAAGGCGCTCGTGATTTTGTGGTTCCAAGCAGAATGAACGAAGGGCAATTTTACGCATTACCGCAATCGCCACAAACTTTTAAGCAATTGCTAATGGTTGGTGGAATGGATAAGTATTTTCAAATTGTAAAGTGCTTTAGAGACGAAGATTTACGCGCAGACAGACAGCCAGAATTTACTCAGATAGACTGTGAAATGGCTTTTATTGAACAAGAAGATATTTTAAATGCTTTTGAAGGGTTAACACGTCATTTATTAAAAGAAGTAAATGGAGTAGAGATTGAAAAATTCCCAAGAATGCTTTATGATGATGCCATGCGTTTGTACGGAAACGATAAACCTGACATTAGATTTGGAATGGAATTTGGAGAACTTAATGCCGCAACACAACACAAAGATTTTGGCGTTTTTAATAATGCAGAATTAGTTGTAGGTATTGCTGTTCCTGGCGGAAATGTATACACAAGAAAAGAAATAGATAAATTAATCGACTGGGTAAAACGCCCACAAGTTGGTGCTTTAGGAATGGTTTATTGCCGTGTTAATGACGATGGAACTTTCAAATCTTCTGTAGATAAATTTTACAACCAAGAAGATTTAGCAAAATGGGCTGAAGTTACAGGTGCAAAACCTGGAGATTTAATTTGTATCTTATCTGGAGAAACAAATAAAGTAAGAGCACAACTAAGTGCATTACGCATGGAGCTTGCAGAACGCTTAGGTTTACGTGACCCTAAAGTATTTGCTCCACTTTGGGTAATGGATTTTCCTTTATTAGAATTAGATGAAGAAACTGGGCATTATCATGCTATGCACCATCCTTTTACTTCACCTAAACCAGGACAAATAGAATTATTAGACACCAATCCCGGAGAGGTAAAAGCAAATGCTTACGATTTGGTTTTAAACGGAAATGAAATTGGTGGAGGATCTATTAGAATTCACGATAAAAAGACGCAAGCTATCATGTTAAAACATTTAGGTTTTAGCGAAGAAGAAGCAAAAGCGCAGTTTGGATTCTTAATGGATGCCTTTGAGTATGGTGCACCTCCACATGGCGGACTTGCTTTTGGACTTGATAGATTAGTTTCTATTTTAGGCGGGCAAGAAACTATTAGAGATTTTATTGCTTTTCCAAAAAACAATTCTGGACGTGATGTCATGATAGATGCTCCTGCTCCCATTGATGATGAACAACTAACAGAACTAAGTTTAAAATTAAACTTAAAATCATAAATAAAAAATCCTGCAAATTGCAGGATTTTTTAGTAGCTTTAATTCATGCCAAAACAACATGTAATAAAACGGTTTTTAAAATGGAGATACAAACATATCTCTCAAAAAAACTTTGTTTTTATATTAAGTTTGTTCGTTGGTTTACTGGCTGGGTTAGTTTCGGTAACCATAAAAAATATTACTTATACCATTGAAGCTGTTTTAGAAAAAGGAATCATTTTTTCACAAAACCAACTCTATTTTATTCTTCCTGTAATTGGTTTATTATTGGTTTACTTATTTACTAAATATATTACTAAAAAACCTTTAGAACACGCAATTCCATCCATATTATTCTCCCTTTCAAAAAAAGGAGGAATATTGGCCAGAACTAAAATATACTATCCTTTAATAGCAGCCCCACTAACTGTAGGTTTTGGTGGATCTGTTGGTTTACTTGGCCCAGCAGTAGCCTCGGGTGCTGCCTTAAGCTCAAACTTAGGAAAACTACTTCATATAGATAGTAAAACAAAAACATTATTAATTGGTTGTGCTGCAGCTGGGGCAATATCATCTATTTTTAAATCTCCTGTTGCTGCTATAATTTTTGCAGTAGAAGTTTTTAGCTTAGACCTAACCTTTGCTTCTTTATTACCATTATTACTAGCCTCGGTTTCTTCTGTTATTACCTCTTATTTCTTTCTAGGTGACGATCTTCTTTTTAACTTTAATTTTTCGGATAAATTTGAAATAAAAGATACGTTTTTTTATGTATTACTAGGTATTTCTACAGCTATAGCTTCTATATATTTCACCAAAATGTATTTCGCAATTTTGAAGTTTTTTGATAACTTTAAAAACCAATTTCAAAGACTAATCATTGGTGGACTTGCAATAGGCGTTATGCTTTATTTTATTCCGCCACTTTATGGAGAAGGCTTTGGCTTTATAAACAATCTACTTGCAGGAAACCACCTTCAAGCACTTGGCACAACTCCTTTTGATGCGTACAATAAAAATATTTGGGTAATCATTGCATTACTAATAGGTATCACTATTTTTAAAGCTGTAGCTATGACAACTACTTTTGCTGCTGGTGGTGTTGGAGGAATATTCATTCCAACCATGGTAATGGGAAGTGCTTTAGGTAACGTGGTTGCAAAAATGATCAATAATATAGGTTTAGGTTTTCAGGTATCCGAAACCAATTTCACACTCATAGGTATGGCAGGATTAATTGCTGGAGTAATTCATGCTCCATTAACTGCCATCTTCTTAATCGCTGAAATTACAGGAGGCTACGAGCTTTTTGTACCGCTAATGATTACCGTTGCCATTTCGTTTATTATTACTAAAAACACCATTGAACATAATATTTACACTAGGGAATTAGCTGCAAAAGGAGCACTATTAACACATGACAAAGACCAAAGTGTACTTACTTTAATGAAGCTAGATTCGGTAATAGAAAAAAATTTTAAACCCCTAAAACCTTCTATGACTTTAGGCGAAATGCTACATGAAGGCGTTTCCAAATCAACTCGAAATTTGTTCCCTGTAATTAATAAAGAAAAAGAATTTTTAGGTGTTATTTTGTTAGATGATATTCGCGAATTTATGTTCAACCAGAAACTTTACGATACTACTATTGTAGAGGATTATATGCATAATGCTCCAGAAATAATAAATTATGATAAAGACAATATGCAAGAAGTTATGGATAAATTTCAAAACTCCAGCGCATGGAATTTACCAGTAATAAAAAACGGAAAATATTATGGTTTTGTTTCAAAATCTAAGCTACTTACAGCCTACAGACGGCAATTAATTAACTATACCAAATAGTCTCATCTAATAGGATTGAGATCGTATATAACCTTTAAAAACAAATAATCAATTCATGAAATACTTCTTATATATTTTATTTTTCACTTGTATATCCAGTATCATTGCTGGCTACATTTTAGAAATAAACTATTCCGAAAAACTTATTGGATTCGGCGTTTTAGGGCTTTTTCTAATTTTCTTTCCTCTTTTCACCTATTATAGCTGGAAAAACAAAGACATTAAAGACTACATGCTCACCAAAGAAAATTTAGAAAAAATGCGTAAACGAGAAGGAGACAATAGAAAGTTATAATCAGGGCATTCCCCTTTTCCGTAAAACTACAAAGCGTCGCGCTATACACTATATCTTTTTGTAAAAACAAAAAGGATGCCGTTGCTATCGCTAATGCGCTTAACATCCAAATTTCATTATAAAAAAGTACAATGCAGTTTAATTTAAATTGCGTTTTTCAATAAAAAAACGTTTCATAATTGCCGAAGCTTCTTCTGCTAAAACACCACCCTCAATTTTTGTTTTAGGGTGTAATTTTGTTCCCATTACACCACAACCTCTATGCGCGTCTGATGCACCAAAAACAATTTTAGAAATCTGACTCCAATACAATGCCCCAGCACACATTTGGCAAGGCTCTAAGGTTACATACAAGGTGCAATTTTTAAGATATTTTCCACCTAAAAAATTAGCAGCAGCAGTAATAGCTTGCATTTCTGCATGTGCAGTAACATCGTTTAACAACTCGGTTAAATTATGTGCTCTAGCAATTATTCTATCTTCTACAACAATAACAGCTCCAACAGGGACTTCCCCTTTTTCTAAAGCTGCCTCTGCTTCTTGAAGCGCTTTTTTCATAAAATAAGTAGCATCGTACGGATTAATCATCGTTATATTATTAAAAATAAATAATTATGGTAAAAATACAATTTCAAATGATATTAGTATTGTATCGTTTTCAAATATTACATTTGCAATAGATGAATACCATTTTAGACCATATTAATTACCCAAAAGATGTACGACTTTTAAAGCAAGAGCAACTCCCAGAACTTGCAAAAGAATTGCGCGCTTCGGTTATTCATGCGGTTGCAACCAAAGAAGGCCATTTAGGAGCAAGTTTAGGCGTTGTAGAACTTACTATTGCTTTACATTATGTTTTTAATACTCCTGAAGATTTATTGGTTTGGGATGTTGGCCATCAAGCTTATGTACATAAATTACTTACTGGCAGAAAAAATGTTTTTCATACTAACAGGAGACTGGGTGGCATTTCTGGTTTCCCAAAACGAGAGGAAAGCGAATATGACACTTTTGGTGTTGGACATTCTTCCACTTCTATTTCTGCAGCTTTAGGAATGGCTTTAGTGTCGCAATTAAAAGAAGAATTTAACAAACAACATATTGCGGTAATTGGTGACGCTTCAATTGCTAGCGGTATGGCTTTTGAAGGTTTAAATCATGCTGGAGTTACCAAGGCAAACCTTCTTGTTATTTTAAATGACAATGCTATTGGTATTGACCCAAGTGTTGGTGCCTTAAAACAATATTTAACCAACGTTAAAAAAGGGACCCAAAAACAAGATAATATTTTTGAAGCATTAAACTTTAACTATTCTGGCCCAATTGATGGTCATGATTTACCTGCTTTAGTTTTAGAGTTAGAGCGGCTAAAAAAAATTAAAGGCCCAAAATTTTTACATGTAATAACTACAAAAGGAAAAGGGTTAAAACAAGCGGAAGAAAACCAAGTAACCTATCATGCGCCAGGAAAATTTAATGCAGAAACGGGTGATTTATATAAAAAATCAAATCAAATACAACCTCCAAAATTTCAAGATGTTTTTGGACATACCATCGTAGAACTCGCCAGATTAAACAACAAAATAATAGGCATAACTCCAGCAATGCCAACTGGAAGTTCTTTAAAGTATATGATGCAAGAGTTTCCTGATCGTGCATTAGATGTTGGTATTGCAGAGCAACATGCAGTAACCCTAGCAGCAGGAATGGCAACACAAGGATATATTCCTTTTTGTAATATATATTCTACTTTTTTACAGCGCGCTTACGACCAAATAATACATGATGTAGCTTTACAAAAACTACCAGTAATTTTCTGTTTAGATCGCGCAGGTTTAGTTGGCGAAGATGGAGCAACACATCATGGTGTTTTCGATTTAGCATATTTAAGGTGTATACCAAATCTCATTCTTTTTGCTCCAAGAAACGAAATCGAATTACGTAATATTATGTACACAGCACAGCTTGGTTTAGATTCTCCAATTGCAATTCGATTCCCAAGAGGAAGAGGTAAAATAACCAAATGGAAACAAACTTTCTCTAAAATTGAAATAGGTAAAGGCATTTGCTTAAAAAAAGGAAGAGACATAGCTATTTTAAGCATTGGCACAATGGCGAACACTGTTGATGAAGCAATTAATTTAATACATTCTGAAATCGAAGTCGCACATTACGATATGCGTTTTATTAAACCTATTGATGAAACGTTATTACATAATATATGTACTACATATAAAAACATAATTACAATAGAAGACGGAACAGTAAAAGGCGGTTTTGGGAATGAAATTCTAGAGTTTATAGCAAAAAACAACTATAAAAATAACATAACTATTTTAGGAATTCCAGATCATTTTATTGAGCAAGGAAAAATTTTAGAACTTCAAAACTTATTAGCACTAGATGCAAAAAGTCTAGCTAAAAAAATAGAGGAAATAAATTACTCTGTAACGTAATATTGATCGTTTTCAACTTCAGAAGCATTGTTATTAGATACTTCATTAATTACCAATAAACATGCAAATGTTACAAAAAATATAACAAGTGCTCCAAGTAGGTTCTTTTTCATAATTTGAGTTTTAAAATATATTGCAAGCAAGTAATTTCTTTAAACTAAAATGTTATAGAAATCAAACTTAATAAAAATATCGATAAAAAGCAATTATATCCTTTAAAATACCTATAAAAAGGAAATCAGGAAGCTATATGTAAGGTTTTTATTACTTTGAAATTTATTGCATAAAAAAAATGCCACTTATAATATAAGTGGCATTTTTTTAAAAGTATCTTTTAATTATTTCTTGATAACTAACTTTTCTGAGTGTGAAAAATTAGTTCCTTGAATTTTTAGTATATACATTCCAGTAGCTAAATGATTAGCATTTATTGTAGATTGTTGGCTTAAAGATATTTCTGAAGAAAATACGTTTCTACCATTCATATCATAAATAGTTGCTATAGCTTTTCCATAATTTTGAGCCACTTTAATATTTATGTTTCCATTAGAAGGGTTAGGAAAAATACTAAATGTATTTTCTGTGTTCTCTTCGATACTTAATGAATCTGGAGTAAATTGTCCAGAGAAAACTCCTCTTCCATAAGTTGCAGCAAAAACCATATTATCATCTCTTAAATCAAGATCCAATACTCTTACATTACTCATACCATTATATGCTTGTGTCCATGTAGGAGATGCTGCTGAAAAATTAGTAGTATACCAAGCACCTAACTCAGTACCAATAACTACCTCTTCTAAGTTTAAAGGGTTTTGAAGTATCGTTTTTACTGGTAAATCTGGTAAGTTACCATCTTTTTGTTCCCAGCTAACACCAGCATCACCAGAGTACCAAACGTTGTTAACTCCGTAATTATGTACAGTAACAAATATTTCATTTTCTGATTGTCCGTATTCTACATCCGAAATACTACCAACAATAAGTCTTTGATCTAAATTCGTCCAAGTTGGCGAAGCCGTATTCGCATTTTCAACTAAAATAATATCTCCTAAAACAGTACCAACTAACAACTTAGAAGATGTAGTAGTATGAGGAGAGACAGTAAAAGCAGTAGGCGTTGCAGTTAATTCTTCTGCATCTGTTAAATCTGTTTTTGTTAATGTAGCAGTAGATTTAATACCAGAATATCTTTTAATGATAACACCACCTGCAGTCGAAGAATAATTAGAATATAAAATATCTAAGTTAGAATCTAATGCTTGTGGATTAATAAATGAACCTATACTAGAGTTTTCACTATTTATGGTAACATTTGGTCCATCAAAATTATAAAGGTTAATGGCATCATTATACACATAATTTCTTATAAAATATCTATCTGTACCGTCTTGATCAAAGAAAGTATATGCACCGTCACCTCCATAAGGTTCTGTAGCACTATCTGTTCCTGTAGGGTTAGCATTTTCTAAAAGTTGTGTTCCATTATCTTGTAAACCACCTGCAAAAGTGTCTCCTGTAAATGCCGTTGTTGGCCCTACTCCAACCGTGTAGAATTGAGAAGTTACAAAACCATTATTTCTATCTTCTATTGTAGTACCATTATCGCTTGAATAGTAAACCCCTCCATCATTACCAAATAACATTTTGGTAGGATCATTTGGTGAAAATGCTACGGCGTGTTGATCTGCATGAACATATTGAATAGAACCTGAATACCAAAGAGAAAGCTGATTCCATGTTGTTGCCGATGCGCTTCCTGTTCCATTAGTAGTTTTAAATATATCAATTCCACCAGTATATACTATATTATCATTTGTAGGATCTAATGCAAGAGTTAAGTCGTAAAACGCTTGTCCTCTAGTAAAATCTGTAGCAGGAATACCAGAATCTATATCGTTTGGTAAAGGTTTTGTTTGTGTTAAGAAAGTAAGGTTAAAACCATTTGGCGAATACTTAATTGTAACTCCACCAGCACCTAATTGGGCTAATACATAAACTCTACCTGCGGTTAATTTTGAAGTTGCTATTTGCGTTCTTAATCCGTCAGAAACAGCATATTTTTGAACAAAAGTAGCACCGTTATCTTCTGATTTAAATATAATTCCACCACCATCACCATATAGTGCACTTGCAGTTGTAGCTAACCATACATCTCCATTTACATCATAATCTAAATCGTTAGGTTCGTGTTTATTTCCATCTGCAGTTAAAGGTAAATCTATTTCTGCCCAGTTTGCTCCAGCATCTGAAGATTTATATAAACCATAAGTTTCTCCTCCAACACTAGTTCCAGCATTAGAATCGGCATACGTACCTTCTCCAGCGGCAACATACACATCTGAAGTCCCTCCATTATCTACCACAATAATATCATTAATAAGTTGCACACCAGGAACAACTGTTGCTGTGAAGTCTCCTACAGCAGGATTTAATGAAGCGTTTACAGTTCCTGAAGCTAAAGCTGCTTCTAAAATATCTCCATTTTCTTTAGATATCATTACAGAAGGAATAGTAATAGTAGCATCTTCTCCTCCCATTGGAATTGGTTCTCCAGAAACATTGTTCATCATTATTGCACCAATAGCACCATTATCTTGAGCATGTTTTATTTTTTCAGTAAAGTTACAATCTCCTCTACGAATTAATGCTATTTTACCTGTTGCACTTGGACCAAAAGTATTACATCCTTCGGTTACAGGATCACTAGCTGTATCATTAGCTAAAATTAAATCCCCTGTAATTACAGCAGTAATTTCTGGACCAAAATTAGTTGTCGGAAAAGATTGGTAATTTCCAGCAATACTTGCTGGTGAGTTTACAGTAATATTAGATGCAGAAACAAAATAGCTATCTCCAGTGCTTCCACCAAAAATCTTAGCCCAAGTAGCACCTCCATCCGTAGATTTCCATACACCATCTCCTGTTGCATCACCTGATGTGTAAGACTCTCCTGTTCCTACATAAAATATATTTGTATTATTGGGATCGTATGTAATTACTGAAACTGCAATGTTTTCAGGAATTCCTACTCTTTCCCATACGGTACTTGCGCTAGATATATTTGAGTTTTTCCATAAACCTCCACTAACACCTCCTGCAAATACGGTATTGCTAGATGCGTCATTTGGATCGAACATTACTCCTCTAGTTCTTCCTCCTACATTATTAGGTCCACGAGAAATCCATCCATTATCCATAGCATCACCAGGAACTCTATTTGAAGCAAAATCATTTGCTCTTTGCTCATAAAGTTCTTTTTGTAATTCCGATACTTTTTCTGGGGTCGGTCTTCCTAATTCTGGATTCATGGTTAATTCCCACATTTCCTCGTAGTATTTGTTAGGAGGTAATCCTGCTGCTTTTCTTTCTTTTTTGTTTAACTTAAGTTGCTCTGTAAAAGGGCTTTTCTTTAAATTTTCAGCATGTAATTCTTTTAATTGTGTTACATCTAATTGTGTTACATCTTTTTTTGTTTCTTCGTTAGAATTACATCCAACTAACACGAAAACAAAAAACACGCTTAATAAATAGGTAATTTTTTTCATAGTATTATTTTTTAGTAGAATAGCAAATATAACAAAACTAGGGGTATAAAAAAAAATCTTAAATGTTAAAGCTTAGGCCTTTAATTTTCTTATAAACCATAATAGCTTTGCTATCGGAAAGCAAGGAAACATAATTACAAATACTTAGCAATCTCAAATACAAATTGTCTTCATTAATATTAATTGTTTGAGGTAATCTTTTAAGTATGAGCTTATCATAATTAGTAGGGGTTTCCTTATAATTATTATTAATTGCACTTGTATACACTTTTAATAGTGTATTTAACACCTGGTAGCCTGAAATTTCTTTATCTATAACTTCTTTAGATTGGTATACATTATCCACACTTATTTTAATAATATCGTTTATTTGTGCTTCATATTTACTTTTATCTAATAATGCAATATGAAATGTGTCTTTTAATATTGCTTCCTCATTAGCAATAAAAACATCTACCGCTTCATTAATTAGTGTATTAATTGCTAAAGCTCTTAGATAACTTACTCTATCTTGCGTATTACTTAATTGGTGGTATTTTTTTGTGTTTATGGTTTCTCTAACCAAATTAATTAAATATTCTAAAGCATATTCTTCTTGAATTAAGCCCAGATTAATTCCGTCTTCAAAATCAATAATAGTGTAACAAATATCATCTGCCGCTTCTACTAAAAAAGCTAAAGGGTGACGAGAAAAACTGATATCTGTTTTACTTCTGCTTATTAAACCTAATTCATTTGCTACATCTAAAAAAGCTTCTTTTTCACTTTGAAAAAAACCATATTTTTTATCTGCAATATGTTTCGTTGGTTTTTTTGGTAACGACTCTTTAGGGTATTTCATGAATGCACCAAGAGTTGCATAACTTAAGCGCAAACCACCTTGTCTACCAACTCTATTTTCTGTAACTATTTTAAAACCGTTAGCATTTCCTTCAAAATCACATAAATCCTGGTATTCTTTGGCTGTAAGCTCTTCTTTATATTTTTTACCTTCTCCTGTTTTAAAAAATTCTCCTATGGCCTTCTCTCCAGAATGCCCAAAAGGCGGATTACCAATATCATGTGCAAGTGCAGCTGATGCTACTATAGCTCCAAAATCATTTGCTTGATAACCATGAATATTTTGCAGATGAGGATACTTCTCTAATAGTTTCAACCCTACTTTTCTACCTAAAGATCTTGCAACTACACTTACTTCTAAACTATGCGTTAAACGAGTGTGTACAAAATCTGTTTGCGAAAGAGGTATCACCTGTGTTTTATCTTGTAGACTCCTAAATTCTGAAGAAAATATGATACGATCATAATCTACTTCGAAGCCTAACCGTGTTTCGTCTTGTTCTTTTCGTAACCTTTTATTTGTATCGCCAAAGCGCTTTAAAGAAAGTAATTGCTCCCAGTTCATAGTATATATTTAATCTTTTGCAAGATAGCATTTTTGAATGTTAAGAAATTATTTCCAAATAAAAATAATATGTAAATCTCATAACATTAAGCTAACCGTTTTATTACGCTTGTTTAATCTTTGGTTAACACCAACTTTACACACTTGGACTTTCTTTGCTCAAAATATTTAACTCAAAATAATTACAATTTAAAAACAAATTCTAATGAAAAAATTATTCGTATCTGCTGTAGCAGTATTAGCTTTAGGTTTCACTTCTTGTATAGAAGATGATGATACTCCTATTATAATTGAAGAGGTTACTAACAATTACGATAACAGCGGAAGTAGTGATGATGATTCATGTATAGTGAAAGCTGGTGGTATCGCTGTAAATGAAACTTGGACAGCTGACAATTGCTACATCTTAGACAGAAAAGTAGTAGTTCAAGAAGGTGTTACTTTAACAATTGAGCCAGGAACTATTATTAAAGGTCGTGCAGGAACTGGATCTTTATCTTCTGCATTAATTGTAGCTAGAGGTGGTGTACTTATCGCAGAAGGAACAGCTTCTCAACCAATTATTTTTACTTCAGAAGCAGATAATATCTCTATTGGTGAAACTGCTGGTACAAACTTAGACGAAAACAATATTGGTCTTTGGGGAGGAATCATTGTATTAGGGAATGCAACATGTTCTCTTTCTGGTGATGTTACTGAAAAACAAATTGAAGGTATTCCTGCTAGTGATACTTTTGGTTTATATGGTCCTGGTGATGCTGGAGCAATTGATGATCAAAACTCTGGTATTATACGATATGTTTCTATTCGTCATGGTGGTTCTTTATTAGGAGAAGGAAATGAAATTAACGGATTAACATTAGGTGGTGTTGGTTCTGGTACAACTTTAGATCATATAGAAGTTATCGCTAACAAAGATGACGGAATTGAATTCTTTGGTGGTACAGTAAGCGCTTCAAACTTATTAGTTTGGGCACAAGGTGATGACGGTTTAGATATAGACGAAGCATACTCTGGAACAATAACAAACGCTGTTGTAGCTTTAGGAGTTAATTCGGATCACGCATTAGAAATTGATGGTCCTGCAGGTTCTATTAATGGTGCTTGTATTTTACAAGACTTAACTTTAATTGGTAATGGATCTATAAACTCTGAATACGCAGATTATAGAGACAATGCACAAATAGCAACAAACAATGTATATGCTTTTGATTTTGGTGATGATTCTGATGTTGAATTAGACAACGATGGTATTGCTACCAACTACAACAATGGTCTTATTACTTTTAGTGATTGGCAAATTGTACTTCCTACTGGAGTTACTGCTGTGGAAGATATTTTTGTAAATAAAGCAACTACTGTAACCGTAACTGGTTTTGGTTCTGAAGCAACAGCTGTTTCTGCTGGAGCTAACACTGTTGGTGCAGATGCATCTGTTTTAAGCTGGACATTTGCAATTTCTACTGGAGGAGTAAGTCTATAATCTACTTCTTAGTATTAATTAGTAATAACTAAACTAATTAGTTGTTACAATTAAACAAAAATTTGTTTTAACAATTAAAAACATAAATATAGCAACTGCTCAAAATAGAGCAGTTGCTTTTATAGAAACAAAAATGAAATACTCAAAATATCTTTTCTGCATACTAACCTTTTTTATATCCTGTATTACATTAGCGCAAACAGGTCATGTTGCTGGTACTGTAATTGATGGAGATTTTACAGAACCACTTGCCTTTGCAAATGTTTTAGTAAAAGGAACAACTACCGGTACTGCTTCCGATTTTGATGGTAAGTATGATATTGAATTAGGTGAAGGAACGCATACTTTAATTTTTTCTTTTGTTGGGTATAACACACAAGAGATTACAGATGTAGTAATAAAAGCAGGAGAAGTTGTAACTCTAGATGTTACGCTTTCGGCTAATACGTTAGAAACCGTTGTTATATCAACATCTGTTAAAAGAAACACAGAAAATGCAGTATTAAATTTTCAAAAAAAATCGGCTAACTTATTAGATGGTCTTTCTGCACAAACCATTAAAAAAACTGGCGCAAGTAATATTGCTTCAGCGGTTAAAAGTGTGCCAGGAGTATCTGTAGAAGGCGGTAAATATGTGTATGTTCGTGGTCTTGGTGATCGTTACACTAAATCTATATTAAATGGTGTAGATATTCCTGGATTAGATCCAGATAGAAATACGATTCCAATGGATATTTTTCCAACGAACATAATAGATAATGTCATTGTTATTAAATCTGCAGCAGCAGAATATCCAGCAGATTTTACTGGTGGAATTGTTAATGTGGTTACTAAAGATTTTCCAACAAAAGAGGAATACTCAGTATCTCTTGGTATGTCTTACAATCCTAATATGCACCTTAAAGATAATTATTTAAGCTACGATGGTAGTAAATCTGATTTCTTAGGATATGATAATGGAGCTCGTAATAGACCTATTAATAGATACCAACCAATTCCAGGTACGTTTGAAAACAGACAATTGCTTACAAGTCTTACTAGTCGTTTTGACTCTCAATTAGGAGCAGATGTAGAAAACAGTGGTGTAAATTACGACTTTGGCTTTACCTTAGGTAATCAATTCGAAGTAGGTAATAATAAACTTGGGTATCAAGCATCGCTTTCTTACAAAAACAACACTACTTTATATGATGATGCTAAAGATGGTTCTTATACTAGAAACTCTAATGCAGATTTAAATGAGTTAGTTATAGATCGTACTGTTGAAGGAAGTATTGGTGTAAACGAAGTATTATTAAACGGTTTGATTGGGTTAGCATATAAAACAGATAATTCAAAATACAAATTAACTGCTTTGCATATTCAAAATGGCGAATCTACTGCCGGTCAATTTAATCAAGTAATTAGTGAAGCTCAAAATGGTTCTGGTTTATTAGATGGTACTAATGATGTACTTTTATATACTGAAAGATCTATTACAAACTTTGCAATTTCTGGTGATCACGCGTTAGACTCGAATTCGGACACAAAATTAGAATGGGTATTCTCTCCTTCATTCTCTAGAGTTTTAGATAAAGACCATAGAACTACTCCTTTAAGAATTCTAGAAAATAATGGTGTAACAGAATATCAAATTGATGCTAGTTCTGTTGGAAGTCCGCTTAGAGTTTGGAGAACTTTATCTGAAGAAAGCTGGGTTGGTAATGTTAACTTTAGTAAAAAATACGAATTATTTAATAGACCTGCTAAATTAAAAGTTGGTGGTGGATACACCTTTAAGTATCGAGATTTTAGTACCGACCAATATATCTTTGATGTAACTTCTCAAAATGTTGCAAATGGAGATGTAAATACATTATTAGCTGAAGAAAATTTATGGACACCAGACACACAATCTGGTACTTTTTTAGATCCTAACAATGCTTTTGATCCTAAAAATGCTTACGAAGGAAAATACACAGTTGGTTCTTTATATATTTCTAATGAATTTAATCCTACCGAAAAATTAAAAGCTATCATTGGGTTAAGAACAGAAAACTTTGATCTTTACTATACAGGGGTAACTAATGCTGGTGCTGTTGTTGGTGAAAACACAATTAGTGAATTTGACTTTTTCCCTTCAGCAAATTTAATTTATGCCGCTTCCGATAAAACTAATTTTAGAGGTTCTTATTCTAGAACAACAGCTAGACCTTCTTTTAAAGAAGCATCTACAGCACAAGTTTACGATCCTACTACAAATAGATTCTTTATTGGTGGTTTAGATAATAATACTTTTGACAACGTAAAACCATCTTATGTAAACAACTTTGATTTACGTTATGAAGTATTTAGAGAAAAAGGACAAATGATAGCTGTAAGTGGTTTCTATAAAGATTTTAAAGACCCTATTGAGCTAGTATCTTTCCCACAAGCTTCTAACCAAATTACGGTTACCAATACAGGTAATGCTCGTGTAATTGGAGCAGAAATTGAATTTAGACAAGCATTAGGTTTTATAGCTAATTCCCTTGAAAACTTACGCCTTACAACAAATGTATCTATTATAGATTCAGATTTAAAAATGACAGATAATGAATATGGTACTAGACTTGCAGCTGCTAGAAATGGAGAAAACATTAAAGACTCTAGAAATATGCAAGGGCAAGCACCTTATTTAATCAATGCTGGATTAGATTATGGTAATGACGACAAAGGTTTTAGAGCTGGTATATTCTATAACGTACAAGGAAAAACGCTAGAAGTTGTAGGTACTGGTTACGTTACAGATGTATATTCAAAACCTTTTCATAGTTTAAACTTTACATTTAATAAAGCTTTTGGTGAAGACAAAAACTCTGCTATCGATTTTAAAGTGACAAACATTTTAGGCTCAGATAGAGAAAGTGTTTACGAATCTTATCAAGCAGCCGACCAAGTATATCAATTACGTTCTCCTGGAACTGAAATTTCTTTAGGCTATTCGTATAAATTCTAATTTCATTTTTAGAAATAAAAAAAAGCATCCTTAAAAAAAAGGATGCTTTTTTTATTTAAACTATTACCAGTCTAATTAATCTCTTATTGCTAAAGTAGATTTATTAGACCATTCGTTAACACTAGTAATTAAATTATTACTATAATCAACTTCTTTTAAAACATTATTGTTCCAAAAAAACCATTTTCCTACTTTAATACCAACATTGTATTTAGCAGAAGCTGTTTTTACTCCTTTTGTATCATAACTTAACCATTCTCCTTGAAGCTTACCCTCTTTTGTGAAAAAACCGGTTTGACTCACAGTTCCATTATCGTGAAAGTATGTTGCTTCATATAAACTTGTGTCTTCGTTAAATTTTATACTTTTTTCATTTTGTGCAAAACTTACCATTGTAAATAATAGGATTGCTACAGTTATTATCTTTTTCATTTGTATATTTATTTAATTAATGATTCTGTAACAAATATATAATTATTTTTACAATTATGAAACTATTTGGTAACATTAAATTAACATTGAAGCGTTATTTATTTGATTAGCAATAGTTTACAAGATTATATTTTATTAATCTTAACAAAAAAAGCTACTAAAAGAGGTTTTAATAATACTGAAAGCAACTTCCTTTAAAGAACATAACATTTTCGTAACATTGTGTTCAATTTAAAACAAGAAATTTGTTGCTTTAATTTTACCAATTATTTGATGGAGAATATCTATTTGTATATGATTATTGCGCTTGCTATTTTGGCTATTGCCGATTTAGTGGTTGGTGTAAGTAACGATGCTGTAAATTTTTTAAATTCAGCTATTGGCTCTAAAGCCATTTCGTTTAAAACGATTATGATTGTCGCTAGTGTTGGTGTAGCAGTTGGTGCTGTATTCTCTAGCGGAATGATGGAAGTTGCAAGAAAAGGAATCTTTAATCCTGGAGAATTTATGTTTAATGAAATCATGATTATTTTCATGGCAGTAATGATAACAGATATTCTGCTATTAGATTTCTTTAATACGATAGGAATGCCTACTTCTACAACAGTCTCTATTGTATTCGAATTACTAGGTGCTGCTGTTGCCATGGCGCTAATAAAAATTGGTCATGATGGCGGAAGCTTTAATGATTTAGTAAACTACATAAACACTTCTAAGGCTTCTCAAATTATTTTTGGAATCATACTCTCGGTAGTTGTCGCCTTTTCTATTGGCGCACTAGTACAATGGGTTTCTAGATTATTATTATCTTATAATTTTGAAAAGAAAGCAAAATGGGTTGGCGCTTTATTTGGTGGATTAGCACTTACAGCAATTACTTACTTTATTTTCATGAAAGGCTTAAAAGGCACATCATACGCTAGCCAACCTTTTGATCTTTTAGGAGGTGAAACCATGAAGGACTTTTTAGAACACCAAGTATTCTATATTATCATAGTAAGTTCTATAATCTGGTCTGTATTATCTTATCTAGCAATAATTCTTTTTAAAACAAACATTTACAAACTAATTATTGTAGTAGGTACATTTGCTTTAGCTCTTGCTTTTGCTGGAAATGATTTAGTGAATTTTATAGGTGTACCTATCGCAGCCTATAATGCATTTACAGAATGGACTGCCTCTGGATTAGCAGCAGAAGCATTTCCTATGGATGTATTGGCCGAAAAAGTACCAACAAATAACTTACTCCTTTTTATTGCGGGACTAATTATGGTATTAACCATATGGTTTTCAACTAAAGCTAAAAAAGTAGTAAAAACCTCTTTAGACTTATCTAGTCAAAGCGCAACAAAAGAACGCTTTCAACCAAACTTTTTATCTCGTGGATTTGTACGAGTTGCCATGGGAATGTCTCAAATGTCCTCGTACATTTTACCAGAATCTTGGCAAGAAAAAATTGAAAAACAATTTGAAGCTCCTGTAATAAAAGTATCTAAAGATAAAATACACGAATTACCTGCTTTCGATTTAGTGCGTGCGGCTGTTAACTTAATGGTTGCTGCTGTATTAATCTCTTTAGCCACTTCCTATAAACTTCCTTTATCTACAACCTATGTAACTTTTATGGTTGCCATGGGAACATCTTTAGCAGATAGAGCTTGGGGAGCAGAAAGTGCTGTGTATCGAGTAGCTGGTGTTATAAATGTAATTGGAGGTTGGTTCTTTACTGCTTTTAGTGCATTTCTTGCCGCTGCTTTAGTTGCTTATTTATTAAACTTAAACCTACAGGTAATGTTTCCTATTTTGCTTTTTGCAGCATTTGGTTTATTACTAAGAAACTATTTAGCACACAACAAAAAAAGCAAAGAAGAAAAAGCTGAAGATAGTTTAACAAAAGCAGAAAGCAGCTCTGTGCAAGGGGTGATACACGAAAGCGCAAGCAATATAGCAAGTGTCGTAAAACGTGGTAACAGAATTTACACGAATGCAGTAAGAGGTCTTGCAAAACAAGATTTAACTTTACTTAAAAAGAATAAAAAACAAGTTATTAAGCTATCAGATGAAATTGATGAATTACGAGACAACATCTTTTATTTTATTAAAAATTTAGACGAATCTAGTGTTGGAGCAAGTAATTTTTACATTAATATTTTAGGTTATCTACAGGACATGACACAGTCTTTAGAATATATATCTAGAGTAAGCCATAAACACATTAACAATAACCACAAGAAACTTAAATTTAACCAAATTAAAGAGTTAAAACAAGTAGATGATAAGTTAGAGATTTTATTTAATGATATTAAAGAAGCTTTCGATTCTGGTTCTTTTGAAAAAATTGGTGCTATTTTAAATGAAAAAACAGAAGTATACGATTTAGTAAAACAAAAGATCCAAGCACAAGTTGCACGTACACGTACCGAAGAATCAAGCCCGAAGAATACAACGCTTTATTTTGGGTTGTTATTAGAAACTAAAGATTTATTAAATGCTACTATGAATTTACTAGAAGAATATCATGGTGCACACGATAGTAGTATAAAACCTGCTACTATTATTGGAGAAGTAGAAGAAGAGTAAATAGTAATTACAGCTTTCTATATCACAAAAAACCACTTCTAATGAAGTGGTTTTTTGTATACAAACATATAATTATAGATGTACTTTAACTACAAAACAATTACTGCTAGGAAGCCAAATTGGCTATAAAAATAATGATAGGAGTGTTCATTTTATCTTTAAAAACAAAAAAACCACCTCTTTCAAGGTGGTTTTATAACACTTAATTAAATTTCACTAATTAGCCTTCGCAACTAGCACACTCTTTCTTCTGCTTAAATTTTTGAGCAGCGTTCATACTGTGTTGGTAATACAAAGATTTAACTCCTAATTTCCAAGCAGTAACGTATATATTATTAATATCTTTTACAGGCATATCTGGATGCACCATAATATTTAAAGATTGTCCTTGATCTATATGATTTTGTCTGTTAGCAGCTTGATAGATTATAGTCATCTGGTCTATTTCAGAATAGGTTTTAAACACATCTTTTTCATGCTCTGTAAGACCTTCTAAATGTTGTACAGAACCATCAAAATCACGAATACTCTTCCAAGTATCAATATTGTTCAACCCTTTTTCTTCTAAAAGATCTACTAAAAACGGATTTTTAATAGTCGTTTTAATTTTAGCAATATCTTTTACATAACTGTTAGACCAAATTGGCTCAATACCTTGAGATACTTGTCCTAAAATGAAAGCAGAAGATGTTGTTGGTGCAACAGCATTTAATGTTGTATTACGTCTTCCGTATCCTTTTAACACTTCTGGTTCCCCAAATAATCCTGCTAATTCTTCGGATGCTTTTTTAGACTTTTCACCAATAGTTTTAAATATTTCACTATTTAAGTTAAATGCTTCTTGACTATCAAAAGACAACATTTTAGATTGTAGTAACGAGTGCCATCCTAATGCTCCCATTCCTAAAGCTCTATTTTCTTTTGCAAAGTTATATGCTTTTTCCATAAACATAAACGTTTGCTTATCGTCTCTATTTGTAGAGTCTCTATAGTCTTCTAATTTGGTAACAAACTCTTCTAAAACAGCATCTAAAAAGTATACCATCGTTTCTACAGCATCGGTATCTTTCCACTTATCATAATGTAATAAGTTAATAGAAGAAAGTACGCATACAAAAGACCATTTATCGTTAGTTGGCAACATGATTTCCGAGCACAAGTTACTTGCATAAATTTCATGATTCTTATCTTGATATACATCTGGTGCTGTATTATTAGCATTATCTTTAAAGAAGATATATGGATATCCTATTTCTCCTCTACGTTGTAATACTTTTGCCCAAATTGCTCTTTTATCGGAATCCCCATCGATCATCTCTTGCATCCAATCATTTCCAACGGTTACACCATGTGTTAATTCTTGAATCGGATTCCCTTCTGTTCCAATTTCTAAAAACTCATGAATATCTGGATGATCTATTGGTAAATATGGTGAAAAACGACCTCTTCTTACCGAACCTTGACTTACAACATCCACCATTTTTTCAAAAAGTTGCATGATATGTACTGCTCCTGAAGATTCTCCATTATTTTTAACTGGAGCACCACGATGACGAAGTTTACCAAAATAACCAGAGGTACCACCTCCAAGTTTAGACATCATCCCTACTTCCGATTGTGTATAAAGAATATCCCCCATATCATCTGATATATGGGAACCAAAACAGCTAATAGGAAGCCCTCTTCTTTTACCAAAGTTAGACCAAACCGGTGAAGCTAATGAGTAATAGCCTTCTGCCATATACCCATAAAACTTATCTGCAAAACCATCTATTTTTAAAATAGTTTCGGCTCTTTCGGCTATTTCTCTAATTCTTTCTTCTGGAGTTGTATTCTCTGTTAAGTAACCTGAAGCTAAAAACTTGCGACTGTTTTCTGTTAACCATTTAATTTCTGGTTGTTTATTGGCTTCTTTTCTGGCTTCTTTTCTAGCGTTAATTAATTCATCATAGTTTGAAGCTTTTGCCTCTTGGCTTATGTTTGCTTCGGTGTTTTGTTTTGTTTGGTTGTTCATCTTAAAATAGGTCGTCGCTAGTTATACTTTTTGTTCTTTTGCTATAGTTTATAGATCGTTTCACGAAGAAATCTCCATGTTTTGTTCCTATAATCTCGTCGTCAAACCATTCGGTTTGCGCAATTAATTTTTCGTTTACTTCAAATACTTTATCAATTCCTATACTCTCTAAAGAGTTATTAAAACGGTTTTTAATAAACTCGTTAATAACATCTTTTGGTAAGAAATCTAATTCCCCTGCTTCAAAAATCCAGTCTATAATTTTACTTTCCGATTCGAATGCTTCTTTACATAATTCTTGTACAGATGCTGCATGTGCTTCGTCAAACCATGTTGGGTTTTCGGCTTTAATAATTTTAATAATGTCAATTCCGAAGTCACCATGAATTTGTTCTTCTTTAGAGGTTGCTTCTACAACATTAGAAACTCCTTTAAGCATATTTTTATGCTTATTGAATGCCATAATTATTAAAAACTGAGAAAACAGAGATACGTGTTCTATAAATAAAGAGAATAGCAAAATAGATTCTGCATACTCTTTATTGTCTTCACTCTTAGAATTTTTTAAAGCCATTTCTAAATAATGCACACGACGCATAATTACTGGCTTTTTCTTTATGTTTTTAAACTCGTTGTTCAATCCTAATATTTCTAACAAATGCGAATAAGCGTCTTGATGTCGCACTTCACTTTCTGCAAAAGTTGCTCCTACAGAACCAATTTCTGGCTTTGGCATTTTATTATAAATCTCTCCCCAAAAATTCTTTACTGCAACTTCAATTTGAGAAATTGCTAGCATGGTATTTTTTATTGCATTTTGCTCTACTACAGTAAGTCTTGTTTTAAAATCTTGTATATCGCTAGTAAAGTTAAATTCAGAGTGAATCCAATACGAATGTCTAATGGCATCCACATAATCATTAAGCGCTGGATATTCATAAGGCTTAAGATTTATACGTTTTTCAAAAATATTAGTTTTTCTATTTCTAGTTTGCTCGTCTCTATATAAGATATAGGCTTTAGCAACATTAGGGAATTCGCTTCCCATTAATTTCTCTTCTACAAGATCTTGTACTTGTTCTACTGTTGGTACATATCTGTAGTCTTTTTCTTTTCGATCTAAAAGCGCTTTAAGAACATTTATAGAAATGGTATTCGCATCTTCTTTAGTTCCATTACCAACAGAAAGCATCGCCTTTTCAATGGCATTAGAAATTTTATTTAAAACAAAAGGACTTGTTTCATAATCTCTTTTAATAATTTGCGTAATCTCCATAATCTCTTTATTAAATAGCTAGCTAGTTATTTAGAATGATTTGCATCATTTAAAAACGTATTAGTAAATCTGTAAAAACGTTGTTATATTTTCCTTTTAAAGGAATAAAAAAGGGCGTATTCATTAAAAAAAATTGATTTTCCATTACTTTTTTTTATTAAAGAAAACAGAAAATCTATTTTGTTTTTTTGCCTTGAACAAAGATTGACAATTGTGCTTAAAAATGAAAGGGTATTTTGTAAACGTTGTCAACAAGTTTTTAACAACCTAGTATTCACGTTGTTTTTCAAAGGATTTTCAGCAATTACAACAACCAACTAACTACCAATACGTTGAACACATCTACACTTTGTTAACAGCAGTAAAATAAGGATTTGTTAATTTTATAAAACAAAAAAAACGAGCGTTTATAACACTCGTTTTTCTCCCTAAAATAACTAACTGAAATAACTAAAAAAATCAATCAATATCTTTACAATATTTTTGTATTTCAAAATAATGTATGTCTACTAATAGCAAATAGATATTGATTATTTTTTACAATTAATAGCAATGCTAATATCTAGGTTTTTCTCAAAAAACACACACACAAATGTATAGTTGGTAAGCTATTTTGTATAGTTGGTAACTATAATACTTTTGAAACCTAAGAAAATAGTAAACGATACTTATTATACAAAAAAAGTTACCAGCTATACATAATAAAGTTAAAGCTTCACTTTATATTATTATATTTGATATTATGATAAAAGCAGTAATTGTAGATGATGAACCTAAAGCAATCCAAAGTCTAAGTTGGGAACTAGGTCATTTTAACAAAGACATAGAAGTTATAGAAACTTTTTCTAGCCCTGAAAAGGCTATTACATTTTTAAATAAAACAGCAAACACACCAGACTGCCTGTTTTTAGATATACAAATGCCTACCATGGATGGGTTTCAGTTTTTAGCAAAAATAACCAATAAAGATTTTGCTGTAATTATTACCACTGCTTATGATGAATATGCTATTAAAGCCATAAAACATGAAGCTATAGATTACTTATTAAAACCTATAGATTCTGATGACTTAAGTAGTACTATTAGCAAATTAAAAAATCTACAAACTAAAGACATCAATTACGACAAGTTAGAAGAATTATTCTATAAGTTTAATGAAGAAAACAGTAAGCAAAAAATTACTATTAACACAGACGGGAAGCTTATTTTTTTAAATGTAGATGACATACTTTTTATTGAATCTGATGGTAATTATAGCACACTTATTTTAAAAGACAACCAAAAACTAGTAGTTACAAAAAAACTAAAAGAAGTAAATGCTTTACTGCCAGAAAGAATGTTTTTTAGAATTCACAACTCTTATATAATAAACCTAAACAAGGTTAAAGAATTTATTAAAACAGAAGGTTATGTTGTTATGCAATCAAACCATAAAATACCTGTTGCTAGACAACGTAAACTAGATTTTTTAGACAGACTTTAAGCACATGCAAAAACTAAAAAAGACGATATTAAAGTGCTTAAAACTAATTATAGTTTTCTGGTTAGCAAACAATCTACATGCACAACAACCTGTAGACACCAATTTTAATGCACAAATAGAAGAACTTTTAGAAAGAAAACCGAGTAGTTATCAAGAGCTTTATTCTCTTTTTAACCCCATTAGTAACGACACCATTAAAATGCGTTACTTGTCTATTAAAAGTAAAGAAGCAAAATACTTAGAAGGGGAAAGTTATGCCTTAAACATGATAGGTATTTTTTATAGAAACACCTCTAAATACAATGAAGCTTTAGCGCTTCATAAACAAGCGCAAGAATTAGCAATACAAGCGAATAATTTAGAATTACAAGTAATAAGCTTAAACATGCTTGGTGTAGTAAACAGAAGGCTAGACTTAATTCGTTATGCGTTAGATTTTCACAAACAAGCTTTAGATCTTGCTGAAACCGAAAAACAACCTTCCATAAACTTAAAACGAAGTATTGCTGTTTCCAGAAATAGTATGGGAAACATTTATTTAGCATTAAAACAATATGATTTAGCGCTAATTCAATTTAACCAATCTTTAGAAATTGAAAAATCTTTAGACAATAAACTAGGATTAGCCATTAACTATCAAAACATTGGATACGTAAAAGAAAGCAAAGGCTTACTAGAAGATGCGCTTGCAGACTACAAAACATCTTTAGATTATAACAGTCAGATAAATTCTGATATTGGTCGTGTAATATGCTACAACAGTATTGGTGTAATTTATATAAAACAAGAAAAATTTAAAGAAGCAGAAACCACACTTAACTTTGCTTTACAAAAAGCATTACAATTAAATGATCAATATCACATTGCACCAGTTTACATTAATTTAGGATGGCTACAATTAAAACAAAACAAATTTGAAATTTCGGAAAAGAACTTAACAAAAGGATTAAAAACATCGAATGATTACAATTTAGTGTCATCAAAAATTGATGCTTACAAATATCTTTCTAAAGTATACGAATTAAAAAGAGACTATAAAAAATCTAACGAATATTACAAAGCACATGTAGCCCTAGACCAAACAGTAACTAACGAAAGAAATTTACAATATGTAAATGATTTGGTAATTAAATATGAAAGCGAAAAGAAAAACAATCAAATAAAAGAGTTAGCCAGTGAAAATGAAATAGTAAAACTGCGCTTAGCACAAAATAGAAGAATCCTTTTATTAAGTGTATTTGGAGCTGTATTAACCTTAGGAATTTTATTTGTTTTAAATAGACAGAAAAGGTTAAAAAGCGAAAAACAAATCATCATGTTGGAGCAAGATATGTTGCGCAATCAAATGAATCCACATTTTATTTTCAATACTCTCAACTCTATTAAATTATATATTATAAATAATGAAAAGGAAAACGCCGTTTACTATTTAAACAAGTTTTCTAAACTAATTCGAAAAATTTTAGTCGCATCTACAGAAAAAGAGATTTCTTTAGCAGAAGAAATAGAAACAATGACACTTTACATGAACATTGAAAACATACGATTTGATAATGAAATTAAATACAAAGTAGATATTGATAAAAATGTAAATACCGAAACCATCAAAGTACCATCTCTTATTTTACAACCATTTTTAGAAAATGCCTTGTGGCATGGTTTATCTTCTAAAACAAAAAACAAAGAGATTCATGTACATATTGAAAAACCAAAACATAATGCCGTTTCTATCTACATAACAGATAATGGCATAGGTAGAGTTGCTTCCGAAAAAATCAACAAACAAAAAACACTAAAACGAAAATCTGTTGGTATCTCTATCACTAAAGAACGATTAGAAAATTTCTCGAAACAATTCACAAACGACTATACACTTGAAATAATAGATTTATACAATGCAAATAATCAAGCTAGCGGAACAAAAGTAATAATAGAAATCCCTACGGAAGAAATTAAACTAAGAACAGCTTAATACTTATTTTTTCATGGTTGCTGCAACCTTTTCTAATTCGGCATACCAATCTTCACCAAACTTCCTAATCAAAGCCTGTTTAACAAATTTATAAACTGGCACCTGAAGTTCTGCACCAAGCGTACATGCATCATCGCAAATTTCCCATTTATCATAATTTACAGCAGAAAACTCGGAATACTCTTTCACTCGAATTGGATACAAATGACAGGACACTGGTTTTTTCCAATCTATATCTCCTTGATTATAGGCCTCTTCAATTCCACAAAGTGCAGTTTTTTTATCATCAAAAATCACATATGCGCAATCTGCCCCATTAATTAACGGTGTTTCTAAATCGCCAAAATCAGTAACAATAGAAGTACCTTGGGCCTCAATAGCAGCAATACCTTCTTTACGTAAATATGGTTTTACTTTCGAATAAATATCTGCAAGTATTTTAACCTCCTCTTTATCTAAAGGTGCACCAGCATCTCCATCTATACAACAAGCACCTTTGCAGGCAGATAAGTTACATACAAAATCTTTTTGTACAATATCTTCAGATATAATTGTTTTTCCTAGTTGAAACATGTTACAAATATACTAGATATTACACTAAAAAAACGAACAATTAAAGCACATAAAATTTACGATTATTTAATGTTATGAATCCTTTTTTTATACCGACATTTGCACCGAAATTTAAAAGCGAAAACAATGCAACTTGATTTTAAAGAAATATTTACAGCATTTATGATACTATTTGCTGTAATTGATATTATAGGAAACATTCCAATAATTATTGATTTACGAAAAAAAGTAGGCCACATCCAAAGTGAAAAAGCATCTATTATTGCTGGTGTAATAATGATTATTTTTTTGTTTTTAGGACAAAATATACTCTCCCTAATTGGTGTAGGCGTTAATAGTTTTGCAGTAGCAGGCTCTTTTATCTTATTTTTTATTGCTCTAGAAATGATTCTTGGGATTACTTTATATAAGGAAGAAGAAAACAGTGCAATGACAGCTTCTGTTTTTCCGTTAGCATTTCCATTAATTGCTGGACCAGGAAGTTTAACCACTTTACTATCTTTACGTGCCGAATACAGAATAGAAAATATTATAGTTGCCGTTTTATTCAATGTTTTAATTATCTTTATTGTATTAAAAACTTCTGCTAGAATTGAAAAACTAATTGGCCAAAACGGGATTAGCATTATTAGAAAAGTTTTTGGAGTTATCCTTTTAGCTATTGCAGTAAAGTTATTTGCACACAATATTAAAGCACTTTTTATATAGAGGAAATGTTAGGGTTAAAAAGTTTAATCTGAAAAACAAAATCACAGATATTATAGTGCCTATTAACAAATAAAAGTACATGAAAGTATTTACCATTATATTCACCATTATAGCTATTGGCTTAATTATTTTTAATATTACACAAATAGATTTTAACAACCTATTTGAAGGACAAAGTGTAGTTGCGCTAATTACTATTTTTGCTTCATTATGTGCAATTGCATTACTGCAAGTTTTAAGACTTTCTAAAAAAGTAAACAACCAACTAAATAACAGAAAATAATGTTTGACGTACTTATTGTTGGTGGTGGAGCGGCAGGAATGTCTTGTGCATTAGTTTTAGGTTCGGCTAAAAACAAACCCTTTGCGAATAACAAGCGTATTGGTGTTTTTACACACCAAAAAACATCGCATTTACAAAATGCATTATTTAATAATGTACTAGGTTTAAAACCAGGAACCAATGGAGCTTCTATTTTAGAAGATGGCTTAAAACAACTAACTTCACAATACCCTCACGTCACACAAATAGAAAACGAGAAAGTTTGCGAAATTAGAAAAACTGAAACTGGCTATACTATATATACTAATAAAGAAACCTATCAAACGAAGTTAGCTGTAATTGCTGTTGGTTACACCAATTTAATAAACATAAAAGGATTAGAAGACTATATTGAGCCTCACCCAAGAGCAGTAAAAGAAAAAGACAGAGTTTGGCTAAAAAGTATAGACCATAAAATAGAAGACAATTTATATGTTGCAGGAACTTTAGCTGGATGGAGAAGTCAATTTGCTATTGCTTCTGGAAGTGGAGCACATGTTGCTACAGACATTTTAACCATTTGGAACAATGGCACACACACCAAAGTACATGATAAAATTTAATTAGTTTTCTTCGCTTAATTTAACAACTTCTTCAATCATAATATCTTGTTGGTTTATTACTTCTTGATAAGTACCTTTTCCAAATAACTGCTCGCCTAAAGCAGCTTTAATAAGTAATTTTATTTCTTCTTTAAACGTTAAAAAGGTAATATTTCTATTTAAGCGTTCTCTTAAATATTCTTGGAAATCTTGCACAACATCTTCGGTAATAATAAAATCATTTACATAATCTTCTTGTGTTAAATTATCGTAGGCTTCTCTTTGCTTATCTAATTGCTCGAAAACAAAATAATTTAAAAAACCGGTTTGCTGTAAATATAAAAATGTATCATTTTGCATGCTTAAATCTAATGGCACGAATACATCTGGAATAATACCACCACCTCCATACACTATTTTCCCTTTTGGTGTAGTAAACTTTAGAGAATCGGCAACTTCAATTTTTTCTGGATCTAGTAATTCTCCACTATCTAAACGTGAAAAATATTCGTCGTAATAATCTTTATTCCCTTTTTCATAAGAACGCTGTATCGACCTACCAGTTGGCGTGTAATAGCGAGAAACGGTTAGACGTACTGCACTACCATCACCAAGTTGCATTTCGCGTTGCACCAAACCTTTCCCATAAGAACGTCTACCAACAATGATTCCTTTATCGTTATCTTGTAATGCTCCAGCAACAATCTCGCTTGCAGATGCAGAGTTTTCATCTATAAGCACAAAAACATCTGCTTTTTCAAAGTCTCCTTTTTTTGTTGCAAAACTTTTTTCTATAGTGCCGCGTTTGTTTTTTGTAAACAAAATGAGTTTATCATCTTCTAAAAATTCATCTACAATTTGTTCTGCAATATTTAAAAAACCTCCAGGGTTATTTCTTAAATCTAGAGCAATTTGTGTAGCCCCAAGGTTTTTAAGCTTCCTTAACTCTGTTTTAAACTCTTTAAAAGTAGACTCTGCAAATCGGTTTATTTTTACATAACCTAAAGTATTTGTCAACATATATGCAGCATCTACACTAACAATTGGCACATGACTTCTTTTTACTTTAAAATCAAGTAATTCCTCTTCTCCTTTCCTAAATACTTTTAAATTTACTTCTGTATTTATTTTTCCTTTTAATTTAGAAACAATTTCAGTATTTGAAAAATTATTCCCAAACAAAGTATCGGCATTTGCAAAGAGTATTCTATCTCCTCCTTGAATACCAATTTTTTCGCTAGGACCTCCTTTTACAGCTCTTATAACTGCTATAGAATCTTTATAAGGGTAAAAACTAACACCAATACCAACAAAATCTCCTTTCATGTTTTCGCTAACGCGCTGCATGTCTTCTTTAGGAATGTATATAGAATGTGGGTCTAGGTTTTCAAGAATTCCATTTACAGTTACATCTACTATGCTATCTGTATTTACATCGTCTACATACTCATAATCTATATAATCTATAAGTCTGTTTAATTTATCTTTTTTGCTATTAGAGGTAAATAATCTATCCGAAGAATCTGTAAAGTTTAATTTTCCACCAATAAAAATACCTATCGCAATTGCAACTCCAAGAATTAATGGTAGGTATTTTTTTGTGTTATTCATTATGCTTTTAAATCTTCTAATAATTGTAATTCTATTCCTGCTTTTTCTAAAAAGCGCAATCCAGAATCATCTTTATATGTTTGGTTATAAACCACTCTTACAATTCCAGCTTGATGTATTAGCTTGCTGCACTCCTTACATGGAGACAAGGTAATATATAAAGTAGCTCCTTTACAGGATTGTGTAGAAGATGCTACTTTTAAAATAGCGTTAGCTTCAGCATGCAACACATACCATTTTGTATAACCTTCTTCATCTTCACAAAAGTTTTCAAAACCAGTTGGTGTTCCATTAAATCCATCAGAAATAATCATTCTGTCTTTAACTATTAATGCACCAACTTGTTTACGTTCGCAAGCAGATAATTTCCCCCATTCTGTTGCTATTCTTAAATACGCTTTATCATACTTAAGCTTCTTTTTTTCTGACATATATTATTTTTTGGGCGTGTCCTTTCGCATACTTCAGGTCAGGCTTTCGGTAGTCGCTATTAAAATGAGCTCCAACAATACCTCAATCCTTCACGCAAAGTCGTATAACGAAGATACTTGCTATGTATTTTAATTACAACACTTGTAAGTTAAAGTTTTACCAAAACTTTAGTAATTAGCTAAGTAGATCACTTGCAATTATCATTGGTATTACTAAACCAATTACGATAGCAGAGACTACCATAACCCAATCGCGCTTAGAAAACCTAAAAATGGTTTGCATTAAAAAGCCTAAAAAGAGTACAACAAAAACTATAATTATTTGAGCTAACTCTATACCTAGAGCAAACTCTAAAAGTGTTACCAATTTATTTTCTGTTTTACCCACCATGATTTTAAACTCTCTTGCAAAACCAAGACCATGCACTAAACCAAAAAAGAGTGTAGAGAAAAACAAAACACCAACCTTATCACTTTTAGCTGTTTTACCAGCTGTAAACACATTAAAAATAGCCATTATTAATATTGTAATTGGAATTAAAAACTCTACTAACTTACCATTTACAGCAACCACATTATAGGCAGCCAAAATTAAAGATAATGTATGTCCTAAAGTAAAAACAGAGACCAGCATTAATACTCGTTTCCAATCTTTAAAAATATAAGGGACAGCAAGAACTATTAAAAAAAGTACATGATCGTAAGCATTAATGTCTAACACATGGTTTACACCATATTGAACGTTAAACCAGAATTCATCTAGCATAAATTAAGTATTTGGGTTGTGGGTAAATATACAATTTAAAATAAAAAACCTTAACATTTCTGTTAAGGTTTGTACTCAAGGTGGGAATCGAACCCACACTCTCGAAAGAACTGGATTTTGAATCCAGCGCGTCTACCAATTCCGCCACTTGAGCAATCTTGAATTGCAAAACTAATTTATTTTTCTATAAAACCTTTAAAAATAGCACAGAAATGCTTTATAGAATGAAAAAAAACTCTAAATTTGCACCTCAATAAAAAACAGGGCATTTAAAAGCCTAATTAATAATAGATTAATCATGTCAAACACCATTACTGAAGCTAAGATTTTTTCTTGTATGCAAAGTAAAGTTTTAGCTCAGAAAATCGCTGATGCTTATGGTACACATTTAGGTAATGTAATTACATCCACCTATAGTGATGGAGAATTTCAACCATCTTATGAAGAATCTATTCGTGGAACTCGTGTTTTTATTATTGGTTCTACAAACCCTGGTCCAGAAAACTTAATGGAAATGTTATTAATGTTAGATGCTGCAAAACGTGCATCTGCAAGACACATTACAGCAGTTATTCCTTATTTTGGTTGGGCTAGACAAGACAGAAAAGACAAACCTAGAGTGCCTATTGCTGCTAAATTAGTGGCAAAAATGCTAGAAACTGCTGGAGCGACTAGAATAATCACTATGGATTTGCATGCAGATCAAATACAAGGTTTCTTTGAAAAACCTGTTGATCACCTGTTTGCTTCCACCATATTTTTACCATATTTAAAAGAACTAAACTTAAAAAATCTTACTATTGCTTCTCCAGACATGGGAGGTTCTAAAAGAGCATATGCATATTCTAAAGCTTTAGAAAGTGATGTTGTAATTTGTTACAAACAACGCGCTAAAGCGAACGTAATTTCTCACATGGAACTCATTGGAGATGTTACTGGAAAAAATGTAGTATTAGTGGATGATATGGTAGATACCGCTGGAACTTTAACAAAAGCTGCAGATTTAATGATGGAAAGAGGTGCATTAAGCGTTAGAGCAATTTGTACACATCCTATTTTATCTGGTAATGCATACGAAAAGCTTGAAAACTCTAAACTTGAAGAATTAATAGTAACAGATTCTATTCCTATTCAAAAAGAAAGTTCTAAAATTAAAGTATTAGGCGCAGCTAATTTATTTGCCGAAGTGATGCAAAACGTACATCACAACAAATCGATTAGCTCCAAATTTTTAATGTAATTAATAATTAATATAAAAACAAAACAATGAAATCAATTACAATCAACGGATCTCAAAGAGAAAGCGTAGGCAAAAAAGCAACAAAAGCCTTACGTAATGCTGGTCAGGTTCCTTGCGTATTATACGGAGGAGATAAACCAGTGCATTTCTCTGCACCAGAATTAGCTTTCTCTAAATTAGTATACACGCCAAATGCGCATACAGTTGTGATTGAGCTTGCTAACGGAACAACATTTAATGCGGTATTACAAGACATTCAATTTCACCCAGTAACAGATAGAATTTTACACATAGATTTCTACCAATTATTTGATGATAAAGAAATTGCATTAAATATCCCTGTAAGTTTAATAGGAAATTCTAAAGGTGTTAAAAATGGTGGTGTTTTAAGAAAAAACAACCGTAAATTACGTGTTAAAGCATTGCCTGCTAACTTACCAGATTTAATCGAAATAGATATTACTCCTTTAAAAATTGGAGATAAAGTATCTGTAAGAGATTTAAATCAAGAAAAATACACTTTATTACATTCTGAAAACACAGTTATCTGTCAAGTTAAGACTTCTAGAACTGCAGTTGTTGACGATGAAGATGAAGATGATGAGGATGCAGCAGCAGCTCCAGCAGAAGAAACTGCTCAAGAATAAATTTATTTATTTATACAATTTTAAAAGCATTCTGTGTATTCAGAATGCTTTTTTTATTTTTACAAAAAACTAAAAACTACTATGTGTAATTTCTTAAAAGCTCTTTTCAAAAAAAAGACGACTACACATAAAGTAGAAGAAATAGATTATATGAAAAAATTTCTAATTGTTGGACTAGGTAATATAGGAGAAAAATACGCCAATACCAGACATAATATTGGTTTTAAAATATTAGATTTTTTAGCAGAAAAAGAAGATTTATTATTTGAGACTCAAAAACTTGGAGATATAACCACTTATAAATTTAAAGGAAGAACCTTTATTTTACTCAAGCCAAGTACCTATATGAATTTGAGCGGAAAAGCTATATTATATTGGCTAACAAAAGAAAAAATACCTTTAGAAAATTTATTGGTTATTACAGACGATTTAAACTTACCTTTTGGAAGTATTAGAATTAAAACCAAAGGAAGTGATGGAGGTCATAATGGATTAAAAGACACACAAGACAAATTAAACACTACAAAGTATAACAGATTTAGATTTGGTATAAGTGATGCCTTTAGCAAAGGAAAACAAGTCGATTATGTTCTAGGAGAATGGACAGATGAAGAAAACGCCAAACTTCGTGAACGCTTAGAAAAAGGTTATGAAATCATCAAATCCTTTGGTACAGCAGGAATAAATAATACCATGAATGCTTTTAACGGAAAATAAAAAAAGGAAGCCAATTGGCTTCCTTTTTTTATTTTAAATCCTCAGTAATTATCATTCCACGATTACTTTTTTCGTAATTCGTCTATCACCATCTGTAATATTTAATAAATACACACCAGATTGCACATTACCTAATTCAATAGTTTGATTAAAACTAGAATGATTTATAAAACTATTATTATACACTTTTCTTCCTCTAATATCATAAACAACAACACCAATAGCGTTACCTGAATTAGAGTTTAGTTTTATTGTAAACGCTCCGTTATTAGGATTAGGAAATACTTGAATAGCATCACTTGTAAATTCAGAAACACTTAAAGAAGTCATTACGTTAACACTATAATCCTCCACTTCAGCATCATGATTATTTTCACATGAAGTAGCAGCTCCATTCCATTTAGTAGTTACACGCATTGTGGTACTACCAAGAACAGCATCTGAAGGAACAGTAATTGCTAAAGGAGAATTCCCTGCAGGGCCATTTGCTGTATTATATGCAGAACCTAAATCGTACGCTTCATTAGCTTCAAATAAACAATTTTGGTTCCAATCAATCCATGCTACAGAATAACAAGTATACGCTCCATCTGTATTCATGTTAACAGTCAAATCATAAGTACTATCTCTATTTACATCGGTGGATAATCCTGTAAAGTCAGTATATCCAACATCTCCTCCCGGATTATTGTCTAAATTATTAATGGTATTAAAAATAACACCTGTTGTACTGGTAAGATAATTATCTGTCATATTACCAACAGAAGTACATAAACCATCTACAACATCTAAAACCACCTCTACTGTTTTTGTTTCTGAAGTAGAAGTTCCAGTAACCGTAATTGTATATTCTCCTTCAGCTGCTCCTAATAAATTAGACACCTCCATAACTGTTTGCCCGTTAGCATTTAAAGTTTCTGGAGTAAAAGTCACTATAGATCCTGCTGGATTTCCAACAGCACTAAAAGTTGTTGTTTCGTTAAACCCATTAACTACAAAAAAGTCTACATTGTAAGATACCATATCTATATTACACGCAGATTGGTTAACAACAGGACTACTCATTGCAAATGATGGCGCACTAGATATGGAAAAAGTATCGGATAGCGCATAAAAGATATTATCGGCAGCTTCAACCATTACCCTTGCAGAATCGGTATCAGCAATTGCAGGCACATTAATTATTTCAGAACCATCATTTGCAACCCCTGAAGCTAATGTTGTTGGAAAAGTTAACCCTCCATCTGTAGAGAATTTAATATTTACAGTTTGACAATTAATAGGTGCTGTATTAGTACCAGCAACATTCCATGTTAGTGTTTGTGCACTTCCTGAACCCCAAGCCGGAGGAGAAACAACAGTAAAAGGCTGTCCGTCTTGTACATTAACAACCATTAAATCTGCATCTGTTTGACCAATACCTTCTGCCAAACCGCTTCCATTATCTCGAACAATAAAAGAAAAATTCATTTCTCTTCCAACACTTGGAGTTACCTCCCAAGTTGGTGTTAAATTACCTGCAACAACATCACTCCAACTAGGCATGTAACGATCTGGCGATGTGGTAGGCAATATAGATCTATATAAAGGACCAACTGTCCATGTAGATTCTGGACTTCCATCTCCAGGAGCTCTGTCTGGGTCATTTTGTGACCAGTTATATGTTAAAGAAGCTGTCCCATCAGGATCTGTCGCAGCACCACGCAAAACATAAGCCGTACTAGGTGGAATAGAATAATCTGCTCCAGCATCTGCAACAGGTGGTTGATTAGCTAAGCTCGTTTCTACATCACAAGAACTACTAACTCCAGTTTGGATATTAGTAGAAATATCTCTAATATTTACGTAATTAAAATGTGCATCACTATTAGATTGAACATTGGTTGCACAAATTCCTGCATAGCCCATTATAGAACTTCCTGAAGCAGGTTCTACTTCTGTAGTACCGTTTCCAGAACGACTACACGTATTCATAGAATGCCAACCATCAAATTGATGTCCCATTTCGTGTGCAACATAGTCTATATCAAAAGCATCTCCTGTAGGATTAGACCTTCCTGTATATCCTCTCCCTTTATGAAAACTACTTTGAGAAGTACTAGCGCATACACAGCCTAAACAACCTGCACTCCCACCTCCAGTGGTATTAAAATTATGCCCAATATCATAATTACTTACTCCTATAACATTATCTAATGTTTGTGCAGTTGTTGTATTAAACTCTCCACCCCATGGATCTGTTAAAGGGTTTAAATAAATAACCTCATCATTATTAGCTACAAAAACTAAACGAATTGCTAAGTCACGTTCATAAATTTCATTAACTCTATTCATTGTGACAGCCATTTGAGCTTGAACATTTGCTTTTTGTTGCGCTTCAGTACCAGTTCCAGCAAATATTTGTGCATACTCCCCATTACATGACTGTGCTAAACGATAGGTTCTTAATTTTCGATCATCGATATCATTTCTACTTGAACCTCTATCCATTTTTAAAGATGATAAATCTATATTTTCCTCTACTAAGCATTCAAAACTTTGTGTATCTTGACCTAAAGAAACTCTGTCATATGCAATATAGGTTGCTCTGTCTTCCGTGTAAGGGTCAATATAAACAGAACTTCTACTACCAGACAATGACATGGCATGTAATCCAAATTGGGTTACACTAAATCGCATAGTAGCTGTAGGGTCATCTACCCCTATTGCTTTATATGTTTTTATCATTGGATAGCGTGCAGCAAGGCCTGCTTCCATTATAGGAGACTCGGATACACTAAACTTTTCGAAATTCCCTCCTTCCATAGGAAATTCTATAACTAAGTTAGACCTTCCACTTACAGACTCAGCTAAAGGTGCATTTATTAATGCATTTTTTAAACTATTTAAATCTAAATGGAATACTTCATATTCTTTTGGTTGTGATGCTCTGTCTACCTTTTCAGAATTATTTAAGCTTTCTTTAGAAACTTTGGACCAAAAGTTGTTTTGACCAAAACTTAAAGAATAACTAAAAAGTATTGCTAGAAAGAATACATAATGTAGTTTTATTTTCATGATTAAGAATGAATTAATGATTACTATAAGGAATAAAAATAGGAATATATTTTATTAATACCCCTTTTTTAACAAAAAAAAGATTCATGCTTTGGCTTATCGTAACAACTTTTAATCACTAAAAAACACACTTTCCACGAAGAAATAATCATGCTTAAAAAAAAATCACTATTTTTATCTCTTGATATTTAATTCAACTATTTAATAATAAAAAATGAAAAAAATTACTTTTAAACTTTTTGTTTTGTTCTTAACATTTCAGGTTACTGTTACTGGATATGCTCAAGAAAAATCAAAAAGCACAGCAAGCAATAGATCATCTCAAGTATTTGATCCTACCCCTGAAACACTAGAATCTTTAAGCCAAACTGGTTTTGCAAGATGTTTAACGGTAGAAAATGAAGCTTTATTAAAACAAAAATACCCAGAACGTTTATCTACAGAAGAATTTGAAGCTTGGTTAGCTCCAAAAATTTTAGAAACAAAAGCAAATAGAGCAACCAATAGAACAGTATACAACATTCCTGTAGTAATTCATATTATTCATGATGGTGATGCCTTAGGTACTGGTGAGAACATTACAGATGCGCAAGCAATGTCTCAAATCACAGTAATGAATGAAGATTATAGAAAACTAACTGGTACTCGTGGTGGTGCTAATACAACAGGTTTAGCTGTAGATACAGAAATCAACTTTTGTATGGCAGTACAAGATGAAAATGGTGTTGCAACCACAGGAATCGTAAGACATGTTATTACGCCTTACAGCAACAATGTAACGGATGGTTTTTTGAGTGGTCCTGACTGGGAAACTACCGCAGACGTAGAAATCATGAAAGCAAACACACAATGGGACCCTACAAAATATTTAAATATGTGGGTAATTCGTCCAGGAGGACTAAGCCTACAAAACGGAGGATTAAACGGTCTTTTAGGTTATGCTCAATTTCCAAGTAATTCAGGATTAGCTGGACTAAACACTTCAGGAGGAGGTGCTGATACCGATGGTGTTGTTGCAGGTTATAACGCAATGGGAACTATTGATTTAGATGATGGTTCTTTTATTTTAAATGCACAATATAACTTAGGAAGAACTATGACTCACGAAGTTGGTCACTGGCTAGGGTTACGTCATATTTGGGGAGATGGCGGATGTACTGCTGATGACTATTGTGACGACACTCCAGCTTCAGATAGCGCAAATTACGATTGTGCTGCAGTAACAAGTTGTGGTTCGGCAGATCAATACCAAAACTATATGGATTATTCCTATGATTATTGTATGGATACTTTTACACAAGATCAAATGGATAGAATACAAACAGTAATGAGTGTTTCTCCTCGCAGAATGGAATTAAATTCATCTAATGCTTGTGCACCAGCACAAATTGAAGACTTAGATGGCCAAATTGAAATTGAAAATTTAAACGTAGCTAACTGCTCTGATTACTCAATTACTCCAGAATTAACTATTACTAACAAAGGGAACATTACATTAACATCTGCTACTATTAACTATAATTTAGACAGTGGTACAAACACAACAATAAACTGGACGGGTTCTTTAGACTTAAACGAATCGGAAATTATTTATGTTCCACAAATTACTGCAGCAATTGGCACACATGTTTTCAATGTAACACTTAGCAACCCTAATGGTGCTACGGATGATCAATTGGGTAACAATTCAGATAGTGGTAACTTTACGATTACAGGTTCTGCTTGTGCTTCTTCTGGAGATGCAACAGATAATTACCTTACAAGTACAACTGGAGTTACTTTTAATACCATTGATAACTTAAATAATAACCCTTTTGGTGATGTTGGCTATAGTGATTTTACTAATTTATCTACAAATGTGAACCGTGAAAGCGACTATGATTTATCTGTTTATTACAATCCTGATGGCAATTATCAAACAATAACTTATGTATGGATTGATTGGAATCAAAACTGTAGTTTTGACGACCCAGGAGAGCAATATAATTTAGGGACTAACCCTGGAGATACAACATTAACAAGTTTACTTTCTGCTAATTCTCCATTAACTGTCACTATTCCTAACGAAGCTCTTCTTGGTAATACAACTATGCGAGTAACAACTAAATATACAGATCCGGATGAAAATCAATTTCCAACATCTTGCGAAATAGGTTTAGACGGTGAGGTTGAAGATTATACTATAAATGTTCTTACTAGTTTAAGTATAGACGAATATGCACTAAATAGCATAAGCCTATACCCTAACCCTACTACAAACACTTTAAACATTTCGTTATCTAATAACGATTTACCTGACGGTTATAAAATTCATAACATGCTAGGTCAAGTCATTATGAATAATACAGTTTCAAGTAATGCCGATTTATCAATTAACACCTCGGCATTAAGTAACGGTATGTACTTTATTCAAATAGCAAAAGAAGGAAATACAATTTCTTTACCTTTTATAAAAAAATAATACAGTAATACTATAATTAAACAAAGAGGATTGATACTTTATCAATCCTCTTTTTTATTTTTGTATAAAACATAAATACAGTTGAAAATAATTCAATCATTTCAAGATTTAGAATCACATAAGACCATTGCTACTATTGGTACTTTTGACGGTGTACATATTGGTCATCAAAAAATAATTGAACGTCTTTCAAAAACTGCAAAAAAAGAAAATTTAAAATCCGTTGTATTAACTTTCTTTCCACATCCTAGAATGGTTTTACAAAAAGATGCTAATATTAAACTTATTAATACCATTGAGGAAAGATCCAAAATTTTGAACCAATTAGGTATTGATTATTTATGCATAAAAACCTTTACTAAAGAATTTTCTCGCATAACAGCAGAAAACTTTGTAAAAGATATTTTAGTAAAACAACTTAATATTAAAAAAATAATTATTGGTTATGATCATCATTTTGGAAGAAATAGATCGGCCAATATTGAGGATTTAAAAAAATTTGGTGAAGCTTATAATTTTGAAGTCGAAGAAATTTCTGCCCAAGATATAAATGATGTAGCAGTAAGTTCTACAAAAATAAGAAAAGCACTTAATGAGGGGGATATTAAAACTGCAAACGCATTTTTAGGATATCATTTTATGCTAAACGGAAAAGTCACCAAAGGTAAAGGATTAGGAAAAACCATTAGCTTTCCTACTGCTAACATTTCGCTTTCGGAAGACTATAAACTAATACCAAAACAAGGGGTTTATGTGGTACATTCTAAATATAAAAACCAAGATCTTTATGGTATGATGAATATTGGAACTAACCCAACAATTAGTAACAACACGAAACTAACTATTGAAGTACACTTCTTTCATTTTAATGAAGATATTTACAACGAAAATCTTACCATAGAAATTTTAAACAGAATTAGAAATGAACAAAAATTCGAATCTCTAGAAGCATTAAAAAATCAAATCAAAAAAGATAAAATAGTTGCTCAAAAATTTCTAAACCAAAAACATATTGAATAGCTTTTTATTTAAACATATAGACAATAGCCCATTAATAGTCTTCCGAATTATTTTTGGATTATTATGCTTTTTAGAATCTGTTGGTGCAATTTTTACCGGTTGGGTAAACAGAGCCTTTATTGAACCTAAATTTACATTTACATTCATAGGTTTCGAATGGCTACAGCCGTTACCAGGAAATGGCATGTACTTCTATTATTTAATCATGGGACTTTTTGGTTTTTTAATCATGATTGGTTATAAATATAGGTTTAGTGTAATTATGTTTACTTTAATGTGGACAACTACTTATTTAATGCAAAAAGCATCCTATAACAATCATTATTATTTATTGATTTTATTAAGTGCAATAATGGCATTTCTTCCGGCAAATAAATACTACTCAATAGATGCAAAACAAAACCCTGAAATACAAAGTAACTCCATGCCACAATGGTGTAGTTGGGTGTTCATTTTACAAATGTTTATTGTGTATACATACGGTTCTATTGCTAAAATATATCCAGATTGGCTAGATGCTTCGGTTATGGAAATCTTTATGTCAGGAAAAAAACATTACCACATTATTGGTGATTTTTTACAACAAAAATGGCTGCATTATTTCCTTGCTTATGGAGGTATTTTGTATGATGGCTTGGTTGTCCCTTTTTTATTATATAAACCAACACGAAGAATTGCCTTTCTTGGCTCCATATTTTTTCACCTATTTAATTCCATTGTATTTCAAGTTGGTATTTTTCCATATTTAGCATTAGGTTTTAGTTTATTCTTTTTCAATCCTAAAACCATTAAAAATATCTTTTTTAAGAAAAAAGAATTTTATGAGGATGCCGAAATTATAGAACCAAAATTTAAAAAATCATTAATTGCCGTATTTAGCATTTATTTTATATTTCAATTAGCACTGCCACTACGCCAACATTTTATAAAAGACAATGTACTCTGGACCGAAGAAGGACACAAAATGTCTTGGCGTATGATGCTTCGCTCTAAAAAAGCACACATAAGTTTTAAAGTAAGAGATAAAGAAGAAAACAAAACCGTATTTGTAAAATTAGATGATTATTTAAGTAGAAAGCAAAAACGTCTAATTAGCACCCACCCAGATGTAATGTGGCAATTTGCACAAAAACTAAAAAAAGAATATACCAAAAAAGGCAAAGACATTAGTGTTTTTATAACTTGTAATGTTAGTGTTAACGGAAGGCCTTATGAGAAACTCATTAATTCGGAAGTAGATATCGCTGCGGTTCCATGGAACACTTTTAAGCATAGCGAATGGATTTTGCCTTCTAAACTAGATTAATACCAAACAAACATAACGTGCAATCTAAACTATTTCTTATTTTTGCGCTTTCCTAAAGGAATACATTTCAGAACATAAAAAATAAAACATGTTACAAGTACCATTTATTAGAGAAAACAAAGACTTAGTAATTACACGTTTAGCAAAAAGAAATTTTGATGCTTCACAAATAATTGAAGAAGTAATCACTTTTGATGAAGCACGTAAACAAATTCAAACCGAATTAGACAATACGCTTGCAGAATCCAATGCGATCTCTAAAGAAATAGGTATGCTATATAAGTCTGGGCAAGCAGAAAAAGCAAATGTTTTAAAAGCGAAAACTTCAGATTTAAAAGAGACTTCTAAAGAATTAAGCGAAAAACTAAACGCCAAAACAGAAGCTTTAACAGATTTGTTATATAAAATTCCTAACGTACCACATGAATCTGTTCCTAAAGGAAATTCTGACGAAGACAACGAAGAAATTTTTAAAGAAGGAACCATTCCAACTTTACACGAAGGAGCAATGCCACATTGGGAACTTGCAAAAAAATACGATATCATAGATTTTGAGCTAGGCAACAAAATTACTGGAGCTGGATTTCCGGTTTATAAAGGAAAAGGAGCTAGATTACAACGTGCTTTAATTGCTTATTTTTTAGATAAAAACACAGAAGCAGGATATACAGAATACCAATTACCACATTTGGTAAACGAAGCATCTTGCTATGGAACTGGACAATTACCAGATAAAGAAGGACAAATGTACCACGATTCTCGTGACGATTTATACTTAATACCAACTGCAGAAGTTCCTGGAACGAACATTTTTAGAGATGTTATTTTAAATGAAAACGAATTACCTATTGGCATTACTGGCTACACGCCCTGCTTTCGTAGAGAAGCAGGTAGCTATGGTGCACACGTTAGAGGACTTAACAGATTACACCAATTTGATAAAGTAGAAATTATTCGTGTAGAACACCCAGACAATTCTTACAATGCTTTTAATGGTATGATAGAACACGTTCAAAATATTTTACGAGAACTTAATCTACCCTACAGAATATTGAGACTTTGTGGAGGAGATACAGGTTTCCCTTCTGCAATGACTTACGATTTTGAAGTGTTTTCTACTGCACAGGACAGATGGTTAGAAATATCCAGTGTTTCTAACTTTGAAAACTATCAAGCCAACCGATTAAAACTACGTTTTAAAAATAGCGAAGGTAAAAACGAACTAGCTCACACCCTTAACGGAAGCTCATTAGCATTACCAAGAGTATTAGCCGGGATTCTTGAAAACTACCAAACAGAGGATGGTATTGTAATTCCTGAGGCATTAGTACCTTACACAGGATTTAATATTATTAATTAGCTTTGTAGTTTTTTTCCTATAAATAAGAAGTGTTTTCTTATTTTTTACCGATGAAATGCTAAAATTTTGTGCTGTTTAACGAATTTACGATGAATTACAAGGCCGTTTTAAAAAAAAATCTCAATTTTACAACACTTAAACAAAGACTATAAATATAAAAATGCCCCAATCCAATATTTGAATCTTGTTAAATTGACATAGATTAATAGCACATTTATTAAGATTGGTAAATGCCTGAAATAAAATTTCAGGCATTTTTTTATCATAATATTTACAATATCTACTAGTTACATTTCTTATATTTACCCAAAGTACACGCAATAACCTTATGAAGCTTTTATATATAATATGTTTTCTTTTTAGTATTCTTACTTTCGCTCAAGAAGAAATTTTAGCTAAAGAATATTATAAAAATGGAGAATTTGAAAAAGCACAAGTACTATACAATAAACTTTACAACAAAAGTCCTAACAATTACCTTCATCTAATACAATTAGTAAAAACACACCAACAACTTGAACAATTAGATCAAGCACAAGAGTTACTTCAAGCATCCATTTTAAAATACCCAGCATTATATGTAGAACTTGGTTATAATTACCAATTAAAAAAGGATCTAGTTAACACAAACATTAACTACAATAAAGCTATTGAAACTATAGATCTTGATGTAAATGCAGCCTACTCTATTGCTCGCGCTTTTGAAGAACACTCTCTACTAGATCAAGCAATCATTACTTATGAAAAAGCAATGAAGCTAAAACCGGAATATAATTTTAATATACAATTAGCTAGAATTTATGGAGAGCAAGGAGATGTAGAAAAAATGTTTAGCAGCTATATAAATTTTATTCAAACCAACGAAAATTATGTAAACACCATAAAAAGAGCATTTAATGAATTTATTAGTGAAGATAAAAACAACCAGAATAATATCCTCCTAAAAAAAATACTTTTAAAAAAGATTCAAGAAACTCCAGACTTACTATTTAATAATTTATTAAGTTGGCTATTCATTCAACAAAAAGAATATTATAAGGCTTTTACACAAGAAAAAGCAATATTTAAAAGAAACCCAGAAAGTCTAAGTAGAATAGAAAATGTAGCATCCATTGCTGCAAATGAAAACCAACACGATATTGCTATTGAAATTTTCGAATACATTGTAAAAACTGCACAAGATCCAGAAATTACATTGGAAGCAGAAAACAACATTCTACAAATTAAAACAAAAAACGCAACACCAAAAGACTATGCAGATTTAAACAAGAAATATATAAATCTATTAGAAACCTATGGTAAATTTCCAGGCACAATAGATTTACAAGTAGCATATGGACACTTCCTTGCCTTTAATTTAAATAATACAGAACAAGCATCCACATTTTTAAAAGAAAGCTTAAAACTTCGCTTATCCTCCTATCAAGAAGCAAAAGTAAAACTAGAACTAGCAGATATTTTAGTATTTCAAGAAAAATTTAATGAAGCTTTAATTTATTACACACAGATTCAGCGAAGTCTAAAAAACAGTACTATTTCACAAGAAGCACGATATAAAGTAGCAAAAACAAGTTACTATAAAGGTGATTTTAAATGGGCAGAATCGCAATTAAAAATTTTAAAATCTTCTACTTCGCAACTTATAGCAAATGATGCTTTAGATTTAAAACTACTTATTTCCGATAATAAATACGAAGACTCAACCCAAACCGCTTTAAAATTATATGCCAAAGCAGATTTATTTGCCTTTCAAAATAAAACAGACGAGGCTATTAATCTATTAGGCAAAATTCTGGAAGCTCATAAAACAGAAACCATAATAGATCAAGCCTTATTTAAACAAGCACAACTTTTTGAAAACAAAAAACAATATCAAAATGCAGCAGACAACTATCTGTTAATCATAAAAAATTATAAAGAAGAAATTCTTGCAGACGATGCGCTTTTTTATCTAGCAAAATTATACAGTGACCAATTAGCACAACCTGAAAAAGCAAAAGAACTATACGAACAAATTATATTTAATCATCAAGATAGTATCTATTTTATTGATGCCAGAAAAAACTTTAGAATGCTTCGTGGTGATGCTATTAACTAATCACTTAAACATGGGCCATTTCGAGAAAAATCGAGAAATCATTCCATTCAATCTCTAACCAAATATAAAAATGATGGTAGCAAAAACACAAAGATTAACCCTATCTAAATTCACACTAGAGGATGCTGCTTTTTTTTTAGAATTAGTAAATACACCACATTGGTTAAAATATATTGGAGATAGAAATACAAAAACCATTCAAGACGCAGAAAACCGTATTAAAGAAGGCCATTTAAAAAGCTATAATACCAATGGTTTTGGTTTCTATGTACTTAGACTAAATGAAAGCAATACACCAATTGGCACTTGCGGACTAATTAAACGTGAAACGCTCGACCATGTAGATATTGGTTTTGCAATGCTTCCAGATTACGAAAAAAAAGGCTTTGGCTATGAAGCTTCTCTAGCAGTTTTAAAACTAGCCAAAGAAACGTTTAAATTAAAAAAAATAGTAGCCATAACCTTACCAACAAATACACCTTCTATTAAATTATTAGAAAAATTAGGACTATCTTATCAAAAAAAGGTAAAACCCTTTGAAGATGATGAAGAACTTCTGTTATTTGCAAAAACTTTAAACAAATAAATGAGCCAACAAAAGTACATCTATAACGTAACCGTAAATTTTGAAGAAGAAATTCATGACGAATGGCTAATCTGGATTAAAGAACATATTCCACAAGTATTAGGAACTGGTAAATTTGAAAAAGCAACACTAACAAAAGTGCTTGTAGAAGATAAAATTGAAGGACACACCTATTCTATTCAATACACAAGCTATTCTAGAGATGCATTAGATGCCTATTATAAAGAAGATGCAGATCGATTAAGAACTGAAGGACTAAAAAAATTCGCAAACAAAATGCTAGCCTTTAGAACCGAACTTCAAATTGTAGACGAATATGCAGTAACTTTTAAATAGACTATTTTTTAACGCTCTGCACAGTCGAAGAGTCTTTAATCCTAAAAAACGAATTACGTGTCAAACAATCATCAAGTAAAAGCAAAAAAACATTTAGGTCAGCATTTTTTAAACGATGAAACCATTGCGCAAAAAATTGCAGATACACTAAGCCTAAAAAACTATAAAACCGTTTTAGAGATTGGTCCAGGAATGGGTGTTTTAACAAAGTATTTACTTAAAAAAGAAGTTACAACACACGTTATAGAAATAGACACAGAATCTGTAGAATATTTAAAAAATAACTATTTAAATCTTGCATCTAGAGTTATAGAAAAAGATTTTTTAAAGTACGATTTAAACGAAGTTTTTAAAGGAGAATCTTTTGCTATAATTGGTAACTTCCCTTATAACATTTCTACACAAATCGTTTTTAAAACAATAGAAATGCGAGACCAAATACCAGAATTTTCTGGTATGTTTCAAAAAGAAGTAGCACAGCGTATTTGCTCTAAAGAAGGATCTAAAGTATACGGCATTCTTTCGGTATTAACACAAGCTTTCTATGATGCCGAATATTTATTTACAGTTCCTCCAGAAGTTTTCAATCCACCACCAAGAGTAGAATCTGGAGTACTTCGACTTACCAGAAAACAAGATTACTCGTTGCCATGCAATGAAAAAATGCTATTTAAAGTAGTAAAAGCAGCTTTTCAGCAACGCAGAAAAACACTTCGTAACAGTTTAAAAACTTTTAATTTATCCGATAATTTAAGAGAAGATGTTATATTTGGCAAACGTCCAGAACAATTAAGCGTAGAAGCATTTATAGCACTTACCTTAAAAATTGAAAACGACATCAATTAAAATGGCACGCGATGCGTAATCGAAGAGTTTATAAGTGGAAGAAAACAACGAAAATATTCAGTTTAAAATAAGTCAAGAACTTATTGAGCAAGTGGCACAATTAGTAGATGCTAGAAGTGATGACGATCTTTCTAATCTATTAAATGAATTCCACCATGCAGATATTGCCGAAATTCTAGACGAAATTAATCTAGAACAAGCCACCTATATTTTTAAACTTTTAGATAGCGATAAAACCTCCGAAATTCTTTTAGAACTCGACGACGACAATCGAGAAAAAATATTAGCTACACTTTCTGTAAAAGAAATTGCCGAAGAATTAGAAGAACTGGATACAGATGATGCCGCAGATATTATTTCCGAACTTCCAGAAGCACGTAAAGAACACGTTATTGCAGAAATTTTAGACGTAGAACACGCAGCAGATATTCAAGAACTTTTAACCTACGACGAAGACTCTGCAGGTGGACTAATGGCTAAAGAGTTAGTAAAAGTAAACGAAAACTGGACCATAAATAAATGTGTGAAAGAAATGCGCGCGCAAGCTGAAGATGTTACACGTGTGCACTCTATTTACGTAGTAGATAACGACGGAAAACTAATTGGTCGACTTTCTTTAAAAGACCTCTTAATAGCTTCTACGAAAGCACATATCTCAGACGTTTACATACCAAAAGTAGATTATGTAGATGTGCATGAAGATGTAGAAGAAGTCGCAAAAATCATGCAAAAATACGACCTCGAAGCAATTCCTGTAGTAGATGCAAACAAAACATTACTTGGCCGAATTACCATAGACGATATTGTAGATGTAATAAAAGAAGAGGCCGAAAAAGATTACCAATTAGCAGCAGGTATTACACAAGATGTAGAAGCAGACGATAGCATTATACAACTTACAAGAGCACGATTACCATGGCTATTTCTTGGCCTGGTTGGCGGTGTTGGTGCATTTTTAATCATGGAAGGCTTTCAAGGAGTATTCGCGAAATACAAAGAACTATTCTTTTTCACACCATTAATCGCAGCAATGGCAGGAAACGTAGGAGTTCAATCTAGTGCAATTATAGTACAAGGACTTGCAAACGACGATGTAAAAGGAAGCGTTAACAAACGTTTAATTAAAGAAATGTTTCTGGCAGCACTTAACGGAATCATTTTAGCACTCTTTCTATTTCTCTTCGTTTGGATCTATAATCAAGACTATAAAATAGCACTCGCTATTTCCGTTTCACTTGTAGCAGTTATTATTATTGCAGGACTTATTGGTACATTCATTCCATTATTTTTAGACAAAAGAGGTATCGATCCAGCCATTGCAACAGGACCATTTATTACCACGAGTAACGATATTTTTGGTATCTTAATTTACTTCTGGATAGCCAAACTTATTCTTAATATTTAATTACCAATCCAGTAATTATATTTACTCCTTGGGCGTTACCACAAGGGTCGCGCTTTTCACTACAATCTTTTGCAAAAAAAGCAAAAGGATTTTCACTACAATCCCTAACGCAAACAAAAGACTATCTTTGTCCTGCAAAACGCATTTTTGCAACTAACTAGAATTTATCTTTTTCTCAAAAAAAAACGGCTCATGAAAATCCTTCACATAGATTCCAACCATTCGCTTTTAATAAATCAATTAAACAACTTAGGCTTTACCAATCATGAAGATTACACCGCTTCAAAAGCAGACATTCAAAATAAAATTGCAAACTACGATGGCTTTATTATTAGAAGTCGTTTTAGTATCGATAAAACCTTTTTAGATGCAGCAACAAATCTAAAATTTATAGGTCGTGTAGGTGCTGGCTTAGAAAACATAGATTGCGAGTATGCAAAAAGCAAAAATATACATTTAATTTCTGCACCAGAAGGAAACCGAAATGCCGTTGGCGAACATAGTCTAGCCATGTTACTAAGCCTATTTAACAAACTAAACAAAGCAGACCAAGAAGTACGATCTGGCAAATGGCTACGCGAAGAAAATCGAGGAATCGAACTAGACGGAAAAACCATAGGTTTAATTGGTTATGGCAACATGGGAAAAGCATTCGCTAAAAAACTCCGTGGTTTTGATGTAACTGTTTTGTGTTACGATGTAAAAGAAAATCTTGGCGATAAAAACGCAAAACAAGTAACATTACAAGAACTACAAAAACAAGCAGATGTTTTAAGTTTACATACACCAGAAACGCCACTAACCATTAATATGATTAATTCTAATTTTATCAGTCAATTTACAAAACCTTTTTGGTTAATAAATACAGCTCGAGGTAAAAGTGTAGTTACTAAAGATTTAGTTTCTGCTTTAAAATCTGGCAAAATATTAGGAGCTGGATTAGATGTTTTAGAATATGAAAAAGCTTCGTTCGAAAATCTCTTTAAAAAAGAGATCTCATCGAGTGCAGTCATGATGCCAGAAGCATTCCAACATTTAATACAAGCCGAAAATGTACTACTTTCGCCTCATGTAGCTGGTTGGACCATAGAAAGTAAAGAAAAATTAGCGCAAACAATTGTAGATAAAATCAAGCATTTTTATAAGCTTTAATGAAGCTTCTATATTAGAAAAAAAATCACTATTTTTAAATCTATAAAACAAACAACAATGCATCCAATTATTAGAAATATTTTAGCTGTAGTATTTGGCTGGTTTGCTGGTAGTATAGTTAACATGTCACTTATTCAATTAGGTAACAAGCTACTACCTATACCTGGAGTAGAGCCAAATAATATGGATGCACTAGCAAAAGTAATACCAACTTTAGAACCGCAATTTTTTATTTTTCCTTTTCTAGCACACGCTTTAGGCACTTTTGTAGGTGCAATAATTGCTGGATATATCGCTTTTAATCATAAAATGAAATTTGCTTTAGCTGTTGGTTTTTTATTTTTATTGGGCGGCATTACCGTAAATTATATGCTACCAGGACCTACGTGGTTTACTATTACCGATATTGTTTTAGCATACCTACCAATGGCTTGGTTAGGAGGGAAAATTGTAATTAATACATCTAAAAAAAATGCAATATAAAGCAGATACGCCAGAAGAATACATAAATCAAGTACCTGAAGAAAGAAAAGCGGTTTTAAAAAAATTGCGTAAAACCATTAAAGACAATTTACCAAAAGGCTTTCAAGAAGGAATTGCGTATGGCATGATTGGTTATGTAGTACCGCACTCTATATATCCAGATGGCTACCATTGTAATCCAGAAACACCACTGCCTTTTATGAGTTTTGCCTCTCAAAAAAATTCCATAAATTTATATCACAGTGGTATTTATGCAAAAAAAGAAATTCACGATTGGTTTGTTTCTACATACCCAAAACATAGTAAACGCAAATTAGACATGGGGAAAAGCTGCATTCGCTTTAAAAAGATAGAAGAAATACCTTTCGATTTAATTGCAGAACTATGCACAAAACTTACAGTTAAGGAGTGGATTAATATTTACGAAACGAATATTAAAAAGAAGTAAATTAAATAAAGTTTAACTAGACACCCTTTTTCAAGGGAACAAAAGAATTATTTTGATGAAAAAAAGAGTTACTGGAATTGGAGGTCTATTCTTTAAAACAAAAGATCCAAAAGCAGCAAAAGATTGGTATAAAAAACATCTTGGTTTTAATACAGACGATTATGGTTGTACTTTTAAGTGGAAGGATATAGACGGAAAAGATTGCACTACACAATGGAGTCCGTTTGCCGAAGACACAAAATATTACGAGCCTTCTAAAAAAGATTTTATGTTTAACTATCGTGTAGAAAACTTAGTAGAATTATTAGCTACATTAAAAGAAGAAGGCGTAACGATTGTTGGTGAAATGGAGGAATACGAATACGGAAAATTTGGTTGGATTTTAGATAACGATGGGAATAAAATTGAACTTTGGGAACCTATAGACCAACCTTTCCTATAAAATGAACTTAATAAATAATACAATGTCTGAAGAAAATAAAAACATAGAAGATACTCTTAAAGATACTACTGAAAATACGCAACAAACAATAAATAATTCTGTAGATGTAACTGCAGATAAAACGAACGCAAGTGAAACATTAGATGCTGCAAAAGAAAAAGCAAGTGCGTTTGCAAATGAAGCGAGCAATAAATTAGAAGACTTAGCCGAGGATGCAAAAGAAGTTTTTTCTAAAGCAAAAGACAAGGCAAACGAATTTATAGAAGGAGATGCTAAAGAAACTATAGATGCTGCTAAAGTAAAAGCAAGTGAACTAGCAGAAGACGCTAAAGAAGTTTTTTCTAAAGCAAAAGATAAAGCAAACGAATTTATAGAAGGAGATGCTAAAGAAACTATAGATGCTGCTAAAGCAAAAGCAAATGAACTAGCAGAAGACGCTAAAGAAGCTTTTGATAGTGTAACAGATAAAACCACAGAGTTTGCAAACGAAGCTAACGAAAAACTAGAAGATTTAACCGAAGTTGCAAAAGAAACACTGGAAGAAACGAAAGTAAAAACAAAGAGCTTTTTTCAAAGACTTTTTGGTTCTAAATAAAAAACTAAATCAGATTAAAAAAAAGCTAGACGAAAATCTAGCTTTTTTTTATTAAATTAGAAGTCAACTAATTAAAAACAAGAAATTATGTCAGATGACAAAAATTTAAGCGACGACCTTGATGATATGATAGGAAGTGCTAAAGAAGGTGCAAAAAAAGCAGCAGATAAAGCTGAAGATTTTGCCGATGACGCAAAAGAAGCAGCGAAAGACTTTGCAAATGATGCGAAAGAAGTATTAAGCGATGGTAAAAACGTAGCTATTATTGCACATTTTTGGTGGATTGGATGGATTATAGCCTTAATCATGAATAGTGGTGAGAAAAAATCGGAATATGGTTCATTTTATATTAGACAAATGTTAGGCTTATTAATATTATCACTTGCTAGTTATGTGCTAAATTTTGTTTCTGTTTTTGTAGGTGGCATTTTTGGTATCGTATTATTAGTATTATGGATTATGAGTTTAATAGGCGCATTAAGTGGAGAAAAGAAACCAACTCCTGTTGTTGGAGCGATGTTTCAAGATTGGTTTAAATCGCTTTAAAATATAAAAAAAGCCAAAATTAATATTTTGGCTTTTTTTATGAGACTCAATATCGTAATATTGCAATATTACTATTATATTTGTAATAGAATTATAAATTACACTTATGGGATCTACTAAATCAAACATTCATGATGCAGATAATAATTACTTAGCTAAAGTCGCTAAAGTCTTTAGTCATCCTGCTAGAGTTGCGATAATAAAATATATTAGCAGTAGCCAATCTGGTTGTATTTGCAATGATATTGTAAAAGAAATTGGTTTAGCACAACCAACCATATCACAACATTTAAGCGAAATAAAAAAAATTGGTTTGCTAGATCAATCTGCAAGTGGGAAAAGTTTAAGTTATTCTATTAATACCGAAAAACTAAATGCATGTAGAAGACTTATTAACGACTTTTTTGTAAAGACTCAAGTAAATAGTAGCGTTAAATAAATTGGTTTTTTAATATATAAATACGAGGATAAACTATTCGCTTTCTGTATTCTCTCCATTAGCAAATTTACGTTCTAATTCAGCTTGAAACTCTTCCATAACAGGACGAACAGTGCTTTCTGGTAAGTCAGCAATTTTTATATACATCAAACCATCTACTGCATTATTAAATAAAGGATCAACATTAAAAGCAACCAATTTAGCATTTTGTTTAATGTACTTTTTTAGCAATACAGGAAGTCGTAATGCTCCAGGTTCTACTTCATCAATAATTTTATCAAACTTGTTTAAATCTGCTTCCGCTTCATCAAAAACAAAGTCTTTATCAGCATCTTTTAAAACGACTTTAAATTCTTTTTTTGGATGCACATATTGCGCTACATAAGGATCATAATAATTAGATTTCATAAACTCAATCATTAAAGATTTGGAGAAATTTGAAAACTGATTACTAATACTAACACCTCCAATTAGATATTTATGTTCTGGGTAGCGTAGTGTAGTATGTACAATGCCTTTCCAAAGTAAAAATAAAGGCATAGGTTTTAGTTGGTAGCTTTTAATAATGAAGGCTCTTCCCATTTCAATAGACTGGCTCATCATTTTGTATAACTCCGGTTCAAACCTAAATAAATCTTGAAGGTAAAAACCATCAATCCCATATTTTTCAAATATTTGAGAACCTAAACCCATTCGATAGGCTCCAGCTAAAGTATTGGCATCGTTATCCCAAAGAAACATATGGTGATAATAATTATCAAAGCTATCTAAATCAATCGCTTCATTAGTTCCTTCACCAACCTCTCTAAATGTAATTTCACGTAGACGCCCTATCTCATGAAGAATATTAGGTATTTTACTAGCTGGAGTTAAAAACACTTCATAATTCTTACTTTGTAAAAGTCTTAAATCTTCATTTCGTAATGCTTCAACTTCTTCTAGCATAGACTCTGCATTTCCTGGAGTTGCTATACGTTTTGGTGGTTTTGGAGGTGTTTTTAAAGTGTTAGAAAGATTATCTAGCATCTTTGGTTTATCTTCAAATGCATGCGATAACATGTACGTTTTCTTTCTTAAAAACTCAGAAAAACCTTCAATTGTTTCGTGTTCTTTTTGGTCGTTTACACTAATTGGTTTTCCTATTCTAACTTTAATAATTCTACGTTTTTGCGTTAAAAGCTCTGATGGTAATTTGGCTGTTCTAAACGTATCACTAATTTTAGAAAGCTTGTAAAACAACTTCGAATTTTTAGCGTGAAAATAAATAGGTACAACAGGTACTTCTGCTTTTTTAATAAGCTTAATGGCAGTTTCTTCCCATGGCTTATCGACCATTAACTTTCCATCTTTATAGGTAGAAACTTCTCCAGCTGGAAATACACCAAGTGGATGACCATCTCGTAAATGCGTAATTGCATTTTTAAATCCTGCAATGCTAGACTTTACATCTTTTCTGTCTTCAAAAGGGTTAACAGGCATGATATATGGTTTCATTGGCTCAATACGATGAAGCAAGAAATTTGCTATAATTTTAAAGTCTTCTCTTTGCTCTAGCATCAGCTTTAAAAGTAAGATTCCATCAATTCCACCAAGTGGATGATTAGATACAGTTATATAGGCTCCGTCTTTTGGCAAACGCTTTAAATCTTCTTCCGGAATTTCAAATTTAATTTGAAATTCATCTAAAATAGCTTCTAAAAAAGGCAACCCTTCTAGATGTTTGTTCCTATTATAAATTCGGTTTAAAGTAGATATTTTTAGAACTTTCATTAATAGCCAACCAAAAAAGGTACCAACAAAACCATATTTATCAACATGTATGGCTTTTGCTACTTCTTTTGCTGTTACTAGACTCATGATTGGTTATTTAGACTAAATTATTTTTTTACTTACAGAAAAAATCTACTGGCAAACGCAAATGTAATAAATGTTTACTTAGTAACAATCTGTGTGGTGGACTGTGTTACTTGTTTTAATAACACATTTTTATCCTTTTCTAATTGTTTAACAACCTGCTCATTACTATGTCTAATAGTATATAACGAAACGTTTTCATTATATTTCACTTTAAATTTTGCTTTAAGATGTTGTATTAACTCTCCTAAATTACCATAATTATTTTCAATACAAACAGAAAAACTAATTGCAGAGTTTTGTATTACATCTACTTTCATTTTATATAAATGAAGTAAATTAAATATTTCGCTTATGTTTTCTTCTACGATATAGGAGAAATCTAAAGAAGAAAGTGAAATTAGTATTTGATTTTTCTTTACAATAAAACAAGGTATTTCTGGATCTAAATCTACTCCTTTACTTACCTTAGTTCCTGCAGCTTCTGGATTTAAAAAAGATTTAACAAATAACGGTATTTCTTTTTGCTGTAAAGGCTGTAATGTTTTTGGATGTATTACTGAAGCGCCATAAAAAGCTAACTCGATGGCTTCTTTATACGATATTTTGCTTAATAATTGTGCATTTTCAAAATAACGAGGATCTGCATTTAACACACCTGGAACATCTTTCCAGATGGTTACACTTTCGGCATTTAAACAATAAGCAAAAATTGCTGCAGTATAATCGCTTCCCTCTCTTCCTAAAGTGGTTGTAAAATTATTAGCATCACTACCAATAAAACCTTGAGTAATATTTAAAGTGTTGGTATTAAAATTTTTACTTATTTGTTCTTGTGTAATTTGCCAATTTACGTTTGCTCTTCTATAATAATTGTCTGTCTTAATATATTCTCTAACATCTAACCAGCTATTTTTAATGCCAATTTCTTTAAAATATTCGCTAATAATAGTAGTAGAAACTAGTTCTCCATAACAAATAGTTTGATCATATACATAATTATAATCTGGTGATTTATTAGTTTGAAAAAAGCTATTTAATTCGTCTAACAAACCACTAACTTTAGCATATATAACATGATTTTCGTCACTAAAAAGATCTAACAATATGGCATTATGAAATTTTTTAATTTCTTGAATAGCACTTTGTAATGCAGTTTTATCCTTATAATATTTATCTATAACTTGTTCTAAAGCATTGGTGATTTTACCCATTGCTGAAACTACAATTAAGGTATTATTAAATCCAACTGTTTGTAATGTTTTTACTAAGTTTTTTACACCTTGAGCATCTTTAATAGATGCACCTCCAAATTTAAAAACCCTCATATATTTAATAAATAGTTTTTTATTCCATTTTCATCCAGTTGCACAACATCCCAATCACGAAGTACTTTTGCTCCTTTTTGTTCATAAAAATCGATAGCAGGTTGATTCCAATCAATTACTTCCCAATTAATTCTTTTAACACCTAGTTGGTTTCCATAAATAACTACTTGATTTAAAAGTAAAGTACCAAGACCTTTACCTCTGTGTTTTTCACTTACAATAAGGTCTTCAAGATGAATTATTTTACCTTTCCAGGTGGAGTATCTATTATATACTAAAGCAATTCCAGCAATTTCATTATTAAATTCTGCTACAAAACATTTAAAAACTGGGGTGTCTCCAAAACCATCTTCTTCTAAATCTTTAATAGTAACTTCTACTGCATTTGGTTCTTTTTCAAAAACTGCTAGTTCTACTATTAAATCTAATATTTGTTTTACATCACTTTTTATAGCGTCTCTTATAATATAGTTCATTTGTTTATTTTATTATCAAATATAGTTTAAAGACACTAATTTTTATGCATTATTATAAAACGATAACGTTATAGTTTGTTAAAAAATACGATATTTGTAAAAACAACAATAAAGCTATTATGTCTAGAAAAAAACAAACATTAGGAGAATTTATTATAGAAAACCAAACATCTTTTAAATATACTTCTGGTGAGTTATCTAGACTTATAAACTCCATTCGTTTAGCAGCAAAAGTGGTTAATCACGAAGTAAACAAAGCTGGTTTAGTAGATATTATTGGTGCAGCTGGCGATACAAACATTCAAGGAGAAGATCAGCAAAAACTAGATGTTTATGCCAATGAGAAATTTATTCAAACACTTACAAAAAGAAATATAGTATGTGGTATTGCAAGTGAAGAAGAAGATGATTTTATTGCAATTAATAGCCAAGACGAAAACAACCAAAACAAATATATTGTATTAATAGATCCTCTAGATGGCTCTTCTAACATAGATGTAAATGTTTCTGTAGGAACTATTTTTTCTATTTACAGACGTGTAACACCAATTGGAACTCCTGTAACTTTAGAAGATTTTTTACAAAAAGGAAGTGAGCAAGTAGCTGCCGGATATATCGTTTATGGTACATCAACAATGATTGTTTATACCACTGGAGATGGTGTTAATGGTTTTACTCTTAACCCAGCTATTGGAACGTTTTACTTATCGCATCCAGACATGCAATTCCCTGTAGATGGAAAAATTTATTCTGTTAATGAAGGTAACTACGTACATTTTCCTCAAGGTGTAAAAAACTACATCAAATATTGCCAAATGGAAGAAGGAGACAGACCATATACAAGCAGATATATTGGTTCTTTAGTTTCCGATTTTCATAGGAATATGATTAAGGGTGGAATCTACATGTATCCAAAAAGCTCTAAAAATTCGGAAGGGAAATTACGCTTATTGTATGAGTGTAATCCAATGGCATTTCTAGCAGAACAAGCTAACGGAAAAGCTAGTGATGGTTTTACCAGAATCATGGAAATTAAACCTACAGAATTACACCAAAGAGTGCCTTTTTTATGTGGAAGTAAGAATATGGTTGAAAAAGCAGAAGAATTTATGCAAAACGCTTAAAAAATACTAGTTTAAGTCCTTCCTTTTTTATTATTTTTGTACATTACTTTTTTAAACTAAAGCTAAACCATCATGGCTAAAGATAAACACGAAAATAATAATACCTCAACGCAAGATTCTAATGTGGAAGCTTCTTCTAAAATTGACGCAATAAAACAGCTCATTTTTGGAGAGAATATGCAAGCTTACGAAATTGAGTTTGAAGCCGTTAAAAAGGATATTCTTTCCAAGAAACAAGAGTTAGAAAACTTGATGGATGATGTTCGAAAAGAATTACTTCAAAACATCGACAATTTAAGTACCGACATTAATATTAGAATTACAGAAATTGAAGATTCTTTTAATGACAAAGCAGATAGCCTTGACGATAAAAAATTAGACAGAAAATTGTTTGGTGATTTATTAATAAATCTTGGCGAAAAAATAAGCAAGTAATACCAATTACTAGCACCTATGAATCAAGAAGATAAACTTAAAGTTCTTAAAGACATCTTACTAACAGATGAAAGAGAATATGCTTTATCTATTCATGAAAAAATTAAAATTCTTGAAGAAACATTAAATAAAAAAAATAACTTATCGGAAAAGGTAGACCCTATTATAGAAGACAAACTAAATAAATTTGTTCTTGAAATACCAGACACCTTAGGACCAACGATTACAGAAGCTTTAAAAACCGAGATAAAGAACTCTCAAGACGCAGTAGTTGAAGTATTGTACCCTATTTTAGGTAGAATGATAAAAAAATATATTCAAAATGAATTTAAACTTTTATCCGAAAAAATAAACCAACAAATAGACAATACTTTTTCTTTTAAAGGCTTTAAACGAAAATTTAAAGCTAAAGCTTCAGGGGTTAGCGAAGCAGATTTAATTGTTGCCCAGCAATTTGCTCCTAGATTAAACCAGTTTATGGTTATTGAAAAAGGATCTGGTTTACTTATCTCTAAATACTCTAAAACAGATGATATAGACGAAGATATGGTTGCAGGTATGCTAACAGCAATTAAAAGTTTTGTAGAGGATGCTTTTAAAAAAAACGACCAAAACCTTGAACTTATTGAGTATGAAACCTATACTATATATCTTCAAAATTTTTCGTCTTATTATATAGCAGTTGTAATTTCTGGCATATTTAATGCTACTCATAAAAGTGAATTAGAAGATAAACTTCTAGATTTTGCTCAAAACATTATTAACAAAACAGATTTAAATAATAAAGAATCTTTAACTAAAAAATTAAAAGCATATTTTGCTAATGAATATCTCTAAAAAAATTGTTTTACTAGGTCATTTTGGCGTTGGTAAATCTTCGCTTATTAGACGTTTTGTAGAAGACACTTTTACAGACAATTATAAAGTGACTATTGGTGTACATATATTAAAAAAAGAAGTCGTAATTTCTGAAAAAGAAACTGTTTCCTTGATCATTTGGGATTTAGAAGGTAACGACGATATTACAAACACTAGAGCTTCCTACATGTTAGGTACTAGTGGTATTATTTACGTTTTCGACCTAACAAGACCTGCAACTTATCAGCAATTAGAAAGTGATTTAAACTTTATTAAAACAAACTACCCAAATATTCCTATAAAAGTTGTTGGAAACAAAAACGACTTAGTTACAAAAGACTTTATTAAACAGAACAGCGGTATTTTTAAACCGTTTGTCGATTTTTATACAAGTGCAAAAGCAAATACTAAAGTTAATGATCTATTCTCTACTTTAGCTAAACAACTACTTAAACTATAGAATAATGCTTGCAGAACACAAAATAGCTCACGAAAAAGCTATTATTCAATATCTAATTTTAGATACAAAAGGTAATATCTTAGAGTCTGACGATGCGTTCTTTTCAAAAATAATAAAAAAAAACATAACGAGTTTACACCCTTTTTTTGAAAGTACTACTACCTTATTAGAAACTAAAAAGGATAAAGAATTTATATTTTCATGTATTCATTTAAATACTGAAAACAAAGATATTATTGCAGATGTTACACTTAAAACTTTTCAAGATAAAAACCCCTTATTAATAATACAAGATCTTACAACACATTATAACAACTACCAACTAACTGCACAAAAGAGAAACGAATCTGTTATAAATTCTCAAATACTTGAATTAAAAAACAAATATTTAATAGAGAAAGAAGAATTTAAAAACACTTTTATTGCAAATTTTAGTCACGAAATTAGAGAACCTCTTTCTGGTATTGGAACTTTTGTAGATATTTTAAGTAAAACAAATCTAGATTCCCAACAAAAAGATTACTTAAACATTATTAATACATCCTCCAATCATTTAAAACATATGATTGAAGACATTTTAGATATCTCTAAAATTGAAGTTGGAAAACTTAATCTAATAGAAGATACTTTTAATGTAAATGAGTTTTTAGAAGAAATAATTTTTACCTATAAAATAAAAGCAGAAGAAAAAGGACTTGAGTTTTTTAATAACATAGGCAGTAAATTACCAGAAAGACTTATTGGTGATCCATACAGATTAAAACAAATACTTGGCAATTTACTAGACAACGCTATTAAATATACAACTAAAGGAAGCATCAATTTAGATATTTCCTTAAATCAAATAAGAGCGAACAAAGCATCTATTCATTTTGCAATTACAGATACAGGAATAGGTATTGAAGAAGAAAACCTAGAAAAAGTATTCAATAGTTTCACACAAATAGAACAAGGTCAACAAAATAAAGGTACAGGATTAGGTTTAGCAATAGTTAAAAACCTAGTAAAATTAATGGAAGGTAACATCTCTATTAATAGTACTTTTAAAAAAGGCACTACTTTAGCATTAAACTTAAGCTTTAAATTAGATAATACAAAGAAATCTAAAAAAGTACAAACTCCTACGCAAGAAAAACTAGAAAAAGATAAATACCATATAATTTTAGTAGAAAACTCTGAAATAACACAACTCTCTGTACTTAAAATTCTAGCAGCACAAAGAAGGTTTTATTTAGACATAGTTTCTAACCCAGAAAATTTAATAGAAAGCTTAAAAAACCAACATGCAGATCTAATTTTAATGGATATTAATTTACCTAATACATCTGGCGACCTGCTTGCTAGAGAAATTAGACAGCTTCCAGAAAAAGAAATCAAAAAAACACCAATTATAGCATTAACAGGTAAAGTATTTCCCGAAGATTTAAAACGCTATAAAAAAGCAAAAATAAACGATGTTATTAGCAAACCTTTCGACGAAAAAAGCTTACTAGAAACCATCACAAAATATTTAAAATAAAAAAAGGCGAACTAATTAGTTCGCCTTTTTTGTATAAACTTCAATAACAAATTATTTATTCATCGTTTTAATTTCTTCCATAAAAGTATCTAAATCTACTTTATTACTAACTAAAGTAAGTGCTTTATCTACTACATATTTTACGTTTACAGCAGAAAACCCTAAACCAACAGCTATTTTGCGTAAAACAATCTCTTCATGATCTCCTTTAATATGATCTACATGTACCATTCTAGCCAAATCAAACAAACGCTCTAAACGTCTATCGTAAGAAGTTGGAGGATTGATATTATGAGAAGCATAATCCTTTAAAATCGTGGCATAATCCCCTTCGCTAATATCTAAATTTCTAGCTAAACGATCTAAAAACGCCTTCTCCTCATCAGTAATAACACCATCATCCATTGCAACTCTAACTATTGATGCAAAATGATCTTCATTACGCTTTTTAAACCCACTATCAAATAAATCTGAAATTGACATATATTCTTTTTTTAAGTGCGACAAAGATAATTAAACTAAACACTTTTTAAAAGATTATTAATAGCTTTTTTTATGGCATTACGCTACTTCGCTTAAGCTACGTAACGTCGCGCTTTCCGTTAATAGTTTTGGCTTAAAGCGCACACGCGCCAAAAGCTAACCACTACAATCCCTAATGCAAAATGTATCGCTTCGTTAAGGGATTCTAATAAAAAAAACAAACGATATAAAAGAAGAAAAAAACAGACATCAATTCTTAACAAAAAAAAATGGAAGTAGTATATTTACAAAAAAATTATTTAGGTGAGTAAAACACTTCTCTCGCAAACCTACGCACAGTCTTTGCAAACGCAAAAACTGCAAAATGCTATTGCCCAAACCGAAACAAAAACACATATTAAAGAACTTGTTGGCTCTTCGCTTTCCTTTATAGTTTCACAAACTTTTAAACAAGCAGACAAACCGTTTCTACTTATTTTTAACGATAAAGAAGAAGCTGCATTTTATCTTAATGATTTAGAACTATTACTAAATACAAAAGATGTACTCTTTTATCCTGGAAGCTACAGAAGACCATACCAAATAGAAGAAACAGATAATGCAAACGTATTGCTTCGCGCCGAAGTTTTAAACAGAATAAACTCGCGTAAAAAACCTGCTATAATTGTTACCTATCCAGATGCACTTTTCGAAAAAGTAGTAACGCGTAGAGAACTCGAAAAAAACACATTAAAAATCTCGGTAAACGATGACCTTTCTATAGACTTTGTAAACGAAATACTATTTACATACAAATTTAAACGTGTAGATTTTGTTACAGAACCTGGAGAGTTTTCAGTGCGTGGTGGTATTGTAGATGTATTCTCCTTTAGTAATGACGAGCCCTATAGAATTGAGTTTTTTGGTGACGAGGTAGACAGCATTCGTACCTTCGATGTAGAAACACAACTCTCGACAGAACAGATTAAAAAAATAAGTATCATTCCTAATGTTGCTAATAAATTTCTAGAAGAAAGCAGACAAAGTTTTTTAAAATATATCGCACAAAAAACAGTGGTGTTTACTAAAAACACAGATCTTATTTTTTCTAGAGTAGATTCGCTTTTTGAAAAAGCAGTAGAAGCTTTCGATGCACTTTCTTCAGAAATCAAACATGCTGCACCTAAAGAACTATTTTGTAGTGCAACACTATTAAAAAAACAACTTTTAGAGTTTAATGTAATCGAATTTGGCACATCTGCAATCCTCTCTAAAACCAACGATACATCGCAACTTATAGCGTTTAAAACAACACCACAACCAGCTTTTAATAAAAATTTTGAGCTTTTAATCGAAAACCTTAACAGTAACCACAACAAAGGCTTTACCAATTATATCGCTTGTGCTAGCGAACAACAAGCAAAACGTTTCCATGATATTTTTGAAGACGTAGATCAAGAGGTAAAATATAAAACCATAGTACTTTCCCTTTTTCAGGGTTTTGTAGATCATGACAATAAAATAATTTGTTATACAGACCATCAAATATTTGAACGCTACCATAAATTTCATCTTAAAAATGGCTATGCAAAAAAGCAATCAATTACCTTAAAAGAACTTACAAACTTAGATATTGGAGATTATGTTACACATATAGATCATGGTATTGGTAAATTTGGCGGTCTGCAAAAAATTGATGTAGAAGGCAAAAAACAAGAAGCCATAAAATTGGTTTATGGGGAACGTGATATATTATATTTAAGCATTCATTCTTTACATAAAATCACCAAATTTAATGGTAAAGATGGAAAGCCTCCAAAAGTATATAAATTAGGCAGTAAAGCTTGGAAGGTTTTAAAACAAAAAACAAAATCTAGAGTTAAAGAAATTGCATTCAACCTTATTAAAGTTTATGCAAAACGAAAACTAGAAAAAGGATACCAATATAATCCAGATTCTTATTTACAACACGAACTAGAAGCTTCATTTATTTACGAAGATACTCCAGACCAAAGCACAGCAACTGCAGATATTAAAGCAGACATGGAAAGCGAAAGACCAATGGATCGACTAATTTGTGGTGATGTTGGGTTTGGTAAAACAGAAGTTGCTATTCGTGCCGCTTTTAAAGCAGTTGATAATGGGAAACAAGTTGCTGTTTTAGTACCAACTACCATTTTAGCATACCAACATTCTAGAACTTTTGCAGAGCGTTTAAAAGAATTTCCAGTAACTGTAGATTATCTAAACCGCTTTAGAACAGCAAAAGAAAAACGGGAAACCATAGAGAAGCTTGAAAAAGGACATGTAGACATCATCATCGGAACACATCAACTGGTAAATAAAAATGTGAAATTTAAAGATTTAGGATTGCTCATTGTAGATGAGGAACAAAAATTTGGTGTCGCTGTAAAAGAAAAACTAAAAACACTAAAACATAATGTAGATGTTTTAACTTTAACAGCAACACCAATACCTAGAACGCTTCAGTTTAGTTTAATGGCTGCAAGAGATATGTCTGTAATTACAACTGCTCCTCCAAATCGTTATCCTATTGAGAGTAATGTAATTCGTTTTAGTGAAGAAAGGATTCGCGATGCTATTAGTTATGAGATTCAACGAGGTGGCCAAATTTTCTTCATTCATAACAGAATAGAAAACATTAAAGAAGTGGCAGGAATGATACAACGACTTGTTCCTGATGCTAAAATTGGTATAGGTCATGGGCAACTAGATGGAAAAAAACTAGAGCAACTTATGCTCGCTTTTATGAATGGTGATTTTGATGTTCTTGTAAGCACAACCATTATAGAAAGTGGTCTCGATGTACCAAATGCAAATACCATTTTTATTAATAATGCAAATAATTTCGGACTTAGTGATTTACACCAAATGCGTGGTCGTGTTGGTCGAAGCAATAAAAAAGCATTTTGTTATTTTATAACTCCAGAATACTCTGCAATGACCACAGACGCAAGAAAACGTATTACTGCGTTAGAGCAATTTACAGAGCTTGGTAGTGGTTTTAATATTGCAATGAAAGATCTAGAAATTCGTGGAGCTGGAGATTTACTTGGTGGTGAACAAAGCGGATTTATTAATGATATTGGGTTTGATACGTATCAGAAAATTCTAAATGAAGCCATCGAAGAGCTTAAAGAAAATGAGTTTAAAGATCTTTATGAAGACGATGGAAAAGAAAAAGAATATGTAAAAGATATTACTATTGATAGTGATTTCTCGCTACTATTTCCAGACGATTATGTAAACAATATAGCCGAAAGATTAAACCTATACACCCAATTAAACAATATAAAAACCGAAGAAGAACTAATCCTATTCGAAACACAACTTATCGATAGATTTGGAGAATTACCAACACAAGTTGTAGACTTATTAAATTCGGTTAGAATAAAATGGATTGCTACTAAGTTAGGTTTAGAAAAAATAATAATGAAAAAAGGCAAACTAATTGGTTATTTTATTAACGATCAACAAAGCGCCTTTTACCAAAGCCAAGGCTTTACAAAAGTCTTGCAATACATTCAAGCGAATCCACAAGCTTGTAAAATGAAAGAAAAACAAACCAGAACAGGTTTAAGATTATTGCTTACTTTTGATAAAATTAACACTGTAGACAAAGCATTAAACGCATTAAACCCTATTTTGGCATAACCTTTGAAATAGTTAAAGAAAAACCAATTATAATGACTAAAAAACTACTATTTTTAATCGCATTTTTGCCAAGTATTGTATTGGCGCAACACACTATTAAAGGAAAATTTACTCCTGCCGACGACTTTAAATTCGCAATTTTATATAAAGTAACACCTACAACCTCTATATATGTAAATAATGCAGAAATTGATAGCATTGGTAATTTTCAATTTAAACTAGATACTACAATAACAAAAGGCATGTACAGAATAGTTTATGCGCTTCCCCAAGACGAGTATAATTTTGATCTTATCTATAATGCAAAAGAAGATATTGAACTTACTTTTAATTTAGAGGAAGGTGCCAAATTTATTAAATCGGAAGAAAACAAACTACTTAATGCATATACAGAAAGCTTACAAATAGTTAGCAAAAACATAAATGCTTACTACGGTGGAAAACAAACTAAAAAAGAATTTCATAAAGTTTTTGATGTGTTAGCAGAAACACAAAACGAATTCGAAAAAGCTTCAGAAGGTATGCTAGCTTCTCACTTTATCAAGGCAAGTAAGCCATATATCCCAACAGAAATGGAAGATGCTCAAACGTTTTCAAAAAACGTAAAAGCTAATTATTTTTCAAATATCGACTTCAGCAATCCTACCTTACAAAGCTCTAGTTTTTTAATTGAAACCGTTTTAAATTATGTATTTACATTTACAAATCCTATAGACGAAAATTTAGGCTATAAAAAGAATATTGACACTGTAGTAGCTGCAATAGGAAACAATGCTACAATTAAAGAAATTATTACAGAAGTACTTTTTAATCAGTTTGCAGACTCTAAAAAAGAAGAAGTAGCAAACCATATCGCAGACAATTATTTATTACCAATAGCCACTGCAAAAAAAGATAATGCTTTAATTCAAAAACTTACAGTATACAAAAATACTTCTATTGGAGAACTTGCTCCTAATTTTACCATAGAAATCCCTATAGACGAAAAAATAGAACTAGTTAAACTATACGACTATAAAGAAGCTTCACAATATGTTGTCGTTTTTTGGAGTAGTACTTGTTCGCATTGTTTAGAAGAATTACCTAAACTACACGCTTATATTAAAAACTTAGAAGAAGGAAAAATAAAAGTAATTGCTGTTGCACTAGAAAACGATATTTATAGATGGAAAGACAAAACCTATGATTTTCCAGAATTCATTCATGTGTTTGGCGAAGGTAAATGGGAAAATCCAATTGGTGATGCTTATGGTGTAACAGCTACTCCAACCTATTTCATTCTAGATGCAAACAAAAATATTATAGAAAAACCAGATGATTTCCCAGCTTTACAAGCGTTCTATAAAGAAAATCCTATAGTTTTAGAAAAGAAAGAAAATGAAGAAGAGGATAGTGAAATAATAAATATGGATTAAGAAAATTTAATTCTTTTTAAATCTCATAAAGCGTAGTTACAATTACACCTTTATTATTATGTAATGTAATAGACACCAATTCCTTTTGTTTACTCACCTTAAAATAAAACGGAGCAGCTAATATTTGTATCCCACTTTGTTTTTTTAATCTTATTCCTTGACCAGAAATAATGTCTTTATTTGGAATAAACTCCCCTTTAGGTAGGTGCTCCGTTAATATAACAAACGGATACTTTTTTAATTTATTTAAAACACTTAACACTTCTGCATTCGATAAATGTTGCAACACTTGTCTTACTATAACACAATCGGCATCTGGCAAATTATCTACAGCAATATCTAAACATTGAAATTCTAAATTTTCAACTATAAAGTTTTCTTTATTATATATTATTAGTTCGTCTACTATATCTATAGCAACATACTTTTTAGTATGCTTTACCAATTGTTTGCCAATATTAAAATCTCCACAACCTAAATCGCAAACAGAAAGTGGTTTATTAAAAGATTTTAAAAATGAAGTTACTACATCTATATATGGAAGTACTAATTCTGGATGATGAGATCCTTCACCAGAATAAAAAGTGGCCGTATTATTTCCCCAAAGTTTCTTTTCATAAACCTGTTCCATAGCGGCTTTAGTTGGCCAAGGTTTTTTAGCTTTTTGGATGCCCTTATTTTTTTCTTTCTGCATAAGTCATTAAAAAGTCTGCGACAGACTATAATTAATACAAAACTAATATAATCCTATTCGCAAGCAAAACAGAAATAAATGTTAAAACTTTTTTCATTTCTAAACGATTAGTTAGATTTGTTGTGGAATTAAAAATATTTTCGTTTTAACGGAAAATAAAATGGCTAGAAAAAAACAATATATAGAAGAAGAAGTTATTGATAAAGCAATGCATTTGTTTTGGCGTAATGGTTATGAAAACACATCTATGCAAATGCTTGAAAAAGAAATGGGAATTAATAAATTTTCTATATATTCTAGTTTTGGCAATAAACATGGTTTGTTTTTAGAAAGTTTAAAATACTATAAAGCAAAATCTAAAACCCTTTTTGAAGATTTTAAAAAAGCATCCAATGGCATAGAAGACATTAAACAGTTTTTCTATAATTCTGTAAGTTCTAATTATAAAACCGACCATATTAAAGGTTGTTTTATAACGAACACCTATAATGAGTTTTCAGAAAATGAAGACGAATTAATTAAAGAGCAGATGCATTCTTTTATGAATAACTTAAAACAAATTATCATAGAAAAATTACAAATGAATGCTACAAAAGATAAAGAAACAATAGCTAAACAAGCTAATTACTTAATGCTAGCAAAACATGGCTTAGCTGCAGCAGCAAGAGTAAACACAAAACAAGAAATAGAAGATTATATTGAAATGACCTTTAAAAACCTTTAAACTTTTTTTTACACAATAACTAAACGATTGTTTAGAAATAATAAACATTAATAAAAAATAAAATTATGACAACTTTAAAAATTCACAACATTGAAACAGCTCCAGAAGGAAGCAAATCACTATTAGAAAATTCTCAAAAAGCTTTCGGAATGATACCTGGTTTACACGGTGTTTTAGCAGGAGCTCCAAAAATATTAGAAGCATACCAAACCTTACATCAGTTATTTACAGAAACTTCTTTTAATGAAAAAGAATTAACAGTAGTATGGCAAACCATAAATGTAGAACACGCTTGTCATTACTGTGTTCCTGCACATACAGGAATTGCAAAAATGATGAAAGTAGATGACAGCATTACAGAAGCCTTACGTAATGAAACGCCTTTAGAAGACACAAAACTAGAAGCTTTACGTACAATGACTTTAACTATTGTTAAAAATAGAGGTAATGTTACTCAAGCAGATTTAGATGCTTTTTATGCAGCAGGATATGGAGAACAACAAGTGCTAGAAATTATTTTAGGGCTTTCGCAAAAAGTAATAAGTAACTATACAAACCATATTGCAAATACACCTGTGGATGCGCCATTTGAAAAATTTGCTTGGTCTAAAGAGAATGTGGTTTCATAATCCCTAAAACCACAGATTTTTAATTATTAATAATAAGCCTTCCATGTATGTGGAAGGTTTATTTTAATCTAACATTATGAAAGAAAAAATGAAAATAGATATTGTTTCCGATGTGGTTTGCCCTTGGTGCACCATTGGCTTCAAAAGGTTAGAAAAAGCAATTTTAGATCTCGGTCTACAAGACCAAGTAGAAATAGAATGGCAACCTTTTGAATTGAACCCTAATATGCCTTCACAGGGACAAGATCTACAAGAACATATTACAGAAAAATATGGTGCTACTTTAGAACAGCAAAAAAAATCGCAACAACAAATGATAGAAGCTGGAGAAGCGGTTGGTTTTACTTTTGATTATTTTGACAAAATGCGTATGGCTAACACTTTTGAAGCACATATCTTATTAGAATATGCTAAATATTTTGGAAAACAAACCGAATTAAAAATGCGATTAACTACTGCTTTTTTTAGCGAACGAAAAGATGTTTCTAATAGAAATATTTTAAAACAAGCATTAACAGATGTTGGCTTAAATGCAGAAGAAGCATTATCTAAATTAGATAATCAAGAAATACGCAAGGAAGTAAAAACAAAAGAAAAATATTGGCAACAACTAGGTGTAAGTGCTGTACCAACAATAGTTTTTAATAGAAAAAATGCGGTAACTGGTGCACAACCTGTAGATGTATTTAAACAAGTTCTATCGGAATTAATTGCGGAATAACATAAAAACAAAACATGGCAACAAATAAAAATAAGGGTGAACTAGATGCATTGCTAGATGTAAAACGTAAAGAAGGTGCTGGAAAATTCACCGAAGAAAAAAGTCGTATTTACGCAGACGGTATCACGAGCGTAGCAAGTTCTGGAATACTAGAAAAGGCATTAAACGTTGGGGATAAAGCTCCAAATTTTACACTTAAAAATGCGCTAAACAAATCCGTTTCTTTATACAACAACCTTCAAAACGGACCTGTAGTTTTAACTTGGTATAGAGGCGGATGGTGTCCGTATTGCAATATAACGCTACACTATTTACAAGAAAAACTACCTGAATTTCAAAAAGCAGGTGCTACACTTATTGCATTAACTCCCGAGTTACCAGATAATTCTTTAAGCACTTCAGAAAAAAACAAATTAGAATTCACGGTTTTAAGTGATGTAGGTAACACCATTGGAAAAAAATATGGTGTGGTATTCACATTAACAGACGAGGTTGCTTCTATTTACGAAGCTGGATTTGGATTAAGTGAAAAGAATGGAAATCACAGCAACCAATTACCTTTGGCTGCAACCTATGTTATAGATACCAAGGGCATTATTCAATATGCATTTTTAGATGCAGACTATAGAGAAAGAGCAGAAGCAACAGATATATTAACTGCCTTAAATAAGTTAAACTAATAGGAACTAGAAATGATAAAAAGCATTTTCTAAATGCTCTATTTCAAAGGTATTCCCTGTTTTAACTATTGCAATAATATCGAAACGCACTTCCACATCTAGTTTATTCGTGGTTACATATTGATCCACTGCTTTTACTATTCGTTGTATTTGCTTCGGCTTTAAAAAATCTTGGGGATTTCCAAAATCTTTTGTCGATCTGGTTTTCACTTCTACAATAGCAAGAATTTCTTTTTGTTTGGCTATAATATCTACTTCTGCTTTTTGAAATCGATAATTACGTTCCATAATTTGATACCCATTTTGCAATAGAAAATCTACTGCAAGCTGTTCTCCTTTTTCACCAAGCTCATTGTGTTGTGCCATCTTGTTCTTGCGTAGGCAGGAATCTTATCCTGTCTACCTAAATTTTTATCCACACGCCAGCCTGTCGGCTGACAGGAAAGCGGGAATCCTTAATTACTCCTTTATTTTTGCAACGAATACACGAATATTTTTATAATCGTTCAGCAAGTTTAAGTATTTGGTTGACAAAACTTAATACAGTTGTTGTTTCTTTTGTAAACTTAAAGAAATCAAATATCGGTTTAGGTAATTTTTTGTTTAGATTTTCAGTTTCATCTTCAGTTAAGTTCTCAAATGATTTAAGCCAATCTTCTAAATAATCTATACCTTGATAAGTTAAAATAGTACCATTATCATCAACATAACCCTTATTTACCGCTAAGTATCTTACATTTTGAATATATAGGTGATTATTGAAATCATTCCCGTAAAGTTCTTTATTCTTCAAAAACAACAGTACTCCTATCCTTTCCTACATTGATTTTAGCATTTCTACCAAGAATTAATGCACGATTATCTTTTTCATGACCAACAGGAACATTAAAAACTATAGGGAAATCGTATTCGGCTAAAACATCTAAAATAAGTTGCTCTACAGAAGTACCCCAAGGTGTTGTATTTTTTCGCATTTTACTCATATCTCCAACCATAACACCTTTACAGTTTTCAAAATAACCAGCACGTTTAAGGCTTTGCAACATTCTATCAATATGGTATTTGTATTCCCCTATTTCTTCAATAAATAAAATTTTACCAGAAGTATCAATACTTGTATTAGAGCCTAACATAGTATGAAGTATTGTCAAGTTCCCTCCAACTACAGGACCTGTTACTTCTCCTACTCTATTATAATTAGAGCCTTTTAAAGTATACGTAATTAGTTCTCCAAAAATAGCATCTCTAAAAGTGGCTATACTTTCTTTTATTTCGCTTAAATCTTTCGTTAAACTCACACACATTAATGCATGAATAGACTCCACACCTTCATTATGTATTTGGTTGTGAAGTGCTGTTATATCGCTGTAACCTATAACCCATTTCGGTTTTTGCTTGAATTTTGAATAATCCAAATTATCTAATATCCTTACGGTTCCATAACCTCCTCTTGCACTCCAAATAGCACTAATACTAGGATCGTCTAATGCTTTCTGAAAATCTTCACAACGCTCTGCATCTGTTCCTGCAAAATGGTTATCGGTACTAAAAACATGATCCCCTACAACTACATTTAAATTCCAGCTTTTAAGTAATGCTATTGCCTGTTCTACTTCATCATTTCTATTTTTAAGTATTCCGGAAGGAGCAACAATAGCAACAGTATCTCCTGCTTTTAAATAATCTGGTTGTATCAAAGTAGTCGTGTTTTTTATGCTATTATCTTGTGCTAAAAGTGTTAGGTTTCCAAAGAAAAAAACCACGCAAAATAGTTGCAAAAAGATTCGTTTTTTAGTCATAATGTAAATGTACATTTTTTTTCTAAATCCCTCTTAAAATGTGTACTTTTGTGTCTTCAAAAAAGAAATTTATAATGTCAAAAAGATATACAATTACTGCAGCTTTACCATACACCAATGGACCAATTCATATTGGTCATTTAGCGGGTGTTTATGTTCCTGCAGATATTTATGCGCGTTTTATGCGTTTAACAGGAAACGATGTTGCTTTTATTTGTGGTAGTGACGAGCATGGAGTTCCTATTACTATTAAAGCAAAAAAAGAAGGTGTAACCCCGCAAGACATTGTAGATAAATATCACGCAATTATTAAAAAATCTTTTGAGGACTTCGGAATTACTTTCGATAACTACTCACGTACTTCTGCTAAAATTCATCACGATACTGCTTCCGAATTTTTTACAACACTTTATAATAAAAATGAATTTGTTGAAGAAGTTTCCGAACAATTATATGATGCAGAAGCAAACCAATTTTTAGCAGATAGGTTTGTTGTTGGTACGTGTCCAAAATGTGGAAACGAAGAAAGTTATGGAGACCAATGTGAAAACTGCGGAACAAGCCATAATGCCACAGATTTAATAAATCCTAAATCTGCAATAACAGGAAACGTTCCCACTTTAAAGCAAACAAAACATTGGTTTTTACCTTTAAATAAACATGAAGAATTTTTAAGAGAATGGATTTTAAAAGGCCATAAAAAAGATTGGAAACCTAATGTTTATGGACAAGTTAAATCTTGGATTGACGATGGTTTACGTCCTCGTGCTGTAACCAGAGATTTAGACTGGGGAATCCCGGTACCTCTTGAAGGAGCCGAAGGAAAAGTTCTTTACGTATGGTTTGATGCACCAATTGGCTATATCTCTTCAACCAAAGAATGGGCAGATCGCGTTGGTAAAGATTGGGAACCTTACTGGAAAGACAAAGATACCAAATTGGTACACTTTATTGGTAAAGACAATATTGTGTTTCATTGCATTATTTTCCCAGCGATGCTTAAAGCAGAAGGTTCTTATATTTTACCAGATAATGTGCCTGCAAACGAGTTTTTAAATCTAGAAGGTAAAAAACTTTCTACCTCAAAAAACTGGGCTGTTTGGTTACCAGAATATTTAGAAGATTTCCCAAACCAACAAGATGTTTTACGTTATGCTTTAACAGCAAATGCACCAGAAAGTAAGGATAACGATTTTACTTGGAAAGATTTTCAGGCAAGAAACAACAACGAATTAGTAGCCATTTTTGGAAACTTCATCAATCGTGTAGTTGTTTTAACTAATAAATATTACAACGGAATTGTTCCTGAACCTGCTACTTTTTCTAAAATAGACGAAGAAACTCTTGCTGCAATAAAAGCATATCCAAACGTGATTTCTAGCTCTATTGAAAGATATCGTTTTAGAGAAGCAGGACAAGAATTAATAAATCTTGCCAGATTAGGAAATAAATATTTAGCAGACGAAGAGCCTTGGAAAGTGATTAAACTAGATGAGTCTCGTACTAAAACAATCATGTATGTCGCATTACAGATTGCTTCGGCTTTAGCTACATTAAGTGAACCCTTTTTACCGTTTACTTCTACAAAATTAAAATCTATTCTTTCGCATTCTACACTCGATGCGGAAACCACTTGGGAAGAAGTTTCTACCAAAGAAGTTTTACTGTCTGCAAATCACCAAATAGGAAAAGCAGAATTACTTTTTTCAAAAATAGAAGACGAAGCCATTCAAAAACAATTAGACAAATTAGAAGCTAGTAAAAAAGCAAACGAAATAGCAAATGCAGTTGTCGAGCCACAAAAAGAAACAATTGCTTTCGAAGATTTTACAAAACTAGACATTCGTGTTGGTACTATTTTGGAAGCCGAAAAAATGCCAAAAGCAAAAAAACTTTTAGTTCTTAAAGTAGACACCGGAATAGACGTAAGAACCATTGTTTCTGGTATTGCAGAAAGTTTTACCGCAGAAGAAGTAGTTGGTAAAAAAGTAACGGTTTTAGTAAACCTTGCGCCTAGAGCACTTCGTGGTGTAGAAAGTGAAGGCATGATTTTAATGACAGAAACTCCAGAAGGCAAATTAGTATTTGTAAATCCAGATGATGCAAATATTAGCAATGGGTTGCAAATAAGCTAGAATGAAAAAACTAGTTCTAGTATTTATTTTCATTAGTGTGTTTTCTTGTAAAACAAAAGTACCTCAAAAAAAGACCAATACTTTCTTACTTTCAGATAGTTGGATACTTAACAAGGTGTCTTACCTAGAGGCTAATTTTCATGATAAAACCATTCTTTTTAATGATGCTACAAACCAATGTTTTAAAGATAGTCGATGGCAATTTAACACCACAAATAACGATGGTACATACTCTATAAACGACCTTTATTGCACAATTGGAAAACGTGAAATCTCTTATCGTTTTTTAAAAACGGAAGAAAAAACAGGCTACTCAGATATTGTTTTAAAGACTAAAAATAAAGCAGGAAAGTGGAAACATTATAGAATAAAAATAACAGCGTTTTCTCATAATACAATGCAATGGCAATATGTTGTATACATTAAAAACAAAAGACATACCATTAACCTGCAATTTGAGAAAGCATAATTATTTACTCATTATATTAAACCTTGTAATTTAGCACTACAAGGTTTTTTTGTTACTTTTCTAAAATTAAATTCTCCTTATGATTTCTTTTATAATATCGAAAACCAAATTACCAGAAACTTCTGTAAAAAACACCATAATACTTTTAAATGAAGACTGTACAATTCCGTTTATATCGCGTTACAGAAAAGAACGAACAGGAAATTTAGATGAAGTTCAAATAGGTGAAATTGTAAAATATAAAGAAGCATATGAAACGTTAGAAAAACGTAAAATTGCTATTTTAAAAGCAATGGAAGAACAAGAACTTTTAACCGAAGAATTAAAAGATAAAATAAAAAAAACAAAAGACTTAATCACGCTAGAAGATATTTATTTACCTTTTAAGAAAAAGCGAAAAACCAAGGCAGAAAATGCACGTAAAAATGGTTTAGAACCTTTGGCTAAGATTATCATGAGCCAAAATACAAATGATATAAAATCGATAGCTTTTAAATATGTTAAAGGTGAAATTACTTCTGTAGAATCAGCTATAGAAGGTGCTAGACATATTATCGCAGAATGGATTAATGAGCGAACAGATATTAGAAACCAGATTAGAAACCAACTAGCGCGTTTCGCGATGATTTCCACGAAAGTGATAAAATCAATGAAAGATGATGAAAAAGCACAAAAATTTAGAGATTATTTTGATTGGGAAGAATCTTTAAACAGAATTCCATCGCACAGATTACTCGCTATTTTAAGGGCTGAAACCGAAGGGTATATTCGCGTAAAAATTGGTATCGATAATGATCGAGCCTTACAAAAAATAGAAAGCAGAATAATTAGATCGCAAAATGCATGTGCGTATCAAATAGAACTTGCAATTGCAGACACTTATAAACGTTTGCTCTTTCCTTCACTATCTAATGAGGCATTACAAAATGCGAAAAACAAAGCAGACGAATCTGCAATTACTGTTTTTGCAAAAAACTTGAAACAACTACTATTAGGTTCTCCATTAGGGGAAAAAAGAGTATTAGCAATAGATCCTGGGTTTAGATCTGGTTGTAAAGTAGTATGTCTAGATGCGCAAGGACAGCTTAAATACAACGAAACCATTTATCCGCATGCTCCCAAAAACGATAATATTGGAGCTATGAAAAAGATTAGCTCTTTAACGGATGCTTATAAAATTGAAGCTATTGCAATAGGTAACGGAACAGCTTCAAGAGAAACAGAAGCTTTAATACGTAAAATTCATTTTAAAAAAGACATACAAGTATTTGTTGTAAGTGAAGCTGGAGCTAGTATTTACTCGGCTTCTAAGATAGCTCGTGAAGAATTTCCAAATTATGATGTTACTGTAAGGGGCTCTGTTTCTATTGGGAGACGCCTTCAAGATCCTTTAGCAGAACTGGTTAAAATAGATGCTAAATCTATTGGTGTTGGGCAATACCAACATGATGTAGACCAAAGCAAGCTTCAAAAACAACTAGATGTTGTAGTAGAGAACTGTGTGAACGCCGTTGGCGTAAATATTAATACAGCTAGTAAAAGCTTACTTAGTTATGTCTCTGGAATTGGCCCAAAACTAGCTGAAAATATTTTTAATTACAGAAACGAAATTGGTGTTTTTACTAACCGAAATGAAATTAAAAAAGTGCCTCGATTAGGTGGAAAAGCTTTTGAGCAAGGTGCTGCTTTTTTAAGAATTAAAGAGGGCAAAAACCCTTTAGATAATTCTGCTGTTCACCCAGAAAGCTACAAAATAGTAGAAAAAATGGCTAAAGATTTAAAGGTATCTTTAAACGAGTTAATTGGAAACGCATCCATACTTCAAAAAATAAATATTAAAAACTACACCACAGAAACTATTGGTTTACTTACACTAGAAGATATTATTAAAGAATTAGAAAAACCAGGTTTAGATATTAGAGAGGTGGCTAAGGTTTTTACTTTTAATCAAAATATTAAAACGATTAATGACCTTAAAGTAGGGCAATTACTTCCAGGGATAGTAAATAACATTACCAATTTTGGTTGTTTTGTAGATGTTGGTATTAAAGAAAGTGGCTTAATTCATGTTTCTAACTTAGCAGATAGTTTTGTAAAAGATGTTAATGAACACGTACATTTACACCAACAAATTATAGTAAAAGTATTAGAGGTAGATATCATTAGAAAACGTATTCAACTAAAACTGGAGAAGTAATTGTAAAAAATCGAAAAAAAACCACTTTTATTTTGGAAAACTTACCGTTAATATGCTATATTCGTACTTTGTCGATTAAATGTTTGACAAAACACCCTAAAAACCCTAACAATAGCAATAATATATTTAATGAAATTTAATTTTTATTGAATATTATTAAAACATTAATTAGAATACAAAATTACCAGAAAAGGGGACTGATTTTTTTGAATCTGAATAATGTATTGCTAGCAACATTAATAGCAAAATGATTAAAAAACTTGTACTTGTACCCTTAGCATGTATTCTATTATTCGGATTTAAAAGCGCTAACGATATTTCTTCTGAGAAAATTCTAAAAGACTTTTGGCTACTAAACAAAGTATCTTACGTTGAGCCAGACATGCATGAAAGAATCACACTTTTTAACGATGTAACTAACTTTTGTTTTGAACAAAGCCTTTGGAGATTTAGTGAATTAAATAATACAGGAACTTACGCAATAAATGACCTTTATTGTTCTTTCGGAAAAAGAAACATTTCTTTTGATGTCACTAAATCGATTAAAAAATCTGGATTGTATGACGTTGTTTTAAAAATACAGAAAGAAAATGGTCTTGCCGATAAATTTAAAGTGAAAATCACGGAAATTACAGACAATTCGATGCAGTGGAACTACACTACCTGGATAAACAAAAGACCATACACTATAAAGATGAATTTTGTAAAAAAATAAGAACTACATTACTCATTTTGCACAAATTGTATAGTTAACAAAAAGACAGCTAAAAAACTTCTAAAATTTGTATATTGCATATTATACTTAACGTTTAAGTGATTATTATGCAAAAAAACAAAATCATCATTTTCTTATTGTTTGGGTTAATGTGTGGTTTAGTTATAGCACAAGAAATCCCTCCTATTGAAACCTATTCACCAAAAGATTTTGGTGCAGAAAATCAAAATTGGTCTATATCACAATCTAAAGACAAGCATATATATATTGCTAATAATAAAGGTCTTTTAGAGTTTAATGGTGCTAGCTGGACCCTATACCCTTCCCCAAACGAAACTATATTTCGTACTGTACATGTTGTAGATAATTTGATTTATACTGGATGCTATATGGAGTTTGGTTTTTGGAAAAGAAACGAACAAGGCACATTAACTTACACTTCTTTATCCAATGAGTTAGAGGTGCCCGTTATTGAAGACGAGCATTTTTGGAATATAATTAGTCTAGACAACTGGATATTATTTCAATCCTTAAATAGAATTATTATCTACGATGTAACCAATGCTTCTTATAAAGTTATAGATTCTAAAACCACTTTAACAAAAATATTTAAAGTAAATGAGACAATTTATTTTCAAAAACTACAAGATGGTATTTATAAAATAGAAAATGGATCACCAAAGTTAGTTACAAATCAAGAAATTGTTAAAAACAACATAGTAGTCAACATCTTTAACAATAAAGACGAACTACTTATACAAACCCAAGAAAAAGGCTTATATCAATTCACTAATAACAAATTAATAAAATGGGATAACCCTATAAATAACTTTTTAGCTAACAAAAGTGTTTATAGTAGCATCAAACTAAAAGATGACAGCTTTGCTTTTGGCACTATTTCTAATGGTATTTTACTTATAGATCAAAAAGGAAACATTAAACAACAAATAAATCATGAAAAAGGATTAAGCAACAACACCATATTATCCCTTTTTCAAGATCAAGACAGTAATATTTGGCTGGGTTTAGACAATGGAATTAACTGCATAAACATAACCTCTCCTTTTAGTATATTTGATGACATAAAAGGCGAACTAGGAACCATATACACTTCTGCTTTAAAAAACAACTACATATATCTAGGTACTAATCAAGGCTTATTTTATAGAAATCAAAACTCGAAAGAACCGTATAAATTTATTGAAGGCACTAAAGGGCAAGTTTGGTCCTTAGTAAATATAAATAATATTTTATTTTGTGGTCATGATAGTGGGACGTTTATTGTAAATAACAATCAAGTTGAAAAAATAGCAAACATACAAGGTACTTGGAACATAAAAACCATCGACTCGCATGAAAACCTACTATTACAAGGAAATTATAATGGCTTAAACATTCTTGAAAAAAAGAACAACAAATGGCAATTTCGAAATAAAATTGAAGGCTTTAATAGTTCATCCAAATACTTTGAACGAATAAATACTAATGAAATATTTGTAAACCACGAATACAAAGGGGTATTTAAAATTATAATTAATGAAGATTTCACAAAAGCGATTCAAGTAACCAAAGACACAACCATTAAAAAAGGACTACGTTCAAGTCTTATTAAGTATAACGACAACTTATTTTACTCTTATAAAAATGGTGTTTTCAAATACAATACCGCAACAAAAACTTTTAAAATAGATACTGTTTACAGTAAATTACTAGATAGTAGTCAATACATTTCTGGTAAATTAATAACCGATACAAAATCTACTAAACTTTGGGGTTTTACAAATAACAGTATTAACTATATTTCACCAGGAAAGCTTAGTAACGAACCTAATATTAGTAAAATCTCATTACCAAACTCAATTAAAAAAGGAATGTCGGGCTATGAAAATATTTTACATTTAGAAAATGAAAAATATTTATTTGGAACCTCAACAGGTTACATCATAATAGATTTAGATAAATTAAAAGAAAAACAATATACCATACACATAAACACAATAACAAAACAAGAAATAAATAAACCTGCTATTCGCGTAAAAATCGACGAAAACACTAGTTTTAACAACAATGAAAACAACATTGAATTTAGTTATAACGTTACAGAATTTGAAAAATTTCACGAAACACAATACCAATACCAACTATTAGGTTTATATAACACCTGGAGTAATTGGTCTTCTAATTCAAGTATATCTTTTAACAACTTACCTTTTGGCGATTACACCTTTAACGTTAGAGCCAAAATAGCTAATAGCAAATCTAATAATATTGCCACCTACAATTTCAACATTGCTAAACCTTGGTATTTAAGTAATCTAATGATTGCATTATATATTCTTGGACTTTTAGTTTTCTCGTTTATGATGCATACTATATATAAAAGGTATTACAGAAAACAAAGAGAAAAATTACTTCAAAATACACAACGAGAATTAGATCTTAAAAAATTAGAAAATGAGCAACAGCTCATGAGTTTTAAAAACGAAAAACTACAACAAGATGTAAATAGTAAAAACAGAGAACTGGCTATCTCTACAATGAGCTTAATTAAGAAGAATGAATTTTTAAACAATATTAAAAACGAACTTAAAAATGCAGATGAAAACAAAAATTTAAAATCAGTAATAAAAATTATTGACAATAACCTAAACAACACAAATGATTGGAAATTATTTCAAGAAGCTTTTAATAATGCAGATAAAGATTTCTTGAAAAAGATTAAAGCTATTCATCCTTCATTAACTCCAAATGATTTACGTTTATGTGCTTATTTAAGACTAAACTTATCTTCAAAAGAAATAGCTCCTTTATTAAACATCTCCCCAAGAAGCGTCGAAGTAAAACGGTATCGTTTGCGTAAAAAAATAGAATTACCACACGAAGCAAGCTTAACAAGCTACATTTTAGATCTATAACTACCAAACATGAGGGTTTTTTAACCATACATTACCACAACATTGTTAAATTCATGCTTTTTTTTATAGCATTTACATTATTAACAAAATATTATATTTTTCCTTATTTTAAAGACCATACAATGCTAATTCAACAAAAAAATGGTTGTTTTTTTGTTATGTATATTTTTTGTTGCGGTGTATTTTAAAAATTTCACATTTATTATAGATAGTTTTAACATCAAGAAATCAAACTAATATTTATGAGACTCACACTCTACACATTTTTAGCACTACTATTGTTTACAACAGCAAGTGCACAGAACCATACTATTTCTGGAACCATTATAGAGAAAGATAATGGCATGCCTATTCCTGGTGCTAACATAATAGTTAAAAACACCAACAATGGAGTCGTTTCCGATTTTGATGGCCTTTTTACTATTAATGAAGTACCTAATGGAGCTACGCTACAATTTAGTTATGTTGGCTTTGTTACTTATGAAGTTGTAATAAATAAATCAACTACTCTAAATATTCAATTAGAAACAGATGTAGCAAGCCTAGACGAAGTTGTTGTAATTGGTTACGGTTCTCAAAAACTTAGTAAGGTTTCAGGTTCTGTATCTAAAGTAGATTCAGAAAGTATTGAAACTCTAAAACCAGTAAGGGTTGAAGAAGCCCTTCAAAGTTCTGCAACTGGTATCAATGTAGTCTCTAATGGTTCCCCTGGTAAATCACCAGCAATATCTATCAGAGGTGTTGTGTCTGCGCAAGGTAGCTCTCCTTTAGTAGTTGTAGATGGCGTAATACAAGGTATAGACGATTTAAATACCTTAAACCCATCAGATGTGGAATCTATTAATGTTTTAAAAGATGCAGCATTAACTGCAATATATGGTGTAAAAGGAGGAAATGGTGTTATTGTAGTTACGACAAAATCTGGTAAGAAAAACCAAAAAGTTACTGTTAATTTTGACTCCTCTTATGGTGTTCAAGAAGTAATAAGACAGGTTGATGTTTTAAATGCTAGTGAATATGCTGCCATACTAAACGAAGCAAGTGTAGCTTCTGGAGGAGATATTATATTTCCAGACCTCTCTACTATAGGTAAAGGTACAAATTGGCAAGATGAAGTAATCGAAACTGCAGCTATACAATCGCATAACATTTCGGTTTCTGGAGGATCAGAAAAAATAAGTTACTTTTTCTCTGGAGGATTTTTAGGACAAGATGGTGTTGTTGGCGGCAATGATAAATCGTATTTTGATAGAACATCGCTTTCTGGTAGAATAAACGCAGATTTATCCGATAAGTTTAAACTAATAGTAAACACAAATTATGCAAATATTAAAGACAAATCTTTGTCTGAAAATAATATAGGAAGTGTTTTATCTAATGCTTTAAATTTCGATCCAATGGTAAATCCATATAATTCCGATGGAAGTTTTGGTATTAGTGAAACTATCACACAAGAAATAATTAACCCGTTAACGCAATTAGACAACACTTATAACGAAGGGAATACGAATAAAATCACTGGTAAATTAGAATTACAATACAAAATATTAGATAATGTAAAATTAACTTCACGCTTTGGCTATAATTATGTAGACGTTTATACTAAAAACTTTACTCCTTTAGTGTATTATGGTGTTGGTCATAATGGTACAACTGCAAATCCAGATTTATCTCCAATAATAACCACAGATGCAGAAACAGGAGAGGAAACATCTACACACAATAGAGTATCAGAGTCTAACACAAATTACTTTTCTTACACCTATGAATTGTTTGGAAATTATGACTTTAATCTTATAAACGAAAATCATAATTTTGAAACAGTATTGGGATTATCTCTTAGTAGAAATTCTGGAGAAAACATAACAGCTAATGCACAAGACATACCTTTTAATTCATGGAGTTATGCAGATGTAAGTGCTGCAACTGGAGATAACGCCTCACAAACCTCTGGTTCATGGCAATATCTTAATAAAAACATGTCCTACTTTGGAAGATTAAATTATGATTTTAACAATAAATACCTAGTTTCTATTTTAGGAAGGTATGATGGTTCTTCAACATTTGGTGATAACAATAGATACGGTTTATTCTATGCTGCATCTTTAGGTTGGGTAGCTTCAAACGAAGACTTTTTCAATTCTGAAATTATTGATTTCCTAAAAATTAGAGGTAGTTATGGCGCAACCGGAAGTGATAATCTAGGAGATAATGCAGATGCACAATTTTCTTCCATTAATACATTTCCACAATACACCTTCGATGGTAATATTGTAAGTGGTTCAACATTAGGTTCTATACCAAACCCAGACTTATCATGGGAAACACAAAAACAATTAAATGCTGGTTTTGATATTAGAATGTTTACAAACAAAATATCCATGTCTGCAGACTATTACCAAAAGGATGTAGTAGATTTAATCTTTAGACCTTCACCTAGCTTATATCTTGGTGATATTGCTGCTCCATCTGGAAATGTAGGTGCTTCAAAAACAAACGGTGTAGATATTTCATTAGGTTATAATAATGAATTTTCAGATGACTTTAGCTTTAGTACAAACATTAACTTTACCACCGTAAATACAGAAGTTACCAAAGTAGATAATGGAGGTGCCGATTTTGTTCTAGGAGCTGGATACGGAATTCCTTATACCATTATAAGTCGTTTTGAAGAAGGGGAAACACCTTGGTATTTTTATGGTTATCAAACCGATGGCATTTTTCAAACTCAAGAAGAGATTGATACACATGCAACGCAAACTGGTGCACAACCAGGAGATATTAGATTTGCAGATATAAATGGTGATGGAGTAATTAATGATGAAGATAGAACAAATATAGGAAATCCTTTCCCTGATTTTACTTTTGGTTGGAATGCCTCTATTAACTATAAAAATGTAGATTTTAATATTGGAACTTATGCTTCTATTGGAAATGATATTTATAGAGCTTATGAAAGAAACTCCACCTACACAAACCGTTTTGCTTCTACTTTAGACAGATGGACAGGTCCAGGAACTAGTGATTCAGAACCTAGAGTTACTTTTGAAGACACCAACAACAACACAAGAGCTTCAGATAGATATATTGAAGATGGCAGCTTTTTCAAAATTAAAAACTTACAGCTTGGTTATACCATACCAAATGTTCCAGGTATAAGCAAACTACGTTTATACGCACAAGTTAAAAACGTATATACATTTACCAAATATTCAGGTTACGACCCAGAAATATCTTCTGGTAGTGTTAGTGATACAGGTGTTGACAGAGGAACCTATCCTATCCCAAGAATTTGGTCTGTTGGATTAAATGTAAACTTTTAAAAAAAAAAGAATTATGAAAATACTTAAAAACTCCGTTTTACCTTTTATGCTAATCTTTTTAGCATTAGGCTGTTCCGATTATTTAGATGTAGAACCAACAGATACACACGAAATAGAAGATAGTGTTTATTTTCAACAAGAAGCAGATTATCAAGCTGCAGTTATAGGAACCTATGACCCTTTACAATGGATGTATTTAAATACACTTATTGGGGATATCGCATCAGACAACTCTTTATGTGGTGGCGAAAGCGCAACAGATGTAATTGGGTTACAACAAATTGACGACATGACACACAACCCTAATAATGACAACTTAACCAATTTATGGAAATGGTGTTATGAAGGCGTAAATCGTGCTAATTATTTAGAAGAAAACAAAACCAAATTAGATTTTGATGGTAAAGAAGCTTTATATGGTGAAGTTTATTTTTTAAGAGCTTATTATTATTTTGAATTGGTTAAATTTTTTGGAGATGTACCAGTATTTGTGGATAGAAGATTAGATGCTTCAGATTCAGGAAACATACCTAGAAGTCCAAAAGCAGATGTTTATACACAAATAGAAACAGACCTAAGAGATGCAATTGCTGTGTTACCAACTACACAATCGCAATCAGGAAGAGTAACAAAATATGCCGCACAAGCATTATTAGGTAAAGCATATTTGTATCAAGAAAAATTTCCTGAAGCTGCAACAACTTTAAATAATGTAATTGGTGCTTTTACTTTAGTAGATGACTTTGAAAGCCAGTTTTTAAAATCTGGAGAAAATGGTATAGAATCTGTTTTTGAAGTACAATACACAAATACGTCAGAGTGGTATGATTGGGATTATGTACCGCAAGGGACAGAAGGTAATTTTGGAATAATACACAATGGTCCAAGAGCAGACATTGCTGGCTATGCTAGAGGCTGGGCTTTTAATGTTCCAACACAAGACTTATATGATGCTTATGATAGTGAAGACACAAGAAGAGAGGCTACTATACTAACATATTCTGGCGATGCAAGTAGCTTAGCTGGTTATGAACAAACGGGATATTTTAACCATAAATACATACCAAGAGCTGGTGAAAGTGGCGCCCAAACAGAACTTAATTATTTGAATAATTATAGAGCTATTCGTTATGCAGATGTTTTATTAATGGCTGCAGAAGCAAATGCTAGAGGAAATATTAGTGATGGTTTAGCACAACAATACTTAAATGAAGTTAGAAGAAGAGCTTTTGGTGATTTAGATCATGATATAACCTCTTCAGGTAACACATTAGTTCAAGCAATTTGGAACGAAAGAAAACTAGAATTAGCAATGGAAGGGCACCGCTTCTTCGATTTAGTAAGAACTGGTGAAGCTGCATCAACCATAAATGGTTTTACAACAAATAAACACGAAGTATTCCCTATTCCTCAACTAGAAAGAGATATTTCAGGTATAACTCAAAACGAAGGATATTAAAAAATAACTATATGAAAACAATAAAATACATATTCAGTATGTGCATTATTACACTACTAATTATTAGTTGTGTAAATGATGATGATAATACAGACTTTGTGAATACTGCTGTCGCTCCAACTAACGTTATGGCATTATTTAATGTAACACAAGACAATACAGGATTGGTTACGATAACACCTACAGCAGAAAATGCAATTAATTTTAATATTTTTTATGGTGATGCAACAGAAGAACCAGCAAATATCATGCAAGGAGAAAATGCGATGCACACATACGAAGAAGGTACTTACACCGTAAGAATTGTTGCAGTTGGAGTTACAGGATTAGAAACAGAAATCACAAAAGAATTGGCTGTATCTTTTAATGCTCCTTCAAATTTAGTTGCAACCGCAGAAAATGATGTTGCCATATCTAAACAAGTAAATGTTTTAGCTACTGCTGATGATGCAGTAAGTTACGATGTTGATTTTGGAGATGGAAGTGAAATACTAACTGGAAACATAGGGGAAATAATTTCTCATATCTATGCAGACGCAGGAACTTATAATATAACTGTTGTGGCGATGGGAGCTGCTATTGAAACCACACAATTTATAATTGAAGATTTTGAAGTTACTGCGATTCTTCAACCTTTAGCTTCAGCGCCAACACCTCCTGCAAGAGCTGCTCAAGATGTTATATCTGTATTTAGTGCAGCATATACAGATTTAGAAAACACAAATTTCTTCCCAGATTGGGGACAAGGCGGACAAGGTAGTTCTTGGGCTATGTTTGATTTAGCTGGTGATCAAATGCTTCAATACATTAACCTTAGTTACCAAGGGGTAGCTCTAGAAGACGGAACTAGTGCAGATGTATCTGCAATGGAGTTTCTACACATAGATGTATGGACTGCAGATGTTACAACACAAATAGAAACATCATTAATTAATAATCCGGCTGGGTCTTCGGAAGCTCCAGTAACAAATAATTTAAATCCAAACGATTGGACAAGTATAGATATTCCAATTTCCGACTATACAGATCAAGGATTAAGTGTAAATGAAATTTTTCAATTAAAATTTGTTGGCACACCTTGGGCTGCTGGAACTGTATTTATTGATAATATTTACTTCTGGAAAGAATCTACTGGTCCTTCTCCAATAGTAGGCACATGGAAAATAGCACCAGAAGAAGGTGCCCTTGAAGTTGGAGATGGTGCTGGAACTATATGGTGGGCAATTCCAGCTGCTGATGTAGCAACCAGAGCTTGTTATTTTGATGATGAATATATTTTTAATGCAGATGGATCCTTCCAAAATGTACTAGGTACAGAAACATGGTTAGAAACATGGCAAGGAGTAGCCGCTGATGGATGTGGAGCACCAATCGCACCTCATAACGGATCAAGTCCAGCAACATATATCGATAATGGTAATTCTTTAACCATTTCAGGTGTTGGTGCTTATTTAGGAATACCTAAAGTGCATAATACAGGTGAAGATGGTATGCCAGTAAATGATACTATTACTTATGATTATGTAATAGCACCAGATGGTAATACTTTAGAAATAACAATTTCAGGGTTTAATGGAGGTACAGAGTATTGGTACTATAAATTAATTAAAGATTCTGCTCCAGTTTCCCCTTTAATTGGTACATGGAAAGTAGCTTCTGAAGAAGGTGCTCTTGAAGTTGGAGATGGAGCTGGAACGGTATGGTGGTCGATTCCAGATGCTGATCTTGCAGCAAGAGCTTGTTATTTTGATGATGCATATATTTTCAATGCAGATGGATCATTTCAAAATGTATTAGGTACAGAAACATGGCTAGAAACATGGCAAGGAGTAGCTGCTGATGGATGTGGAGCTCCAATTGCACCTCATAATGGTACAAATACAGCATCGTATACAAGCACAGCAAGTACTGTAACTGTAAATGGCTTAGGTGCATATCTAGGATTACCTAAGGTGCATAATACAGGTGAAAATGGAATGCCTGATAATGATACTATTACCTATGATTATGTATTGTCAACAGATGGTAACACATTAGATATTACTATTTCTGGATTTAATGGAGGTACAGAGTATTGGTATTATAAATTGATTAAACAATAAATAAAAAAAGATGAAAAATATAAAATATATTATAACTCTTTTCTTCTCCCTTGTGTTTTTAGTAAGCTGTGAAGAAGAAAACTACCAATTTGGAGACTTAACTGCACCAACCAACCTTCAAGTTTCGGCTGAAATAATAGGTCAGGATACAGCAAACCCATTTGGTGATGGATCTGGTAATGTGAATTTTACAGCTACTGCAGATAATGCTATTACCTATAGATATTCATATAATGGAGATCAGGAAATAGCTCCTAACGGTGAACTTGCATATGCTTTTTCTAATTTAGGTATCAACACCTACACAGTTACAGTTATTGCAATAGGCCCAGGAGGTAATTCTACTTCTGCAACTATTGAAGTAGAAGTATTAGCAACCTACTCTGCTCCTGCAGATTTATTAGCAATACTTCATGGAAATGAATCAAAAACTTGGAGAGTTAAATCGGAAAAAGCTGGTCATTTTGGTTTGGGACCAGTTGGTGGAGCTCCTACCGAATGGTATGCCGCTGGCCCAAGTGAAAAAGCAGCAACAGGAATGTATGATGATCGTTATGTTTTCCATTCTGATGGAACATTTACCCATGTCACAAATAGCGTAAATGACGATCCAACAGAAGATGTTACTGGTACTATTTTTGGACGTGTTGGTTTAGTTGAAGAATTAGGACCACACAACGAAACTCCAAATGGAGATGATATAGAAAACTATCCGTATAGTGACTATTCCGAAAACTGGACTTTAACAGCTCCAGGTGGTAACGAAACTATTAATTTAAGTGGATTAGGATTTATTGGTTACTACACAGGAGGTTCTCATAGTTATGAAATTTATGATCGTTCAGTGGCAAATGAACTACTTCTTAGAACTACCGATGGTAATAATGGTTTTGACTGGTGGTTTATTATAACTTCTGAAGAAGAGGAAACTGGAACAGAACTAGAATTAGTTTGGTCTGATGAATTTGATACGAATGGTACTCCTAACCCTGCAAACTGGACCTACGACCTTGGTGCTGGAGGATGGGGAAATCAAGAATTACAAACATATACAGACAACGCCGAAAATGTAATAGTAGATAATGGCTCACTTATAATAACCGCTAAAGCAAATGGTAGTGGTTATACTTCCGCAAGATTAAAATCCGAAGGATTACAAAGTTTCACCTATGGTAAAATGGAAATTAGAGCAAAATTACCAGCTTCCCAAGGTACTTGGCCAGCTATTTGGATGTTAGGTTCTAATTTTAGCACAGTAGGTTGGCCTACTTGTGGTGAAATAGACATTATGGAACAAACAGGTTGGGATAAAAATATTTCCTTAGGCACTTGCCATTGGTTAGATAGCGGAAGCGGAACTAACGCTAGTTATGGAGAAACCACAGCTATAGCAAATGCTGCAACAGAATTTCATGTATATTCTCTAGATTGGAGTGAACAATCGGTTAAAATTTCGGTAGACGATGTTCCATTTATGACATTAACTAATAGTTCTAATTTACCATTTAATGCAGACTTCTTCTTTATACTTAATATAGCAATGGGAGGAACTCTTGGTGGAGATATTGACCCTGCATTTACAGAAGACACCATGGAAATTGATTATGTAAGAGTATATCAATAAAACATAAAAGTAGTTTATAATTATTTTGAATTAGTAATTTTAAAATTAAAGGTCGAGCACACTACTCGACCTTTTTAGTAAATTTTTTGATTCCAGAATAAATTAAACCAATAACCTATTTAAAACATACTATAGACACCATAGTTATAAATATTAAAATGAGTAAAAACCCTATATATATAGGAAGCAATAAAGCTTCATTTGAAGACAACCAAGTTAAAGGAGAACAAGTACTTTTCGAAAACGAGGTTTACTATAAAATCTCTAACAATCATAAAATGCGCCCGTTTTTTATGAGTATTGTTAGCAATTCTAATCACTGGATGTTTATTTCAAGTAATGGCGGTTTGTCTGCTGGTAGAAAAAACGCAGAATATGCGCTATTTCCATATTACACAGATGATAAATTAACAGAACTTGCTGAAATTACTGGAAGTAAAACCATTCTTTTAGTAAACAAAGAAGACAAAACTTTTTTATGGGAACCTTTTTCTAATAAATATCAAGGAGTTTACACTACTAAAAGGAATCTGTATAAAAATGCATTTGGTAATAAGGTCATTTTTGAAGAAGTAAACGAAGATCTAAACCTTACTTTTAGATACCAATGGAACTCAAGTGATAAATACGGCTTTATTAAAAAATCCACCATAAGCAACAACAATAATACAGAGGTAACCATTGATGTTTTAGATGGTTTACAAAATTTAATGCCTTATGGTGTTAGTTCCGATTTACAAAACGCAAGCAGCAATTTAGTTGATGCATACAAAAAGAGTGAATTAGAAGCAGATACTGGCTTAGGTATTTTCGCTTTAAGTGCAATTATTGTTGATAAAGCAGAACCTAGTGAAGCATTAAAATCTAATATTGTTTGGTCTTTAGGAATTGATAATCCTAAATACTTACTTTCTTCATTACAATTGGATCCTTTTAGACAAGGAAAAGAACTGAAACAAGAAGTTGATATTAAAGCCGAAAAAGGGGCTTATTTTGTTTCTTCTACAATTCAATTAAAAGCTAATAAAGAAAAAAACTGGATGCTTATTGCAGATGTTAACCAATCTATGAGTGACATTTGTGCTATTTCAGAAAAAATAAACAATACTAATATTGCTTCATTAATTCAAGAAGATATTGAAGCTGGAACCAAACAGTTAATTGCTTTAGCAGGAAGTGCAGACGCTTTACAACTAAGTGACAGCTCACTTAGAAACACAAGACATTTTGCAAACACGCTTTTCAATATTATGAGAGGTGGTATTTTTGATAATAATTATACTATTGAAAAAGAAGATTTTGTAAAATATATTGCAAATGCTAATAAAAAAGTATTCCAGAAAAAAAAGGAACTACTATCCAAACTACCTGAAGTTTTTCAACTAAATACTATAAAAGAGATTGCCGAAAAAGAGGTAGACAAAAATTTTAAACGCCTTTGTTTTGAATATTTACCATTAAAATTTAGTAGAAGACATGGAGATCCAAGTAGACCTTGGAACAAATTTTCTATCAATACAAGAAATGAAATTGATGGATCTAAAATTTTAGACTACGAAGGTAACTGGAGAGATATCTTTCAAAACTGGGAAGCACTTGCGCATTCCTACCCTGAGTTTATTGAAAACATGATTCATAAGTTTTTAAACGCATCTACGTTTGATGGTTACAATCCATATCGTGTTACCAAAGGTGGTTTTGACTGGGAAACTATTGAACCAGACGATCCTTGGTCCTATATAGGATATTGGGGAGATCATCAAATTATTTACTTACTTAAGTTTTTGGAGTTTATTGAAAAGCATTACCCAAATAAATTAGCAGCTTATTTTAACCAAGACATTTTTGTTTACGCAAATGTGCCTTATAAAATTAAAAGCTACAAAGAGCTGCTTGCAAATCCAAAAGATACCATAGATTTTGATGAAGAATTAGATGCTAATATTCGTCAAAAAAGAACAGAATTAGGTGTAGATGGTGCTTTATTAAGAGACGAAAACTTCTTTATCCTTAAAGTAAATATGGTAGAAAAGTTATTAGCAACGGTTTTAGCTAAACTTTCTAATTTTATTCCTGAAGGAGGAATATGGTTAAATACACAAAGACCAGAATGGAACGATGCAAATAATGCTTTAGTTGGTAATGGTGTTTCTATGGTTACACTGTATTATTTAAAACGTTTTTTAGACTTTTTTGAAGTTGTTACAACAAATTTAGAAACGGAAGAATTTGAAATTTCTGAAGAATTATCACAGTTTTTTAATAAAGTAGTAGCTACTTTTAATACAAACAAACATATTCTTTCTGGAAAAATTTCAGATATAGATAGAAAAACAGTTTTAGACGGACTTGGTTCTGCTGGAAGCAATTTTAGAGAAACTATTTACAACAATGCATTTACTAGCAATAGAGAAACAATTACCAAAGCAGATTTATTAGCATTTATTAAAATTTCTAACAGTTATTTAGAGCATTCTATTAATGCAAACAAAAGAGCAGATAATTTATATCATGCTTATAATTTAATGACTGTAACTAGTGACAACTCAATTTCTATTTCCTATTTACCAGAAATGTTAGAAGGTCAAGTTGCAGTTTTAAGTTCTGGATATCTAACTCCAAAATCTGCTCTAGAAACGCTAAACGCACTAAAAGCCAGCGCCTTATTTAGACCGGACCAATACAGCTATATATTGTATCCTAACAAGGTATTACCTCGCTTTACAGACAAAAACAATATTCCTGAAAAAGCTGTTAAAAACTCAAAACTTTTACAACAATTACTTGCAGATGGTAACGCACAAATAATTCAAAAAGATGTTTTAGGAAACTATCATTTTAACGGAAACTTTAATAATGCAAACAGTTTAAAAGAAGCACTATCCAACTTGTCTGAAGAAAAATACGGCACACTAATTAAAGACGAAAAAAGTCTTTTAATGGCAACCTTTGAAGACCTTTTTAACCATAAAGCATTCACAGGAAGATCAGGAACATTCTTTGGTTACGAAGGCTTAGGTTCTATTTATTGGCACATGGTTTCTAAACTACTTCTTGCTGTTCAAGAAAATGCTTTATTAGCAATAAACAATAAAGATTCTGAGAAAGTTATTGGTGGCATATTAGATCATTATTACGAAATTAACGAAGGTATTGGTGTTAATAAATCTCCAAAATTATATGGTGCATTTCCAACAGATCCATATTCACATACACCAGGTGGAAAAGGGGCACAACAACCAGGAATGACGGGACAAGTAAAAGAAGATGTGTTATGTAGATTTGGTGAATTAGGTGTTTTTGTTAAAAACGGAATGCTTCAATTCAACCCAAGATTGTTACGACAAGAAGAGTTTCTTACAGATAACAAAACTTTCAAATACACAAATATCAATAAAGAAGAAAAAGTTATTACAATTAACAAAAACGCTTTGTGTTTCACCTATTGTCAAGTACCTATAATCTATAGATTGGAAAATAAAAATAGTGTTGAAGTCACTTTATCTAATAATGAAAGAAAAAGCTTTAACGAGTTACAATTAGATATTGAAACAAGTAAATCTTTGTTTGAAAGAAACGGAAAAATCAATACAATAACAGTTTCGATTAAAAGATAATTTATGAATAACATGAAAAAAATAACAGTTCTCATTTTCAGTATTCTCACTGTAATTGTTTTGTTTTCATGTAATAAAAAAAGTGAAACGAAAGTAAATAAAGTGATTTCTGCTAAAGAAATTTTAGGCAATCCCGATTTTCTAGCAATTTCTTATGGTGGTTATAGAGAAAAATCGAGAGAAGTGCAACCTACACTAGAAGAGCTAAAAGAGGATATGAAAATATTGTCTGCCATGGGAATTAAAATTCTTAGAACTTATAATGTACATCTTGAACAAGCATCCAACTTGTTAGAGGCAATTCAACAATTAAAAAAAGAAGATCCAAACTTTAACATGTATGTTATGTTAGGCGCTTGGATAGATTGTAAAAACGCTTTTAATAAGCAAAACATAGAGCCAGATCATAATCTTGAAAGCGAGAGAAATACAGTAGAAATTAATACAGCAGTTACATTGGCCAACAAATACCCTGAAATTGTAAAAATTATCGCGGTTGGTAACGAAGCAATGGTTAAATGGGCAGCTAGCTATTATGTGCAACCAAGCGTTATATTAAAATGGGTAACTCATTTACAAGATTTAAAAAAATCGAAGGGTTTACCTGCTGATTTATGGATAACTAGTTCGGATGATTATACCTCTTGGGGAGGAGGAGATAGCGTTTATCACACCAAAGATTTAGAAAAATTAATACATACAGTAGATTATATTTCTATGCATACCTACCCTTTTCATAATTCGCATTACAATTCCGATTTCTGGGAAATTCCAGAAAACGAAAACACTTTAACAGATAAAGAAAAAGTAGATGCAGCAATGCTTCGTGCATTAAATTTTGCTAAAAAACAATACGATACCGTTTCTAATTATATGAAAAGTATTGGTGCTAACAAACCAATTCATATTGGCGAAACCGGTTGGGCAACAACATCTAATGGTTTTTATGGCGAAAATGGATCTCGTGCAACAGACGAGTACAAACAAGGATTATACTACAGCCATTTGCGAGAATGGACTAACAAAGAAAATATTTCTTGTTTCTATTTTGAAGCTTTTGATGAACAATGGAAAGATGCTGAAAACGAAAAAGGCTCAGAAAATCATTTCGGTTTATTAACCATTAACGGAAAAGCAAAATATCCTCTTTGGAACCTAGTAGATAAAGGAGTATTTAAAAATGTATCTAGAAATGGAAACCCAATTACGAAAAGCTATAATGGGAAATTAGATTCCTTAATGAAAGATGTATTCGTACCAAACACAAACTACTCTAAATAAGAAATGAAAAAAATACTATACATAACCCTTTTTCTGCTTGTTTTTGTTTCCTGTAAAAGCAAAATAAATAATGATATTGTAACTGTATCTAATCAAAAAATACTGGTAAACAACAACCCTTATTTAATAAAAGGTATTTGTTATCATCCAGTACCAAAAGGTAGTGGTAATAATAGAAGTTTTAAAACGCTAACCCAAGATTTAGCATTAATGGTAGAAGCAGGAATAAACACGATTAGAGTTTATGAACCAATTGATAATATAAAAGTTTTAGATGAGATTCATGAAGCTGGATTAAAAGTAATTATCGGTTTTGGTTATAAACAAGATGGTAAAAATGATATTTATTCTGGCACTTTTATCAACTACATAAATAAATACAAAAACCACAAAGCAATTCTACTTTGGGAACTTGGTAACGAATATAACTATCACCCACAATGGTTTCAAGACGACATCAAAAACTGGTACAAAGCAATGAATGTTGCAGCTACTTTAATTCATGAAAATGACACAACGCACCCTGTATCTACTGCACATGGAGATTTACCAGATACATTAGCACTATCAATGTGCCCTAATATAGATGTTTGGGGAATGAATGTATATCGATGGGACAATCCGGAACCAATTTTTAACGAATGGCAAGCGGTTAGCAACAAACCAATGTATTTATCAGAAACTGGATCAGACAGTTATATGAAAATCACTAAAAATGGTTATAACGAAGGGGTAAACCAAAAAGCACAGGCCGAAGCCACAAAAAACATATTAGAAAAAACCTTTAACAACCAACAAATTTGCTCAGGTGTGACCCTTTTTTCTTTTACGGATGGCTGGTGGAAAGCTGGAAATAATGACACTCAAGATATTGGTGGCTGGGCTCCTAACAGTACAGGGATTCCTTATGATGGTGCACCAAATGAAGAGTTTTGGGGAATTGTAGATATAAACAGAAAGAAAAAAGAAGTATTTGCAATAGTAAAAGAAAAATATGCGAGTTTAAACAAGCAAGAACATTAAAAATATAGATTATGAAAACACCTAACTACAGTTTATCTATCTTATTAATTATTACATTAATGAGCTGTACTCAAAAAAAAGAAAGCTTAGAAGTAGCTGTTTTTGAAACTTCTGTAAACGGAAACAAATTAACACAAATTACAGAATTCCCATCGCAAATAGAAGATAGTACAGCAACAGTTACCATTATACCAGAACAAAAACTTCAAACCATAACTGGTTTTGGTGGCTCTTTTACAGAATCTTCAGCATACCTAATAAACAAATTAAGCAAAGAAAACAGAACAAAAATTCTGAATGCTTATTTTTCTGAAGAAGGTGCAAATTATACTTTAACAAGAACACATATTGCTTCCTGTGATTTTTCATTAAACAACTATACCTATGCTCCTGTAGTTGATGATATGGAATTAAAAAACTTCACAATCGAAGAAGATAGAGAGGATTTAATTCCTATGATTAAAGATGCTATGAATATATCAAAAGATGGCTTTAATATTATTGCATCACCATGGACATCTCCACCATGGATGAAAGACAACAAAAAATATGTTGGCGGAAAATTGCTTCCAAAATATAATGACGCCTTTGCCTTATACTTTTCTAAATACTTAAATGCATATAAAAAAGAAGGAATAGATATTTGGGGACTTACTCCTGTTAACGAACCGCATGGAAATGGAAACAACTGGGAAAGCATGCATTTTTCACCAGAAGAAGAAACCAATTTTGTACAAAACCATTTAGGTCCAAAACTAGAAAAAGACGGCTTTGAAAACGTGAAAATTCTAGGATATGACCAAAATAGACAAGGAGTAAAAGAATGGGTAGATGTCATGTATAATGACGAAGCATCCTCTAAATATTATGATGGTTTAGCAATACATTGGTACGAAAGTACGTATGAAGTTTTTCCAGAAGAACTACAATATGCACACAACAAAGCACCAAAAAAATATTTAATAGAAACCGAAGGTTGTATAGATTCTGAAATACCTAAATGGCAAGATGATGTTTGGTATTGGAGCAAAGAAGCTACAGATTGGGGATACGACTGGAGAGAACCAGAAAAGAAATACTTACACCCAAAATATGCTCCAGTAAATCGATATGCTAGAGATATTATTGGTTGCCTAAATAATTGGGTAGATGGCTGGGTAGATTGGAACATGGTTTTAGATAAACAAGGTGGCCCTAATTGGTTCGAAAACTGGTGTGTTGCTCCAGTAATTGTAGACCCTGAAGCTGATGAGGTTTATTTTACTCCATTGTATTATACTATGTCTCATTTTAGCAAATATATTAGACCAGGAGCTGTTGTTTTAGGAGTTGAAAATTCCGATCCTTCATTACTAGTTACAGCCGCAAAAAATCCAGAAGGTTCTATAGCAATTGTAGCTTTTAACGAAGGGAAAGAAACCAAAAACTTCAACCTTTCTTTACATGAGAAAAACATTACAATAAAAATAAATGCACAAGCTATTCAAACTATAGTTATACCAAATTCTGGTAAATAACATATAACAACCAATAACAAGATGTCAAACCAAAAAATAGTTTTAAAAAACAGAGTACCTATGTCACAAAAAGTTGCATTTGGTTTTGGTATGCTTGCCAATCAAATGTTTCCTGCTATTATTAGTATTTTCATTGTGGTTCTTGTACAGAGTTTGGGGTTTCCTGGTTGGATGTGGGGAGTTGTTTCATTAGTACCACGACTTTTTGATGCTATTACAGATCCTATTATGGGTTTTATCTCCGATAATACAAAATCAAAATGGGGAAGAAGAAGACAGTATGTTTTTATAGGAGCCATAATTATGTGTATTTCATTTATAACTATGTGGCAATTATTTAAAGAAAACAGTCTTGATTATAATTTTTACTACTTTCTTTCTTCGTCTTTAGTGTTTTATTTAGGCTTAACTATTTTTAGCGTGCCCTATGTAGCAATGGGTTACGAAATGAGTGAAGACTTTCATGAACGAACAAATATTATGGGAATAGCTCAATTTATTGGACAATGGGCTTGGGTAATTGCTCCCTGGTTTTGGGTTTTAATGGATGATAAAGATTGGTTTCCTTCTAGCGAAGTAGCAGTACGAGAATTAGCCATTTGGGTTGCTGTAGTTTGCACTATTTTTGCAATGATTCCTGCTATATTTATTAAAGGAAAACCTACTACACATGAGGATTACGAAAGTATAACTTTTAACAGCGTTTTAAAAAACTTACACACCATTTTTGTTGTTAATTTTGTTCAAGCGCTTAGTATGAAACCTTTTAGAAAGTTATGTGTCGCTACGTTCTTAATTTTTAATGCATTTAATACTGTAGCAGCTTTTACTTATTTTATTATTGTTTATTATTTGTTTGATGGAGTTACAGGTCCAGATGGAGCTTGGTGGTGGCCTACTCTTTTTGGAAGCGTTGGCGCATTAGTGACTTCCTTTTTAGTAATTCCATTAGTTACTAAAATGTCAAAAAAAATGGGTAAAAAGAAAGCATTTATTGTATCCCAATCCATATCTGTTATTGGTTATGTTATGTTATGGTTTTTATTTATTCCAGGTAAACCGTACATGTTTTTATTTGCGCTTCCCTTTTTCTCTTTTGGTATTGGAGGTTTATTTACAATCATGATGTCTATGACAGCAGATGTTATCGATTTAGATGAGTTAAACACAGGTAAAAGACGTGAAGGTGTTTTTGGAGCTATTTATTGGTGGATGGTAAAATTTGGTTTTGGAATAGCTGGTGGTTTAACTGGACTTATTTTTTCAATTATAGGATTTCAATCTGGAGCTCCTACACAAACCGAAGAGGCGCTAATTGGATTAAGATTATTCTTCTCTGGCTTACCAATTCTTGGAACTTTAATCGCAATATATGTAATGAGTGATTATGATATTACTGAAGAACGTGCTGGTGAAATTCGTGCAGAACTAGACAAAAAGAAAAAAACAAAAAAAATAAATATAGAGAAAAACAAAAAAAATCTTGAAGTTGCTTCATAGCTTAACCACAGTAAAATTATTGTGCTAATGTATCTCTAGGTTTATTACTTTCATCTATTTCTCCCATTATTTTAATTTAATTGCTTCCCTAATTAATCATTATTCATATAATAACTATTTTCAAACAGTTATTCATTCCCAAAAAAACACTATTAAAACCTCCTCTTAATTTTAAAACCCTAATAAATAACACCTCAAACAACACAAAAAAGTTAGCAAAACTACTCTAAAGCTAAAATTAAAAAAACTTAAAGCTCTACAAGCGTTATAAGTACCACAACATCAACACAACAAATTAATTATGCTAATAATTATTTAATTATAAAACCTGCTAAAAACACTGATTTCACTAGGCTTATCAACCAATTCAATACTGTATGTTTCTTGTAGTGCTATAAATACCAAAAACATAAAAAAGATGCTATATATTTATAAATATCAAATAATTTTTGCTAAAAAATTAACAAATAAGCAAAATTAGACTTGGTAATTAAAATTAATTAAACTCTTTATATTATGAAAAAAATTACATTACTACTAACCCTATTAATCTACTCTTTGGGCTTTTCACAAACACTACCAATAGATTTTGAAACAACAAATACTTGGGGAGATTTTGATGGTGGTGTTGTAACTACAATATCAAATCCACAAAACAATACAGATAACAATTCTGCAAATGTTGGTCAAATGGTTAAAAGTGCTGGCCAAGTTTGGGGAGGAAGCTCATTAGTACTTAATTCTGCAATGGATTTTACAGCAAATAACACATTTTCAATGAAAGCCTACTCCATTAAACCTGGAACTAAAGTCTTAATGAAAGTAGAAAACGCTGCTGATGGTAATATTAATTACGAACAAGAAGTTACCATGACCATGGTAAATGCTTGGGAAACTTTAGTTTTTGATTTTTCAACAATTAACGCAGCTAATACGTATGATAAAATTGTTGTGATTTTTGACTTAGGAACCATGGGAGATGGTACTCCTGACTTCACATATTACTTAGATGATATTACTTTATACGATAATGGTATAACTACACCTACTCTATCACTTCCTATGGACTTTGAAACCGAGCCAGTAACAAGCGATTTTATTGACTTTGATGGAGGAACTGCAACCGTAATAAGCAACCCGCAATCTGTAGCTTCAAACACAAGTGCAACAGTAGCCCAAATAGTTAGAAATGGTGGCCAAATTTGGGGAGGAAGCAAAGTAATTTTATCCAACAATCTTGATTTTTCAACCCTTGGTGGTATTTCTATGAAAGTGTTCACAACAGCTCCAATTGGAACAACCGTTAAATTTAAATTAGAAGGTATTGGTGAAACAGAAATAGATACTTACACAACAGTTTCTGGTGCTTGGGAAACATTAACATGGGATTTTACTGGTCAACCAGCAAACTTTAACACTTTAGTCTTCATGTTTGATTTTGGTAATTTAGGAGATGGCACAGCTAGTTCTACATTTCTTTTTGATGATATTGAACAAATAGATGTTACAGGTGGATTATCACAAATTGATCTTCCTGTAGATTTTGAAGCTACTACTGTAAATTACACAATGACAGATTTTGGAGGTAATGCTTCTTCCATAATGGCAGATCCAACAAACCCAAATAATACTGTTATTCAAGTTATAAAAACTGCTGGAGCAGAATTATGGGCTGGTACAACAATTGGAACTGCTTCTGGTTTTGCAACTGCAATTCCTGTTACAGCTACAGCTTCAAAAATGTATGTAAAAGTATGGTCTCCTGACGCTGCAACTCCAATTCGATTAAAAATAGAAGATGCTTCAGACCCAACAAGATCTGTAGAAACAGAAACAAATACTACCGTTGCTTCAGGATGGGAAACTATTGAATTTGATTTCAATAACGAAGCGCCAGGAACTGCTGCATTAAACCCTTCTTACACTTTCAACAAAGCCTCTATATTTTTTAACTTTGGAACAACAGGTGCAGATGCACGTCGTGTAGAAAAAACGTATTACTTTGATGATGTAAGTTTTAATATGCCATTAAGTGTGGATTCTATTGAAAATTTAGGATTTAATGTATATCCAAATCCTACGCAGAACATTTGGAATGTTAATAGTAATCAAATTATTACTTCTGTTCAAGTATATGACGTTTTAGGAAAACAAGTAATAATTCTTAATCCTAATGCAAAGAAAGTAGCACTAGATGCAACTTCTTTAAACAGTGGTTTATATTTTGCTAAATTAAATTCAAGTTCTAGCACTAAAACAGTAAAACTAGTAAGAAAATAATTTCTTATTTGAAATCTAACTAATTTAAAAGAGTATGCTGCAATTGTTGGCATACTTTTTTTTATATCTTTATATTATGATAACACTTAAAGATTTAGCCGAAAAATTAAACGTTTCTGTTTCTACAGTCTCTAAGGCGTTGCACGATAATCCAGAGATAAGTGCAGATACTATTAAACGTGTAAAAGAAGTAGCAAAACTTTATAATTACCAACCTAATAAAATAGCGCAAAGCCTAAAAGCAAATCAAACAAAAACATTTGGTGTAATAATACCAAGCCTTTTGAACCGATTTTTTGCTAAAGTGTTATTTGGTATTGAAAAAGAAGCCAGAGAAAAAGGATATAATATTATTACTTGTATGTCTAATGAAAAATTAGATAAAGAAAAAGAATGCATCCAATTATTAAGCAATGGTAGTGTAGATGGTTTTATAATTGCGGTTTCTGAAGAAACTCAAAAAACCAAAGATTATTCACATTTTAAAGCAACGCAATTAGCAAAAATTCCAATTGTTATGTTTGATAGAGTTATTGATGAATTTAATTGCGACAAGGTAATTATTGATGATTTTGAAGAAGCAAAAAAACTAACATTAAAACTATTAAAACAAGGCAAAAAAAATATTGCGTTTATTTCTACAATTAACGATCTAAATGTTGGAAACTTAAGAAGAGAAGGCTATGAAAACGCTATGAAAGAAAACATTAATTTACTATTTATTGACACTAATAAAGATATACAACAACAAATAAAAACATTTCTTGTAAACAATAAACATGTAGATGCTATAATAGCTGCAGATAACATTTCTGGTACTATAGTAATAAGTGTAGCAAATCATTTAGGTTATAAAATACCTAAAGAATTATCTATAATAGGCTTCGCAGATGAGCAAATTTCAAATCTCTCTGTACCAAAACTTTCCTATTTAAATCAAAATGCACAACAAATAGGAAAAAGAGCAATACACTTGATGATAAATAGATTAAAAGATAAAACAATTACTAAAGAGTTTATAACAGAGAAAATCATAACAACTTTTGCAAAACAAGAATCTTTTTAATTGTTATGGATTTAATATTTTTTCAAATGTTGCTCTAGACTGACTACCATAAATACCATCTACATCAATATTACTCTCCTTCTGAAATGCAATAAGAGCTGTTTCGGTTTTAGGTCCAAAAACACCATCTGCACTTCCAGTTAAGTAATTTAGTTTAATAAGTATTTTCTGTAATAGCTTTACATTTTCACTACTATCTCCTTTTCGTAAATAACCAGTAGGGATTTCTATGTCTTCTTCTAAATCATCTGTTAAACTTCTAAATTCAATAATTCGATCTAACGTAAAGGTTTGAATATTCACCTCATCATTTTGATTTCCTCCAAGACAATAAATAGATTTTCCACTTTTAGTATATCCTAAAAAAAATCCAACATGTCCAAAAAGACTATTAATATCTGTACGCCAAAAAACAACGATATCTCCAGGCTGCGGCCAATCGGTTTTTTTTCCAACCTTTAACCAACTTCTAGCCATTGCACTATTAGACATTTCTAAATTAGCCTGCAAAGCAACCCAATTAGCAAAAATGCTACACCAAGCAACCTCATCATTACCAAAATCTAAACCAGTCATTTCCTGGTATTCTAAAATACGTTCATTGTGTGCAGAACCACTAATTTCTTTTTGGCCTAATTCACCAAAAGCTATTTTTAAAGTATCACCTAACATAATTATTAAAATTAAAAATTAATATGATGCTATTAAATCTATTAGGGAAGAAATACTGGAAATAAATTTAGCAAAAATATATATCAATTAATGCTATATGTCAATTTAATTTGATAAAAACTTGCGAATTAAATAAATATTTATATTTTTGGTAAACCAATCTGGTTAACCAATTTTTTATTATTTATTTATTTTTCATGAGAATAGCAGACAAATTCTATACCTTACAACTAGCTACAATTCTATGTGTGGTCCTTTTTTTTAGTTGTACGAATAATGAAGATGCATCAGATAACGCTGAAATAATAGATGAAATTATTGATAATCAAGAAGAAGAAGAAGAAGAAACTATAGAATATGCAGATATTGATTTCTCTAATTGGAAAGTTACACTACCTGTAGATAATGATAATAATGGTGGTCCAGATGAATATCAACCTTTGCAATTAATAAATCTTGGATACCAAACATTAGAACCGGTACAACCATATATGTATGATGACATAACAGATGGTTCCTTAGTCTTCTATACTTTTCCAAATGTTTCCACCACAAATAGCTCGTACTCTAGAACAGAATTGAGAGAACTAATAAACCCAAGTAATTCTAGAGAAAACTGGACATTATTAGAAGGTGGTGAAATGACAGGTCGCTTAAAAGTAGATGCTGTTTCTGCAAATGCTACATCTAGTGATGACTATCATAAAGTAATCGTTATGCAAATTCATGGTGTCCTTTCTCAAGAAGATATGGATATACATGGTTTTTCATCTAACAATGGCCCTCCACTTATAAAAATCTATTGGAAAGATGGTTATATATGGTCGCATAAAAAATCACTTATAGACGAATCTACAGATGGAGATGATTTACTTGAAACCTCTAGCAATACCTGGACAGACATTAAATTAAACTTAGGATATGTTGGGTTTGAAGCTTTTGATTTTAGAATTACTGCAAGCGATGCTAAAATAGAAGTACAATTAAATAACAATGCAGCACACGTATATCAAGACGTAAGTCTAAACAAATGGCCTTATGAAAACTACTTTAAGGCAGGGAATTATTTAAACTCAACACATGCAGACGCTTTTTCTTATATAAAATACTATAATTTATCTATTACTCACTAAAGAATGATTTGAATGTAGTCAAATCAAAAAGCCTTTTGTATTTTTAAAAAGGCTTTTATATTTTAAAGACATCTAACACATTACAATGCAATGAAAAAAATAATATTAAGTTTCAATTTATGCTTCTTACTAATGACCTGTAGTAATCTAGAAGTTACCAATTCTACTAGAGTCTCCAATATCGACGAACTAAATACTGCCATTAAAAATAGTGAAGCAGGAGACAACATTGTTTTAACAAATGGTATTTGGAAAGATGTTGAAATAAAATTTACAGGAAAAGGAACAAAAGAAAATCCTATTACTTTATCGGCCGAAACAGCTGGAAAAGTTTTTATAGAAGGGGTTTCTAATCTAGCTATTAGTGGAGATTATTTAGAAGTAAGTGGTTTGTTTTTTAGAAATGGACATGCTCCATCTCAAAATGTAATAGCATTTAGAACGAGTCCTAAAGAGGTAGCAAACCATTGTAAAGTTACAAATTGTGTGATTCTAGACTTTAATAATCTAGAACGTGATCAAGATAATCTTTGGGTGCAACTTTACGGAAAGCATAACGAGTTAAGTAACTGCTATATCGCTGGAAAAACAAATGGAGGACCTACATTAAGAGTGGATTTAAAAGGAAATCAAAGTATTAGAAACTATCATAAAATCATAAATAACCATTTTGGACCAAGGCCAAGAAAAGGTGGTGCAAGAGGTGAAACTATTCAGTTAGGAAGTAGCTTTACATCCATGTCACCAAGTAATACTTTAATTGCAAATAATTTATTTGAAGAGTGTAATGGTGAAGTTGAAATAATTTCAAGTAAAACCAATTTTAATATTATTAAAAACAATGTTTTTTATAAAAGTGAAGGATCTGTAGTAACGCGTCACGGAAATTATGTTGCAGTAGATGGAAACTATTTTATTGGAGATGGTGAGAATGATCAATTTGGAGGAATTAGAATTATTAACACAGGACATTGGATTACAAACAACTTGTTTTATAAAATAAAAGGTAAGAATTTTAGAAGTCCTATTGCAATTATGAACGGAATTCCAAAGTCACCATTAAACAGATATAACCAAGTTACAGATGTTGTAGTTGCATACAATACCTTTGTTGATTCAGACTCTCCATGGCAATTTGGTGTTGGACAAAACCTTTCGCAAGCAGATGTTTTGCCTAAATCAGAAATTAGATCTGCTAGAGCATTAAGAACAGAAGTTGTAAATAATATAATATATAATTCTGTTGGTAATGCTAATCCAATTGTAGAACATGATAAAGCTGATGGCGTAACCTTTGCAAGTAACATTATCGATAATAATGGTGTCGAAATTGAAAACAATCATGGTTTAATTTCTAAAGAACTAACGTTAACAGATATAGGAACAGCACTTGCTGTACCAACATCTGGTTTTGATGATATTGAAATTTATAATGGATTTGATTTTGAAACAATTACAGAGGATTTAATAGGAAACTCCAGAAGTAAATCAAATCAAATTGGCGCAATTTTAAATACAGGAAATATTAGTTTAGATCTTTTGGATAAAACTAAATATGGTGCAGATTGGTTTTCAAACGAAGTGGAAGCAAAAAACCCAAAAACACATACAGTAGCTAATTCTGCGGAATTAAATACCAAACTAAAAGAAGCAGAAAGTGGAGATATTATTGATTTAACAGAAGGAGTATTTCAAGTTTCAAATTCTTTAGTAATAAACAAAACAATTACTATTCAATCTAAAAATAAAGCTGAAATTGTTTATTCAGGAGCAGCAGAAACTCCAGCTTTTTCATTGCAACCTTACGGAAAGCTAACCTTAAAAGGAATTAAACTAAAAGGAAACAATACAAACTATGCTTTTGCAAGTTTAAAAAAGAACATGTCTAATCACTTTGGGTTAGATGTTCTAGATTCAGAAATCAGTAATTTCAACTATGCGTTAAGAGTATATAAACAATCTTTTTCTGAAGAAATTGCCTTTAAAAACACCTCGATTTCTAATTGCGAAAACGGAATTGAATTATCTGAAGAAACAAACGATAGAGGAGATTACAACACAGAGTACTTAACCATCGATAATTGTCAATTTACGAATGTAAAACAAAATGTTATAGATTATTATAGAGGCGGATACGATGAGTCTACCATTGGCGGAAACCTTTTAGTTACAAATAGCACATTTACCAATTGTGGTGCAAAAGAGAAAAACAAAAGGCTATTAAATCATAATGGTATTGTAAATGTAAATATTACGAAGAACACATTTAAAAATAATAAAGTACAATTTGTATCTATTCTTTGGGGAGCCAAAAATAATGTAGCATCAGAAAACAACTTAATGGATTCTGGACAAATAAAAACCGAAGAAAATTTAGTAATGAAACTCATGTATTAATATGAAAAATCTAACGCTATTTTTTTTGTTTTTTCTTGTCTGGTTTCAAAATGTTGATGCACAAACAATACCATCTAATGAAATAATAGATAATGATAAATTATTTTCTTATTTAACTAAAACAGTCCAAAATAGTTTAATATCTAATGGAGCAACTTCTCAAGTAGATCTAGCGAAATACTTTCGCACAAAATTTAGTGAACGTTATTTCTATAATTGGAAAAATAACAATAAACGATTCCAAGAATACACAAAGCTATACCCAGAATCTAAAGCAAAACATACAGCAAGAGCACTAGATCACTTGGCAAAATTTCCAGCAGAGGCACAATGGAAACTGCCTTTTAATTACCAAAACGGAGTACCTGTAAACGCTTATGCTTTACGTCATTTAGCAAGGCAACATAAAATGATAGATATCGGTTATTATTATTTCTATCAAAACAAAGACGAACAGTATTTAGATTATTTTACCAATCAAATGGCATCTTTAAATACTGCTTTAGCCAATAATAAATATGAAAGTATTGAAGATGGAAATGGCGTTTATGAAGCCTTTCGTTCTGGATACCGCATTATCAATTGGTTACAATTACATAATTTGTTTTTAGGAGAATCTGGTTACTCAGACAAAGAACAATTAGTTACTATTGCTACATTTTTACAACACGCTCAACATTTGTACCAACGCAACCAAGAATTCAAATCTGGTAATCACCAAACACGAGGATTATGTGCTTTAGCAATGCTTTCTATTATGTTGCAAGATTTTGAAGGAACAGAGCTTTGGTACAACCATGCCATGAAACTTTTAGGAGAACATTTAGATAAAGAAATAAACCCTGATGGCTTTCAATTTGAACGCACAATTCACTACCACATGAGTGATATTGGCACCTACTTTTATGTATATCAATTAGCTAAAAAAAGCAACACTCCTATCCTTCCTGTTTGGAAAAACAAATTAGAGTCTCTTTTCAGAACACTTGTAAAAATTGCTTATCCAGATAAATCTGCACCTGTTTTATCTGATGATACAGACACACCTTGGGCAGAAAAAAATGATATTTCTGGAGCTATGACTTTAGGATATCTACTATTTGAAGATCCCGAAATAGGATATTTTGCAAATAATAAATTAAGCACAAAATTCTATTGGAATGCAAGTGCTTCACAATTAGATAAATTAAAAAACATACAAGCTGTTCCGCCAAAAGAATTATCCTACGTTTTTCCAGACACAGGCTATTATATTATGCGTGAAGGTTGGAACAAAAAAGACAACATGTTAGTAATTTCGGCAGATGTAGACGAACTAAAACCAGACCATCAACATGGTGACATATTAGGCATACAAGCAATGGCTAATGGTCAAGTAATTTTACCTAATTACCAAGTACGCTATTCCCTTAAAGATTTAGAGTTGTTTAAAAACTCTATGACTAAAAATGTTGCTTTAGTAGATAATGAATTACAAGGAAAACAATACACAAGTAACAAAGGAGGAAGTGGTTTTGGTAAATTTAAAAACCTTCCAGAAACAAAAAACATCACGTTTCTAACTAATGGAAATTTAGAGGTTTTCGCAGGAAGTCATAACGGGTTTGAAAATATTGGTGTACAATATAGTAGACAGGTTATTTCTATAGATAATAGTTTTTGGATTGTAAAAGATAATTTCACCTCTAAAACAAATCACGAATACAAACAAGTTTGGCAAGGTCATTATAGTTTAGAAAATGGTTCAGACTTATTACGCGCTTCTTTTATTAACGGTTCTGGTTTAGATATTTTTCAATTGCACAAAACAGACAATGTTTTAACCGATGGAGCAAGAGGAAAACAATGGGCTGTAGTTTCAAAAAAAGACACGAAAAACTTTAACTTTATAACCGTTTTATTTCCTTTTGAAACCTATGATAAACGAATAGACGAAACTTCAAAAGAAAAAGAATTTAATGGCTGGAAACTAAACGCTTCCAAATGGAAAACAAACAATCCTGAAGCTATTTCTTTAACAAAAGAAGATGTTTCCATATTCTTTTCGGTGAAAACATTAAAATTTGAAAACACCAAAATCACTTTTGAAAAAGAGGTGGATGTTCTTGTTAATTTTAAAAATGAAGACTTAATACTTCAACTACTTAACAAAAAAGAAGGAAAAGCGATTATAGAAAAAAATGGAGTTACTCAAACTATTAATTGCGCTTTCGAGAATAATTAAAATAAATAGAAAATGAAAAAAGCAATATTTACATTAGTTACGTTTTTAACAATAGTTGCTTGTAAAAACAATTCTAAAACAACTACAAACACAGATGCTTCTGGAAAAACGGAAGATGCTACAAAATACCCAAGCGATGTGATTCCTTTTATGGAAAAATGGAAAATCCTTTTAGGAGATGGCACATATAAAGACGATTTAGTAAATTATAAAAAAGACGATTTCTTTTATGTTGAAAATGACGGAGAAACAAACTGGGTAGTTTACAAAACACCTAATTCTGGTATTACCTCAAGAACTTCAAGCAATACAAGAACCGAACTAGGTGAAAAAGCACATTGGATTCCTGAAACTGGAGGAAAACTAACTGGCACACTAAAAGTACAACATGTTTCTACAACAGGAAATGCAAATATACCTTCCTCATATGCTGTAGTTATCGGACAAATTCATAGTGACGAAGGTCATGAAAACGAACCATTAAAAATATACTACAAGAAATTCCCAGGTCATACTAAAGGATCTGTATTTTGGAACTATGAAATAAATACTGTTGGCGAGGATAATTCTGGAAGATGGGATTACTCAACAGCGGTTTGGGGTTACGACTTTTCCGTTGTTGGCAAAGATGCATCTACAGCGCCCGAAGAACCAAAAGATGGTATTGAATTGGGTGAAGAATTTAGCTACGAAGTAAATGTTTATAAAGGTGTTATGTATCTAACATTTTCAAGTAAAGGTCACAAAACGATAACGTTCACCAAAAACTTGCTAAAATCAGATTTCTCAACAAAAGAAGATATTCCGCAACAAATTATAGACGTATATGCATCCAGAAGAACAGTGAATGTAGAACGTGAAATTGCCTATGCAGGAGAAATAAACTACTTTAAACAAGGCGCTTATAACCAAGCTAACAGCAAAACAGGATCTAAAACATTTGATGGCAATATAGAAAAACAATATGCAAATGGAGCTTATACCGAAGTTTGGTTTAAAGAAGCTACTGTTGGTAAAGCAACAGTACCTAACTATTAAAACGAAAATCATTGAATAAAGTAATATTTGTAATGGGAGTTTCTGGTTGTGGAAAAAGCACAATAGGAAAATTACTTGCCCGAGAATTAGACATTCCTTTTTTTGATGGTGATGATTTCCACCCTGAAAGTAATATTAAAAAAATGTCTAGCGGTCAAGCTTTAAATGATGAAGACAGACAAGGTTGGTTACAAACATTAAACAATTTAGCCATAAAGCAACTCACAAAAAACAGTTGTGTTATTGTTTGCTCTGCTTTAAAACAAAAGTATCGTGAAACGTTAAGTCATACTATTAAAGAGAAAACAAAATGGGTACATCTATCTGGTTCTTTCGAACAGGTTTTAAAAAGATTAAATAACAGAGAGGGACATTTCATGCCTGCCGAGTTACTAAAGTCACAATTTGAAACCTTAGAAACACCAGATGAAGCCATGAAAATAGACATTAAGATAACACCAGAAAATATTATTAAAAAAATAAAACAAGAATTAATGAAAACCTCAGAATTTGGATTATTTGGTTTAGGCGTTATGGGAAAAAGCCTATGTAGAAATTTAGCCAATAACGGATTTAAAATTTCTATGTTTAACAGACATGTTAATGATGTTGAGGTAGATGTTGCTAAAAACTTTAAAGCAGAACATCCCGAATTAGCACAAGCAGAAGCTTACGATGATATTGCTGCTTTTGTTAATTCATTGCAACAACCAAGGCGCATTATGTTAATGGTTAATGCTGGAAAAACAATAGATTATGTTATTGAAGATTTACTGCCTCATCTGTCAAAAAATGACATCATTATTGATGGTGGAAATTCTAATTATAAAAAAACGAAACAACGTAACGAATATTTAAAAACTAAAGGAATTCACTTTATTGGAACTGGAGTTTCTGGAGGTGAAGAAGGTGCTTTAAAAGGACCATCCATAATGCCCAGCGGAGATAAAGAAGCCTACAAAAAAATAGCTCCTTTTTTAGAAACTATATCTGCAAAAGACAAAAACGGCCTACCTTGTTGTACCTACGTTGGACCAGAAGGAAGCGGGCAATTTATTAAAATGGTGCATAATGGCGTGGAGTATGTAGAAATGCAATTACTAGCAGAAGTTGCAACGATTTTAGAATCTTTAGGTCAAAATCCAGATGCTATTGCTAACACTTTAAATAACTGGAAAGCAACTGCAGATAGTTATTTGTTAGAAATTACAACTGCAATTTTTCAAAAAAAAGAAGGAGACGATTGGTTAGTAAATAAAATATTAGATAAAGCTGGTAATAAAGGCACAGGAAACTGGACAACCATAGCTTCAGCCGAACTTGGTGTCCCTAGCACATTAATCGCTTCTGCCCTATTTTCAAGATATATTTCGTTTTATAAAGAAGAGAGATTACAATTAAACAAACTTTTTGAAAAAGGAAATACTTCGCAATTAAACCTAACAACTAACGAAATTTTAGAGGCTTACCAGTTTGCAAGAATTATTAATCACTATCAAGGTTTTAAATTAATTGCTGAAGCTTCAAACAAAATGGATTGGGATCTAAACCTAAGTGAAATAGCAAGAATATGGACTAATGGCTGTATAATTAGATCTACTTTAATGGAAGAATTGGTTGTAGTGTTTAAACAGACATCAAATATTTTAACCAATACAGAATTAATAAACACGGTTATTAAATACAAACCAGCTGCAAAAAAAGTAGTGTCACAATGCATACTTAATGATGTTGCAACACCAGCTCTGGCAGAAGCTATCCAATTTTTAAACGGAATTACAACAGCATATACCTCTGCAAATATAATACAAGCACAACGTGATTACTTTGGAGCACACACCTATCAAAGATTAGATGATGCATCTGGAAAGAGCCATCACACGAACTGGAATTAAAACAAATAAAACAATAAAAACGATCTCATATTATGGATGCAACAACACCTAATAAATCATTTCTTAAAAAAATTATTGCTATTATATTAGGATTTGGTCCTGGAATTTTTGCTATTGGTTATACCATTGGTACAGGTAGTGTAACTTCTATGATTGTAGCAGGAAGCAAGTTTAACATGCAATTACTCTGGGTACTATTACTAAGTTGTATCTTCTCTGGTGTATTGATGTTTGCTTATGGAAATTACGGATTGATAACTGGTGAAACTGCACTCTTCGGATTTAAAAAACACTTAAAATACGGTAAAGCTTTAGCTATATTAATTATTATAGGAATCACATTTGGACAATGGAATTCTTTAATGGGAATTTTAGGGATATCTTCTAATATCATTTACGAAATTTTGGCTGTTAATTTTGATGGACTAAGTGATTTTAAATATGAAACTGTATTAATAACCGCTATCATCATCATCGTAACATTTTACTTATTAATGCTAGTTGGTAAGTACACTTTTTTTGAAAAAATACTAGTCATTTTTGTAACCTTAATGGGATTCTCCTTTATACTATCCCTATGTTTTGTACAACCACTTCCTATAGATGTAGTTAAAGGATTAATACCAACAATTCCAGATGTACCAGGAGGCAAAATGTTAGTTGCCGCATTTGTTGGTACTACCATGGCTTCGGCTACATTTTTATCTAGACCTTTATTTGTAAAAGGAAAAGGATGGACTATTAAAAACTTAGAACAACAAAAAAAGGATTCTATAACAGCTGCAGTTTTAATCTTTTTAATTAGTGCAACTATTATGGCTGTGTCTGCTGGAGCTTTATTTTATGAAGGAAAAGAAGTAACACAAGTTTTAGATATGGCAAATACATTAGAACCTGTTGCTGGTAAATGGGCCGTTACTATTTTCTTTTTTGGAGCTTTAAGTGCTGGTTTATCTTCTATTTTCCCTTGTCTATTAATTGCTCCTTTATTACTTGCCGATTACCAATCTGGCGAATTAGATACAAACTCTAAACAGTTTAGAATTATAACCTTTATAGCTTGCCTAGTTGCTTTAATAGGCCCTGCTTTTGGCGCAAATCCTATAGAAGTTCAAATTCTTTCCCAAGTATTTAATGTATTTATTTTACCTGCAGTAGTATTAGGAATTATTCTAATGATAAATAATAAGAAAGTAATGAAAGATTACAAAACCAATCTTGGAGTAAACATTGGGCTATTTGCCGCTTTATTCTTTTCGTTAGTAATTTCATACAACGGGATTCTTGCACTAACAGAATATTTTTAATAAAACAATTCGCAAAAAATAAATACATCAACAATAAAAACATCAACTCTATCAATACATACGCAATATGAATACGAATAAATTAACAGGAAAAAACGTTCTAATAACCGCTGGAGCACAAGGGATTGGAGAATCTATAACAAAACACTTTATTGATAATGGAGCCAATGTGGCAATTCATTATTTTTCTAGTGCAGATACAGCAAACCAATTGACAGAATATGCAACTAGCAAAGGGCAAAAAGCAATAGCTATAAGTGGCGATCTAACCAAAGAGGCAGATGCTAATGCAATGTTAAAAACAACAGTAGATGCACTTGGAAGTTTAGATATACTAATCAATAATGCAGGTTCCCTTGTTGCACGTAGATTGCTAGGCGATATAGAAACAGAATTCTGGCACAAAGTAATGGACATTAACCTAACCTCCATGATGTTTGTTACAAGAGCAGCTGCGCCTTATTTAGCAAAAAACGAAAACAGTAGTATTGTTAATTTAGCATCACTAGCAGGTCGTAAAGGTGGACACCCAGGATCTCTAGTATATGCAACAAGTAAAGGAGCTATTTTAACATTTACAAGAGCACTTTCCACAGAATTAGGAGGTCAAGGTATTCGAGTTAATGCAGTTTCTCCTGGTCTTATTCTTGGAACTTCTTTTCATAACACACATACTACAAAAGAATCGGCAGCCGAAACTACAGCTGGTATCCCAATTCAACGAGCAGGTAATGCTGCAGATGTTGCTAGAGCTGTTTTATTTCTAGCATCTGAATATGACGGTTTTATTACTGGAGCTACACTTGACATCAACGGAGGTGTTTACAACATGTAGTTGTTTATTACAGAGCCATTAACAAAATACTAATGTGTTTTTTTAATGGCTTATTTTTTATCTTGTAATCAAAATAGCACAGGTTTGAGTTAAAAGTCTATATATTATTTGGAAAACTATAAAAATCACGTATATTGGTAAACCAATCTGGTAAACCAATTGTTTATGACAAACCAACTAAAGCATTTTACTACTATAATTTTTCTTTTTTTACTAGTATTTTCATGTAATGAAAGTGAAACTAATGCTTTATTAGTAAATGATTTATCCGAATTTAACAAGGCTGTAAAAAACGCAAATCCAGGAGATATTATCACACTAGCTAACGGTGTTTGGAAAGATGCAGAATTGGTATTTGAAGGAAAAGGGACAGCAGAAGATCCTATTACACTTAACGTTGAAGAAAAAGGAAAAGTAACTTTAGAAGGAAATTCAAACTTGCAATTAGCTGGTGAACATTTAATTGTTGAAGGTCTGGTTTTTAAAAATGGTTTCACTCCTACTAACGCAGTAATTTCTTTCAGAAAAAACAGAGAAGAAATAGCAAACAATAGTCGTTTAACCGAATGTGTTATAGACAACTACAATAATCCAGAGCGTCAAGTACAAGATTATTGGATTACTATTTACGGAAAAAATAACCGTATAGACCACAACCATATTGTTGGTAAAAAGAACCTTGGTGTAACTATGATTGTTGGATTAGACACTAAATCGAGTAGAGCAAACAACCATAAAATTGATCACAACTATTTTGGCCCAAGACCAACTTACGGAAATAATGGAGGAGAAACTTTACGTATTGGGACAAGTCATCATGCACTAGAAAACTCAAACACTTTAGTAGCGTCTAATTATTTTGACAGAACAAATGGCGAACATGAAATTATTTCAAACAAAGCTTGTCAAAACACCTTTAAATACAATACTTTTTTTGAGTGTACTGGTACATTAACTATGCGTCATGGAAATGAAACCTTAGTTGATGGAAATATGTTTATTGGAAACAACAAACCAAGTACAGGAGGTGTTCGTATTATTAACGAAACACAAACGGTTATTAATAATTATCATATTGGTTTAACCGGTTACCGTTTTAGAGGTGCATTTGTAATGATGAATGGCGTACCAAATTCACCACCAAATCGTTATGTTCCTGTTATAAATTCAAAAGCAAACAATAATATATTTATTGATTGCAATCATATTCTTTTTGGTGCTGGTAATGATGCCGAAAGAAGTCAAGCTCCAAAAACTTCAGAATTTTCAGGTAATATTATTTACAATAAAAACGAAAGTGACATTTTTACTATCGATGCCGATATTAGCGGCATTACATTTAAGAATAATCTTCTTAGCAAAAACGGCAAAACTTCTATTAATGAAGGTTTTGAAAATGCCGAGATCTCCTTAGTAAAAAATAAACAAGGATACTTCATCCCGAAGTCAGATAAAATTAAAAGGGCAATCAACATCAGTCCAGAAATTGCTACAAAAGAAAATACTGGTACAACTTGGTATTCCAAAAAAGACACAAACATTGCTTTTAATTCAGGAAAAACAACAAAAGTTGCTCCAGGAATTAATACATTATATGAAGCAACAAAAAACTCAGAAGCAGGAGATATTTTAGTATTAGAATCTAGCAAAACTTATTTAATAACTAAAGCAGCAAAAATTAATCACCCATTAACTATAAAATCATCAGGAAAAGAAAAGCCTGTTATTTTATTTGAACGTATGATGGCTTTAGAAATTCAAAATGGCGGAAGTTTGTCACTAGAAAACATCACTTTTGATGGCACTAAATCTCCAGACTACGCAGGAAATTCTGTAATTAGTACTAGTAAAAATTCCATGCTAGATAATTACAAACTATTTATTGACAATTGCGAATTTAAAGATATGGTTGTTAACCATTCGTTTGATGTACTAAGAGTCTCTAAAGGCACTTTCGCAGATACTATTAGTATTCAAAATTCTAAATTCAAAAACATCTCTGGTCATATTGCTGCATTAGATAAAGAAACGGATGACATTGGCGCATATAATGTAGAATACTTTATTATGAAAAACAATACAGTAACCGATTTACAAGGTGCTGCTTTACGTTTATATAGAGGCGGAAAAGACGAAAGTACTTTCGGTCCATTTTTAGAAGTAGACCACAACGTATTTAATAATGTAGGTTTTGGCAAAAAGAATAAATATAAATCTGCTATGTCTTTATATGGCGTTCAAGTTAACGATATTGAAAACAACAACTTTAACAATACAGCTGGTTTAAACATGCACTTAGTAGTAGGTGAACCAATTGTAAATGTATTAAATAACAACTATTACAAATCTGGAAAAATTGAAGTTACCGGAAATCAAAAACATACTATAGAAAACCTATATAACATAGCTCCAACTTTTAAAAAAGGAACCTTTGAACTATCAAAGGATTCTTCATTAAGAGGAAAAGGAACTGACCATAAAAACATAGGACCTATTTCTAATAACTAAACATGACACAATCTAAAAATTTTATATTTAAATTTGCTTTAGTCGCAATTGTATTCACTGTATTTTCTTGTAAAAAAGAAAATACAGCTGGTACAAATTCTAAATCAGAAACATCCATTTCACAAGAGCATCCAAAATTAATTCTTACCGCTCAGGGTGTAAAAAACATTAGAGAACAATTAGGGTCCATTCCAATTTTCGATAATTCACTTCAAGCAGTTAAAGAAGAAATTGATGCAGAAATTAAAGCAGGTATAGAAGTTCCAATTCCTAAAGATTATTCCGGTGGTTATACACACGTAAGACATAAACGCAATTGGGTAGTACTACAAAAAGCTGGTGTTTTATATCAAATATTAGACGATGAAAAATATGCGCAATATGTTAAAGACATGTTGATGCAATACGAAAAACTATACAAAACACTTCCACTACACCCAAAAACTAGATCTTATGCTAGAGGGAAATTATTCTGGCAATGCTTAAACGATTCTAACTGGTTGGTTTATGTAAGTCAAGCGTACGATTGCATCTACAATTATTTAACCGAAGAAGAACGCAACAAACTAGAAAACAATTTATTTAAGCCATTTGCAGATCATATTTCTATAGATAGCCCGCAATTTTACCAAAGAGTTCACAACCACAGTACTTGGGGTAATGCAGCTGTTGGTATGATTGGTTTGGTAATGAATGACCAAGAATTAATAGATCGTGCTTTATACGGAATTAAAGGTGTCGATTTAGACACAAAAGCTAAAGATGATGATGGTGGATTTTTAAATAAAGATGGAAAAGCTGGCTTTTTAGCAAATATTGAAGAACCTTTTTCTCCAGATGGCTATTATAATGAAGGGCCATATTACCAGCGTTATGCTATGTATCCTTTTTTAATTTTTGCAGAGGGTCTTTATAATGTAAAGCCAGAATTGAAGATTTTTGAATATAAAGAAGGAGTACTACTAAAATCTATAAATGCACTTTTAAATTTATCGGATGCAGATGGGGAATTTTTTCCACTTAACGATGGACAAAAAGGTATGTCATATTATAATAGTGCTTTAGTTACTGCAGTAGATATTTCGTATCATTTTGGAAAACAAGATCCTGGTTTACTATCTATTGCAAAAGAACAAAATACAGTCCTATTAGATGATTCTGGTTTGGCAGTAGCACTGGGTATAAAAAATGGCAAAGAAAAACCGTTTCTTAAAAAATCCATTAACTTATCCGACGGCCCAGAAGGAACACAAGGCGGTGTTGGTATTTTAAGAAACGAAGATATCGAACTTGTTTTTAAATATGCTGCACAAGGATCCAGCCATGGGCACTATGATAAGTTATCCTATTCGTTATATGAAAAAGGAGAAGAAGTGATTCAAGATTATGGTCTAGCACGATTTGTAAATATTGAACAAAAAGGTGGAGGAAATTATCTTAAAGAAAATAAAACTTGGGCAAAACAAACTATTGCACATAATACTGTTACGCAAAATGAAACCTCTCATTTTACAGGAAAATATGATATTGGAAGTTTACATCATTCCGATTTACATTATTTCTCTTCAGAAAATGAAAACGTACAAATCGTGAGCGCTAAAGAAACAAACGCATATCCAGGAACCGAAATGCTTCGCACAATGGCTATCATTAAAGAAAAAGATTTCGAAAAACCATTTATGCTAGATATCATGAAGATAACTTCAGCTTCAGCGAACCAATACGATTTTCCGTATTACTATTTCGGACAAGTTTTACAAACAAATTTCGATTTCCAAACATCCGAAACATTAAAACCACTAGGAACTAAAAATGGGTATCAACATTTATTTGTCGAAGCTACTGCAAAAGCAAATACAGATAATTCTAAATTCTCATGGCTAAATAAAAATAAATTCTATACCTTAACTACTGTAACTAATGCCAATGATGCATTATTGTTTACCAGAATTGGTGCAAACGACCCAGAATTTAATCTAAGAAGAGATCCTGCAGTAATTTTAAGAAGAAAAAACACAAAAAACACCACTTTTGTTTCCACAATAGAAACGCATGGTAGTTATAGCCCAATTTCTGAATCTGCTTTAAATTCAAATAGTACTATTGCAGCTTTACAAGTAATTTTAGACACAACAGATTATACTGCAATTGCGATAACAACTATAAATAATAATACAAAAATATTTATTACAGCAAATACAAACACTTCAAAAGAGACAAAACATAGTATAAAAATTAACAATAAGAATTATGAGTGGTCTGGTTCTTATTATTTCAAATAAATAAACCAACTTAAATTAAAATTATGAAAAGATTTAGTGAAAAATATGTAATCACAAAAAACATGGACTGGGAAGTTCTTGGAGGAGGAGTATCTAGAAAATTTTTAGGTTACGATAACCAAATCATGATGGTAAGAGTCAAATTTGATAAAGGAGCATTAGGCGCACCGCATCAACATTTTCATACACAAGCTACCTATTGTGTTTCTGGAAAATTTGAATTTGAAATTGATGGTGTAAAGCAAATTGTAGAAGCTGGAGATGGCGTTTACATTGAACCAAATTTATTACATAGCGCAGTTTGTCTAGAAGAAGGGGAACTAATTGATACATTTAGCCCAGTAAGAGAAGATTTCTTAAGTGGTGATTCTGTTTCTTATTTTGGAGATAAATAGACTCAAAAAGACAATTACATTATAAAAGAGAGTTTTATAAAAAAACAAAATAAAGCGCTTAAGCAAAATACCAATGTTTGCTATTTTAACTTAAATATCACCTATTTTAACATATAAAAATTACGAAAACGTTGGAATTAACAAAATTTTATATATATTTGGTAAACCAATCTGGTAAACCAATTTAATTTTGGGCTTAAAAAAACAAAAAAAGGACAAGTAAAATAACCTATCCTTTTTTAAAAAACTTCTTTGACGGGAAGTAATTATGTAATAAAACATAACATTACAAAAGTAACAAACATATTGATACTTGCCTAATGATTGTGTTTTTAGTAAAACAAATTAATTAACTAAAAATTAAAAATCAATTATGAATTTAAAAGCTAAATCGGCATTATTTGCATTACTCTTCATGTGCATTTCTGCCTTTGCCCAAGAAAACGTAACAGTAAAAGGGCTAGTGGTAGATGCAAATGACAATATGCCATTACCAAGTGTAAATGTAATTATTGTTGGTACTAGTACAGGAACTAGTACAGATTTTGATGGTAACTACCAATTACAAGTAAAAAACGGAGATGTAATTCAATTCTCTTACATTGGTTACCTATCGCAAACAGTGATTGTTAATAACCAAAGCTCTATCGATATTTCTTTAGCAGCAGATGCTAATAGCTTAGATGAAGTAGTAGTAGTTGGTTATGGTACACAAAAGAAAAGTCACTTAACTGGTGCTATATCGAAAGTAAAAAATGAAACACTGGATCAAATTGCTGTTTCAAGAGTAGATGACGCTTTAGTAGGTCAAGTATCTGGTGTAAATATTCAAGCAACAAATGCAGAAGCTGGTGGAGCACCTACAATTACCATTAGAGGTGTTGGTTCTATAACCGCAGACTCTGGTCCTGCTGTAGTAGTAGATGGTATAGTTGTAAGTTCTGATTTTCTTGGAAATTTAGACATGAATGATGTAGAATCTTTTGAAGTATTAAAAGATGCAGCATCTGCAGCTATTTATGGTAGTGAAGGTTCTAATGGTGTAATTATGATTACTACTAAAAGTGGTAAATCTGGAAAAACTAAATTTAGTTACCAAACGTACACTGGATTTAAAGAAGCTCATGGAAGTGATGATTATAGAAAAAGTGTAGCAGATTGGGCTAAAAAAGAGCAAGCTGCAACTGGAACACTTTCTGGTGAAACATTATACGCGCAGTTATTAGTTGCAACTACAGGTGTAGACAGAGATTGGCAAGATGTATTTTTTGATGGAGGTACAGTTACAAGTCACTCTTTTGCAGCTAGAGGTGGTTCTGAAAAAACAAAATTTAGTACATCTTTAAGATATCTTCATGATGAAGGTGTTGTTATAACAGATGATTATAAATTAATGACTGGGAAAATAAAAATTGACACTGAATTAAGTGACAAACTAAAATTTGGAATTAGTGCAACTCCTTCTTATACAAAACAAAGAAGATTACCTACTTCAATTCATAACCCAACACGTCAATCGCCATGGTTGCCAATTTACCATACAGAAGAAACACTTCAGTTTGTTAATACTTCGGCTTACCCAGATGTACAAGCAGGTGATTATTTCTACGAAAATCATTTAATGAATTTAGATTTAGATAATGATGGTAATACAGAAAGACCACGTACTTCAGGAGATTCAAACCCTTATGCACAATACGTAGAAAGAGAACATTATGAATACAATACAAAACTATATGGATCTACTTATTTAAGTTATGACATTATTGAAGGGCTTACAGCAAAAACTTCTTTAGGTTTAACTTTAGACCAAAGAAAAAGAGAAAGATGGGATGGAACAAAATATCATGCATCTGGGAATAGTAGAGCATTATATAACTTACAAAACAGATTTCGTACTAGATTAATTTCAGATAACACATTAAATTATTCTACTACAATAGGTGAAAACCATGAACTTAATATATTAGCAGGTGCAACAATACAACAAAGAAAAAGTAGCACTAGTGATGTAACTGGTACAGGGTATACTAGTGATAGACTTAAAAATTTACAAGGTGCAACAAGTATTTCTGAATTTGAAGAAATCAACACCGTACTACAAAAAGTAGGTTACTTTGGTAGAGTTACTTATGCGTATGCAGACAAATATTTATTATCTGCTTCTTTTAGACGTGATGGTAGTTCTGTTTTTGGAATTGATACTAAATGGGGTAATTTCCCTGCAGCTTCTATAGGTTGGAATGCTCATAACGAAGATTTTTTAAGTGATAGTGATGTTGTAAGCAAACTAAAATTTAGAGTTAGTTATGGTCTTACAGGTTCTGAAAACTTTAATGTTGGTGACGAAGTGGTAAATGCATGGCCTTACTTAGCTTTATTACAAAACTCTAATGCGGTTAGTGATGGCAGTATTTCTCCTGGTGTATCTCCACTTAATATTGCTAATGCATTATTACAATGGGAAGCTTCTGAAGAGTTTAACCCTGCTGTAGATTTTGGATTATTCAACAATAAAATTTCTGGATCGGTAGATTATTACCAAAGAACTAGTGATGAATTACTATTAGAAAACCCTGTTTCTTATGTAACTGGATTTTCTGGAGGTATAGTAAACTTAGGAAAAGTACAAAACAGAGGTTGGGAATTTGAATTAAGAACTAAAAATATTAGTAGTGAGAAATTTTCTTGGAACTCTACTATAATTGCTTCTACGAATAAAAACGAACTACTTAGTTTTGGAGATTCAAACAATGCATTAATTGAAGATACCTATGGTAGAAATTCACAATGGATTAATAGAATTGGAGAGCCAATTTCTTCTTTCTGGGGTTATGTTGTAGACGAAGAAGCATATAACGAAACAGAATTTAGAACTAATTATGTAGACAACCCTTGGAACAGAATTAATGGTCAAGCTGATGATACTATCGTAAAAGATTTAAATGGTGATGGTATTATTACTGATGAGGATAAAACTATTTTAGGTGATCCTTATCCAGACTTAGTATATAGTTTTACTAATGAATTTAAATATGGTGACTTTGATTTTTCTTTCATGTTACAAGGTAGCTTAGGTGCACAAGTAAATAACATTGGAGATCAATACTTCTATAACTGGTTTGGTAATAGAACTAGAGCTGGTGGAGAAGCACAAGCAGTTTCAGATGGTGTAGTACCTCATGAATCTTTTATTCAAGAAAAAGTTTTAACTAGTGAAGTAATTGCAAGTGCAGACTACTTTTCATTACGTAATGTAAGCCTTGGGTATAATTTCCCAGATGATTTAACATCAAAATTAGGTTTATCAGGACTTAGACTTTATGCAACTGGTCAGAATTTAATTTATATTACAGCAGATGATTACCATGGTTTTAACCCTGAGCATATAGATGGTACAGATCCTAGAGCATATGGTTCTCAAAGAGCTGGTACGCCAATATATAGTACAATATCTTTCGGTCTAAACGTTGATTTTTAATTATAAACACATCAAATTATGAAAAACATAAAATTTTTAATAGTAGCTCTAGCAGGAAGTATTTTTATTTCCTGTGATACAGAAGAGTTTTTAAACCCATTACCAGATACTGTAGTTGTAGTTGATACGTTTTTTGAAACAGATGCAGATGTATTAGCTGGAGTAATAGGAGTGTATGATGCCCTTCAAGGGGTGAATGAAAATACAGAAACAAACATAGGGGATTTTAACAGAGGAGTGCAGTTTGAACACCTTTTAACAGAACACCGTACAGATAATACAAGAAATGCAACACTAGAAGGATCTAAATCCGATTTTCATAGATATGTAGTTACTGCAAACAATGTAGAATCTGAAGATTATTATCAATCTATGTATGAAGTTATTTTTAGAGTAAATAATGTCTTAAACTTTATGGATGTTGCAGATGATAGTAATCGTGCCAAATATACAGCGGAAGTTAAATTCTTAAGAGCTTATGCATATTTTAACTTAGTAAGATTATTTGGTGATGTACCATTAGTAACCACTGTTTTAGGACCTGAAGAAGACCAAGCTCTTTTTACACGTATTGATTCTGATTTAATATACGAACAGATTATAGAAGATTTATTAGAAGCTGCTAACACTTTAGATAACACGTACAAATCTAGAGCGTCACAAGCTGCAGCACAAGCGCTATTAGCAAAAGTTTACTTAACACAAGGAACAAACTATGTTGCTGCGCAACAATTATGCGAATCGATTATTGGTGGACAATATTCTTTACAATCTAACTATTATGATGTCTTTTATAACGAACTAAATAACGAGATTATCTTTGCAATTCAATACCTGTCGGGTGATGCTAATGAAAGTCAGAGTTTTTCTTCAGAATTTACTTCAGGAGTTCGTGCAGGTAGAGAAGATGGACAAAATATTGTTAATGATAATCTTATAGCAGATTTTAATATGTATGGAGGTATAAGAACAGATATTTCATATACAACCGTTCTAGGTTCTAATGAAGTTGCAAAATTCTTACCAGATGGTTTTGATGCTAATGCTTCACCAACTCCTTATGGTCCTAATGCAAGAAATGCGGGTAATGATTATATCGCAATTCGTTATGCAGATGTGCTTTTAATGCATGTAGAGGCTATTATGGGACAAAGTTCTGAAACAAGTAACTCAAACGCACTTAACTCTTTTAAAGAAGTAAGAGATAGAGCTTTTCCAGATACGGCTCCAAACATCGTTACAAGTGTAACAAAAGAAGAACTTTTACGTGAAAGACGTGTAGAATTTGCTTTCGAAAATCAACGTTACTTCGATTTAGTTAGATTTGGTGTTTTAGATGCTGTACTTAGTGCGCATTCCGATGAAATGGGATATGTATATGATCCAAGAAAAGCTTTATTATTACCAATCCCCGCAAGAGAAATAAATCTTAGTGGTGGTCTTTTAACTCAAAATCCAGGATATTAATACTTAAAAAATTAAACTATGAAAAATAAAGTAAATATTTTCCGTAATTCAACATTATTCCTCTTAAGTATAGTAGCAGCTAGTTTTACTATTAGTTGTGAAGATGCCTTTAGAGACGATTTACCTGACTCAAATTCTCAGGAAGATACTATTTTACCTACAGCTGATTTTTCTTATTCAGCAGATGTAGATAATTTTAGACTAATAAGTTTCACAGATCTTTCAACGCAATCCGCTTTCTATTCTTGGAATTTTGGAAACGGTGATACTTCTACAGATCAAGATCCAACATACACATTTGATGCTGAAGGAACTTACCCTGTAACATTTACAACAAGTGACGCTAATGGCGCATCTGATTCTATTACTTTAGATGTTGTCGTATCAGAACCAGAAGAACCAGAAGCTATTGTTCCTGTAATTGGAGGTTGGGAATTTGAAAGTAGCGGAGATCCTCTTTGTGAAGACAGTAGAGATTGTTGGAGAATTAGTGGAGCATCTATACATCAAACATCAAGTAATGGAGATGGTGGTACTCGATCTGCTAAATACACAGCTGGAAGCGCAGACAATAGAGTTTCATACCAAGCAATAACCGTATCTCCTAATACAAGTTATGTTTTAAGATTTAGATATTCTATCCGAGCTATTGGTTCTGGGGATAGTATTAGAGCAAGTATTGTTGATGGTCAATTATCCAATTTTAGTGAATTTGCAAGTGCAACTTTGTTAGCGCAAGGATCAGGAACAAATGCATTAGGTGTAGATAATTATGATGACTATGTATTAGCCTTTGAAACAGGAGCTAATGGTGACATCGCTATTGTTTTTGATCATGATGGAAATACAGATAACACTTGGATAGATAATGTAACTATCGATGTACAATAAATCTATAAATTAAATAAATGTTTAGATATCTCAAGATTGGTTTGTTTATTTTTCTAGTTTCTTCTGTTAGTGCCAATTGTCAAGCACAAAAAAATACTGTAACGAAAGAAGTTAAAAAGAGGAAAAAAAAGAAGAAAAAATACAAACTTCCTGAGATAGATTTAAGTCACTGGAGTGTAACCACTCCAGAGCTAAACGCAAAAGGTGGAGCGATGAATATTGAACCACCTGAAATTTTAAATTATGCAACAGACGAGCGTTTAACAAAATATATGTATAACGACTCCACTAAAGGAGCTTTAGTTTTCTATGCTTATCCTAGTAATGCTACAACAGCTAACACTAAATATTCTAGGTCTGAGCTAAGAGAGCAAATGGTTCCTGGCGATAATAATACCAACTGGACCTTTGCCGATGGCGCCTATATGAAAGGCGAATTGGCAATGGATAAGGTTACTAAAGATAGTGAAGGTAAATATCATAAAGTAATCATCATGCAAATTCATGGTCGATTAACAAATGAACAAAGAGATCTAATTGGTCAAAAAGACAATAATGCACCTCCAATATTAAAAATTTATTGGGATAAAGGTAAAATTAGAGTAAAAACCAAAGAACTAAAAAACCTAAATGCTACTCAAGAAGAAATGCTACATAAAGATGCTTGGGGGAATGACGATGGTTACACTTTTGAACAAGAAGTTGGATTTAAAAAATTCACACTCGAAGTAGAAATATCCAGTGGCAAAATGGTTATTATTTTAAATAAAACAGATTATAAAGTATATAAAAATATTCATATGGCAAAATGGGGAATCTTTGAAAATTATTTTAAAGCAGGGAACTATTTTCAAAGTAGAGATGAAGGCGCTTATGCAAAAGTTAGATACTATAAATTAGAAGTCACACATTAAAAATATTTTGATTAGTCTTATTGTGATTAAGTTAAACTTAGAAGGTCTTAATTAGGCCTTTAAGTTTAACTAAACTATAAAGTTCTTTCTAAATGAAATTTATTACATTTATCATATAAACAGACATTATATAATTATTGATTTATGAAATTAGAGATACTTACGAAAACTGAAAATTTTGATATACAAAAACACATCATTGCTAGTATTCGTGATTTAATAAATTTAAAGAATCTGGAACCTGGAGATAAACTACCAGCAGAAAGAACTCTTTCAGAAAAATTTGAAGTATCTAGAAGTAATGTAAGAGAAGCAATTCAAAAATTAGAATTTTATGGATTATTAGAATCTATTCCGCAAAGTGGAACATTTGTAGCTAATATTGGTGTAATAGCAATGAATGGGATGATTGAAGATATACTAAGGTTAGAATCGCCAGAATTTAAATCCTTAGTTGAAACTAGAATTTTATTAGAATTAAAAACGGTACGACTAGCAGCATTAAGAAGAACCGAAGAAGATTTGCAAAAAATGAAAGAAGCACTAGATGCGTACTCAAATAAAGTAATAAATAATGAAGATGCTGTTCAAGAAGATTTACTTTTTCATCTAGCAATAGCAAAAGCAAGTGGAAATAGTACTATGAACACATTCATGTTGATTATTACTCCTGAAATTATTACAAATTTCGAGAAATATCATGTTTGTGATAAAGACTTAGCAAAACAAGGTATTGCAGAACACCAAGAAATTTACAATGCCATTAAAAGTAAAAATCCACAGTTAGCCAAACAAAAAATGAAAGATCATTTTAGTGAATTATACCAATATTGTTATAATGATTAAACTGTAATTACTAACTAACACATTAAAAAATATACATGAAACTAAAAGGATTAAGATGGTGGATTATAGGATTAATTTTTATAGCCACTGTTATAAACTATATTGATAGAACTGCATTTGCATTACTTTGGCCGCAAATGGGTGAAGACCTTGGCATGGATAATTCCGATTATGCTTTAATGCTTAATATCTTCATGATTACCTATGCTGCAAGTAAATTTTTATCAGGGAGGTTATACGATCAAATAGGAACTCGTTTAGGATTTATTGTATCCATTGTTGTATGGTCTGCTGCTGCTGCATTTCATGCACTTGCAAGAGGTGTCGTTTCCTTATCTTTAGTTCGTGGTTTACTTGGTCTAGGGGAAGCTGGTTTATGGCCTGGTGCTGTAAAAAGTAATGGAGAATGGTTTCCTGTTAAACAAAGAGCTTTAGCGCAAGGTATTTTTAATTCCGGTGCTTCTATTGGTAATGTAATAGCGCCAGTTATTATCGTTTTTCTATATGCACATTTTGGATGGAAATCAACCTACTTAATACTAGGCGCATTAGGTTTATTATGGGTAATTCCTTGGTATATTTTAAACAAATCTAAACCAGAAGATCATCCTTGGATTACAGAAGATGAAAAAAACTTAATCCTGAATGATAGAATTGAAAACAATGACGTTGCAGTTAAAGGATCTAAAAGCTTAAGCGTTGGTAAAATACTAAGTTACAAACAACCTTGGGGTGTTTTATTATGCAGATTTTTTATAGAACCAATTTGGTGGTTCTTTGCTGGTTGGATGCCAATATATTTAAATTCTAAATTTGGACTTAGTATAGAAGAAATTGGGAAAACCATGTGGATATCTTATCTAATGGCTGCAGCTGGAGGGATACTAGGCGGCTTATTTACTGAAGAATTAATAAAACGTACCAACGTAAATACTGGTAGAAAAGCAAGTATAGTATTAGGAAGTCTTTTAATAATAATAGGATTTGTTTCTATTATATTATTTGTAACCGACTCTAACTATATGACATTTATATACTTAGCAGGAATTGCACTTTTTGGATTCCAATTTGCTATAGGTAATATCCAAACTTTATCTAGTGACTTGTTTAAAGGACCTTCTGTTGGCACATTAGCAGGATTAGCTGGTACAATAGCTGCAGTATCTCCTATTATTATGAACTGGTTTATTGGTTCAATTACCAAAGGAGGATCTTATACACCAGCATTTATAGCAATTACAGTATCTGTTATACTTGCAGTACTATCCATTTTCTTTTTTATTAAAAAAGTAAGGCTAGTAGATAACACAAAAAACTAAAATATTTATCATAACATCATAGAAAAAAAAAAAAATGAGTAAAAACAAAGGAAAATTAGCCATAGTTACAGGAGCAACTGGAGGAATAGGATTTGAAGTAGCAAAAAGATTAGGTCAAGATGGATATACTGTAGTATTAAATGGTATTGATGATGAAGCGGGAGCTAAAAGATTAAAAGAGTTAACCGATGAAGGAATCAGTGCAGAATATTATGGATTTGATGTTACTAAAGAAGATCAAGTAACAGATAACATCACTAAAATTGGTGAAAAATATGGTAGAATTGACGTACTTGTAAATAATGCAGGTGGTTTAGGAGGTCGTTCTAGATTTGAAGAAATGACTACAGACTTTTATAGATTTGTAATGGCATTAAACTTAGATTCTGTATTTTTTGCATCAAGAGCAGCAATACCGTTTCTTAAAAAAGGAGAACATCCTTCTATAATTAACTATACCTCAAATGCAGGATGGACAGCTGGAGGACCAGGAGCTGGTATCTACGGAACATCTAAAGCTGGAGTACATGCTATCACTAGAGCCTTAGCTAAAGATCTTGCCGAATATGGTATTAGAGCAAATGCAGTATCTCCAGGTACTATAGACACACCTTTTCACGCACAAATTAAAGCAACAAAACCAGAAGTATTTGCTTCTTGGGCAAACAATATTATGTTAGGTAGATTAGGCCAACCAGAAGATGTAGCTGGAGTTGTTTCTTTCTTAGCAAGTAAAGATGCTTCTTTCATAACGGCTGAAACTATTCAAATTGGTGGTGGTCAAGCATTAGGTATATAACTTAAAAACGAAAAATAAATATCTAAATTTAAAAGAGAAGTTATTGGTATAACATCATTAAAAGAAAAGTCAAGCAACTGAAGTTAAGTTACAGATTTAGTAACATATATAATTTCTTATAAGACCTCTTTTATAAAACGAGTTAACAATAACATTAATGAAGAATTAGCATTTAGATAAATTTAAATTTTTAACAGAAACTAAATAGTTTTATTTTTAAACACAACCCTTTTTAAACACAACGTTTAAGATAATGTTTAAGAATAAAACTATTTATCATTCTAAAAGATGAAGTTTTGTAATTAAATAAATAATAATGAGTAAGATTGTCACATTTGGAGAAATTATGTTAAGACTCTCAACAGAGCGTCATTTAAGATTTTCTCAAGCAAAAAAGTTTGCAGCCTCTTATGGTGGTGGAGAATTTAATGTAGCAGTATCTTTAGCAAATTATGGTATTCCAGCCGAATTTGTTACTAGACTACCAAAAAATGAAATGGGAGCTTGTGCATTAAAAGAGATGCGCAAATTTAATGTAGAATCTAAAAATGTTATTTACGGTGGAGACAGACTGGGTATCTATTACTTAGAAACTGGAGCTGGAACCCGTGGTAGTAATGTAGTCTATGATAGAGCAAACAGCTCTATGGCTACCATAGAAAAAGGTTCCATAGATTGGGAATCGGTTTTAAAAGACGCTACATGGTTTCATTGGAGCGGTATTACTCCTGCAATTTCACAATCTGCTGCAGACGAATGTTTAGAAGCAATTAAAGTTGCACATAAATTGGGGGTTACTATTTCTTCCGACTTAAACTATAGGTCAAAATTATGGCAATACGGAAAAGAACCAAACCAAGTAATGCCAGAACTTTTAAAGTATAGTAATGTTATTTTAGGAGATATTGATACCGCATTTTTTATGTTAGGAAAAGATAAAGTAAATCCTAACTACCAAGACGAAAAATCCTTACCTTCTTTATACGATCAAATATTTAAATTATGTCCTAATTTAAATACTACAGCAACTACATTAAGGTATTCTGTTAGTGCATCGCATCAACGAATTGGAGGTATATTATACGATGGAAAAACTATTTACAACGCAGATGTAAAGGAGGTTACTCCTGTAGTAGATAGAGTTGGTAGTGGAGACGCTTTTATGGGTGGCTTAATTTATGGATTAGTAAACAATGCTACCAATAAACAAAAAGCATTAAATATAGCGGTTGCCGCTTGCTGCTTAAAACACACTATTTCTGGTGATTGTAATTTAATTACACTAGATGAAATCGAAAAATTATTAAATGGTGATGCCTCAGGAAAGGTTTCCAGATAAAAAAACACAAAATGTCACAATACTCAAGAATTGAAGTTGCAACAGTAATGCAAAAAACAGGCTTAGTTCCTTTGTTTTATAATGAAGATATAGAAGTAAGCAAAAAAATAATAAAAGCGTGCTATGATGGTGGTGCAAGGCTTCTAGAATTTACGAGCAGAGGTGATTTTGCTTTTGAAGTTTTTGCAGCTCTTAATAAATATGTAATAGCAGAGCTACCTGGAATGATAATGGGAGTTGGTTCTATTACAGATGCTGCTGCTGCATCTCTTTATATGCAATTAGGTGCAAATTTTATTGTAACACCTGTTTTACGAGAAGATATTGCAATTGTTTGTAATAGAAGAAAAGTACTTTGGTCTCCTGGTTGTGCAACGTTAACTGAAATATCTAAAGCTGAAGAACTAGGTTGCGAAATAGTTAAATTATTTCCTGGTAATGCATATAACCCAAGCTATGTAAAAGCAATAAAAGGCCCTTGTAAATGGACAAGTATCATGCCTACTGGAGGTGTTGAGCCAACACAAGAAAGTTTAGAGTCTTGGTTTAATGCTGGTGTTACTTGTGTAGGAATAGGATCTAAGCTTATTGCTAAAAATAAAGATGGCAACTACGATTATAGTAAAATTGAAGAGCTTACCAAAACTGCAATAACTATTATTCAAAAGTTAAAATAACGACTGTTAATGTATCAATCTACAATAACACTAAAAAGTATATCTAATCTATCTGGATTTTCTGTTTCTACAGTATCTAAAGCTTTAAATGGCAAAAGCGATATTAGTTCTAAAACTAAAGAGTTAATAAAAAATATTGCTTTAGAAAACAATTATGTACCTAACTTTACAGCTTTATCTTTAAGAAAACAAAGAACCAAAACTTTGGCTATAATAGTTCCAGAAATAACAGACTCTTGTTATAGTTGTATTATCTCTGAAATACAAAAATTTTCATTTAAACATGGCTATCGATTGCTATTGTTTCAATCTTTTTCATCTAAGGAAAAAGAAGAAGAATGTTTAAAAAACATCAATGATGGTAGTGTAGATGCTGCAATCATGCTTTCTAATTTTAAACAAAATAATTCTTCCATATTTATTAATAATCAATTACCTATTGAATATATTGAAATTTCTAATCTTCAAAGTAGAAAAAAACTAAAAGAAGAAGTAATTTTGAGTTTTAAAAAATCTTTAAAAAATCTAATTAGTTAGCGTAAATTCAATTTAGTTCATGCACAAAAAAACTATATTTTATATGTCTATTAGTGCATTAGCCTTCGCACTACTAAATGTATTTGTAAAAAAACTCGGTTATTTTAATGTGTACCAAATTGTTTTTTTTAGGTCAATTGGAACCTTGTTTTTCACAATTCCTTTTTTAATTAAAAATAAAATTTCATTTCTAGGAAACAAAAAACTTTTACTTATCTCTAGAGGAATTGTTGGCTGTATTGCAATGACATTGTTTTTTATGTCTATTAAACACCTATCTATGGGAACAGCTGTTTCTATTAGATACATCTCTCCTATTTTTGCTGCTTTCTTCGCTTTGTTTTTACTTAAAGAAAAAATAAAACATTTACAATGGTTATGTTTTGGTGTCGCTTTTATTGGTGTTGTTATTTTAAAAGGCTTTGATAATCAAATCAATAATATCGGATTAGTTTACGCCATTATTTCTGCTGTGTTTACAGGATTAGTATATATTTTTATAAGAAAAATTGGTGCCAAAGATCATCCTATTGTAATTGTAAATTATTTTATGATTATCTCTGCTATTATTGGTGGCGTTTTATGTATTAATCATTGGACGAGCCCAAAAGGATTAGAATGGTTATTACTATTAAGTCTTGGCGTCTATGGGTATTTTGGACAACTTTACATGACCAAAGCATTACAAACTGGCGAAATTAATCTAGTTGCTCCATTAAAATATATTGAAGTTATTTTCACGATGCTAATTGGAGCTATTTGGTTACAGGAAACCTACTCGCTTCTAAGTATTTTTGGTATCTTTTTAATTATTACTGGTTTGGTATTAAATGTAGTAGTAAAGCAGTCAAAAGTTTTTTCTACTAAAAAAGAGCTCAAATAAGTTATTTATAAAAATAAAAGCGACCAAAGCCGCTTTTATTTTTAACCTATAAAATCTTTTTTAAAATTATTCAATAATTAATTTCTTAATAATAGATTTATTTCCAGATTTAATTTTTACTAAATACAATCCCGATTGTACATGATCTAATGTTATTGTTTCATTAAAACTAGAAGTATTCATGAATTTTTTATCATAGACTACTCTTCCTCTAACATCATATACCGAAAGATTAATATCCTCGTCTAAAATAGTATTCATCTTAATATTAAAGGTTCCAGTATTTGGGTTAGGATAGATAACAAAACTATCTACATCTAATGTATCTGTTACAGACAACGTAGATTCTGAACAAACTTCTAAAGACCATGAAGCTAATTGACCACTATCTCCATTATAAATATCAACAATAGTTAGAGTCCAAGTACCATTAGGATCTTCACCATTAAAATCTGCCAAAGTTCCTGTTGGCTGATAGGTTCCACCTCCTGTTAATGGACAAGGTAGTGTTCCGCTACTTGCAGCATCATCAAAATGAATATCAAAATCCTCATCTGTACCACAAATACTACTAAATAAAGAAACTACCGTATTACTAGGACTCGTTAAAGTTACCTCTAAATCACCTAAATACGTATGTGTACCAATTAAATTTAAAACATTAACATCTGTTATTACATCGGCTCCAGAAATAGCTACCGTAGAAGTTGTAGTTCCCATTGTTCCTGTAATCGGAATGTCTAATGGAACATTCGTACTAGCTTTTGTAGCACAAGTAATTATTGGGCAAGCAGAACCTGATAAGGTAGTTATATAACCTGTTTTAATTTCCGTATCTGAACCAAAAGAATTTGTAGCTACTAATGTCACATTATATGTTCCAGGGGCAGCATAAGTCACTGTTGGATTTTCTGCTGTCGATGTTGCTGGAGTTCCACCTTCAAAAGTCCAAGCTAAAGACGTTGGTACTCCTGTAGACGTATCTGTGAAATTAACGGTATTATTGGTATCTAAACAAATGCTAATATTATCTGCTGTAAAGTCTGCAACTGGTGGAGCAGCTAAAGCAGGTAAAGTATAACCACAGTCTGTAAATTCGGTATGGATTGTAGTTAACTCACTTGCAGTATATCCCATATTAATAGCTGCTTGATATGCAGCGTTTGCAGCATCATCTTGGCTAGAAGATCCATTAGTCATCCCAAGACCTTCTAAAAATATTTTGTCTGTTTTTGCACGACCAATTATATCATATATTTTCATTAAACATGTAGACCATATTTGACCATCGGCATGAATCCCTCCTGTTAACCCTCCTGGGTAAGATGCACCATAATCTGTTGTTCTTCCATTCCAATATTCATTATGTCCATCCCAATTAAAAACATAATTATATGCAGCATCTGATGCACTCCAATTCCCTAAACTTCTATTATAAGATTGCGCCCAATAATCACCACTACCTTCACTAAGTCCATTAACTTGCGAAAGACCTCCGTTAGTTACCCAGTCATGAAGACCATGACCCAACTCATGATGTACCACATCAGAATCTTCAGCATCATCGACACCACCTTCACCAAAAGCAAGCTCTCCAGATCCACTAGAATAGTGTGAATTATCACTGCCACTTAAACCATGTGGATCTACACGCACTCCTGTAGTATATTGATATGGCAATAAATTAATATTTAATACAGTGTTTATATAACGCATAGAAGCATCTATATGATAATATACATTTACCGCTTCAAACGCATCATCCGCTCTTTGATAATTATAACTAGAACTAGCTTGTGAGAATAGCCCATTATAAGGTGACTCGCTATCCACAACTTCTGCATAAGGCCCTTTTAAATGATAATTTCCACCCGAAAATTCAATATCTAAAAGAGATACATTAAATGTTTGTGCTGTTAATGCAGTAGAATTTGCATCGCTACCATCTGTAATTCCGCCACTACCATAGGCTACCATTGCAGAAGATAATGGGTCTGGATCAAATACATTACCTGTACCTGTAGCAAATGGGTAGCTTATACTTTCCTCCTTACAGGTTTCATTATTATCTTTTTCTAAGTTTTTATTCCCGTTTCCATCATTACAATAAAATGAAATATCAAGTGCTTTAAAAATTTCTCCACTATTTGCATCTACAAAAACATCCCATTCTCCAATTATATCTTTAGAGATAAAATTAATTCTATACGCTAACCTAGAAGAGGTATCGTGATAAATAAACAGTGCATTGTTTGTATATTGAAAAGCACCATTAACTCCTAAATATCTATATGCAATATTTTGTGCCTGGCTTAAAGAAAGGGATGGATTAGTCCTATTCAGTTTCACATTATAATTAAATGCATTCATTACATAAGTAACCTCGTTTTTAGAGTTAATGTTTATTGTAATTTCAGAAGAATTAACTGGTAATCCATAAGCGTATTGCCTAAGTCTAACTGTTGTTCCAGAAACACTAGTTCGAACTGCGTGAAGTTTTAGTTGTTCTATTTGTTCTTTGTTAAGACCAAAGGTTTCCTTAAAGTTTAGTAAGTAGGCCTTCGCCATATTCTCTGGACTATTAGATTCTAATGCGTATGCAATTCCATAAATAGCAATGGGAAAACCAGTGTTTTTATCTACCCTTATATTGTCTTTAAATTCATAATCTTGCTCCAGTTTGGGCAAATCAATTTCAAAATTTTTCTTTAATGTGGGTTTTTGAGCCATCACATTGGTCGTTAGCAACAAAACTGCTAAAAACCAAAAATAGCAAGACTTTGGGTGTGCAATTGTTTTCATAAAGTTATGGATTAATTAATAGTTTTTAATACTACGTTTTTTTTAATCAATTAACAATTATTCACTTTAAACAATAAAAAAAAGCGACAAAAGTCACTTTTCTTTAAATAAATTAATAAAATTACTTCCCTAATAGTAATAACTCATTACAGACTACTTCAGTTGTGTAACGTTTGGTTCCTTCTTTGTCTTCCCATGATCTAGTGGTAAGCTTTCCTTCTATTGCCACTTCTTTTCCTTTAGTAACAAACTTTTCTACTATTTCTGCTGTTTTTCCCCAAGCCACAACATTATGCCATTGCGTATCTGTTACTTTTTCGCCTTGTGCGTTTTTATAGCTTTCATTGGTAGCTATTGAAAATTTGGCAAGCATTTTACCAGATTCTAAATTAATGATTTCTGGATCGTTTCCTAAGTTTCCAATTAACTGTACTTTGTTTCTTAACGTATTCATAAGATAAGGTTTTTATTATATTGAATTTCATTAGTTCCATTCAACACTGCAAAGATGAAACAACATACAAGTGCTATTCGGTTGTTACACATTTAAAATCGTTTGTAAATGCTTGTAGTCGTTTGTAAACGGAAAATTTCGTATATTTAAAACTCCTAAAAACAAATAATATGTTGACCAAATTATCTGGTGAACACTGGCAAACGATTTCAAAAGATACTTGGCGTACTAATGAGAAGTACCATATATCTTCACTTGGAAGGATTTATAGTGAAAAACACCAACAATTAAAATTAAACTTTAAATGTTCTGAAATTAATGGTTACGAAGCATTTTCAGCAATTAAAAAGAATAAAAAAACAAATTTAGTATACGTACATCGTATTATGGCTGAATTATTTATTGAAAACCCAGAAAACAAACCTTTTGTAATTCATAAGGATTTTAATAAGAAAAACAATGTGGTTTCTAATTTGGCCTGGGCAACTCGGCAAGAAGTGACAACTCATAATTTAAAAAATCCATTAGTTATTAAAAGCAAAATAAAACGAAAAGAAAACCATAAACATTTTAAACTTTCTGAAGGTAAAGTAAAAATGATTAAACGAAAATTATTCGACCCTAATCGTAAAACTAGAATGCGTTTAATAGCAAAACAATTTGGTATTTCTGAAATGCAGTTATACAGAATTAAATCTGGAGAAAATTGGGGGCACGTGACAGAATTTTAACTTCTTTAAACAATGAAACAGCTATATCTATTAGTACTTATATTAATATTTACTACTTGTAATGCGCAAGTTAACACGTTAAAATTTGAAGATGGAATGCAATCTCCAAAAGCAAATTTAAGTCAAATTTATTGGATGGAAGGACATTGGAAAGGGGAAGCTTTTGGGGGAATTGCTGAAGAAATTTGGAGTCCTCCACTTGGAGATTCGATGATGTTTTCTTTTAAACTAGTTATAGATAATCGTGTTGTTTTTTATGAATTTGGAGGAATAAGACAAGTTGAAAACACGCTAGTTTTACAATTCAAACATTTTGGAAATGATTTTAAAGGTTGGGAAGAAAAAGACGTAACCGTAGATGCTAAATTGATTAAAATAGAAAATAATCGCGCATACTTTGACCAATTCACTTTCGAAAAAGTAAATGATCAAGAAATAAATATTTATGTGGTTATTGAAGAAAAAGGAGAAACCGAAGAAGTGAAATTTAAGTACAAAAAACACTAAATGCAATTTCATATAGAAACAAAAAGACTTCTTTTAAGGGAACTTAGGCTAACAGATTTAGATGGTATGTTTGCTTTAGATTCGGACCCAGATGTACACAAATACTTAGGGAACAAACCTGTTAAAACAATAGATGAGTCTAAAAAAATACTAGAAAGTGTACTCGCTCAATATAAAGAAAGAGGTATTGGTAGGTTTGCAGTTATCGAAAAAGCTTCAGGAGATTTTGTTGGCTGGTCTGGTTTGCGTTTAAATACAGAATACAACATGAATGGCTTTACTAAATATTATGATGTTGGTTACAGACTTATTAAACAATATTGGGGAAAAGGCTATGCAACCGAATCTGGAAAAGCGGCTATAGATTATGCCTTTAAAGTTTTAAAACTTTCAGAAATTTATGCTACTACAGAAATAGGAAACCAAGCTTCGCACAACGCGCTTTTAAAAATTGGATTACACTATATAGAAGATTTTTATTTTGAACAAGAACAAATGAACTTACGATGGTATAAACTGGAAAACAAATAACTATGCAAAAAAAATGCCCAGAATGTGGCGATAAAATTGTTGGCAGAATAGATAAGAAATTTTGTAGTGATGCTTGCAGAAATGCATATAACAACAATGTAAATAAGGATAGTAAAAATTTAATTCGCAATACGAATAATAGACTTCGTAAAAATTATAGAATTTTAGAAGTGCTCAATCCAGAACAAAAAACAAAAACATCTAGAGCAAAACTGATAGAAAAAGGTTTCGATTTTAATTACTTTACAAGTATATACACCACAAAAGCAGGAACCATATATTACTTTGTGTACGATCAAGGTTATTTACCTTTAGAGGGCGATTATTATGCGTTAGTGAAACGAGAGAGTTAAAATAATTACTTCCAACTCTGTCCTTTTAATTGTAATGCTGCTTTTAGTATATCTTTTTGGCTAATTTGACCAATCAATTTTCCTTCTTCTACAATAGGGAAACGACGCCTTTTAGACTCTAAAAATTTATTAGCTGCATCAAACACATTCATGTTTCCATCAATGGTTTCTACATTTTTAGCCATTCGCTTTTCTACATTATCTTGTGCCATTGGCATGTTATAATATCTGCTATCACTTACTTGCTTTAAACAATCTCCTTCACTAATTATACCTACCAATTCGTTGTTTTCATTAACAACTGGCCCACCAGAAATTTTATTTGTAATTAGCGTTTCTATAACTTCTTCTACAGACTGTTCGGGTCTAAAAGTAATTAAACTTCTAGTCATATAATCACTTACCTTTAATTGCGTTTGGTCTACAACTTGTTGTTGTTTCCTAGCTCCTTGAAAACTTTTTATTCCCATAATAATAGCGTTTAGTAAACTTAAATATACTGATTATAAATGATTTATCCTAAACAGAAACGGCTAATTATTATTTCCTATTTTTATACAAAATAAGACACCTTTTAGATATGTTTAAAAAACTTCTTGCTTTACTCATTATATGTTTGGCTATATATTTTAGTTTCGATGCTTTATTACCAAACAATATTTCTACTATAGATGCTCCCGAGACATCGTTTTCTACCCAACGTGCTTTAATACCACTAAAAGAAATATCTAAAGAACCACATTTTCTAGGGAATAAAAACCATCAAAAAATTAGAAATTATATTGTAAACGAATTAGAAAAGCTAGGTTTAGAAACTCAAATTCAAGAAGACTATTCTATGAGTCAATGGGGTAACCTATCGAAACCTAAAAATATAGTAACTAGAATAAAAGGAAATGATAATAGTAAAGCTTTACTCCTACTTTCGCATTATGATAGCAATCCGCATTCCTCTCTTGGAGCAAGTGATGCAGGATCTGGAGTAGTGACAATTTTAGAAGGGATTCGTGCTTTTTTAGCAGAAAATAAAACACCAAAAAATGATATTATTATTCTAATTTCTGATGGTGAAGAACTTGGTTTAAATGGCGCTGATATTTTTGTAAATAAACATCCTTGGGCTAAAGATGTAGGACTTGTTTTAAATTTTGAAGCTCGTGGTTCTGGTGGACCAAGTTATATGCTTATTGAAACCAATCAAGGAAATGCCAACTTAATGAAAGAGTTTGTAAAAGCTAACCCCCAATACCCTGTGGCAAACTCTCTTGCATATAGTATTTATAAAATGTTGCCTAATGATACAGACTTAACTCGATTTAGAGCAGACAAAAATATTGATGGTTTCAATTTTGCTTTTATTGATGACCATTTTGATTATCACACCGCACTAGATACCTACGAACGTTTAGACAGAAACACACTTGAACACCAAGGCACTTACCTTATGCCTTTACTCCATCATTTTAGTAATGCAAATCTTAATAATGTAAAAAGCAACGAAGATTATATCTATTTTAATGTTCCTCTATTTAAGACGGTTATTTATCCTTTTTCATGGATTTGGCCTATGCTAGTTATTGCTGTTATTGTATTTATAGCTTTAGTTTTCTACGGATTTAAACAAAAAGCATTAAACCATAAAGATATCGTTAAAGGGTTTGTACCTTTTTTTACAAGTCTTGTGTTTGGCGGTATAATTACTTTTTTAGGTTGGGAATTCTTAAAATTTTTATATCCTAATTACCAAGAAATGCTTCATGGTTTCACTTATAATGGTCACACTTACATTGCTGCATTTACCTGCTTAACTGTAGCCATCTGCTTTTATAGTTATCATTTATTTAAAGCTTCAAAAAAACCTGTGAATTTATTAATTGCTCCATTATTTTTCTGGTTACTTATTTGTGTAATTGTAGCATTAAAACTAGAAGGAGCTAGCTTTTTTATTATTCCTGTATACTTTGGCTTATGTAGCTTATTTTTAATGATAAGACAGCAAAAGCCTAGTCTCACCCTTTTAGCTATTTTAGCTATTCCGGTATTGTTTATTATATCGCCTCTGGTAAAAATGTTTCCGGTTGGTTTAGGCTTGAAAATCTTGTTTGTTTCTTCCATATTTGTGGTCCTAATTTTTGGATTACTGGTTACTATATTCGGTTTTTTAAAACATAAAAAACGTTGGTCGTATTTGTTTTTATGCTTCGGAATTATATTTCTTATCCAAGCACATTTCAATTCTAAATTCACAAAAGAAACTCCTAAACCAAACAGTCTTTTATATGTTTTAGACACTAATGAAAATACTGCTGTTTGGGCAACGTATGATGATATGCTAGATACTTGGACAGAACATTATTTAACAGATAATCCAGATCCAGCTACTACTCTTTCAAAAAACACCATTGGTAGTAAATACAAATCCAGTTTTACATTTACCAAAAATGCTGCTGTAAAAAACATTACGAAACCAAAAATTGAAATTTCTAACGACACCATAATTAACGGCGAAAGACAAATTGCAATTTGCATAACATCGCAACGAAATGCTGCCCGTTTTGAGGTATTTTCAGATACTACAAATGTTTTTAATGCTTTTTTAATAAATGGTATATCGGCCCAAAAAGACAAAGTTTCGAATAAAGCTTTTCAAGAAAGAGAAAACAATCGATTGTTTAGTTATTACGTTGCAGACAATGAACCTTTAGATATGATTTTAAGCGTTCCTGTTTCGCAAAAAACAACATTCACAATCTATGAGGCTACTTATGATTTATTAACTAACCAAGCTCTTAATATTCTTCCAAGAGAAGAAAATATGATACCTAAACCATTTGTTCTAAATGATGCAGTCGTAACTAAAACAACTATTACGTTAAATAATTAGCATAGTTTTAAGAGTATAACTGTATAATTTATTTAGTTTTAGCCTCAGAAAAAACAAAACCAATGAAAAAATTACTTTTTATCGCATTTTTATCTGCAAGCTATTCTTTAAGTGCACAGAATAATTCCGAATTAAAAAAACACTACGAAGCATATTACGAACAAATGAAATTGCAAGGTGATGTGCAAGGTGTTATTAATGGTTTAACGCATTTAAACATAATAGATCCATCTACTGCTAGAAATGACACTTTAGCTTATATATACATGAGTGAAAACAAATACATGCAAGCTTTAAATACCATTGGTGTAGATTTTGTTCCTTCAGATTCGGATATGGCTTTAGAAGTAAAAGCTATTTCTTTAAAATCTATCAGCCAGCCAGAGCTTGCTATACAACATTTTAATGAAATGTTTAAACGTACTCCAAATGTAAATATAGCATACGAATTAGCAGAACTTAATTTATCTACTCAAAAATTTGCTGAAGCAAACAAGCATATAACCTATGGAATAACAAATGCTACTAGCGAAATGCAACATGCATATTATGAAACAAAAACACCTTACCAAGTTTCTTTAAAAGCTGCTTTTTTATATTTAAAAGCAATGCTAAAATTTAATGAAAATAAGGCTACAAATTTAGATGCTGCTGTTACTATTTTAGAGGAAGCTATTGCTTTAAATCCTAATTTCAATTTAGCATTAATAAGTAAAAATGCTTTACTAGCTCAAAAAACACAAAACGATAAGAAGAATTAATTTTAGTTATAAAAAAAAGGCAACTCATAGAGTTGCCTTTTTTTTGTTTTAAGTTTTTACTTTACAATAATAAACTCACTACGTCTATTTAATTGATGTTCTGACTCGCTACATGGAACACCATCTTTACATCTATTTCGTAATTGTGTTTCTCCATAACCTTGACCTGTTAATCTAGCCCTATTTATTCCTCCAACATTAACAAGATAATCTATTGTAGAAATCGCTCTCCTGTTAGATAAATCAATATTATACTCACTAGTATTACGACTATCTGTATGAGATCTTACGTCTATATTTACATTGGAATATACATTCATAAAATCAATAATTTTACGTAATTCTACTTCTGCATCTTGTCTAATAAAGTCTTTATCTAAATCAAAATAGATAATATTAATTCCTAATAAAGGAGCAATATCTGTTCCTAAAGGTAAAGGAGGCGTATACTCTTCTTTTTTCAAGAACAAAGTACGTTCTACAAGACCTGTTTTATTTGGAGTATTAAATACTTTTTCAGCAGGACTATAAGTTTCTTTTTGTGCTCTAATAGAATACGATGTAGAACAATCTAAAGTGAATTTAAAACTACCGTCTGCTCTAGATGTCATTTCATCAATAACTTCATTTTTGTCATTTAACAACGTTACTTCTGCATATGCTAAAGGAGCATCTGTTACTTTATTTAATACAACACCTTCAATTGCCTGTTGGCATTTAGTAATTAACGGTTGTATACTTTTAAAAGAATAAATATCATCATCTCCTTTTCCTCCATCTCTATTAGAAGCAAAATAACCAGAACCTGTTCTACTATTGATAATGAATGTAAAGTCATCAAATGGTCCATTAACGGGTTTACCAAGATTAAAAACATCTCCAAAAGAATCTGTACTGATTTCTGAAACAAAAACATCTAATCCACCTAATCCAACATGTCCATCGGAAGCAAAATATAATTTATTGTCTTTACTAACAAAAGGAAATGTTTCTCTTCCTTCGGTATTAATACCATCTCCTAAACTGGTAATAGTACCAAAACCTGTTTCTAAGATTGGAACTTGATATAAATCAGAAAGTCCTTTCGTTCCTGGCATATCACTAGCAAAATAAAGTGTTTTTTCATCCACACTTAAAGCTGGATGAGCAGTAGAGTATTCATCACTATTAAAAGGCAATTCTTTTACAGTCCATTCATTAGATTCTTCTGTACGTTTTGCGCTATAAAGTTTTAAGCGATTAACCCCTTCTTTATCGTTTTTATAATCTTTATCTGTAAAGTTATTTCTAGTAAAATACATCGTTAAACCATCTTTGGTATATACCGCTGTAGATTCGTGATAAATCGTATTAATCTCGTTACTTAATTTAGTAATACCGTTTTCATTATTTAAAGAATATAAATCTAAAAATGGTTGTTCATTCCAATCATGGACCATTTTTGTAACTCCTCTATTATTTCTATTAGAAGCAAAAGTAACATTACCGATATTAAATGCAGGAGCAAAATCTGAAAGTTTAGAGTTAAAATCCACTTTAATTAATTCAAATCGACCAGATTGTAATTCTATTTCTTCTAAATAATTTCTTTCATTAACAAATAAATTTGCTCTATAATCTTCTCCTTTTGCTTCATAAAAAGCTTCCATTACTTTATCTGAAGCAACATACTGTTCTAAACTTTTAAGAGATAAAGCGTATCTATGAATATATTCTGGATCTAAATCATCTGTAGATTCAAAAACTTGTGCATACCATTTAACAGCATTTATATAATCTGCATTAAAGTAATAAGAGTCTCCTAATTTTTTAAGTAGTTCTAGCGATTGAAAACCATCACTATTTGCTTTTAGATAATTGTTTCTTGCATCAACATAAGCAAATTCTTCATAATCTTTATTGGCTTTTTTAATCACTTTTTCTTGGGCAAACAATATGCTTGAAGAAAAAAACAAAGTAAGAATTAATATATTATATACGTTTTTCATAATAGTACTAGTTAATTTATTAGAAGAATCTTGGAGATACCATGGAGTCTTTTCTTTTAAACAATTCATATCTTAAAAACACCTCATAAGAGCCATCATTATATTGCTGTATTTCTGTTGTTTCTCTATCATAAGCAAAACCAAGCATTAACCTGTCTGATATCTGAAAACCTACCATAGCACTTAAAGCAGCACTCCATCTGTAAGCTGCTCCTACTGTAAATTTATCCATTATTAAAAAATTAGCTGATAAATCTACTTGTAATGGAGCTCCATCAACTAACTTAACCAAACCGGAAGGTTTAAACTTTAAGTCTTCATTAATATCAAAAACATAACCTGTCATCAAATAAAAATTAACACGTTCTTTTGCTGTTGAAAATGAATTTGTATTTGCTGAATTTTCATCAAAATGTTTTGTTTCTAACATGTTAGGTACACTTAACCCTAAATAAAATTTATCTGTATAATAGTAAGCTCCTATACCAAACTGAGGTGAGAATTTATTATCTATATTAATTTCGGCTTCCGAATCTCCAGTATTAAATGCACCCGTATTTAACCTATTCGTATCAATAGTTAAAAAATGCCCTCCAGCTTTTAAACCAAGAGCTAGTTTAGAATTATTTGAAAAATCTAAAGTGTAACTAAAATCTATATCTATATAGGTTTCATTTGTAATAAAAATTTGATCATTAGTAATATTAACACCTAATCCCATTTTTTTACCAATTGGTGAATGCACAGAACCTGTAAAAGATTCTGGTGCTCCATCTAAACCAACCCATTGCGTTCTGTATAAGCCCACAAAACTAAGTACGTCTCTTGATCCTGCATAAGCTGGATTAATACTTAGAGTATTATACATATACTGCGTGTACTGTGCATCTTGTTGAGCGTACGTTTTATTAAAACCTACTCCAAATACTATTAGGGTAAAAATAACAATGCAATAATTTTTCATTTGATAATTGTATTTAACCTAGCGAACGAAAATTCGCTAGGTGTTTTTTTTATTTTCTATTGATATATAATGGACCTGCTTTCTTAACAGTCTTTCCTTGGTTGTTAACATAAGTAAGTACATAATAATAAGTACCTACAGGAAGTTTATCTCCTTTACTTATAGTTACTCTACCATCTGAAACTCCTCTAAAGAAATTATCTCCTTGACCATAACCTTCGGTTTCATAAACTTTAACTCCCCAACGGTTATAAATTTCTAATGTATTATTAGGGAAATTTTCAATTCCACTAATAACAAATACATCATTTAATCCATTTTCATTTGGAGTCATTATATCAAAGATGTTAATACCGTCTTCTGCGTCTGGATCCCCATTATTACATTCTGCATAATCTGGAATTCCATTAGCATTATTATCAGCTAATTCCGAACCATTAGCAAATCCATCACCATCACCATCACAGTCACAATCTGCTAATAACCAGTTTTCACTTACAGTTGTAATATCTTGACTATTGAAATCAAAATCACAAGCGTCTGTAGGATCTGTTCCATCTATAACTTCATCGCCATTAGTAACACCATCTCCATCACAGTCTGTAGAATTCCATACATCAGAAGGTATTAGAGTCTGACTAGTAAAAATATAATCACAGTTATCAAAAGGATTAGAACCATCTAATACTTCATCACCGTTGGTTACACCATCACCATCACAATCTGTAGAATTCCATCTTGGAGAAGGTTGCAGTGTTTGACTAGATATTACTAAACTACATTGATCTAATGGATTAGTTCCGTCTAATACTTCATCTCCATTAGTAACACCATCTCCATCACAATCGTCATTATTCCATTCACTTGAAGGAGTTTCCGTTTGACTATCTAAAATAAAGTCACAAGAATCATTAGGATTAGTTCCATCTTCCACTTCAAGAATATTAATAACACCATCTCCATCACAATCTAATTCATCCCAATTCATTGTAATTATTGTAATATCTTGACTACTTGGATCAAAATCACAAGGATCTAATGGATCTGTATTATCCAATATTTCTTGTCCATTTATTACACCATCTCCATCACAATCAATAGCATTCCACTCAACTGTTGGTTCTGTTGTTTGGTTTCCGCTAATGAAATCACAAGAATCCAATGGATCTGTACCATCTGTTACTTCTGTACCATTTGTTACACCATCGCCATCACAATCTGCATCCATCCACATTCCAGTTGTTCCAGATGTTTGACTGCTTACAATAAAGTCACATGGATCTGTTGGATCGGTTCCATCTAATACTTCGGTACCATTTGTTACGCCGTCTCCATCACAATCAGCATCTAACCAAGCTACACTAGGTGTAGTATCTTGATTAACAGCAATTAAATCACATGTATCTAATGGATCTGTACCGTCAATAACTTCCATTCCGTTTGTAACACCATCTCCATCACAATCAAGTGTTTCCCATTCTGGTGTTTGTGGTACTGTTGTATTTTCTAGCATAAATTCACATGGATCTAGAGGGTTAGTTCCATCAATAACTTCATCGCCATTAGTTACACCATCTCCATCACAATCAGCATTAATCCAAGTTGTGGTTGGTGTTGTATCCTGGCTCGTTACAATGAAATCACAAGGGTCTAAAACATCTGTATTATCTACTACTTCCGTTCCGTTTGTAACACCATCACCGTCACAATCAAGAGCATTCCATTCTGAAGTAACTATTGTTATGTCTTGACTTAAAATATTAAAATCACAAGGGTCTAATAAATCTGTATCATCTAATACTTCCATTCCATTAGTTACACCATCACCATCACAATCTAAAGCTTCCCATTCTGGAGTAACAATAGTTATATCTTGACTGTTTAGTAAATAATTACATGGATCAAGAGGATCTGTTCCATCATTAATTTCCGTTCCATTTGAAACTCCATCACCATCACAATCAGCGCCTAACCAAGCTGTGCTAGTAGTACTGATATCCTGAATAGAGGCATCATAATCACATGGATCTGTTGAGTCGGTATCATTTGGCCCTAAGATACCATCACCATCAGGGTCTACCTCGTTTCCATTGATTACGCCATCACCATCACAATCCGCTGTATACCAATCGCTAGTTGTATCGAGTAAATCGACCATAGTAATATCTGCGTCCACACAAGGATCTAATGGGTCTGTATCTGTTCCATTAGGATTACCATCGCTATCACAATCTTCTAATAACCAATCTCCTGTTTGGGTTTCAGTTACATCTTCTGCGTTGTAATCGCATGGATCATTGATATCAGTTCCATTTGGTCCTGCTATACCATCCATATCTGGATCTATTTCTGTTCCATTGATTACTCCGTCTCCATCACAATCAGCTGTATACCAATCTGAAGTATTAACAGATAAATCTACGTTGGCTAAATTTCCTCCTACACATGGATCATATGGTTCAGTATCTAATCCATTTATTTGTCCATCACCATCACAATCTGCTGCTGCCCATACCTCATAGTTTGGATCACTTGGTTGTGGGTTTGTAGTAATGTCCATATCTCCTGCGCATGGATCGAATGGATCTGTATCAGTTCCATTTGGTTCCCCATCGCCATCACAATCTGCATCTTCCCATTCTGAAGTAACAGTAGAAATATCTTGACTAGATTCTAAATAACTACATGTATCTAAAGGATCTGTTCCATCATTAATTTCTGTACCATTTGAAACACCATCGCCATCACAATCTATTCCTAACCAAGCAGTACTTGTATTATTAATATCCTGAATAGAACCATCATAATCACATGGATCATTAGGGTCTGTATCATTAGGTCCAACAATACCATCACCGTCAGGGTCCACCTCTGTACCATTGATTACGCCATCTCCATCACAATCCGCGGTGTACCAATCTGATGTTGTATCATTAAGATCGATCATAGTAATATCTGCATCAACACATGGATCTAAAGGATTAGAATCTGTTCCATTTGGATTTCCATCTCCATCACAATCTGCTGTTAACCAATCTCCACTTGGAGTTACTGTAACATCCGATACGTTATAATCACATGGATCAGTTGGGTCTGTTCCATCAGGTCCTGCGGTACCATCCATATCTGGATCTACTTCTGTTCCGTTGATTACTCCGTCTCCATCACAATCAGCTGTATACCAATCTGAAGTATTATCAGATAAATCTACGTTTGCTAAATTTCCTCCTACACATGGATCATATGGTTCAGTATCTAATCCATTTATTTGTCCATCACCATCACAATCTGCTGCTGCCCATACATCATAGTTTGGATCTGCAGGATCTGGAATAGTTACGATATCTGTATCGCCTGCACATGGATCAAATGGATCTGTATCTGTACTATTTGGTTCTCCATCACCATCACAATCTGCTAATGACCAGTCTCCACCTTGTGGTAAACTAACATCCTCTTCATTGTATTCACAAGGATCGTTTGGATCTGTTCCATCAGGACCAGCTGTACCATCCATATCAGGATCTACTTCCGTTCCGTTTGGTACACCATCGCCATCACAATCTGCATTATACCAGTCTGTATTATTGTCTGATAAATCAACATTAGCTAATTCTCCTCCTACACATGGATCATATGGTTCTGGATCGTCTCCATTAGTTTCACCATCACCATCACAATCTGCTGCTGCCCATACATCATAGTTCTCATCGCCTGGCATTGGATTGTTTACGATATCTGTATCGCCTGCACATGGATCAAATGGATCTGTGTCTGTACTGTTTGGTTCTCCATCACCATCACAATCTGCTAATGACCAATCTCCACCTTGTGGTAAACTAACATCGTCTTCATTGTATTCACAAGGATCGTTTGGATCTGTTCCATCAGGACCAGCTGTACCGTCCATATCAGGATCTACTTCCGTTCCGTTTGGTACTCCGTCGCCATCACAATCTGCATTATACCAGTCTGTATTATTGTCTGATAAATCAACATTAGCTAATTCTCCTCCTACACATGGATCATATGGTGCTGGATCGTCTCCATTAGTTTCACCATCGCCATCACAATCTGCTGCTGCCCAAACAGAATAGTTTGGATCTGCAGGATCTGGAATAGTTACGATATCTGTATC